>NZ_ACCB01000001.1 GCF_000173735.1 Yersinia aldovae ATCC 35236 | reverse complement strand
GCTTGAAGAAGACCCACGTAAAGCAGCCGTCGCGGCCGCCATTGCCCGCGTTAAAGCCAAAAAAGCAGCACAGGCGATTAACCTGGATTAACCTCCGCGCTCAGCGCCTCCTTTGGGGGCTGGGCGTTAATTTACCGCCATCAGATAACGGTAAACCACCGCAATATCCCGCAGCTTAGATTCAGCATGGCAGTTGTCTATTTCGATAACTTCCATCTCAATGCCACTATCAACGTCATTACGCAACTTAGGCAGCACGTCATTAAACAGGTAAGTCGAGAACTTTACGCACTCTTTGGCACTGCCCTGATGAGAAATTGATAAAAACTCGCCCGCCGGGATAACGATATGATCAACCTCACGGTTGCCCTGAATTTCATGTCTTTTCTCTTTGTCGATGGCCGTGGAGTAAAACACGCCATTCTGCCCCTGTTGGCAATCCTTGGCAGAGAATATGGAGTAAACGCGCTGGCAGGAGAAGTTCACTTCTTTAAAGAAATCGAGCAAGATTTCATCTTTCATTGCCATGCAGGATGAGTGTTGGCCGCTGCAATGGTTACGTTCATCAAAGTTCAAACGGCGGGTAAAACCAACCAGTTGTTGCTCCGTTAGCGATACTCGATTAATTTCTGGCGTATAATTTTCGCAGAAACCAAACCGGGGGATCATTCCCTGCACATCCCAGTGTTCCATCTGGCGAAAACTGTTCGGCGTCACGCCAAAGCGCTTTTTAAAGGTGCGAGTGAAGGTCTGTTGCGAGTCAAAACCTAGCTCATCAGAAATACCGACGATTGGCCGCCGCGAGATGCGCAATGCCACTGCCGCTCGGGTTAGCACCCGGCCACGGATATAGGAAGCCAACTGTAATCCGACAATACTTTTAAATTTCCGTTGCAGATGCCATTTTGAATATCCAGAAATCTTCGCCACATCGTCCAGTGTGGGCCTTTTCTCTAAATTAATTTCTATCCATTCAATTAACTCTTCTATAAATAATATGTCGTCGTTTATCATCTCATTATTCTTTAAATATATAATTACTCTGCATACTCTACATTAATCTATCATTATGCCAATGCTTTTCTCAACACCAATTGATAAAGCTAATAACTTGTTAATATACAGTTAATTGAGTAATCAACAGAAACTAATATTACTATCAAACCACTAATTTTAAACATGCCAGGCAGGCGATAATCCTAATTATTTTTCGCTATCTGAACAGTCGGTTCAACTATTTGTTTGTTACTATCTCGATATGAATTGCAAGTTAAATCTAAAGGTTAATAATATCTATTCGTCACCACGGCGGGTTTAATCCCCTGCGCATTAGCGATAATAACCCTACTGATTAAGACGTATTACACCTTGCCCGAATAGGGTAGAATGCGGCAAAAATATTATCCCCCTGACGGTTGGGTGTATTGGCGTCGGTAAGAGTAGCTTGCTGCGTTTGACCACTCTAATAAATATTCGACATATGGTTGCAATTTCATGAAATTCAGGCCCGTAACAGCGTCCCAAAACAAAGGGTTGCAGATTGCCAGTTCTCCTTTTACCCACAATCAGCGCAGTACTCGCAGTATCATGCTGCTGGTCATGCTGGCCTGCATCCCCGGCATCATCGCTCAAACCTGGTTTTTTGGTTATGGCAGCCTGATTCAAGTTGCGCTGGCAGTGGTTACCGCTCTGCTGGCAGAAGGGGCGGTTTTGCAATTACGCCGACAGCCGGTGCTGGTTCGGTTACAAGATAACTCCGCCCTGCTCACCGGTTTGCTGCTGGGGATAAGTTTGCCGCCCCTGGCCCCGTGGTGGATGATTGTGTTAGGTACCCTGTTTGCTATTGTCATTGCCAAACAGCTCTACGGCGGGCTGGGGCAAAATCCGTTTAACCCAGCAATGGTCGGCTATGTGGTTCTACTTATTTCATTCCCAGTGCAAATGACCAGTTGGTTGCCGCCACTGCCGCTACAAGGTACACCGGTGGGGTTTTATGATGCCTTTTCAACCATTTTCACCGGTTACACCCACACCGGGGCCGGCATTCATCAATTGCAGATAGGTTATGACGGTGTCAGCCAGGCCACACCGCTCGATACCTTTAAAACAGCGCTGCGTTCACAACCGGCGCAACAGGTGATGCAACAGCCGATTTTTGCAGGCGCGCTGGGCGGCGTAGGCTGGCAATGGGTTAATATTGGCTTCCTGGCGGGCGGGCTATTGTTGCTGTGGCGTAAAGCTATCCATTGGCACATCCCCGTCAGTTTCCTGCTGGCGTTGGCCGGCTGTGCGGCCATCAGTTGGATGATTGCGCCACAAAGTTTTGCCTCACCAATGCTGCATCTGTTTTCTGGTGCCACCATGTTGGGGGCATTTTTTATTGCCACTGATCCGGTCAGCGCCTCCACCACGCCACGGGGACGCCTGATCTTCGGCGCATTAATCGGTATTTTAGTGTGGTTAATCCGGGTTTATGGCGGCTATCCCGATGGCGTTGCTTTTGCTGTGTTACTGGCTAACATTACGGTTCCGCTGATTGATCACTACACCCAACCACGCGTCTATGGACATAAATAAGGAGCCGTTATGCTCAAAACCATGAAGCGTCACGGCATCACGCTGGCATTGTTTGCCGCAGGTGCGACCGGATTAACCGCCGTGGTTAACGCATTGACCGAAAATACCATTGCTCATCAAGCCGCCCTGCAACAAAAAGCGTTGCTGGATCAGGTGGTTCCAGCAGAATTTTATGATAATGACATGCAAGGGGAATGTTACGTTGTCACTGATATTGCACTCGGCAATATGGCCCCCCACCGGCTCTATCTGGCGCGCCGAGGCGATACGCCGGTGGCTGCCGCCATCGAGACTACAGCCCCTGATGGCTACTCTGGTGCTATCCAATTATTGGTTGGCGCAGATTTCCACGGTAACGTGCTGGGCAGTCGCGTCGTTGAGCACCATGAAACGCCGGGCCTTGGTGATAAAATCGATATCCGCATTTCAGATTGGATCTCTCATTTCAGCGGGCAACATGTGGCCGGTGAGCAAGATAAACGCTGGGCGGTGAAGAAAGACGGTGGCCGTTATGATCAGTTTACCGGTGCCACCATCACCCCTCGCGCGGTGGTGAAAGCCGTGAAGAATACCACGCTGTATCTGGAGACGCTGCCCATGAAACTCGCAAACTTACCCCCTTGCGGAGGCAATCCATGAGTGAAGCAAAAGATCTGTTGGCGCAGGGGTTATGGAAAAATAACTCCGCACTGGTGCAATTGCTGGGGCTTTGCCCGCTGTTAGCCGTCTCGTCTACCGCGACCAATGCTCTGGGGCTAGGTTTAGCCACCACACTGGTGTTGGTGTGTACCAATACCGCCGTGTCAGCCCTGCGCCGTTGGGTACCAAATGAAATCCGTATTCCTATTTACGTGATGATTATTGCCTCAGTGGTCAGCACGGTACAAATGCTGATCAATGCCTATGCCTTTGGTTTATATCAATCACTGGGGATATTCATCCCGCTGATTGTCACTAACTGTATCGTTATTGGCCGCGCTGAGGCTTACGCAGCTAAGAACCCGGTTGGTTTATCGGCGCTGGATGGGCTGGCAATGGGGCTTGGCGCAACCGGTGCATTGTTCGTGCTAGGATCGTTACGTGAAATTCTGGGGAACGGTACTTTATTCGACGGTGCCGATATGCTGCTGGGCGACTGGGCAAAAGTGCTACGTATTGACGTTCTGCATCTGGACAGCCCATTCCTGCTGGCGATGCTGCCACCGGGGGCTTTTATTGGCCTCGGGTTACTGCTGGCGGGTAAATATGTCATCGACGAAAAAATCAAAGCGCGTAAAGCCCGATCATTGGCGGCTACGCCGCAACTTCAGGATGGAGATGCTGAGAAAGCCTTATGAACCAAGAGAAACGTGTCGCAATTCTGACCCGCCTGCGGGATAACGACCCGCACCCCACCACCGAACTGGTCTACACCTCACCTTTTGAGCTGCTGATATCTGTACTGCTGTCAGCCCAAGCCACCGACGTGAGTGTCAACAAGGCCACCGCCAAACTTTATCCGGTGGCCAATACGCCTCAAGCGATACTGGATTTAGGTGTGGATGGTGTTAAGTCATATATCAAAACTATTGGTTTGTTTAATACCAAAGCTGAGAATGTGATTAAAACCTGCCGTATTCTGCTGGAAAAGCATCAGGGTGAGGTGCCGGAAGACCGGGCAGCACTCGAAGCCCTGCCCGGTGTGGGGCGCAAAACCGCCAATGTGGTACTGAATACCGCCTTTGGCTGGCCAACCATTGCAGTGGATACCCATATATTCCGTGTTTGTAATCGTACCGGCTTTGCTCCAGGCAGCAATGTTGATCAGGTTGAAGCCAAACTTCTCAAAGTGGTGCCAGCAGAATTTAAACTCGATTGCCATCATTGGCTTATCCTGCATGGCCGCTATACCTGTATTGCCCGTAAGCCACGCTGCGGTTCATGCATTATTGAGGATTTATGCGAGTTTAAAGAGAAGGTCTATCCAGAGCATTAATATGCGCACGGTGACAACTTAATCATCAAGTCGGCGCACCCAAGGCGGGCGCGCCGGCAGTTTACGCGGTGATGCCCCGAACAGCACGTTTGCCCTTGGTTCGGCCTTAGCATCAATGTTGAGTTCTTTGTCGCTCTATTTCTCACGATAAGCCCGCTTGATGTGGTGATCGCACTATTCGATTAGACTCCCCCGCCGCGCCCCACTAGACTTGTGACAAAATCCACTCAAACAATTAATTATTTTGTTACTTGTTTGAAACAAAAAAAGCACCTGCGGCTTATTATGAAATTTAAATCGGCAATAAAACCCTATACCGGCGCGGCTGGGGGATGGGGATCGCTTGAAGCGACCACGCGTTTTGTTCTGGACAGCAAACAGGCATTAAACAACATTCGCAATCTACTGCGCGTCAATCAGGTCAAGGGGTTCGACTGCCCAGGCTGTGCCTGGGGTGATGATAATCACAGCACCTTCAGCTTTTGCGAGAACGGGGCTAAAGCAGTCAGTTGGGAAGCTACCCGCAAAGCGGTAGAGCCGCCGTTTTTTGCCGAACACAGCCTGACCACATTGCGCCAGCAAAGTGACTATTTTCTCGAATATCAGGGCCGGATAACGCATCCAATGCGCTACAACCCGCACACCGACCATTATCAACCGATCAGTTGGCAAGCGGCGTTTGAGCTGATAGCACAACATATTACTGATCTGGATAACCCGGATCAGTTGGCGTTATATACCTCTGGCCGTGCCAGCAATGAAGCCTCTTATTTGTATCAGTTATTTGGCCGCATGTTAGGTACTAATAACTTCCCTGACTGCTCCAACATGTGCCATGAAGCCAGTGGTATCGGGCTTAAACAGAGTATCGGGGTGGGTAAAGGCACCATTCGGATGCAGGATTTTGCACTGGCAGATGCCATTTTTGTCTTCGGCCAGAATCCAGGGACCAACCATCCACGCATGTTGCACAGCCTGCGCCATGCCAAAGAACGTGGCGCACGCATTGTAAGTTTCAATACGTTACGTGAGCGTGGCCTGGAGCGTTTCGCCGATCCACAAAATCCCATTGAGATGTTAACGCCTAAATCCTCCCCCATCAGTTCTGCTTATTTTCAACCTAATCTGGGTGGGGATATGGCCGCCGTGCGCGGTATGGTCAAAGCGCTGCTGGAAACGCATCGCACACGGCTGGCACAGGGTGAGTCAGGCTTATTCGATGGCGAATTTATTGCCACACACACTCAGGGTATTGATGACTATCTGACCGCCGTCGATAACACCTCGTGGGCGCAGATTATTCAGCAATCGGGCCTCAGTGAGTCACAAATACGCCATGCAGCCGATATTTATCAGCACGCGGAGCGCATTATCCTGACGTGGGCGATGGGCGTGACCCAGCACAAACACTCCGTTATCACCGTGCGCGAGTTAACCAATCTTCAGTTGTTATTCGGTCAGTTAGGTAAACCCGGCGCGGGGTTGTGTCCGGTACGCGGCCATAGCAATGTACAGGGTAACCGCACGATGGGAATTGACGAAAAGCCCTCAGCGGCGATGCTTGAACGGTTGGGTAACCATTTCGGCTTCACGCCACCACAACGCGCGGGTTACAACACGGTAGAGGCGCTTGAAGCCATGCTGCGGGGCGACGTAAAAGTCCTGATTGCGTTAGGTGGCAATCTGGCGGCAGCGGCACCCGATACCGAGCGTACCGCACAAGCTTTGCGCACATGTCAGCTCACCGTTCATATCAGTACCAAACTGAATCGTAGCCACTTAATAACCGGTGCAAATGCCTTAATATTGCCCACGTTGGGGCGTACTGAACGTGATATGCAAGCCACCGGCTCACAATACATTACTGTAGAAGACTCATTCAGTATGGTTCATGCCTCTGAAGGTGTGGGTAAACCGCTGGCAGAAACGCAACACGCTGAAACCGCCATTGTGTGTGGGATTGCCCAGGCTGTTTTCGCTAAAAAGCCGCTTGATGGCGCAAAATTGGACTGGCTGGCGTTAGCCGATGACTACAATCTAATCCGTGACCATATCGCCGCAACCATTCCCGGTTTTGATGATTTTAACGCCCGTTGCGCGCAACCCGGGGCTTCTATCTGGGGAGCGCGGCGGCTGAAATGCGCTTTGCAACGCCGAGTGGCAAAGCTGAGTTCTGTGCCTCATCGCTGCCAGATAGCCTATTCCCGCACATGGCTGGCGTTGCCGCTCCGTTTGTCTTACAAACGTTACGTTCGCACGATCAATACAACACCACTATTTATGGTTTGGATGACCGTTATCGTGGGGTTTATGGTCAGCGGGAAGTGCTGTTTATCAATCCGCAAGATTTGGCCGAACTGGCATTAGAAGATGGCGATTTGGTGGAAATTGAAACACTGTGGAATGACGGCATTACCCGTAAAGTCAGCGGATTTAAACTGGTTAGTTACGATATTCCGCGCGGCAATCTGGCGGCCTATTACCCGGAAACCAATCCGCTGGTGCCGCTCTCCAGCGTGGGTGACCAAACCCATACACCGACGTCGAAATCAGTGCCGGTTACCGTGCGCCGCTGGCAATCGCCACAGACATTGCGCATCGCTTAACAGGTTGTGCCAAACTGCGCCGTTATCTGGCAGGGCAATATATTTATACTATCAATGGATATCACCTTATCAATGATAATGGTTATCCATGACACGGAATTGTCTCTCTACGTGATATGCCACTTGCCCGAAGAGACTGATTCGCGTAAAACTGTCAGCCGGATTAACCCCACTCACTACACCATTCACTGGACGATATGTTTCAAGATAACCCGCTGCTGGCGCAGCTAAAACAGCAACTTCACACTCAGACCCCGCGCGTTGAAGGCGTGGTTAAAGGGACTGAGAAAGGCTTTGGCTTTCTTGAGGTAGATGGGCAGAAAAGTTACTTTATTCCGCCACCACAGATGAAGAAAGTCATGCATGGCGATCGGATTATTGCCACTTTGCATACCGATAAAGATCGTGAGATTGCTGAGCCGGAAACACTGGTTGAGCCATTTTTATCGCGCTTTGTTGGCCGGGTGCAGAGAAAAGACGATCGTTTATCGATCGTGCCTGACCACCCTTTGCTACGTGACTCCATTCAATGTCGTCCGGTGCGTGAACTGACGCACGACTTCCAGAACGGTGATTGGGCCGTGGCCGAAATGCGCCGCCACCCGTTAAAAGGTGATCGGGCTTTTAATGCTGATCTGACTGCCTTCATCACCGATGGCGAAGACCATTTCGTCCCGTGGTGGGTCACACTGGCGCGCCATAATCTGGAGCGTGAAGCTCCCATGATGGTCGAATCTGCCTTACACGGCACTGAGCTTGAGCGTGAAGACCTGACTGCGCTGAACTTTGTCACTATCGACAGCAATAGCACCGAAGATATGGATGATGCGCTGTACGTGAAAGACCAAGGTGACGGTTCTTTGCTACTGACCATTGCTATCGCCGATCCGACAGCTTATGTCGATGAGAACAGTGAGCTGGATTTAATTGCCCGCAAACGCGCGTTCACCAACTATCTGCCGGGCTTTAACATCCCGATGCTGCCACGCGACTTGTCCGATAACCTCTGCTCTTTGCGCCCTAACCAACGCAGGGCGGTGCTGGTTTGTCGCGTAACCATTGCCGCCGATGGTGCCTTGGGTGAAGATATTCGCTTCTCGGCGGCGTGGGTTGAGTCAAAAGCCAAGCTGGTTTATGACGACGTGTCCGACTGGCTGGATGGCAATCCAGGCTGGCAGCCGCCTGACGCGGATATTGCCGAGCAAGTCATGCTGCTAAAACGGGTGTGTGATGCGCGCAGTCGCTGGCGTCAACAGCACGCTCTGGTGTTTAAAGACCGCCCTGACTATCGCTTTGTGCTCGGTGACAAAGGCGAGGTGCTGGATATCATTGTTGAACATCGCCGCATCGCCAACCGTATTGTTGAAGAATGCATGATTGCCGCTAACGTCTGCGCAGCAATTGCCCTGCGTGATAATCTTGGCTTTGGGATTTATAACGTCCATACCGGATTTGATCCAGCGCTGGTTGAACAAGCCGCGACAGTGCTACAAGCCAATGGGGTTGAGGCCGATCCACAAGCGCTGCTCACGCTGCCGGGCTTCTGCGAGTTACGCCGTCATCTTGATGCGCTGCCAACCCAGTTCCTTGATAGCCGCATTCGTCGCTTCCAGACCTTCGCTGAAATCAGTACCACCCCGGGGCCACATTTCGGTCTGGGGCTTGAGGCTTATGCAACCTGGACCTCGCCAATTCGTAAATACGGCGACATGGTTAATCACCGTCTGCTCAAAGCCATCATTAGCGGCCAGCAGGCAGAGAAGCCACAGGATGAGATAACCCTTCAGTTGGCAGAACGTCGCCGCCTGAATCGTATGGCTGAACGTGATGTCGGCGACTGGCTATATGCCCGCTATCTGCAACCACAAGCGGGCACCGATACCCGTTTCGCGGCGGAAATTATTGATGTTACCCGTGGCGGCCTGCGTGTGCGCTTACTGGATAACGGCGCAGTGGCCTTTATCCCGGCACCGTTCATTCATGCGGTGCGTGATGAAATGGTATGCAGCCAGGAAACCGGCACGGTGCAGATCAAGGGTGAAACAGTTTACAGCCAGAGCGATAAAATAGAGGTTCGCATTGCCGAAGTGCGGATGGAAACCCGTAATGTAGTGGCCCGCCCGGTGGTCTAAGCCGCAGGCGGCCCAACATAACAACGTTACAGTGTAACAACCCGTGGAGATGTAACAACATCCCACGGTTTTTTTTAATTATCCCGTTTAATTCCACGTTATGCCCCTCGCCAACTTGCGCCGATCGCCGTCATAAAATGTAAGCAAACAATACTGAATGTTACGCTAAAGTCATTTACTGATCACAGTTTTTACTTCCGCATCTTTTTTTTCACATCAAAGCTCCTATGTTAACTAACGGTTTGCATCTTTTTTCCCAAAACGGGTGCTGATGACGGGTTTACCCCGAACATAACGAAGGAGTTGTTACCCATGAAGAACATAAAGAGCACCGTCATATGGCTGACAGTGGCGTTAATTGGTGCATTCGCTTTTGCCATGCTGGCACTGAGCCGTGGTGAGCATGTCAATGCCATCTGGCTGGTGATTGCCTCGGTGGCGTGTTACAGCATCGCTTATCGCTTTTACAGTCTGTTTATTGCCAAAAATGTGTTTGAGCTTGATGACCGTCGCCTGACGCCGGCTGAACGGCGCAATGACGGTTTGGACTATGTGCCAACCAATAAGTGGGTGCTGTTCGGTCACCACTTTGCGGCGATCGCCGGAGCCGGGCCGCTAGTCGGGCCAATTTTGGCGGCGCAGATGGGGTTCTTACCGGGCACTATCTGGATTCTGGTCGGGGTGATGATGGCCGGAGCAGTGCAAGACTTCCTGATCCTGTTTATCTCTACCCGCCGTGATGGCCGATCGCTTGGGGAAATGGCAAAGCAAGAGTTGGGCGCATTTGCTGGGGTTATTACTATGTTGGGCGCATTGGGGGTGATGATTATCATCTTATCTGCGCTGGCACTGGTGGTAGTTAAAGCCCTCGCTGACAGCCCTTGGGGCTTATTTACTATCGCCACAACCATCCCGATCGCGCTGTTTATGGGCGTTTATATGCGCTTTATCCGGCCAGGTAAGATTGCCGAGGTGTCATTAATCGGTTTTGTGCTGATGATGGCCGCAATCATTTATGGCGGTAATATCGCAGCTCACCCTTACTGGGGGCCATTCTTTACCTTGCATGGCACCACCCTAACCTGGGTGCTGGTTATCTATGGCTTTATTGCCTCCGTATTGCCGGTTTGGTTGTTACTGGCTCCACGCGACTATTTATCCACTTTCCTGAAAATTGGCGTCATTATTGGTTTGGCGATTGGTATTGTATTTGCTATGCCTGAAATGAAGATGCCTGCCGTCACTCGCTTTATTGATGGTAGCGGCCCAGTGTTCTCCGGTAGCCTGTTCCCGTTCCTGTTTATCACCATTGCTTGTGGCGCCATCTCTGGCTTCCACGCTCTGGTAGCCAGTGGCACCACCCCCAAACTGATTGAGCGCGAAAGTCACACTCGGTTTATCGGTTACGGTGCGATGCTGATGGAATCTTTCGTCGCTATCATGGCGTTAATTTGTGCCTCAGTTATCGATCCGGGCGTCTATTTCGCCATGAACTCACCGGCAGCACTGATTGGCACCACGGTAGAAAGTGCGGCATTGGCGATCAACAGTTGGGGATTTGTCGTTACCCCTGAAACTCTGGCGATGATCGCCAAAGATGTGGGCGAAAACTCTATCCTATCGCGAGCGGGCGGTGCGCCGACCTTTGCCGTCGGCATGGCCCATATCATCAGCGAAGTATTCAATAGCCGCAATATGATGGCATTCTGGTATCACTTTGCCATTCTGTTTGAAGCGATGTTTATCCTGACCGCTGTCGATGCAGGCACCCGTGCTTGCCGCTTTATGGTGCAAGATTTGGTCGGCGTGGTGGTGCCAAGTCTGGCCAATAACCGCTCGTGGTTTGGTAACTTATCTGGCACCACCGTGGCGGTCGCTTGCTGGGGCTTCTTTGTTTATCAAGGGGTGGTCGATCCGTTGGGGGGCATTAATACCCTGTGGCCGCTGTTCGGTATCGGCAACCAGATGCTGGCATCAATGGCACTGATTCTAGGTACCGTGGTGCTGTTTAAAATGAAGAAACAGCGCTATGCCTGGGTGACCATTGTGCCCACCATCTGGCTATTTATTACCTCAATGACCGCAGGTTGGCAGAAGATATTCCATGAGAAACCGAGCATTGGCTTCCTGGCACAAGCGAAGAAATTCTCCGCCGGTGTTGAGCAAGGGGTATTAATCGCGCCAGCCAAGAGCATTAAGGACATGGAAACCATCGTGTTCAACAACCAGATCAACGCGGCGCTGTGTGCGTTCTTTATGCTGGTCGCGGTGACGATGTTGATTTCAGCCCTGTTGGTGGGGCGTCGTGCGTTGAAAGCCAGCAAACCGACCACCCATGAGACTGAAATCGTGTTCCGTGAGGAGACTGCCCGTGGCTAATCGTGCAATACCGTACCGCCTGCGGCCTGCCACTGTTTCAGCGCCAGGTTCACGCCAGATTATACGTTGCACTCCGCTGATACTGGCTGAGGCTCCACCCGCCACACGCGGGGCAAGGATTCGCCTGATTGCGCGTCGGATAGCGCAAAGTTTCCGCCTAATGGTTGGCGTGCAGGATTACGGTAATTATGTCAATCATATGCGCTGCCAGCATCCAGACACGCCGCCAATGACGGAGCGGGAGTTTCACCGCTATTGTTTGGATGCACGTTTTCCGAGTAAAGCGGGAAAATTGGGTAAATGCCCTTGCTGATGTCGCACGTTAATACAATAAAGTGACAACGTAACGCCCTGTAATCTATTTACCGGGCGTTTTCTCCTAAAGCTGACTCAGGATGGTAGTGCCAAATGCGCCCTGCCAATCCTGTTCAAACTGTTCTACCGCCGCTTTTACCGCCGGTGTGGTGATAAACTGTTCTGCCACATCCACCGGGATGGTGACCGACTGGCAACCCGCCAGCAGGCAATCGAGCACCTGACGCGGAGTGCGGAAACTGGCTGCCAGCACTTTAGCACCCGGCGCATGTAGGGTGAGCAATTGCTGTAACTCACGAACCATCGCAATACCATCACCGCCCTGTGCGTCCAGTCGATTCACATAGGGCGCGACATATTCCGCGCCGGCCAGTGCTGACAACAAGCCTTGTCCGGCACCATACACCGCCGTACCCAGTGTCGGAATCGACATGGTTTTCAATTTCTTAATTGCCGCCAGTCCCTCAGCAGTTGCTGGTATTTTGATGACCAGGCCCGGCACGCGCTGCGACAGTAACATGGCTTCAGATACCATCTGTTCGCTGTCACTGGCCAATACCTGTGCAAATAACTTCCCTGTGCCGCCGAGTGCATCGCGCAGCGCCGGTAACACCTCCCAAATAGGTTTGCCCGCTTTAGCCAGAATGCTTGGATTGGTGGTAACCCCTTGTAAAGGCAACACGCGCGCCAGGCGTTTAACTGCGGCAACATCTGCGGTATCGAGATAAAGCTCCATAAGAACCTCCGGTTTGGCATCGTTAAGCGAATATATTAATGAAGAATCATTAGCCGCAATCATAGACTAACCAGCAGGTAATAACGTGACATCGATCAATTAACTTTCATTCGAAAGTTAATTTAATTTCGAACAAAGATATTAATCTTTATACTGTGGATAGAAAAGGAATGAAAAACCTATAGCTTTCACTGCTTTTATTGCGATAATACAAGATGTTATCTGTCAAACTTAGCGTATTATTAATCGTACTGCGCTTACCCATACAGGGAATGACATGAATCTAAGACAACAAACCATTTTACAGCTCGTCAATGACCGGCAACGTGTCAGCGTCAGCGAACTGGCGCAGACGACTGGCGTTTCAGAGGTCACCATCCGCCAGGATCTCAATTTACTTGAGAAACAGGGCCTGCTTACGCGAATACACGGCTCTGCGCTCGCCCTTGAAAGCGATGATGTTGATATTCGCATGATGACGCATTTTGCCACGAAGCAAAAACTGGCCAATTATGCCGCCTCGTTGGTCAACGACGGTGAAACCGTGTTTATTGAAAGTGGCAGCAGTAACGCTCTGCTGGCCCATCACCTGGCACAGCGGCCCGGTATCACGCTGGTTACGGTGAGTGGCTACATCGCCCGCCAGTTGAAAGATTCGGCCTGCGAAGTCATTTTGCTGGGGGGGATTTATCAGAAGAAAAGCGACAGTATAGTTGGCCCGCTGACGCAGCTCTGCTTGCGCCACGTCCATTTCAGCAAAGCGTTCATCGGCATTGATGGCTATCAGGCTGATACCGGCTTTACCGGCCGTGATATGTTGCGCGCAGATGTCATTAATAGCGTGTTGGCTAAAGGCGCTGAAAATATTATTCTGGCTGATGCCTCTAAATTTGGTCAGGTACACCAGAACTCACTCACCCCGCTCTCCGCCATCAGCCGGGTGATTACTGACCACCGATTAGCGCAAGATTATCAACAGCAACTTATCGCGCAAGGCATACGGCTCGATATCCTGAGCGAATAAGACGCATAACGGAGTAACAACAGTGGCAGACATCACCTTCTCGCGTGAACAGACACAACGCATGGCACGTAAAATTCAGGAGTATCTGGAGCAAGAGCACAATATTGAGCTGGAAGATTTTGACGCAGAATTTCTACTGCAATTTATCAGCCGTGAGTTGGGCGCACATTATTATAATCAAGGTATCAATGATGCGATTGCACAAGTTGAGGCCAAAATGCTCGATATCACTGATTCTGTGTTGTGGCTGGAGAAACCCGTGCAAGATTGAACACGGGCTGGCACGGGTTAACTACTGGCCGTAGTACGCATCCTTACCGTGTTTACGTAAATAATGTTTGTCCAGCAAGCACGGCTGCATATCACTCAATTGCGGGTTCAACTGCCGTGAGAAGATGCCCATGTATGCCAACTCCTCCAGTACCACCGCGTTATGAACGGCATTATCCGCACTGCTTCCCCAGGCAAATGGCCCATGCGAGTTAACCAACACCGCTGGCACAGCTTGCGGTGTTATGCCCCGCTGATGGAAGGTTTCGACGATCACATTACCGGTTTCCCATTCATAACGCCCGGCAATCTCCTCGTGTGTCATCAGGCGGGTGCAGGGGATCGCGCCATAGAAGTAATCCGCATGCGTGGTGCCCCATGCGGGCAAGTCCAACCCAGCCTGCGCCCAGATAGTGGCATGACGAGAATGTGTGTGAACGATACCGCCAATTTGAGGAAAATTGAGGTACAACACACGATGCGTATCGGTATCTGACGAGGGTTTCTTGCGCCCTTCCACCACCTTGCCGCTGGCTAACTCCACCACGACCATGTCATCCACCGTCATAACATCGTATTCCACACCTGACGGTTTGATAACTAACAGGCCATGTTGTCGGTCAACTGCACTGACATTTCCCCAAGTGAATGTCACCAAATTATGGCGTGGTAAGGCAAGATTGGCGGCAAGGACTTGCTGCTTCAGTTCGTTGAGCATGGTTGTATCCTGAATAGCTGAATGACGTCCATTTTCAGCGGCACAGGCAAGAACAGGTATGGGGCAATTGGCTATAAACTGCGTACAGTCCTGCTGGAAAGTGCAGATTGAGTAAGGCGAGCAGCAGGAAATCATATCTTTTGCGGCAGCAGCCAGAGCGTGCTGATGCCGCTAACCTGCGATTATTCCTAATAACTAGCGTGAACTCGCCAAATTAGGACTATTTACCTATTAAATGATCTGCGGATACTTATACTGCGTTGCATAAGATACAAAATACTTTTCCGGCATTAACTCTGGATTTAACGCAAAACGGCATTTTTTATGCCAAACATTAACAAAAACAGACGGCAGCTAGAATTAAAGCAGCACCTATACTTATAGGGTAGTTTTAATTTGGCACGGATATATCAGGGTAAATGGGCCTAAAACTTGTGTGGCCTGATCTATCCGTGCCGAGCTAACGTCAGGAGAATTAATTATGATGATAATCAATAAACGATTTGCTACTGCTGCATTGGCGCTCACGCTGGCCTTGTCACTGACGGCTTGCTCCAATATGTCCAAACGTGACCGTAACACCGCAATAGGTGCGGGTGCCGGTGCGGTTGGCGGCGCAGTATTGACGGGGAGTACGCTAGGAACATTAGGCGGCGCGGCTATTGGTGGGGTTATTGGCCATCAGGTCAGTAAATAAACTTATCCTTCGTTCTTGAAACTGTAGCGTTGTTGGCGGCTCTCATGCACCCGAATCACTGACATCAGTCAGCTCATCGGGATTTATTCGTTTGCCGCCTAGCTACAGTCTCAATGACTTTGGATATTTTGTTTTTATTCTTGAAACATTAGCGATAACAAAGTTGACTGACGGGGAAATGTGACGAATGGGTCGTAGCAGCGTAAGCTGCCGGAGCGCCCATCGGGGCAGTCACCCCGTCAAACTCCACTCAATAAAGCAAAGTGTTATAATTTCTTTCACCCCCCCGCCAGTTTGACTTTCATCCCTTTGGCTTCGAGCAATTGCTTAAGAAGGTCGCGTTTATCCCCTTGAATCTCAATGATGCCGTCTTTGATTGAACCACCGCAACCGCACTTCTTCTTTAATTCTGCTGCGAGTTTTTCTAGCATTTCATCACTGCCATCAATCCCTGTAATTAAGCACACGCCCTTTCCTTTGCGGCCACTGGTCTGACGCTGAATACGCACGATGCCATCACCTTTAGGTCGCGCGGGCTTTATGTCTGGCTCGCTGATGCGACCAGTATCCGTTGAATAAACCAAACGGCTATTATCGTTACTCATTATGCACGTTCCCCAGAGAGGCCAGAATCTCCGCCAGTGTTTTTTCCGGATCAGCAGATTGGGTGATCGGACGCCCAATCACCATATAATCCACCCCCGCCGCTACAGCTTGTTCTGGCGTCATAATACGGCGCTGATCGCCCGCATCACTGCCTTCTGGGCGGATACCCGGTGTCACCAGCTTAAAATCGCTGCCGCAAACCTGCTTTAGGCGCACCGCTTCATGAGCAGAACAGACCACGCCATCCAACCCGCAATCCCAGGTCAATTTTGCCAGCCGTTCTGCCTGTTCTGCCGGGCTGATATTAATGCCGATATCACGTAAATCCTCGCCATCCATGCTGGTCAGCACCGTGACGGCAATCAGTAATGGCGCGTGTTGACCATAAGGCAATAAAACCTCTTTCGCCGCTGTCATCATGCGCGCACCACCCGCAGCATGGACGTTAACCATCCACACACCCAGCTCTGCCGCGGCGGCAACAGCACGCGCGGTCGTATTAGGAATATCATGGAATTTCAGGTCAAGAAACACGTCGAAACCACGTTGATGCAGGTCACGAACAAGCTGTGGGCCGTATAAAGTAAACATCTCTTTGCCGACTTTTAAGCGACAATCCCGCGGATTAACACGATCAGCAAAGGCTAACGCGGCGTCTTTATTGGCATAATCCAGTGCGACAACAATCGGAGAAGAGCATAAGCCACTGTTATTCGTTTTACTTTCAGACGTCATTTTTAAGCCTTTTCCCGTCAATACGTGTTTTCAGTTAATACGTGGTGTTTAAATCAAGAAGAATAACGCTCGCATTATTCTACAGGGAGTAACCGCGAAATTACAGCATCGGCAAGTCTGAGTGTGTTATCCCTTTGTCAGGCTTTAGCTGTTGCCGTCAACTTGCGTCAACGGAACAAAACATGCCATAGACTGCGTAAAGTAAAGTAGTTTCAAGAAGGGTAAATTATCAATCAAATTATTTGACTAATATCATCAGGCTTTTGTGATTTTCATTAAACAATGATACGGTATTATACACTCCATCGCAGACATTGATTGTCTACACAGTAGGTCAAATAATAAATACGGATGGAGTTCACCATGAAAATCATTAAATCTATCGCCCCTGCACTGGTACTTTCCTTAGCCTCATTTGGTAGCTTCGCTGCGACTCAAGTGCAGCAGCAATCATCAGTAGAGTTGAATAAAATTGGCACCATTTCAGCCAGTAATGCTGGAACACTAACCGAACTTGAAAGTCTGTTAGCCCAAAAAGCAGATGCAGCCCAGGCAAAATCATTCCAGATAACCTCCGCTAGTGGCAATAATAAACTGCACGGCACAGCAACAATTTACCGTTAAGTCTTACCCTCCCTCGGGTTAAGTCTGTGTCCCCCCTCAAGAGCGCCTCTGCGCTCTTTTTTACGTTTCAATGTGAATTTTTCGTGACAATTGTGTTATCCCCTGGACAGTTTCCACTGACTCGCTTAGCTTGGTATCTTCCCCTACGTTAAAGGTTATATGATGAGCGAAATTTCTACCTTAACCATTAAAATCCCTCTGGAATTAAAAGAGAAAATTAAAGCAATTGCGTTGGAGAAGCAGCTTTCTCTTAGTGCAGAAGTGTGCGAAAGATTAGAAAAAAGCCTTGAAGATGAGGTTAAAAGTAGCAAAAGTAGCCGTAAAGAGACCAAATTGCATCATAACGACATTGATAACCAAGGCGTTGAAGAGATTTCAGAGCAGCCGTTAAGTCAAAAAGAATTGAAGAAATTGCGGCAGTTATTGAAAGTTGGCGTGAGAACGTCACAGAAGAAAAAGTAAGGTTTGAATCCCTCGCATCATCAGCTCTGATAATCGGGTGGCACGCGTCACCCGTTTTTTATTGCCCGTCCAACCCACGAATAGGTTTGACTGATGCCCAGGCCCGGCAGGAAGGACAGTGCCAGTAAAGCGAATGAGCCGTAAAACCACATTTATGGCAGCGGTAACGCGGCTTGGTACGGATTTGCTCGCCCACCATATCACGCAGTAACAGCAAGCTCTCTTTCGCACGCCCTTCTTCGGCATCGGCTAAGTGATAATCCATCAAACGATAAAAAACACGCATAGTTGGATGACGTTGCAACTGGCGGTTGATATAGGTTTGGGCCACATCACGCCCCTCCTGCTGCTCCAGAATTTCCGCCAACATCAGCTCTGCGGTCGCACCGGTATTATCTTCGACGCAGCGTTTGAGGAAACTGGCCCAGGCTTCGGGTTGCTGTAAGTGTTGATAACAATCACTGAGCATCGGTAACGCTTCACTGACCACTTCTTTGTCTTGTTCCAGCACCCGCTCCAACGCCGCGACACCTTTCGCATACTCGCCCCTGGCAATATGGACGCGACCTTGCATAATGGACACCCGAGCGCATTGTTTGTCGGCAGAGGCGGCTTTTTTCAACAGCCCCGTGGCCTTATCAAGATCATCACTGCCCATCGCCTGCAACGCCAGTTCGCAATAGAAATGGGCGATCTCTAAACGCTGATTCTCTTTGCCCATTTTGACCAGTTTTTCTGCCACCTCAATGGCGTTATTCCAGTCGCTGGTGGCCTGATGGATGACCAACAGTTGTTGCAATGCCCCGAGGCGGAAATCCTGCTCCTCAACCAATTGATTGAACATATCTTCCGCCCGGTCGTACAAACCGGCAGCCATATAATCGCGGCCGAGTTGCTGAATCGCCAGCAGACGTTGTTCAAAAGTTAAGGAGGCACTTTCCATTAGGGCTTGATGGATGCGGATAGCGCGGTCAACTTCACCACGAGAGCGGAACAGATTGCCTAACGTCAGATGGGCTTCAACCGTCGAACTGTCCTCTTTCAACATTTCAAGAAACAGATCAACCGCTTTATCCTGCTGATTAGATAAGAGGAAATTAACCCCAGCCACGTATTCACGAGACAGACGGTTAGCATCCTGCTGTTTATCCTGCTGGGCGCTTCTACGCCCCATGTACCAACCGTAAGCGGCGGCAACGGGCAACAGCAGAAACAGCATTTCTAACATAGAAAATTATTCCTTGCCGACAGCCGGTGCGGACACCGTAGTGTTGGGTTCAACAGGCTGTTCAAGCTGAGATTCAAGACGTTTAATTTTCCGCTCTGCCCGGCCGAGAGAAATTCGCACCCGCAGATAAAAAAGCCCACAAATGACCCACCCCAGAACCAAACCAGCCGCAAAAAGCGTTGCCAATAACGTTGATACCCGATATTCACCCTGAGCCAATAAATAATTAAAGGTCACGACCTGATCGTTATTCGCCCCTAAAGTGACTGAAATCACGAAAATCACCAGCACTAAACAAAAAAATCAGCAAATATTTCACGTTTTTTCCCAAAGGCCGAATCAACCTGATGAATTATGCCAAAAATATGGCGTCCATACTTAATAAATTAGCACTTCCTTGCCCTGCAAAGAAACCCTGCCCGCCAATAAAGCACCTAACCCCGCCTAATTGATATTATTTTAAGCGGCGGTTCTGAGCATCAGGCTTCATTGTGCCATTTATTCAGACTCGCGTTTTTTAATCTCTTGCCGCTCCTGAGGTGGAATATTGAGCGGGCCAAACCAATGCTGCACTAACCAGCACACCACCGTGACCAGTAAACCGCTAATCAATGTGGCAGCAATCAGATCACGTGGCCAGTGCATGCCTAAGACCAACCGGCTTATCATGACACTTTGCGCCCATAACATCAGTAACACGATGGTTTTATAATGGCGACGCGGCCACAGTAATCCAACCGCCAATAATGCCCAACTGGCCGCAAACACGGTATGACCCGAAGGGAATGCAAAACCGGTTTCAAACTGCCAGTGGCGGCTCAACCAGGCAGGGACCAGAGTTTCGCCCTGCAACTGCTGTTTGACTAACGCACTACGTTCTGCGCGCGATAATGAATAGAAAAAGCGATTATCAATATGATGTTCGGCTTCAAGCCACACCACAAAAGGTCGCGGTTCCTGTACCTGTTCTTTAATCAGTGATTTCACACCCTGGCCGACACCAATCACCACACCCAATATGATGAACAGCCCAATAGCCGCTTTGATACGAAAGCGCAGACACCACAGAAACCAACTACTGAGCACTATGCTGGTGAGAATCCCCCAAGGCGCAGTCACCGTTTCTGTGGCCCAAAACAATCCTTTGAGCCAGAAATTTGCGCCTCCAGGCTGCCATTGCCAGCCTGAAAGCCAAATCACCAACGTCGGTAATAGCAAGATAAGTGTTCCGACTGCAATTCGCTGCGCTATGTTCCACATTTGGCATCCTTTTCTTTCTTTTAATTCAAAGCAATAACTAAATAATATAAGCCATACTAGCCGTTTGATAACACAGATAAATTTTTCTTGTATCGCCAATATTAAGCTACTGGCGGTTTTCTCTTTCGCTATTGATGCTTTGTTGAACAGCAGTGCGTTAAAAGTTATGGCAATATAGCTAATAATGAGTGTAGATAATTTTTTATTTAACCTTATTGAGCCAAAGGATTTGGCACTGTGGGCCGTTAGCAAGCCCCCAGCGGTATCAAGTAAGAGGCCATACATCTGGTTAAAGCGGGAATCCGACAGTAGGATGCTCGACAACATACTTTAAGAGTCTGAAGTCATAATATGAACAGTAAGATGCAGCTAAAACGTGTAGCAGAGGCCAAATTACCTACCCCGTGGGGGGATTTCCTGATGGTCGGTTTTGAAGAACTGGCTACCGGGCATGACCATTTGGCCTTGATATTTGGTGATATTAGCGGTGATAAACCGGTGCTTTCCCGGGTTCATTCTGAATGCCTAACCGGGGATGCATTGTTTAGCCTGCGTTGTGACTGTGGTTTTCAGTTAGAAGCCGCACTCGCACACATTGCGGAAGAAGGCCGTGGCGTATTGATCTATCATCGTCAGGAAGGCAGAAACATTGGGTTGTTGAATAAAATCCGCGCCTACGCGTTGCAAGATCTGGGGGCTGACACCGTTGAAGCGAATAATCAGCTCGGTTTTGCTGCCGATGAGCGTGATTTCACACTGTGCTCTGATATCTATAAATTGTTAGGTGTTAAAGCCGTGCGTCTGCTAACCAATAACCCCAACAAAGTGGAGATCCTCTCTGACGCTGGGATCAATATTGTAGAGCGCGTGCCATTGATTGTCGGGCAAAACCCCAAGAATGCGCAGTATATGGCAACCAAAGCGGCAAAAATGGGCCATTTGCTCTCAGAATAATCAATAGGTGGCAGCAGAAACCAATAAAAGGTGGCTTCTTACCCCCCTTTATTGGTTTACTACAGAAGTGACACCGTCACGAAAACGAGAGTTTCGGTTGCTACAGCATCTTGCGGATCACATAGTGCAAAATGCCGCCATTTTCGAAGTAGACCAATTCATTACCGGTATCAATACGGCAATGAGTATTGACCGTTTGCTGGCGACCATCGGCGTAAGTTACGGTTACCGGAACAATCTGCCCCGGTGTTAACTGTTGTAAGCCACTGACACTAATAGATTCGTCTCCGGTCAGCCCCAAGGTCTTACGATCCACGCCGTGAGGGAACTCAAGCGGTAAAATACCCATGCCGATTAGATTCGAGCGATGAATACGTTCGAAGGATTCAGCAATAACCACTCTGACACCCAACAATCGAGGCCCTTTGGCCGCCCAGTCACGGCTGGAACCGGAACCATACTCTTTGCCGGCAATAACGGCTAACGGCACATCTTCCTGTTGGTAACGCATTGCAGCATCATAGATAGGCATCTCATTCTGAGAAGGAATATGACGAGTCATCCCCCCCTCAATGCCGGGAACCATTTCATTACGGATACGGATATTGGCGAAAGTACCACGCATCATCACTTCATGGTTACCGCGACGCGAGCCATAGGAGTTAAACTCTTTAATCTCCACTCCGCGATCACGCAGATAACGGCCTGCCGGACTGTCCATTTTGATATTACCCGCCGGCGAAATATGGTCGGTGGTCACGGAGTCGGCCAAAATAGCCAGGATGCGCGCGTGATGAATATCCTCAACCGGCTCAGGTAATGCCTGCATATCACTAAAAAAAGGCGGCAAACGGATATAGGTCGAATCTTGCTGCCAATCATAGGTTGGTGTGCTTTCGACCTCAATGCCCTGCCACTCTTCATCACCATCAAACACTGCGGCATACTCTTGGTGGAACATTTCTGTTTTAACTTCTTGAACCGCATTGGCAATCTCAAGTCCCGATGGCCAGATATCTTTCAAATAGACCGGGTTACCCTGTGGATCATCGCCCAGCGCATCTCGCGTCAAATCAACATTCATATTTCCCGCCAACGCGTAAGCCACCACCAGCGGCGGTGATGCCAGCCAGTTAGTTTTAACCAGCGGATGAATGCGTCCTTCAAAGTTACGGTTACCCGAAAGTACCGCGCCAACGGTTAAATCCCCTTCTTTGATGGCTTTTTCTATTGAGTCGGGTAATGGCCCGGAGTTACCAATGCACGTGGTGCAGCCGTAGCCCACCAGGTTGAAACCCAGATTATCCAGATAAGGCGTCAATCCTGCAGCATTAAGATACTCGGTCACCACTTTAGAGCCGGGCGCTAGCGAGGTTTTCACCCAAGGCTTGGTTTTTAGCCCCTTTTCAGCCGCTTTTTTGGCTAACAGACCCGCGGCCATCAGCACACTGGGGTTGGAGGTATTGGTACATGAGGTAATAGCCGCAATCACCACCGCACCGTGTTGTAACTCATGCGTTTTGCCATCCACAGTAAAAGTGACGTGATCAACTTTATCTTTCTTACTGTTGATTTCCAGCTCTTCAAATGCCTTGAACGCCTGCGGTACTTTAGGCAAAGCAACCCTGTCCTGTGGCCGTTTCGGCCCTGCCATACTCGCCTCTACGGTGCTCAAGTCCAGGGATAACTGGCTGGTAAACCGGGGTTCATCACCCGGATTGCGCCATAAGCCTTGTGCTTTGCTATAGGTTTCGACTAAGGCAATCTGCTGATCACTGCGGCCACTTAACCGCATATAGCTCAGAGTCACGTCATCTACCGGGAAGAAACCACAGGTCGCACCAAACTCCGGCGACATATTAGCAATAGTGGCACGGTCAGCCAGCGGTAAATCGGCCAGCCCATCACCGTAAAACTCGACAAACTTACCCACCACACCGTGTTTTCTCAGCATTTGTGTCACCGTCAATACCAAGTCGGTTGCGGTGATCCCCTCGCGCATCTTGCCGGTCATTTTGAAACCAACCACATCGGGGATAAGCATTGAGATGGGCTGGCCCAGCATCGCAGCTTCAGCCTCTATCCCGCCAACGCCCCAGCCGAGTATCCCCAAGCCATTGATCATGGTGGTGTGAGAATCGGTACCCACCAGAGTATCCGGGTACGCCACCTCCTTACCCTCTTGCTGTTCGTGCCACACCGTCTGGCCCAAATACTCCAGGTTAACCTGATGGCAAATCCCAGTACCCGGCGGCACCACCCGGAAGCGGCTGAAGGCTTTTTGCCCCCAGCGCAGGAAGGTATAGCGTTCGTGGTTACGTTCCATTTCAAGCCGGACGTTTTCACCAAAAGCCGCTTTATCACCGAACTCATCAACCGTGACAGAGTGGTCAATAACCAGATCGACCGGCGAGAGCGGATTAACCTGTGCGACATCGCCCCCTAAGCGTTGTACCGCTTCACGCATGGCCGCCAGATCAACCACCGCCGGTACACCGGTGAAGTCCTGCATCAATACCCGCGCGGGCCGATAAGCGATTTCCCGATTGGCATGTCCGGTGTGCTGCCAGTCAATAATGGCTTTTAGATCAGCAAGCTGAACCTGTTCACCATCAAGGTGGCGCAGTAGATTTTCCAGCAACACTTTCAATGATTTTGGCAATCGATCAATATTACCCAACTCACTCGCCAACTGCGGCAAGCTGTAATAGTGATATTCGCGATCAAGAGTGACCAATCTGGCCATACTCATTTTGCGTAGATCCAACGACATAGCGCCTCCATTGTTGTTATAGGTGCTCTAAATTAGTGGGTATCTCAGCAGGTCTATCCCCTTGAGATTATGAGGTCTGTATTAAATATAACACAAACAAAGTTAACATTTATGCAACAAACGGCTATTTGCGCGACTGGCAAATCAATAGCGGGGGAAATGGTTGAAGCGTTATGTTCGTGAGCGTTGAGTATTATAAATCCGTAGATTCCACATCCACAGGCGATATCTTTGCAGCAGTGTAACTACCTGCAACCGATGTTTTGGGGTTTTCCAGCTTGATAGGCGAGGTTTGCTTCGTTTCTGAGGTAAAGGCCCGGCGGAATTCACTGGCGCGGTATAACAGCGATTTATCTTTATGAGTGACAAATTCACTTTTTAGCGCTCTAACATGATGCAAGTGTCTATGTGACCTGCTTACTCCCATTCCTGGATAACCATAAGTTGTAGTATCTATTCCGTTCTTATGCAGGCTATCACTCATATATTGTGCCAAAGGCTTTATACCATTAAGACTCATAGCAGCTTGATTTAGCACGGCACTATCCATTTTTGAAACAGTTTCACGGTCAGCACTATGACACTGCATCATTCGAACATCGATTTTATGCCCAGGAACCTGGCTAATTAAGCCTTTAATTTCATTTGCCAACATATCTGTACTTTTAAAACTATCAGGCCCATGTTCCCCTGAATATATTAAATTACTCCCCGCACGCCCATGTCCAACAATGTAAATTTTTTCTAGTAATGTAGGATTAGCTTTATCCAAAGAAATAATAGGAGTATTTTTCAATGCCAAGTACTCCCCCAGTCTTTTTAGTTTAAGTGGCGATGATTTAAACGCGTCTTCTATTGATACTTTGTTCAACACTTCGCTAAATCGGCGTTGATACTCGGCTCCGTTGGCTAATGTCTTCTTATTTTCATCAGTATAATTTTTCAGTCCTGTTTTTATTAATTTTTCAGGATTAGCAGATAGTATTGGATAGGGTTCCTTACCTTGCAGTACCCGTGAAACATTTAGCTCGATTGCATGTAACACGGTATCTTTACTAAAGAATGGTGCATATATATAGGCTTTAACTGGAGGTGCTAACTGTTTTTTATCCAGAAGCCTCAAGCCGCTGCTTTCTGATTTCTGCGTTAGCTGTGGCGACTTCTCCCGAATATTAAATGGTGTATTTCCTTTGCTATTTGATATTTTTACACAATGATTAATAAACTGACCACGGTTTACTACAGCAGGAGGTTGAGTCTGCTGAGGTGCGATCCTCGTAATAACAGGAGCCTTATAAATTCTCATCAAAAACCTTTTATTAAAAATAAATTAAATTAAATAATACAAAAAAATATATTAATTTCTTTAAAAAAACGAGTTTGTAATTGAAGAAGAAGCGAGCGGTAGTGATAAGCGTGCAGAACAAACACTGAATAACCTTCAAGCATAAAAAAAAGCACTAGAGAGTAGTATCTCCAGTGCTTTCATGTCTTGTCAGCGGCAACATCCCAGACGAGATGACAAAATCACTTAGTCGGCAATTTAATGTCTTTAAACATCGCCTCGATATCATCATTAGAGCGCAGCGCTACGGCTTTATCCACCACATCACGGGTTAGATGGGGGGCGAAACGCAGAATAAAGTCATACATATAACTGCGCAGGAAAGTGCTGCGGCGAAAACCAATCTTTGTGGTGCTGTAGGTAAAGATATCACGCGCATCTACCGTCACCAGATCAGGGTCTTGGATGGGATCAACCGCCATGCTGGCGATAACCCCGACCCCTAAGCCCAAACGTACATAAGTCTTAATCACGTCAGCATCGGTGGCGGTAAAGACGATACGAGGCGTTAAACCGGCCCGGTTGAAGGCGGTGTCCAACTCAGAACGGCCGGTAAAGCCAAAGGTGTAAGTGACAATCGGATACGCCGCCAACTCTTCAATACTGACATGGCTTTTGCCAGCCAATGGGTGATCCGGCTTAACAACGACAGCACGGTTCCAGTGGTAGCATGGCAACATAATCAAATCGTCATAAAGATGAAGGGCTTCAGTGGCAATGGCAAAGTCAGCACTGCCTTTCGACACCGCCTCCGCAATTTGCGTCGGTGATCCTTGATGCATATGCAACGAAACACGCGGGTAACGCTCAATAAAACCTTTAATCACATTGGGCAATGCATAACGGGCCTGAGTGTGTGTGGTCGCAACATATAATGAGCCTTTATCCGGATAAGTATGTTCACCCGCAACAGCTTTGATAGCATCCACTTTTGATAAGACTTCACGGGCAATTCGGATGATTTCCAACCCTGCGGGGGTCACCTGTGTGAGATGTTTACCACTGCGGGCAAAAATCTGGATACCCAGCTCATCTTCCAGCATTCGAACCTGCTTACTGATCCCCGGCTGTGAGGTGTATAAGCCTTCGGCGGTGGATGATACGTTAAGGTTATGATTTACCACCTCAACAATATAGCGAAGCTGCTGCAATTTCATATCGATACCATCCTAGGTTGAACACTGCGGGAATACCACAGTTTGGTATATCGGTATCACCCGGTATGCCGAGAAGTTACTCACTAAAACCCGTAAACACCCTGATGTGCGGTGGTCAGTATTGACCTTATAATAACTTTAAGCGATAAAAAATTATTTATATAACCAATATCACTATATCATTTCAATCGCGGCTGTATAGAACACGGACATAAAAATGATCACATTTTTTGATAAATGCAGCTATCGGTCAAGAATTGTTAACTTCAACAGATTACTCAAGACTATAAAGCAGTTGAATAAATTAACCCAATAAAAAAACCAGCCATTAAGACTGGTTTTCACTTGTGCTGTTAAGCAGTATCCCCGACAACGGCCATGTTAGCGCCCGACGAAGAGAGAAACTTATTTCTTCGTTTCTTTTTTTGCTTCAACCCATTTTCCATCGATATAGAATGCAGACCATCCTGTGGCCTTACCCTCTTTCTCTGATGAAACATACTGCTGTTTAGTCTTGCGGCTAAAGCGAACCATCGTTTTATTGCCTTCATTGTCTACCACTGGCGCATCAGCCAGGTAGCGTAACTTCTCAGGCAAACGATCTTTGAATCTAACCAATTCCTCAACCATTGGCGCGCGGGTTTCACGCGATTTAGGGAAGGTGTTAGCAGCCAGGAACACGCCCGCAGCCCCATCACGTAACACGAAATAGGCATCTGATTTATCACAAGGCAATTCTGGCAACGGAACCGGGTCTTCTTTCGGCGGTGCAACTTCGCCGCTGCGCAAGATTTTACGGGTATTCTTACATTCGTCGTTGGTACAGCCCATGTACTTACCAAAGCGCCCCATTTTCAGGTGCATTTCAGAACCACATTTCTCGCACTCAACAATCGGGCCTTCATACCCTTTAATTCGGAACTCGCCCTGCTCGATTTCATAACCATCACAGGCCGGATTATTACCACAGACATGCAATTTACGCTGATTATCAATCAGATAACTGTCCATCGCAGTACCGCACTTCTCGCAACGACGGCGGGCGCGCAAGGCGTTGGTTTCCGCATCATCGCCTTCCAGAATATTTAAAATCTCAGCTTCTGGCACCAGATTGATGGTGGTTTTGCAGCGCTCTTTCGGGGGCAGCGCATAACCGGAACATCCCAGGAACACCCCGGTACTGGCCGTGCGTATCCCCATCTGACGGCCACAAGTTGGGCAATCGATACTGGTCATGACCATCTGATTCGGGCGCATCCCGCCCTCTTCAGGATCTTTCTCTGCTTTTTCAAGCTGCTCACTGAACTCAGCGAAGAAGCCATCCAGTACCGTTTTCCATTCAGCCTGATTATTGGCAACCTGATCCAGGCCACTTTCCATACGTGCGGTGAAATCGTAGTTCATCAACTCGCGGAAGTTCTCTTCCAGACGGTCGGTTACAATTTCACCCATTTTTTCAGCATAGAAACGGCGGTTCTCAACCCGGACATAGCCACGATCTTGTATCGTCGAAATGATCGATGCATAAGTAGACGGGCGGCCAATACCGCGTTTCTCCAGCTCTTTTACCAGCGATGCTTCACTGTAACGTGCAGGCGGCTTGGTAAAGTGCTGGCTGGGGATCAGTTTTTTGCAAATCCAGATCAGTGCCAACGTCAATCACTGGCAAGGTGCGATCTTCATCGCCTTTGCGCAGTGCTGGCATCACTTTGGTCCAACCATCAAAGCGCAAAGTACGGCCTTTGGCACGCAGTTGGAAATCACCGGCTTGCACTGTCAACGTGGTGGAGTCGTACTTGGCCGGTGTCATCTGACACGCGACGAACTGACGCCAAATAAGCTGATACAGCTTCTGGGCATCGGCTTCCATATCTTTTAACTGCTCCGCCAGCACACTCACATCCGACGGACGGATAGCTTCATGGGCTTCCTGAGAATTCTCTTTGCTACTGTATTGATTCGGCGCGGATGGCAGGTATTTGTCACCAAAGTTATCACCGATATAACCGCGCACCATCGTCAGTGCATCCTGACTTAAATTGGTGGAATCGGTACGCATATAGGTGATATGACCCGCTTCATACAAACGCTGCGCCATCATCATGGTTTTCTTCACCCCAAAGCTCAGGCGAGTACTGGCCGCCTGCTGCAAGGTAGAGGTGATAAACGGCGCACCCGGCTTACTGCTGGTCGGTTTATCTTCGCGATCCAGCACGTTATAGCGGGCATTTTCCAGCAATTTCAGCGCGGCATGAGTTTGCTCACGGTTAACCGGTTTAAACGGCTTATTGTGCGCATGGGTAACTTCCATTTGTATAGGAACGTCACCTTTTGCCAGCAGGTCAGCATGTAACTCCCAGTATTCTTCTGGGACAAACGCTTTAATGTCTCGTTCACGATCGACGACCAAACGCACAGCCACTGACTGAACGCGTCCAGCAGACAAGCCTCGGGCAATCTTTTTCCACAGCAGCGGAGAAACCATATACCCCACAACCCGGTCCATAAAGCGGCGGGCTTGCTGGGCATTCACCCGGTTGATATTCAATTCACCCGGTTGATTAAATGCCTGTTGGATAGCATTTTTCGTGATTTCGTTAAACACCACTCGGCTAAAACGCTTATCGTCACCACCAATCACCTCCCGCAAATGCCAGGCAATTGCCTCTCCTTCGCGGTCAAGGTCGGTTGCGAGATAGATGTGGTCAGCGTTTTCGGCTAATGCCTTCAGCTCGGCAACCACTTTCTCTTTGCCAGGCAAAATTTCATACTGCGCTTTCCAGCCATGATAAGGATCGACGCCCATACGGTTCACTAAAGCAACCTTTTCGTCTTTCTTCACTTTTACTTTGGGCTTCTCGGCTTTCTTGGCTTTATCTTCAGTTGAGTCAGCGCTCTTTTTACTGGCTGAGCCACTGGTCGGCAAATCACGAATGTGACCGACACTGGACTTAACCACAAAGTCATTCCCTAAGTATTTATTAATAGTTTTGGCTTTTGCCGGGGACTCAACTATTACGAGAGCTTTACCCATAATTACCTTTTACCTAAATTATTTCTTCTAAAAGAAGGTTTTTATCTTGCCATACCGCGGCATTCTGTATCTCTTTATTTATATTGCGGTAGTTTCACAGGAGATCAACCTGTTTTTTTGATCGGAGCCATAATAATGCAATCCGACGCTAATCTGGCGACCCTGTAAAATGCTTGCTCGCGCCCAAAGCTTTAGCAGTAAACTCTGCTCAATAGCGCCAACAAAACCTTCCACCTAATAGTCTAAAATCCCACACTGTACCTGATAAAAAGCGACACGCAACCTAATTAGCACGGAATCCGAATTTATCCAATAACGGCGACGGAACCACCCAATGCACGAATAAACCTTAGCCGGTTTGCGCACAAATGCTAACCCGCAGTACAATAGTCTGAGAAATTTCACTGTGGTGAGGAGATATAATGAACGCAAACACAACGCCGATCGAACGTAATAAACTCTTGGCGGAAGCCAATAACATTATTCGTCAGCATGAAGATTATCTGCACGGTATGCTGGCGACAGAGGTTGAGCAAAAAGGCCCGGTGTTGGTATTTCGCGGAGAGTTCTTCCTGGATGGGGATGGCTTGCCAACAACAAAAACAACCGCGGTATTTAACATGTTCAAACATTTGGCTCACGTATTGTCAGCAAAATATCATTTAGTCGATTAATTGCCGGTTATTTTCATTTTGCCGCATCTTATTTTGCGGTTGAGTCACGTTTGATTTAATAAAGCGAATCAGGGGGCCGCAAGCCCCCTGTGGTTACTCAGCCAAATCGTTTCATAAACTTATAATAAGGGTTTCTCACCACGTTGCCACCAGCGCAATAGCAGGCGATCGGCGCTTTCTGCTGCGCTACCGGTAAAACGATCCATCAGGCGTTTGCGACGCGAATAACGGACACCAATAACCTCGTGATTATCCATTTCTGCAATTAATAGATCATCGCTGGTGCCAATGGCATCAACCAGCCCTTTTTCTTTTGCTTGTGTACCAAACCAATGCTCACCTGTCGCCACCGCATCAATATCTAATGAAGGCCGCTGCTGCTGCACGAACTGTTTGAATAACAGATGGGTTTCATTCAGGTCTTCGCGGAATTTTTCACGCCCCTGTTCGGTATTTTCGCCAAACAGAGTCAGGGTGCGTTTAAATTCACCGGCGGTATGCAATTCAACATCAATATCGTTCTTTTTCAGTAAACGGTGAAAGTTGGGGATCTGCGCCACAACACCAATCGAACCGATAATGGCAAAAGGCGCACTGATTATGCGATCCGCCACACAAGCCATCATGTAACCGCCACTGGCAGCCACTTTATCTACTGCAACCGTCAGACGGATACCTTTGTGACGTAAACGTTCCAATTGCGAGGCCGCCAAGCCATAACCGTGTACCACGCCGCCCGGACTTTCCAGTCTCAGCAACACTTCATCTTGCGCAGTGGCCACCGCCAGCACCGCAGAAATCTCTTCGCGTAGCGAAGTCACTTCATGCGCATCAATACTTCCTTTAAAATCAATCACGTAGAGGCAAGGTTTAACCGCTGCGATGGCACCGGCCTTAGCGCGCTGTTTTTTCAGTTTTTGATCGGATTTCTGCTGTTTTTTAAACTCTTTACTCCAGGCTTTTTGCTCGGCAGACCCCATCCGAGCCAGACGCATTTCGCGCTGCATTTCCTTATATTGCTCGCCCAAATCAACCAGATTCAACTCTCCCCGCTGCCCCTGCTTTCTCATTCCTTGACTGACGATCAGTAGCACCACCGCACCAATCGCTACCACAATAGTCACGACTTTGGCCAGAAACAGCCCATACAGAGAAATTAACTCCACAAATACCGCCTTTCTTTAATATGTTTTTAGAGAGATACCCGCATTCTAGCGAACCCGCAGGCTGGCGTCTTGCGCAAATGAAAAATTGCATTGGTTTCGCTTAAATATAAGAATGTAAGAGATTTCGCGGTATGCCGGGGTAACATCCCCGCCGCCTGTAAGAGGAATAATTATGCATTACCAACCTAAACATGACTTGCTTGATCAGCGCATTATTTTAGTCACTGGCGCAGGTGATGGCATTGGGCGCGAAGCGGCAGTGACATACGCCCGTTTTGGTGCCCGTTTAATTTTAGTTGGTCGCACTGAAAGTAAGTTGATTGCGGTGCAACAGCAGATATCGGATGCCGGTGGGCCTGCCGCCATCGTATTACCACTGGATTTGTCACATGCAACATCACTGAGTTGCCAGCAACTGGCTGACACACTGAACGCGCAGGTTCCGTGTCTGGATGGCGTATTACATAATGCCGGTTTATTGGGTTATATCGTGCCAATGGCAGAGCAGAATATCGCCGTGTGGCAACAGGTGATGCAGGTGAATGTCAATGCAACTTTCATGCTTACTCAAGCGCTATTGCCACTATTACTGAAATCCCATGATGCCTCGCTGGTTTTCACCAGTTCCAGTGTGGGTCGGCAGGGGCGCTCTGGTTGGGGCGCGTATGCGGTATCTAAATTTGCCACTGAAGGCATGATGCAGGTATTGGCTGAAGAGTATAAACAGAGTAATTTGCGGGTTAATTGTATCAATCCGGGCGGCACGCGCACCCAGATGCGCGCCAGTGCTTTTCCAAATGAAGCCTCCGATAAATTGAAAACACCGGCAGATATTATGCCGTTGTATCTTTACCTGATGGGCGATGATAGCCGCAGAAAAACCGGTATTAGCTTCGATGCACAACCTGGCCGCAAAGCCGGCCCCGCCGAATAAAAGGGATATGATTATGTCTGAAGACCGACACCAGCAGCGCCAACAAAAGATAAAAGAAAAGGTTGAATCGCGGGTTGCCGCCGCTCAAGAGATCCGCGGTATTTTGATTGTGTTTACCGGTAACGGCAAAGGTAAAACGACTGCGGCGTTTGGTACGGTTACGCGCGCGGTAGGTCATGGCCTTAACGCTGGCGTGATACAATTTATAAAAGGTGAATGGCCGAACGGCGAAAAGAATCTGCTTGAGCAGCATGGCGTTGAATTTCAAGTGATGGCAACCGGTTTCACATGGAATACCCAAAATAGAGAAACCGATACTGCGGCTTGTCAGGGCGTTTGGCTGCACGCTTTGCGAATGCTGGCCGACCCGACACTGGATTTAGTGGTATTGGATGAGTTGACCTACATGGTCGCTTACGACTACCTGCCGCTGGAGGATGTACTCACTGCGCTCAAGCAGCGCCCGGCTCATCAAACCGTCATTATTACTGGCCGTGGTTGCCATCGTGACCTGCTGGAGATGGCCGATACCGTCAGCGAATTACGCCCGGTCAAACATGCCTTTGATGCGGGGATTAAGGCCCAACAAGGTATTGATTGGTAAAAGATGTGTGGTGAGATAGAGGCATTAGATAAGTTATATTGCCGCAGTCACAAAACTGCGGCAATAAAGTCGAGAGCGGTGACTCTGCGCACTCATCACGCGTTAGCCCGATGGCTTATCCGCGCTTATTAGTGCCGCGACGACCCGCAGTGGCTGCCGGCGCTGCATTACCTGTGTTTTGGCGAGTTGAGCCTTTACGTGCTGAACCCTGGCGGCCAGCAACCTGACGCCCCGCGACTTCAGTATGGCGTTTGACTGCACGGCGGATTTGATTAGCTTTAACCCGACGGCGATCTTTCTCAACCGGCAATTTACTGACGGTTTCGGAATCCATTTCGACTAATTGACGCAAGTAGTTGGTCGCTTTCAGATCCAGCTCAGTCCAGCCGCCACGAGGCAGACCTTTTGGCAGATTGATATCGCCATAACGCACACGAATCAAACGGCTAACCTGCACGCCGACCGCTTCCCACAAACGACGAACTTCACGGTTACGCCCTTCGGTCAATGTGACGTTATACCACTGGTTAATCCCTTCGCCACCCTGGAAACTGATGGTACGAAAAGCCGCAGGGCCATCTTCCAATTGCACACCACGGCTGAGCTGTTTGATTTTTTCGTCATCAATCAGGCCAAATACGCGCACGGCATATTCACGCTCAACTTCACGGCTCGGGTGCATCAGGCGGTTAGCCAGTTCACCGTCAGTCGTGAACAGTAATAAACCCGAGGTGTTCACATCCAAACGACCTACCGCGACCCAACGTGAACCACGCAGTTTAGGTAAACGATCAAATACTGTTGGACGCCCCTCAGGATCATTACGGGTACAAAGTTCGCCTTCCGGTTTGTAATACGCCAAAACGCGACAAACCGTCTCTTCAGACTCTTTAATAGAAAGAAGGTGACCATCCAGGCGGATTTTAGTGGCCTGAGTCACCTCAACACGATCGCCCAGTGTAGATATTTTGCCATCTACACTGACGCGGCCCTGCTGGATAATAGTTTCGATTTCCCGACGTGAACCGTGACCCGCTCGCGCCAAGACTTTTTGTAATTTTTCACCCACAACTTTTGTTTTATCACCCACAGCCCGGTCGCCCTGTGATTTAGGGCTTTGTGGCTTTGCGTTCGGTAACTGTTGGCTTTCTGACTTCTCGCTCATTGAGCAACCTCTAATGTCGCCTTCACAGGCGTCGTGTTATATATTGTAATCAATAAGTTAAGCTCACAATCAAGCAAAACTCACTGATTGTAATACATTTTGGAACGCAGCATGGCGCGCAGATAACGGCGCAAAAAAACCACACGCTGGTTCGTGACCGCACATATTACACTAATTTCACGATCAGGGTTTCAAAAACTATCCCGGCCGATGACTCAATAGACGTCATTGAAAACCAGTGTGTATAAAGAACATGCCCTCTCCTGCGTGACTCAATACCTTCGCGTTCAATTCATTACAACAATTGCGGGTTCTGGTCAGTAACGGTTAGCGAAAGGGTGTTGCATCCCCAGCACCTTCACGGATAACCTCTGGAGAGGAGTCAGTCAGGTCAATAACGGTGGTCGGCTGCTGGCCCAGCGAGCCGCCGTGAATGATCAAATCGACCAATTTACCCAGATGATCTTTGATCTCTTCCGGATCAGATTCGGCGAAATCATTACCCGGCAGTATCAATGTGGTAGACATCAGTGGCTCACCTAATACATCCAGCAATGCCAGCGCGATAGGATTTGAAGGCACGCGCAAACCAATGGTTTTACGTTTGTCATTCATCAAGCGCCGAGGCACTTCTTTGGTTGCCTTTAAAATAAAGGTGTAATTGCCCGGCGTGTTATTTTTGATCAGACGAAAAGCGGAGTTATCAACATAGGCATACGTCGATAGCTCAGACAAATCACGGCATACCAAAGTGAAATTGTGATTGCCATCGAACTGACGAATACGACAGATACGTTCCATTGCAGATTTATCTTCCAGACGGCAGCCAAGGGCATAACCAGAATCTGTCGGATAAACAACCACCCCCCCTTTACGCAAAACATCAACGCTCTGGTTAATTAAGCGCGGTTGTGGATTTTCCGGGTGAATATAAAAGAATTGACTCATTATTCTACCTCATCATTCAACGTGTGATCGGTATTGGCAGGCACTGTAGGCCAATCTCGCCATACCGGTTCCACCCCTGCGGGCAGCCACAATTTGCGGCCCAATTCAATCCAGGAACACGGTTGATGGAAATCAGATCCCTGGGATGCAAGTAACTTATAATCGCGTGCGTACTGCGCAAGTTGCGCCCGTTCATGGGGCGCTTGCTGGCATTGTGCGACTTCCATTGCGTCGCCGCCTTGTTCAGCAAAATGCGCTAATAACCGTTTTAGCCATTTGGCGGTTAAATCATAGCGCGCAGGGTGTGCCAGCACCGCTTGACCACCAGATTGCTGAATGGCATCAATGGCTTGTTCTATTGTACACCACTGCGCGGGGACATAACCGGTCTTGCCTTTAGCTAAATACTTTTTAAAAACCTGCCCAACATTGCCGGCTAACCCTAATTCCACCAAATAACGAGCAAAATGGCCGCGAGTAACCTGACCGCCTTCAGCCAAGCGATTCGCGCCCTCCCAGGCATCAGGAATTCGTGCTTTTGCCAAACGAGCGCCTATCTCTTGCGCTCTTATATAGCGGTGGTTTGACTGTTCACGCAGCAATTTGACGATGCTGGCATGGTGAACATCAATACCCAGCCCCACAATATGGATTTCGTGGTTTTCCCATAATGTGGAAATTTCCACACCCGAGATAAGTTGCAACGGTAATTGGTGCTGCTCAATCGTGGCGGCAGCCTCGGCCAGGCCCGCAGTGGTGTCATGATCGGTAATCGCTAGCACCCCAACACGCATCGAGGCTGCCCGCAGCACCAGCGCGGAGGGCGCTAAGGAACCATCGGATGCCGTAGTGTGGCTATGCAAATCATAAATCGTAAAAGCAGTAGAAGGGAACGAGCTATCAACGACATCTGCTTTATCAGGTACAGTGGTATTACTCATCACGACTGGCTTATCTATCAAAATGGATTAACCAAAACAAAAATTCAGAAAAACGTAGCTGACTATCATACCCGTTTATCCCCCAGTGACGTTAATCAAACTTCCTCATCACACCCACGTATCAAAACAAGTGATATTAAAAACAATTAATCAACTGTTGACACTCACCTCATGAACTAGTTTACTAGTACACAAGACATCGCGGTGATGCCAAGACACACGGCTGCACCAATAGGCCAAATGCAATCATAGAGAATAGTGACTGATAATGAAAACTTCCCTGATTTCCTTACTGCGTTGGTGGCACATCCCCCTCTTTTGGGCGATGTAATCACGCATATCAGTCATCAGACAGTGCAGATTGCTTCAGCCCGCGAATAGCGGGCTTTTTTATGGACAGATTTTCAGCGTAACCTTTTTTCAGATCAATTTTTCAGGATGACTACATGATGCCAACATCGCGCCCTAGTTTGCAGTTACTGACAGCCACAGCTTGTTACCGCAATGATCCGACAGCATTGTTTCATCAATTATGTGGGGCGCGACCGGCAACGCTGTTACTCGAATCTGCCGAAGTGACCAGTAAAGAGAATTTGAAAAGCCTGCTTATCATTGATAGCGCCCTGCGTATCACCGCGCTGGGGCAGCAAGTCACGGTCGAAGCCCTGACCCGTAACGGCGCATCGTTATTGCCACTGTTAGATACCGCCTTGCCAGCCGATGTTAAGATTCAGGTGCGGCCAAATAGCCGCGAGTTAATCTTCCCGGTGATCAATGAGGTACAAGATGAAGATGCCCGTTTACAGGCTCTCTCGGTTTTTGATGCGCTGCGTTTACTCCTGACGCTGGTTGATGCTCCAGTTGCCGAGCGGGAAGCGATGTTTGTTGGTGGTTTGTTCGCTTACGATCTGGTCGCCGGTTTCGAGAATTTACCGCCACTGCGCCAAGACCAACGTTGCCCGGACTTCTGCTTCTATTTAGCCGAAACCTTGCTGGTGCTGGATCATCAACATCGCGATACCCGCTTGCAAGCCAGCCTGTTTACTCCGGATGAACATGAGCATCAACGCCTGAGCGCACGACTGGCGCAGCTTGCTCACCAACTGCAACAACCCCCACAACCCATACCGGCAACATCCGTTCCTGAAATGACGTTACAGTGTAACCAATCGGATGAAGAATACGGCCAGGTTGTCAGTCAATTACAGTTGGCAATCCGTGCAGGCGAGATCTTTCAGGTGGTGCCTTCCCGCCGTTTCTCACTGCCTTGCCCATCACCACTGGCGGCTTACCAGACCCTAAAAGACAGCAACCCTAGCCCCTATATGTTCTTTATGCAGGACAATGAATTTTCGCTGTTCGGGGCGTCACCTGAAAGTGCGCTGAAATATGATGCCAGCAATCGCCAGATTGAAATCTACCCCATCGCGGGTACTCGTCCACGTGGCCGCCGTGCTAATGGTGAGTTGGACCGCGATTTAGACAGCCGTATCGAACTGGAGATGCGCACCGACCATAAAGAGCTGGCGGAACATTTGATGTTAGTGGATTTAGCACGTAATGATCTGGCCCGTATCTGCGAACCAGGTAGCCGCTATGTGGCTGATTTAACAAAAGTTGATCGCTACTCCTTTGTCATGCATCTGGTTTCCCGCGTCATTGGCACGTTGAGACTCGATCTGGACGTGCTACACGCTTATCAGGCTTGCATGAATATGGGCACATTAAGCGGTGCGCCCAAAGTTCGCGCCATGCAACTGATTGCGGGCAGCGAAGGTACACGTCGTGGCAGCTACGGAGGAGCGGTGGGTTACTTCACCGCTCACGGTGACTTGGATACCTGCATTGTTATCCGCTCGGCTTATGTCGAAGACGGGATAGCCACAGTACAAGCGGGTGCCGGCGTGGTTCTCGATTCAATTCCACAGGCGGAAGCCGACGAAACCCGCAATAAAGCCCGTGCCGTACTACGCGCGATTGCCACCGCACACCACGCCAGGGAGATCTTCTGATGGCCGATATCCTGTTACTCGATAACGTTGATTCCTTTACTTACAACCTGGTAGACCAACTGCGATCCAGTGGCCATCGGGTGGTGATTTACCGCAACCAGATTGCGGCCGATACCCTCATCGAACGCTTGGGGCAGCTTGAAAAACCGGTACTGATGCTCTCCCCCGGCCCCGGCACACCGGCGCAGGCAGGGTGTATGCCTGAATTGCTGCAACGCCTGCGCGGTCAGCTACCTATCATTGGTATTTGCCTCGGTCATCAGGCAATTGTGGAGGCTTATGGCGGCCATGTCGGTCAGGCAGGTGAAATCCTGCATGGCAAGGCTTCGGCCATTGAACATGACGGGCTGGGGATGTTTGCCGGCATGCCCAATCCATTACCGGTTGCCCGCTATCACTCATTGGTCGGCAGCAATATCCCAACAGAATTAACCGTTAACGCCCGTTTTGGCGAGATGGTGATGGCGGTTCGCCATGATGACCACCGGGTTTGCGGTTACCAATTCCACCCGGAATCGATTTTAACGGCCCACGGTGCCCGTTTACTGGAGCAAACACTGGCCTGGGCGCTATGCCCTGCCACGCCACATTCTATGGGTCGGTCGTAAATAAGGAATACCAGATGCACTCGTTATTAGAAAAACTGTTCCGGGCTGAATCCTTAACCCAGGCTGAAAGCCAGCACCTGTTTGCAGCTATCGTGCGTGGTGAGCTGGAACCCAGCCAACTGGCGGCGGTACTGATCAGCATGAAAGTCCGTGGTGAAACACCGGCTGAGATAGCCGGTGCAGCGCAGGCATTGCTGGCAGATGCGCAACCTTTCCCACGCCCTGACTATCGCTTCGCCGATATTGTCGGTACTGGCGGTGACGGCACAAACAGCATTAATATCTCCACTGCCAGCGCCTTTGTGGCAGCCAGTTGTGGGGTAAAAGTGGCTAAACACGGCAACCGCAGTGTGTCCAGCCGTTCCGGTTCATCAGATCTGCTGGCGGCATTCGGTATCCGCCTTGATATGAGTGCCGAGCAGTCTCGATTAGCATTGGATGAGTTAGGGGTGTGCTTCCTGTTTGCGCCGCAGTATCACCCCGGTTTTCGCCATGCAATGCAAGTGCGTCAACAACTGAAAACCCGCACGTTGTTTAATGTGCTGGGACCGTTAATTAACCCGGCACGCCCACCTTTGGCGCTGATTGGCGTTTATAGCCCCGAACTGGTATTGCCGATTGCACAAACGCTGAAAACGCTGGGTTATCAACGCGCGGCGGTGGTTCACGGCGGCGGAATGGATGAGGTTGCTATCCACGCACCGACCTATGTGGCTGAACTGAATAATGGCGATATTGAAAGCTATCAACTGACACCGGCAGATTTCGGCTTGAACAGCCACCCGCTAGGCACTCTGCAAGGTGGCGCGCCAGAAGAAAATCGTGACATTTTAGCCCGCTTGTTACAAGGTAAAGGTGAGCCAGCACATGCCGCTGCGGTGGCGGCAAACGTCGCGCTATTACTGAAATTACACGGGCAAGAAAACCTGCGCCACAACGCGCAGCAGGCTTTGGAAATGATACATAGCGGCCAGCCGTTCGAACGTGTTACCGCTTTGGCAGCAAGGGGATAAGTCATGCAGGAAAGCCGTATTAACAAAACCGTGCTCCACGACATCGTACGCGATAAGGAAATCTGGGTTGCCGCGCGCAAATTACAGCAGCCTCTGGCCAGTGTTCAAAACGATATCACCCTGAGTCAGCGTGATTTTTACCACGCACTGCAAGGCAGTAAGACCGCTTTTATTCTGGAATGCAAAAAGGCATCGCCGTCTAAAGGCGTAATACGCGAGAACTTTAACCCGGCAGAGATAGCCGCGGTATATCAGCACTACGCTTCGGCTATCTCCGTGTTAACTGACGAGAAATATTTCCAGGGCAGCTTCGATTTCTTGCCGCAGGTTAGTGCCGTCGTGACGCAGCCGGTATTATGCAAAGATTTTATTATTGATGCCTATCAAATTCATCTGGCCCGTTTTTATCAGGCGGATGCCATTTTGCTGATGCTATCGGTGCTGGACGATGACACCTACCACCAGCTCGCTGCGGTGGCGCATAGCCTGAATATGGGGGTGCTAACCGAGGCCAGTAACAGCGAAGAGCTGGATCGCGCCATTGCGTTGGGGGCCAAGGTGGTTGGCATCAATAACCGTGACCTGCGTGATCTCTCTATCGATCTGAACCGCACTCGCGAGCTGGCTCCTCGTCTGCCAAAAGGCGTGACGGTGATCAGCGAGTCCGGTATCACTCATTACCAGCAGGTGCGTAAACTGAGCCACTTCGCCAACGGATTTTTGATTGGCAGTGCCTTGATGTCTGAACCCGACCTAAACGCCGCCGTGCGCCGCGTATTGCTCGGTGAAAATAAAGTCTGCGGACTGACGCGTGCTCAGGATGCAGCAGCGGCATATAACGCAGGTGCAATATTCGGCGGATTGATTTTTGTCGGCAGTTCACCGCGCTATGTCGATATTGCCAAGGCACGTAGCGTCATTAGCGGTGCGCCGTTGAAGTATGTTGGCGTGTTCCGCGATGCCAAAATTGAAACGGTGCAACAAACCGCACAGCGCCTGTCGCTGGCGGCAATACAGCTCCATGGGCAAGAGGATCAGAGTTATATCAATCAGTTGCGTGCCATACTGCCCGCGACTTGCCAAATTTGGAAGGCGCTGCGAGTTGACGACTCCGTACCGCAGCGCGATTTGCAGCATGTTGAACGCTATATTTTGGACAGTGGCAACGGGGGCACGGGGCAACGTTTTGACTGGTCACTGCTGGCCGGTCAACCGCTGGATAATGTGCTGCTGGCCGGTGGGTTAGCTGCCGATAACTGTTGTGCCGCCGCTCAACTGGGCTGCGCCGGTCTTGATTTCAACTCCGGTGTAGAAAGCGCACCGGGCATCAAAGATCCGCAACTGATCGCGGCGGTGTTCCAGACATTACGCGCGTATTGATCGTTGATTTTAATGCTAATTTAATTTACGAATACACTTTGGTAAATCCATAGGACAGAAAAATGACCACACTTAATCCTTATTTTGGCGAGTTCGGTGGCATGTATGTGCCGCAGATTTTGATGCCAGCATTAAAGCAACTGGAAGAGGCTTTTGTCAGTGCGCAACTGGACCCAGAGTTTCAAGCCACATTTCAAGATTTGTTGAAAAACTATGCCGGACGCCCGACCGCGCTAACCTTATGCCAGAATTTGACTAAAGGAACCAAGACCAAGTTATACCTGAAACGTGAAGATCTGCTGCACGGTGGCGCGCACAAAACCAATCAGGTTTTGGGGCAGGCTTTATTAGCCAAACGTATGGGTAAGACCGAAATCATTGCTGAAACCGGGGCCGGACAACACGGCGTGGCATCAGCTCTGGCTTGTGCTCTGTTGGGTTTAAAATGTCGCATTTATATGGGTGCCAAAGATATTGAGCGCCAATCCCCGAACGTCTTTCGGATGCGTTTAATGGGGGCGGAAGTGATCCCGGTACACAGTGGTTCATCCACCCTGAAAGATGCCTGTAATGAAGCGCTGCGTGACTGGTCAGGCAGCTATGAAACCGCCCACTATATGCTGGGCACTGCCGCTGGCCCACACCCTTACCCGACGATTGTGCGTGAATTCCAGCGCATGATTGGTGAAGAAACCAAAGCACAGATCCTCGCCCGAGAAGGCCGCCTGCCCGATGCGGTGCTGGCATGTGTTGGGGGAGGTTCTAACGCGATTGGCATGTTCGCCGATTTTATTGATGAACCGGGTGTTGGCCTGATTGGGGTTGAACCGGCGGGGTTGGGTATCGAAACCGGTCAACATGGTGCGCCACTCAAACACGGTAAAGTGGGCATCTATTTCGGTATGAAATCACCGATGATGCAAACCCGCGACGGGCAAATCGAAGAGTCTTACTCTATCTCCGCCGGGTTGGATTTCCCGTCAGTGGGGCCACAGCACGCTTATCTGAACAGTATCGGGCGAGCCGATTATGTGTCAGTAACCGATGACGAAGCACTGGACGCCTTTAAAGCATTGTCATGCAATGAAGGCATTATTCCTGCGTTGGAATCCTCCCATGCGCTGGCTCATGCACTGAAAATGATTAAAGCGTCGCCGGAAAAAGAGCAATTACTGGTGGTTAACTTATCCGGGCGCGGTGATAAAGATATCTTCACCGTTCACGATATTCTGAAAGCACGGGGAGAGATCTAATGTCGCGTTATCAGCAATTATTCCAACAACTGGCGGCAAAAAAAGAAGGTGCATTTGTCCCTTTCGTACAACTCGGTGATCCGACACCAGCCCTATCATTGCAGATTATCGATACACTGATTGCGGCGGGAGCCGATGCATTGGAGCTGGGAATTCCGTTCTCTGACCCATTAGCAGATGGCCCTACCATTCAAAATGCGGCATTGCGGGCTTTTGCGGCGGGCGTTACGCCGGGTATCTGTTTTGAAATGCTGGGGGAGATCCGTAAAAAGCATCCGACCATCCCGATTGGCCTGTTGATGTATGCAAATCTGGTATTCCACAACGGGATTGATAACTTTTACCAACGCTGTGCGGAAGTCGGTGTCGATTCTGTCTTGATTGCTGACGTGCCGTTTGAAGAATCCGCCCCCTTCCGCGCTGCCGCAACGCGCCACGGGGTAGCGCCCATCTTCATCTGCCCGCCCAATGCCGACGATGAATTGCTGCGCGAGATTGCATCGCATGGCCGTGGCTATACCTACCTGCTGTCTCGGGCCGGGGTAACGGGTGCTGAAAATCACGGTCATTTGCCGCTGAACCATTTGGTAGATAAATTGCGTGAATATCATGCCGCGCCTGCACTACAAGGCTTCGGTATTTCAGAGCCTGCACAAGTAAAAACCAGCTTGGCCGCCGGTGCTGCGGGCGTGATTTCCGGCTCCGCAATTGTAAAAATTATCGAGAATAATGTCACACAGCCGATGGTGATGTTGGATCAACTGAACCGTTTTGTGTCTGAAATGAAAGCAGCCACCCGCAGCTAGTATTTTAACAACATCAGCGCCTGATTTGCTGACACAAAACAGGCGCTATATTGATGTTTTTAAGTCCCTTCCCTGCCCCACTTCTGCTGTAAATTTGAATAAAAGCCATTCATAACCAATAATTATGTAACACACTAAGCATTTCTTTACATTTAAGATGCTATGAGTGATCAGTAGGTTATCTAAAAGTATGAGTTAATAGCACTTTCAACGCATTATCGTTCCACAGCGTCTTGTTAAAACATCGGTAAACATGGAGAGTAATTTATGAAACTTTTTAAGACCCTTTCGGCCTTGTGCATTGCAGTCATTATGGCGATGGCGGTGTCAGCGTGCGCACCTACGCCAAAGTCAGAAGGAACAGGGGGTTACCTTGATGACACTGTGGTGACAACCAAAGTGAAATCAGCACTGTTGGGTGAGAAGAATCTAAAATCGACTGAAATTAGCGTTGAAACCTTTAAAGGCCGCGTTCAGTTGAGTGGCTTTGTCAGCTCTAGTCAGGATGCAAACCGCGCAGTGCAAATTACCCGCGGTGTCCCTGGTGTGAAATCTGTCAGCAATCAGATGCAAATCAAATAATCTCATGAGCGGAGGCGCTCTTCGCGCCTCCTTTACTACAGATAAGTGAACGTCCCCTACAACGCCAAGAACAAAGGGTAATTAGAAGCGGTAGCCCGCACCGAACATAAACACCCAAGGATCAAGACGAGTATTGATGCTTTGTTCTACGCCACCGGCTTTGAATTTGACGTCACTTTCAATATTCATCCACCAGACGGACATATTCACCATCCAGTTCTCACTGACCATATAGTCAAGACCCGCCTGCCCGGCGATGCCCCATGAATCCTTCACACTCAAATCCGTTAGGCCTGCTTCACTGCCAGTACTGTTGAACTTCTCATCAAAGAAGGTGGTGTAGTTCAGACCAATCCCCAGGTATGGGCGCAGTTTGTCTTGTTTGTCACGGAAATAGTATTGCGCCATTAATGTCGGCGGTAATTGCTTCACTTCAGCAATAGTACCGGTGGCAGCCAAACCAATCTTATGGCGGAACGGGGTGGCAGCCAGCAGTTCAACACCAATATTGTCAGTGATCAGATAGCTGAAGGTCATGCCTAACTGGGTATTGTTATCGACCTTAAAAGAGCCGTAACCCAGTACATCATCAGATCCTGCATTTGGTCTGACCGTTGCCGTCCCTGCCCGGAAAATATAATCGCCAGCTTCATGCGCGCTTGCCGCAGTCGGTACTAATGATGCGACAGCTAAGAGTGCTAAAGTGATTTTTTTCATTATCCATTCCATTTGTAGGTATATTTGCGAGCTGAATATACCTATAAATGCGTATTCATGATCCAATCGGGATCACATCTTTGGTAACAATTTAAATAAAACCTATTTTAAGTAAGGTTATTTAATTCCTTAATAATATTGAAATTGATCTGGATCATAAAAACCATTTTCGGCCAAAACGTGCGACTCCTTATTGCCTTGTCATAAATTTAAACGCTCAGGGGAAACTGGAGAAGGTAATGCTACTGCGATCGTGCCCATTACGGCTTACCACCGTTACCTATTGATAACGTCCACATATTAAGATTGGAAGAAATCAATAACAGACCAATCACAGCATCCCACTGCGCGCCATAACAAGGTATAATCCTCGGCTAAGCGCTATTTTTTCGATCCCAAGGAGCTTTCATGCCTATCACGGCTAACACTTTATACCGTGACAGTTTTAACTTTTTGCGTAACCAGATGCCGGCAATCCTGTTGCTGGCGTTACTGACCGCGTTCATTACCGTCATGTTAAATCAGGCATTTATCCCTGATACTGAACAACTGAGTACCTTAAGCACCACAGAAAATGATCTGACATCGTCGGGCAGCAACATGAGCATCTCTGAGATTGTGTCGCAGATGACACCTGAACAGCAGATGGTGCTGTTGAAAGTCTCGGCCGTGGCAACCTTCTCTGCATTAGTGGGTAATGTTTTATTAGTCGGCGGTCTGTTAACGCTGATTTCTATGGTTTCAACCGGGCGTCGTATCAGTGCATTGCAGGCCATCGGTTTATCTTTACCGATTTTACCGCGCTTGTTATTACTGATGTTTATCGGCACCCTGCTGGTTCAATTAGGGTTGACCATGTTTATCGTGCCGGGCGTGGTGTTGGCCGTCGCATTGTCCCTGTCACCGGTGATTGTGACCACGGAAAAATAGGTGTTTTTGCCGCGATAAAAGTGAGCATGAAATTGGCCTTTGCCAATGTCCGTTTGATTGTACCGGCCATGATGCTGTGGATCGCCGCCAAACTGATTCTGCTGTATTTAGTCAGCCACCTGACCATTCTGCCCACCACCATTGCTACCGTGGTGTTAAGCGCCCTGAGCAATCTGGTTTCTGCATTATTACTGGTGTATCTATTCCGTTTATATATGTTCTTGCGGCCGAGCACACCTGCCGTCACTGAACCTGCCGAGTAACATCGGCAAGTTCAATCCCAATAAGAAAGGGCCATCACGGCCCCTTCTTATCTTACCATGTCATCGCCTGTCAGCCAGGCTCCGGCACCGTGTTATCACTGCTATCGTCCCTCTCAGCCACCCGCTGTTTACTCTGAATCAGTTTCAGTGCCAGATACAAATCGGGCACCAAAATCAGATCATCATCATGGCTCTTTAGGCGATTAATACGAAACCAGCGCGTCAGCTCAGTGCGCCTTCCCGCCAGTATCAACTTAATATGACGCAGCTTTAGGTCACGCTTTAGCTCATCAATCGCCGCCAGCACACTGATATCGGCATAGGTAAAACTGGCAACCGCATCAATCACCACCCAATCTGCCCGATGCGGTGTACTATCGACCAAATTGAGGATGCGCCGCTTAAAATAGGCAACGTTGAAATAGGTCAGTGGCGAGTTAAAACGATAAATCATCACACCGGGCACCGGTTTAATGCCATTTCCACTGCGCATCGAATGAATCATGCCATCGGCATTCACCCCCAATAACTGCTCTGTTGGGCGAAATACCGTGCGCAGGAACTGCAATAGCCCCAATAACACCGCCAAGCCAATACCACTAATCACGCCCACCAAAACCACACTGACGAAAGTAAAAATTGCCAGATAGAAAGCTTGTGTATTGCGTTTGCGCAATTGCCACAGGCTTCTGAACCCCAGTAACGACCAGGCGGCATAGATCAGCACCACGCCCAAGGCTGCGACCGGAATAAATTGCAACGGCCGCGTCAGGAACAGCAATACCGTGGCAATAACCAGTGCGGCAATAATCGAAACCAACTGACTTTTACCGTTGTTGGCATCATTTACCGCGGTGCGCGTACTGGCACCGCTAATAGCAAACCCTTGCGATAACGCCGAGACGATGTTGGTAATCCCTAATGCCCTCAACTCCACATCAGCATCCACTTCATAGCCATTTTTCGCGGCAAAACTGCGTGCAGTCAGCATCATACTGACAAAACTGACCACCGCGAGGTTAAGTGCCGGGATAACCATGTCACGCAGCAGGCCCGGTTGAAAATCGGGCCAATGCACCAATGGCAACCCGCCCTCAAACCCGCCGACCACCGTCACACCAAACTGCTGCATGTTAGCCGCCCAGGAGACGAAGGTTGCCATCACAATCGCCAGCAAGGGCGCAGGCCAGTTTGGTCTTAGCCACTTCACGCCATATAACACGATAAAGGTCAGTAAGGAGATTGCCACCGTGGGTAAATGGCTGTTAATCAAATTATGCGGCAACGCCAATACCCGCTCAATCAATTGGGGTGGCCGGGTCATAAAACCAAACACTTTACCCAGTTGGTCGACAATAATGGTCATCGCCACCCCATTGAGTAGACCGGTCAGTATGGGCCGTGACAATAAATCCGCCAGCGCCCCCAACTTGAAGCGACTGGCCACCAAACACCATGTTCCCATCATTAGGGTCATCATAATGGTTAATTGCCAGTGGACCTCGCTATTCCCCGCCGCCAGTGGCGCGACTACTGCGGCTATTACCGCACAGGTGGCCGCATCAGGCCCGACAATCAATTGCCGTGAAGAACCGAAAAACGCATAAGCTATCATCGGCAAAATACACGAATACAGCCCCACGGCGGCACTCACCCCGGTCAGTTCCGCGTAAGCAATTGCAATAGGCAACGCGACTGCGGCGACCGATAACCCCGCCCTGACATCGGGCTTTAGCCACTCGCGCTCATAAGCCATTAATTGGGTCAAGCCTGGCATCCAATACCGAAGCGATTTTCTTTGCATATTTACTCCACCCGGCCTTAACCCAATATGGATACCCAATTTACTTATCATGCTGGCTTAGTGCATATCTGGCAATATGCAGACAAAATCTGTTACGTGTTTATCGTAAGTTTCTGCAAATTCCACTGGCGGAACGCGCATTCAAACAGATAATTAAGGATAATACTGCTTTGCCGCAGGTACCCTCATCTGCCTGAATCCGGTATAGTCAGGCGGTGTATAAATAATGGATTGATTCATGAAGCAACTTTTAGATTTTCTCCCATTGGTGGTTTTTTTCGTCTTTTACAAGATGTATGACATTTTTATCGCTTCAGGGGCGCTGATTGTCGCCACATTGTTAGCGTTAGCCTTTACCTGGTTGAAATACCGCAAGGTAGAGAAAATGACCCTGGTCACGGCAATTATGGTGCTGGTGTTCGGGACTTTAACACTGGCGTTTCACAGTGATTTATTCATTAAATGGAAAGTGACGGTTCTGTACGTCTTGTTCGCCGCTGCATTATTAGTTAGTCAGTGGTTCATGAAGAAACCATTGATTCAACGTATGCTTGGCAAAGAGCTGACGCTACCGGATAGTGTCTGGTCTAAACTCAATATGTCCTGGGCGCTGTTCTTCCTGGCCTGTGGCCTCTTGAATATCTACGTCGCGTTCTGGCTGCCGCAAGATATTTGGGTTAATTTCAAAGTATTTGGCTTAACCGCACTGACGCTGGTATTTACCCTGATCAGCGGCGTTTATATTTATCGCCATATGCCCGAAGAAACAAAAAAAATCCTAGTTCTGAACCATCTTATTAGGCTCATTGAGCTTTCAGTGAGCCATTCCAGGCGAATTATTACTTTCAAAAGCAGACCGAAATGAACGAACAACAATCACTACCTAACGGTGAACTGGTACTTCGTACCCTGGCAATGCCTGCCGATACCAACGCCAACGGCGATATATTCGGTGGCTGGCTGATGTCGCAAATGGATATCGGCGGGGCGATTCAGGCCAAAGAGATAGCCCACGGGCGGGTGGTGACAGTACGTGTTGATGGCATGACTTTCCTCAAACCTGTCGCCGTCGGTGATGTTGTGTGTTGCTATGCGCGCTGCATTAAGACCGGGCGCAGCTCTATCACTATCAATATCGAAGTGTGGGTCAAAAAAGTCTCTTCAGAGCCTATCGGCCAGCGCTATCGGGCGACAGAGGCGATATTTACCTATGTGGCAGTAGATGATGCAGGTAAAGCCCGTGCGTTACCTGACGGCAGAGGTAATTTTGAGGTCGGTGCGACTCAATAGCCAATGTTCTGTTAGTACAGAGGGTCGCCCACAAAGCGACCCTTTATAATTTTATATCTGATATATCGTTCAAAAGTGATATATACAAAGCATAAATGCCTTATCTCATCTCCATGTCGCCGCCAATCTTGAACACAATCGTCGTCACATAGTCTTTCGCGGCCACCGCCTCAAAACGCCATTTACGCATCACTTGCTTCACTTCCCGTTCAAAAGTGTTGCGCGGTGTTGCGTCCAATATACGGACATTGGTCACACGGCCATCTTCATCAATGTCATATTGGACTTTAACTTGCCCTTCAACCCCTAACGCCAATGCTCTGGCGGGATAAGTCGGCTTGGCCTTACTTAAGGCTTTTGGCCCAGCCGATGTTGAAGCGCCGGGTACTGAAGCTTTGGGGGCCGATTTAACCGGTGCATTGTTGTCCACCAGTGCCGGTTCATCAGACTTGAATCGCTTATCGTCTGGTGGAGCCTCCACCTTCTTCACATCCGGCTTTTTGACTTCTTTTTTCACCGGTTTAGGCTTGGGCTTGGGTTTTGGCTTTACCGGCTCAGGAATAGGTACAGCAACAGGCTCTGGTAGCACCTCAGGTTCTGGTGGCGCTTCTTCAACCGGTTCTGGCTCAGGCTCGGCGGCGGCAGGTTGTGGTGCCGCAAAAGTGGCGATATTCACCATCGTGACAGCAAGAGGAGCATCCTCTATTTCAGGTTGTATTTTCATTTGCTCTACGGAAACGTATAGCAACGCAGCAACTACGCTACCGTGTAAGGCAATTGAAAATGCGAATGGCCATGTAAGCCGGCGACCCAGGAAAAATTTGTTTAGCTGCATAATAATTCAGTGTCCTCTAATGCAGCCAAGTGTAAATGCAAATAGCAATCATATTCAATAAGCAACCACAAACAATCTTACCAATTAGCGTTAAATGGCGATTAAAACTTCAATCATAACGAAAGCGTACAATATATTTACCGCCAGTTATCATTTTATTTCATTATAAATAGCGGGTATATTTCAATCAGATGACACAAATAACAGCCGCGCCTCACGATGATTGAATTCATGAGTAGAACATGTTGTTATGGCCCTCCACACACAACCGGCACCACGTTGATAAATTTGAAGGTAAGAAATGTTTTATGTGATCTTTGCAACGGATGTCCCTGATTCACTAGAGAAACGCTTATCAGTACGCCCTGCCCATCTGGCGCGATTGCAAGCATTGCAGGATCAAGGCCGCCTGCTGACCGCGGGGCCAAATCCAGCTATCGACAGTGCCGAACCGGGCAATGCCGGTTTTACCGGTTCAACCGTAATTGCCGAATTCGCCTCGCAGCAAGATGCGAAGTGCTGGGCCGAACAAGACCCTTATGTTGCCGCTGGGGTTTACCAATCGGTGATAGTAAAACCTTACAAACGCGTATTTTGATTAAATAACCGGCCTTAGAGCCCATCCCAGTAGGCATAATTGTTGCGGTGAGTTTGAGCACGGACAACGCAGAAGAACCGGAGCGTATACGTAGTACGTGAAGATTCCGAGTACAACCCAGGTTCAAAATGGCAAATAAAATAGCCCTAATGAGATAGGTTCTTCATCACAATAACATCCTTGAATACGCCTGCATTCAGGCGCATTCAAGCCAGCGCCACTAAACTTTATAGTGCTTCAACCAGTGCTCCTCGCAAGCCGCTACCGCTTTATCGAGCATATGAGCGGGTGCTTTTAATATCATATGATCTTTTCTTACCCACACAGGGTAAGTATGTTTACCGGCGGCAATGACTTGTTCAGAATAAATAGCCGCATGATATACCAGCTCAGACTCTTCACAATAAATCTCATACTTATAAAGTGCAGTACTGACTTTCAAATCCCCGAAGAATACTGTTTTAGCTAATTTATATTGAGACATGAACTCTAGCCTTTGCTGAAGATAGGTAGGTTATCATCCGCCGATTAGCTCTCGTTAACTGTGATATTCACAGCAAAAACCTTCCTAAGTTGATGTCATACTAGCAAAATTCAGTTTTACACCGCCCGGTAATGGCACGCTCAGCGAATATTAAAATCGGTATATTGCAAGGGAAACTTATTAACCTTATTCAACCGTAATGAACTGAATAAGTAACCCTGCATCGCATCAATACCACTATCCGCTAACTGAATAAATTGCTGATGGGTTTCGACGCCTTCAACAATCACATTTTGGCAGTGATCCCGCAGGTGGGCGATGAGATTATTGAAAGTGGCACTCCCTCCACATTGCCAATAGAAGTTCTTATCAATTTTTACGCATTCAAAAAAACCGCTCGTCGCAGCAGCGAGATGAGCATTACCACTGCCAAAATCGTCTAACCACAACGGATATCGTTCAGCCAACTTACTTAATAATGGGTTCTTAGCACCATCATTGAGATTAGGGAAACTCTCCATCACCTCCAGGCGGATAAACGGCATCACTGCCAATAAAGATATGATTTTTTCGTCATGTAACACAGCTTGCGCCATATCAAAATCTATATTTATTGATAGTGTTATTTGCTGTTCAATAAACCACTGTTGACATTTCTCCACTGCGGATAATTGCTCACATAACAGTAGCGTTTTCGTTTGCGCATTAAGTTGATACAGAAAGCGTTCAGTATAAATTGGCGATTTAAAAGAAGATGTCATAAATCGGCTCAATAACTCCACCGCAAGCAACTTACCCGTTGAGCTGTAAACCGGCTCACAGATAAAGGTGCAATCAACCGCAATGTTTAGCCTGCAACCCATGATAAAAATCCTTTTATTTGATGAGAGCGACAGTATTGATCAATTGATAAAATTGATCAATTATTTATCATTGATCGTTAAAAGTAATATACAGATTTAAGTAAAGATAACACGAAGTGCATTAACCGATTGAAATAAATGAACTTATAATCTCGCATTAATAATTCCAAGTGTTACTATTTAAAACTTGCCATTTTCTGGTGAGATGGCCGCTTCGAACAACCAAACAGTAACACCCCTGAAACTGAATGATTAATACGAAGTGACCAAATATATAGAGTAACGCGATGTCATTCTGATGTGAAATAAACTGAGGAGTTATTATTGTGCCTCTTTCTTTATAGCTAATGACATCAGAATTATCGCATTTTGTTAATTTAGGATAGGGATTGTTTTTCTGCGAAAAAAGCCATAATTAAAAGTGAAAAATATCCTTGTCGATATTCAATCGTGTAACCTCCCTCTAACAGCAGGACAGGTTAGACTCAACCAATAGCCAATATTAATGAAATTTTTTATGTGACAAATAGTTAAAAATCAAAATATTCACCCTTATCAAAAACAAGAACAGCCCCTACAAGGAGGCTGTTTTTACTTCAAGCTCGGGCTACCACTCATAAGCAACGATGAACAATAGCGAACGCCGGTGCTGATGTTCGTGGAGTTGCCTGACACAGTAGATATGGCGATAACGCCGTGATTGCCCTTCTAGCCAGCGATTTCTTCGCCGTTGATTTTGCCGCAGCATTCGCCAACGACCGACTTCATTTTTACTCCGTCGCATGAAAAACTCTTCCAAAGCTGAGAACCACGCTATTATAAACCTTTAAGCTGTTGAGCCAAAGTGCCGTTCGGTGAAATTACGTATTGTGCTCGCCCCCTCTCCTGACGCATTGTTCAACACCTGAATATCAAACCGCGACTTATTACGTAGTCACCGTTGCAAGTCCTTTAGCTTAAAAGATTTTATCCAGTAAAATTCCGATTAAAGGTTTCGCCTTTGCCATACTGTGCGTACACTCTTTTTAGTTACCGTTTGTGAACAGGATTTCCGCCCTTATGACAACATTTTATACCGTAATCAGTTGGCTCTCAGTGTTTGGCTATTGGTTGCTTATTGCCGGGGTAACATTGCGTATTCTGATGAAACGCAGAGCGGTTCCTTCGGCGATGGCCTGGCTGCTTATTATCTATATTATTCCTTTGGTCGGAATCATCGCTTACCTCTCATTTGGCGAACTTCATCTGGGTAAACGCCGGGCCGAACGTGCTAAAGCCATGTGGCCCTCCACAGCCCGTTGGTTAAGCGAACTCAAAGATTGCCAACACATTTTTGCCAGTTCAAACAGTGAAGTGGCCACTCCGCTGTTTCAGTTATGCGAACGCCGCCAAGGCATCAGTGGCGTTAAAGGCAATCAATTACAATTATTGACGACCACCGATGACACACTAAAAGCCCTGATGCGCGACATCGAACTGGCCCGCCACAATATAGAGATGGTGTTTTACATCTGGCAGCCAGGCGGCTTGGTTGATCAAGTTGCCGAATCCTTGATGGCAGCAGCGCGTCGCGGTGTCCATTGCAGGCTAATGTTGGATTCTGCGGGTAGCCAGCAGTTCTTCCGTACCCCTTACCCCGCCATGATGCGCAATGCCGGCATCGAAGTGGTCGAAGCGCTCAAAGTGAATGTTTTTCGAGTATTTTTGCGCCGAATGGATCTACGCCAACATCGGAAAATCGTGCTGATTGATAACTATATTGCCTATACCGGCAGCATGAATATGGTCGATCCACGCTTCTTCAAACAGGACGCCGGCGTCGGCCAATGGATTGATATGATGGCACGAACGGAAGGCCCGGTCGCCACCACGATGGGTATCGTCTATGCCTGTGACTGGGAGATCGAAACCGGCAAACGTATTTTGCCCCCCCCACCAGACGCCAATATCATGCCGTTTGAAGAAGAAAGTGGCCACACGATACAAGTTATCGCATCTGGCCCCGGCTTCCCGGAAGAGATGATCCATCAAGCATTATTGACTGCGGTTTATGCTGCGCGTGAGCAGCTCATCATGACCACGCCGTACTTTGTGCCCAGCGACGACTTGTTGCACGCCATCTGTACCGCTGCACAACGTGGCGTTGATGTCAGTATTATTGTTCCGCGCCAAAACGACTCCATGATGGTACGTTGGGCCAGCCGTGCTTTCTTTGCCGAATTACTGGAAGCTGGCGTCAAAATTTACCAGTTTGAAGGTGGCCTGCTGCATAGCAAGAGTGTGCTGGTCGATGGTCAACTGAGTTTAGTGGGTACCGTTAATCTGGATATGCGCAGTTTGTGGCTTAATTTCGAAATCACGCTAGTCATTGATGATGATGGTTTTGGTGCCGATTTAGCCCAGGTTCAGGGTGACTATATCGCCCGTTCAGCCTTATTGGACGGAAAACTGTGGAATAAGCGCCCTCTTTGGCATCGTGTCACTGAAAGATTGTTCTATTTTTTCAGTCCATTACTGTAATAAGTTACGTGGTTGGGTGTTAGTAAATTGTAGATTCTCTGAGTTACGCAGTAATGGCAGCATAATAATTGTAAAAGCTGTGCCGGGAATGTTTTAATGAGCGCAAATCGCAAATGATAAATGGGAATCTGCAAATGGACCAGAACGCACAAGAGCCAAGCTCAATGGATCTCAATAACCGCCTGACTGAAGATGAAACGCTGGAACAGGCTTACGATATCTTTCTGGAATTAGCTGGGGATAACCTCGATCCGGCCGATATCTTGTTATTTAATCTTCAGTTTGAAGAACGTGGTGGCGCAGAGCTATTTGATCCGGCTGAAGATTGGCAAGAACATGTCGATTTTGATTTAAACCCTGACTTCTTCGCTGAAGTGGTTATCGGCCTGGCTGACAATGATGGTGAAGAGATTAACGATATTTTTGCGCGGGTGCTGCTGTGCCGCGAAAAAGACCACAAACTTTGCCATATCTTGTGGAAAGAGTAATCGATAACGCCGCCAGCGCTGAGCGGTAACATAAAAAGCCCCACCCTAATTGAACTGACCCCATAAAGTTGGACGGTTTGTCAGGTGGCTATCTGGGCCTGAGTTCGATACTCTACCGGACTCAGGCCTTTTAGCTTCTGTTTTATTCTTTCATGGTTGTAATAGTGAATATACTCATCGATTGCAATTCGTAACTCACCGATATTTTTATAATCATCAAGATACAGGCATTCCGATTTCAGTGTCCCGAAGAAGCTTTCTATTACCGCGTTATCAAGACAGTTCCCTTTTCTGGACATACTTTGCGTCAGACCCGCTTCTTTCAGCCGCTTCACGCCCTGAGGCATTCGACAAGCTTTTTACGGCATCAATAAGGGCGAGTGTCGCGCCTCGAGAGCCAGCAAATATTTTGCTTCGTCGTACTGGGTTCTGGTCTTCCAGCAGCAGTAAATTATCCTTATCCATTTGAATGCCAGAGCCCGGATCGCTGACTGATGAGATTTTCCTTTTTCTCGCAGCCCCTGATAATACAGCTTGGCCCAGTATGAGGAGTTTACCGTCTTGGCAGCCCATTCGACAAAGGTCTGCCTGACGAACTTCGCACACTGCCAACGCCAGTGTACCCAGGATTTCTGGCCACTTCGTTCGGTTACTGGTGCAATGCCAGCGTAGTTTTGTATTTCCTCTGCACTGTTGAAGCGGTTGCGGTTATCACCCAGTGCTGCAAGCATTCGCGGGCCCATACATGGTCCCATGCCCGGAAGGGATTTGAACAGGTCTGCATCCGGAAGAGTATTGAATAACGATTCGATTCGCTCGTCGTAGGTTCTGATGAGGTCACCTACCAGTTTGATTTGCGATGCAAGTGCTGTTGCCATTAGCGCGTTCGCCTCGATGACACTTTTATCGGTGGTTAGGGGAATAGCGATGGCAATGCTTGCGACCCGCTGCTCTGTATATGCAACAGCAGGACCACCTTTAGCGTTCATAAAATGACGGATGGTATCGCTCCGGGCCCGCTTGAGTTGTTGCAGACTGGGCCAGCGGATTATTAGCTCGCAGAACAGAGAACTGTCCCGATGCGAGAACCATTCCAGGGGCTGAGGATAATACTGCTTAAGCGTGTTGATGAGACGATTCACAAAACGGCGTTTGTCTTCGACCAGCAGTCGACGCTGCTCAACTAATTGTTGAAGTAACCGGATATCCGCATTGTCGGGTTCTATGGCTTTTATCTTTTGGGGATAGCGTAACATTAGCTCTAATGCTAACTCAGCATCCTGTGGATCATCCTTCGCACCACTTGGCCAAAAGGTCTGCCGATAGCGGGCCAGTGACAACGCGTGCACAGGAAAAACCGTGACAAATGGGTACTTCTGGAGAGCATACACCACCGGGCCTTTCTTCAGCTCAAGGGCGATCGCGATCCTGCCTTTCACCTTCTGGTGCAACTCGCTGAGCCAGATATCAAGCGCTTCCGGAGTGTGTTCAACCACATAGAATATACGCTCACCGTTTTTAAACTGAACGCAGACATCGTGTTTTTTATCCGCCCAGTCCAAACCAACATGGGCAGCAAACTGATCTATCGTAGTCATGACCAACTCCTTTTTATCGGGGATTGGTATGCATTCCACGTTCTTCGAAAGAAATATAGTCAGCAGTTTTTCTGCATGCCCTGAGTATTCGTTAGCGAACGTGGAGCACTTACTGGCTCGAAAGCAAAGCGGCAATCATCAAATCACATGATTCTGGCACAATATTCGTAACCAGTAAGCGCATACCCTGAATCACTTAAAAGTGTAACTCTCAGGGTGCGAATGACTATATCTGGTACTGTGCCATTTGATATTGCCAGCCTTGATCTGAATGTATCAGCGGATATTCATTTTCACTCAGTATTGATAAGGCCTTTGACAGCATATTCTCCACCATTGACAGATGTGGGCGTGACTCCATCTGATACGCGATTATCTCACCATTATAGAGATCAAGTACCGGTGATAAATACAGTTTCTCTCCGCTAATTTTGAACTCAGTAACATCCGTTACCCATTTCTGATTAGGTTTATCCGCACTGAACTGACGGCTCAGGATATTATCGGCTGCTTTTCCATATCGACCTTTATAAGAGTTATATTTCTTTCTTCTAATACAGGAAGTTAACTGTAACTCCTGCATTAACCTCTGAACAGTTTTATGGTTAAGCGGCGTGCCAGCCCTGCAACAGGCAAGCGTGATCCTGCGGTATCCATATCGACCTCTATGCTGATGGAACAGTGTCGTAATCCGTCGCTTATCATCCGCATATTTATTTGGTTTTTTGCATGAAGATAACTGCCAGTAGAACGTGCTTCTGGCTAGCTCTGCGGCCCTCAGCAGACGGGGCTGCGAATATTATTGCCTTAACTCATTCACGGCTTGCGCTTTGTACCATGCTCTGGCGTGTTTTTTTGACTGAGTAAGGCCTGCAACTTTTTTAGATAAGCCACCTCAACACGAAGTTGTTCCAGCTCTTCCCGTTCATCTGGACAAAGAGAGGATGTTGTGTTTTTTTTAGGGTGTTTTCCGGTTAATTCTGACATCCTTTTTCTCCCGCGGCGGCTATTTCTGAGGGCTTCCAGACCCCCTTCATTATACAGGCGTTCCCACAGGCAAACAGAGGTGAATGCAGGAATATTAAACACACGTGCGGAAAGAAGATGGTCGCGCATATACAGAATAACGGCTTCCTTAAAGGTTGGAGGATAGTGGCCAGGTTTTGTCGTCAGTCCTGCCTCACCATGAAGTTTCCACGCACTGGACCACTTACGGACCGCACTGTGATCAATGCCAAATCGTTTGGCTGTCGCTTTTTGTCCCTCCAGTCCGGAAAGATAGTGTTGCACGACCCGTAACTTGAAATTGAGAGAGTATTTACTCATAAAAAAAAGCACCTTACTTTATTGAGTGTCCAACATTTGGGGTGCAGTTCAATAAGGCCAGTGGCTTTTTGCTATTCGATACGCAACGTTGGGTGAAGCGACACCATCATATTACAGCGGATCAACTTTCAGACATGAAACCGCGTGTCGGAAACTGCCCTCCAGCAGTGGGCGCGTTTTCGCACATTCTGGCCCGGCAATCGGGCAACGAGTGCGGAATACACAGCCTGATGGTGGGTTAATCGGCGAAGGTAGCTCCCCTTCCAGCAACTGAATGACTTTAGCCCTTTCTTTGTCCGGATCGGGGATTGGTACCGCAGACATTAACGCTTTGGTATAAGGGTGCTGCGGGTTGTGATAAACCTCATCATAGGTTCCCAACTCCACCGCATGGCCCAAATACATCACCAATACCCGATCAGAGATGTGCTTTACCACCGCCAGATCGTGGGCAATAAAAATCAGTGACAACCCCATTTCGCGCTGCAATTGCTGCAATAAGTTAACGACCTGCGCCTGAATTGACACATCCAGCGCGGAAACCGGCTCATCACAAATCACCAGTTTAGGCTCAAGAATCAGCGCGCGAGCAATACCGATACGTTGGCACTGCCCTCCGGAAAACTCATGAGGATAACGGTTGATTAGGTTAGGTAATAATCCCACCTTTAACATCATGGCTTTAACTTTATCTTTGACTTCCTGCCGTGACATTTTGGGGTGATAAGTGTGTAATGGCTCAGCAATAATTTCGCCAATAGTCATACGCGGGTTTAATGATGCCAGCGGGTCCTGGAATATCATCTGAATGTCACTACGCGTTGCGCGCCACTCAGCTTTGCTCATGTTGAGCAGGTCTTTGCCTAACCACGAGACACTGCCGCCAGAGGCTTTGACCAGGCCGATGATGGCGCGAGCAAAGGTTGATTTACCACAGCCGGACTCACCCACCACACCTAAAGTCTCACCCTCATACAGCCGCAGGGTGACACCATCAACCGCTTTTAGGGTTTTTGAGGGTTGCCAAAACCACTGTTTACCATCCTGAATATCAAAATGGACTTTCAAGTCAGCCACTTCCAATAATACTTTCTTATCTGTTATGGCATTCATACTAATTCCCCTACTGGCTTAAAACAGGCACGTAAACGGCCTTCACCAAAGTGCTCCAACTCAGGTGCTGTAGAACAGCGATCCATTGCGAATTGGCAACGCGGCTGGAACGGGCAACCTTTGGGTAAGCGCAGTAAATTCGGCGGATTGCCTGGAATAGTCATTAGAGATTCACCTTCAGCATCAAGGCGAGGAACAGCATTCAACAGGCCAATAGAATACGGGTGGCTTGGTTGATAAAACACATCACGGGCCTGACCGTATTCCATAGTTCGCCCGGCATACATCACCAAAACTTTATTACAGATACCGGCCACAACGCCAAGGTCATGGGTGATCATAATGATCGCGGTATTGAATTCACTTTTCAATTCATTCAGCAAAGTCATGATTTGTGCCTGAACTGTTACGTCCAGCGCAGTTGTCGGTTCATCGGCAATCAATAATTTCGGGCGGCACAATAGTGCCATTGCAATCATGACTCGCTGACGCATTCCCCCTGAAAATTCATGGGGGTACATACGCATCCGTTTGCGCGCTTCGGGCATTTTTACCGCATCCAACATCCGAATCGACTCTTCGAACGCCTCACTTTTGCTCATCTTTTTATGCAGTTGCAGCACTTCCATGAGCTGCTCACCCACCCGCATATAGGGGTTTAGTGACGTCATCGGGTCTTGGAAAATCATCGAAATTTCTTCCGCCCGCAAACGGTTCAATTGCTTCTCAGGCAGGTTTAGGATCTCACGGCCATTAAATTTCGCGGAGCCACCGATGCGACCATTACTGGCCAGCAGCCCCATTAAAGCGAATGCCGTTTGTGATTTACCCGAGCCAGATTCCCCCACAATGCCCAGTGTTTCGCCAGCACGCAGGTCAAAATTGAGTGCGTTAACCGCAGTCACATCACCATCGGGTGTGCCGAATGTGACGGTCAAATCTTTCACATCCAACAGTATTTTTTGCTCCGACAGCGCCGATGGCTGAACAGCAGACTGATTATCAATAGTCGTCATAGTGCTACTCCTCAGCGATCTTTCGGATCGAGGGCATCACGCAAGCCATCGCCGATAAAGTTAAAACAAAACAGCGTCACGACCAGGAAACCGGCAGGAAACATCAGCAACCACGGCGAGACTTCCATTGAGTTAGCACCATCGCTCAACAACGCCCCCCAGCTACTCAGCGGCTCCTGAGTCCCTAACCCAAGGAAACTTAGGAAAGATTCAAACAAGATCATACTGGGAACCAATAAAGAGGCGTAAACCACCACCACGCCCAATACGTTCGGTACGATGTGGCGTAATACGATATTGCGCGTGGAAACACCGCCCACCAGCGCCGCTTCAATAAATTCTTTGCGTTTCAGGCTTAATGTCTGCCCGCGCACAATACGCGCCATATCCAACCAGGAAACCATGCCGATCGCCACGAATATCAGCAGAATATTTTGGCCGAAGAAGGTGACCAGCAGAATAACGAAAAACATAAACGGGAAGGAGTTGAGAATTTCCAGTAGACGCATCATCAGTGAATCGATTTTGCCACCAAGATAGCCGGATAAAGAGCCATACAATGTGCCGACAACCACGGCCACCAACGCCGCCGCGACTCCCACCATTAATGAGATGCGCCCGCCGATGGCCACGCGAACCAACAAATCACGGCCCGATGAATCAGTACCGAAATAATGGCCAGAGGCCATATCCGGTGCGGCTGACATCATGCCCCAATCCGTATCTGCGTAGCTAAATTGCGCTAACATCGGTGCCACAATAACAAATAAGGTAATAAATATCAGGATCACCAAACTGGTGATCGCCGCACGGTTATGGACAAAACGGCGGCGGGCATCCTGCCAAAGGCTACGCCCTTCAACTTCCAGCTTTTCACTGAAAACATCCAGAGCTTCGCTATTTTTTTTGCTCAACATAATTGGCGTGCTCCAGTGCTAGTAACGGATTTTCGGATCGATGACGGCATACAACACATCCACGATCGCATTAAATAAAATAGTTAAAGCGCCGACCAAAATGGTCAAACTCAGAACCAGAGAGTAATCGCGGTTTAACGCTCCGTTGACGAACAACTGACCAATCCCCGGTAAACCAAAGATAGTCTCAATCACCATTGAACCGGTGATAATACCCACAAAAGCGGGTCCCATATAAGACAGCACGGGCAGCAATGCCGGTTTTAACGCGTGGCGCAATACGATAACCCGCAGTGGTAAACCCTTCGCTCGCGCAGTACGAATAAAATTGGAGTGCAAAACTTCAATCATTGAACCACGGGTAATACGTGCAATGCTGGCGATATAAGCCAGTGACAGCGCTACCATCGGTAAAATAATGAATTTAGGCGCACCACCATTCCAGCCTCCCCCCGGCAACCATTTTAATAGGATGGCGAAAACCAGCACCAATAACGGCGCGACCACAAAACTGGGGATAACGACACCGGTCATGGCAAAGCCCATCACCGTATAGTCCCACTTGGTATTTTGATTTAACGCCGCAATAACACCCGCGCTCACCCCTAATACTACCGCCAATAAAAAGGCGGCAAAACCCAGTTTTGCCGAGACGGGAAATGACGCAGCAACTAACTCATTGACGGTGTAATCTTTATATTTAAATGAAGGCCCAAGATCACCTTGTGCCAATTGCCCCAAGTAATTGAAATACTGCTTATAAATGGGATCGTTGAGGTGATATTTCGCCTCAATATTTGCCATGACTTCGGGTGGAAGATTACGCTCGCCAGTAAATGGGCTGCCGGGTGCGAGACGCATCATAAAGAATGAGATAGTAATCAAAATAAAAAGTGTCGGAATCGCTTCCAGACAGCGGCGTAGAATAAATTTTAACATTGCCTGTACCTTTAGCCTTTTTGAATTATCAAGCAATAAGGGCAGCACACCCGTTTGCGGCTGCCCCTAATACATTAATGCTTGATAATATAAAGATCTTTAACGTGCATATTGTCCAGCGGATCTTTACCGGTGTAGCCACCGACATAAGGTTTCACAAGACGCGCATTCACGTAGTAGAACAACGGTACAATGGCAGAGTCCTTATCCAACAGAACTTCAGCTTGCTGATACAAACCGGCACGCTCTTTTTCAGTTTTTACTTTCAGTGTGTCTTTGATCAACTTATCAAACGCCGGGCTTTTATAATGCACGGTGTTATTGCTGCTGTCGGATAGCATCATATTCAGGAATGAAGAGGGTTCGTTGTAGTCAGCACACCAGCCAGCACGCGCGACGTCGAAAGTCCCCTGATGACGGGTATCAAGGAAGGTTTTCCACTCTTGATTTTCCAGCTTAACGTCAACACCCAGGTTTTTCTTCCAGATCGATGCCGCCGCGATAGCCAGTTTTTTATGCAGATCGGAAGTGTTGTATAACAGGTTAAATGTCAATGGCTTGTCTTTAGTGTAGCCTGCGTCAGCTAACAGCTTCTTCGCCACTTCATTGCGTTTCTCTTGCGTCCAACCAAACCATTCTGGCGGTGTCAACTCAGCGCCACTGGTATACGGAGGCGTGAAACCGTAGGCTGGCAGATCGCCTTGATTCTTCACTTTATTGACAATAATGTCGCGATCCATACCTAGCTTCAATGCTTCACGGACACGGGCATCGGTAAACGGTGCTTTCTGGTTGTTAATTTCGTAGTAATAAGTACACAGATATGGATCAACATGGACTTCTTGTGGGATCTCTTTTTTCAGTTTCTGGAATAACTCGATCGGCATGTTGTTATATGTCATGTCGATTTCACCGCTGCGATAGCGATTTACGTCCGTCACTTCAGAAGAAATTGGCAGGTAGGTGACCTGGTTGATGACAGTTTTCGCATTATCCCAATAGGTTGGGCTACGTTCTAATACAATACGTTCGTTTACCACCCAATCTTTCAGCTTATAAGCGCCGTTGCCGACAAAGTTTTGTGGCTGCGTCCACTTCTCATTAAACTTCTCAATCACCGTTTTGTTAACCGGAGACATTGATGGGTGGGCCAACAGTTTGTCCAGATAAGGAACCGGTTCGGTCAGTGTCACTTCCAGAGTATGATCATCTAACGCTTTTACGCCCAGCGTATCAGGGGCTTTTTTGCCGGTAATAATATCGTCGATATTAGCGATATGGGCATATTGCACATAGCTGGAATAGGGAGATACCGTTTTAGGATCAGCCAGACGCTGCCAACTGTAAACGAAATCCTGTGCCGTTACAGGGTCACCATTTGACCATTTAGCATCTTTGCGAATATGGAACGTCCAGACTTTAAAGTCTTTGTTTTCCCAACGTTCAGCCGCACCGGGCAGAATTTTGCCATTAGGATCGTTGATAACCAACCCTTCCAGCAAATCACGAGATATATTGGATTCTGGCACCCCTTCAATCTTATGTGGATCCAGTGATTGTGGTTCAGAGCCATTGTTACGTACCAGAACCTGCTTTTCTGCCAGTTGTACGCCAGCAGGGACATTGGCTGCAAAAGAAGTCCCTACGGCCATCATACCCATTGCCGCAGCGATACCTGCCGCCAGCAGAGTTTTTTTTGTGATGTTGGTCATGCTTATATTCACTCCAGTTTTTATTATTGCATCGCCCAGTGACTGAGCAAGCTTCACCTTTAAAAGGTATTTGTAAATTACGTTATTCGGGGAACGAATCCGACTACGTAACATCCCACATGTATAAACATCAGACCATTTTATCAACCCTGTTATACAGCCCTATTGCCTGCCCATTTCAACACCGGCGGAACCACGGCTATCATTGATGCTGCTGAAAATGATAAACCCAGAATAGTGCTAATTATTGCCGATAGTCGCCGCTTAAACTTTATTTGTATTTATCACCGCCCGTTTTACGAGATTTGTGATGTTTTTCTCAATGCTTAAGGCCAATTTGTGGCTAACAACGACTAGCAATAACTATTCCAGAATAGTGAACTTGATAGATTTTTTGTTGAAAAGACAAGAGATCTCTTATCAGAAAGTTGCCCGAAAACTAACAGATGCCGAAATCTGACGCCAATAAATTTTACAGAAATGTTAAGCAATTCTCTTTTCAATATAATTTCTAACTATAGTGCTGAAGTACATCAACGCACAATACCTGACATAACAATATGATTTAGATAGATATATTTCGTAAAGCATTTAACTTAAAATCATGAGAAACACCACCCACCACGAAAAAAAACATAAAGTTAACATTATTGCCATTGGCAGGATAAACACCTATACATTAGGCGATAATCACTAATAACATCTAGATAATTTCCGCACAAGCCCTACAGAATGATGTGAGCATTTTAACAACAAATAGCGTGTTTTATTTGATCAAATCCGATACGGGCCGCTCAATAAAGCGGAGTAAATAGACCTTAAACCAAATTTTTAAGATGAGATTGATATAAATGCAGCATTAAAGTGCAATAGATTAAATTTGATACGTTCTCTGCACCAAATTAATGCTTAGTTGCCTACACGATAGGCTTTTGAAATGAAAAAGGTCATCCAATATACATAGATGACCTTTCAATTATGAGGAGGGTTTGCCGGGTGGGTTAAAGTAACCCAGGGAATATCGCTTTAATACCAGTGACAATAAACTCAATACCCAATGCCATCAGCAATAGCCCCATAATACGGGTTATGACGTTAATCCCTGTTTGGCCTAATAAGCGAACTAATAATGGAGCCGCACGAAATAATAGCCAGCAACAGAAAGCAAACAGCGCTATCGCGACGGTTAAGCCCAATAAATTTTGCCAACTGTGGTAACGAGAACTCCAGACGATGGTTGAACTGATGGCACCCGGCCCGGCCATTAGAGGCAATGCCAATGGGACGACACCAATACTCTCACGCACCGCAGTTTCTGTTTTTTCCTGCTTATTCTGCTTATCTTCACCCAGTTTGCCACTGATCATCGACATGGCAATGCTGACGACCAGAATCCCCCCCGCAATACGGAATGAATCGATAGAAATACCAAATATTTTTAGGATGGCATCGCCAAGGAACAGAGATATCCATAAAATAATCGCCACCGACAGGTTGGCTGTCAGGTTGGTTTTATCCCGCCCTGCTGCGGCCTGATAGCTGGTCATACTGATGAATACCGGCAATATGCCTACCGGGTTAACCAGTGCAAATAAGCCAACAAAAAACTTGATGTAACCTGAAAGGTCCAACAGTGATTGACTCACACATCACTCCGCATTGTTTATAATAAAATCGCTGATAAAAACATTGCTGATAAAACATCATCGGTAGCCGTCAATTATAATCATTCTACCGGCGCACGGCATTGTGGCGCACCGTATCGATGCAATCAACGCGGTGCGCCACAAATATGCATCACATGTTGCCTTATGATAAAACCCTTTCGTGCGTTGTTTTCTGCACGATTTATTTCATGCCAACCACATCAGGTCGTTCTACCAAAAAACACCGATTTGACGCTACTCAGCGAGTTTTCGCGATAATGTAATGGAATTAGTCACAGGAATCTATGGAATAAAACAGCATTTATACTCAATTTTGGAATGCAGATCGTAATGGCATTTTTTTGTTAAAAATCTGTGGTACTAATGCTGTGTTAAGGTCATGAATTATCGATTTATTCACCCAAGTGATAATTACTCTCAACAAATAATTGCTGAATGGTGTCAGCTTGACGATTTTGTGATTTAAGTCACGAAAAGCATACCTAAGAATAGTTAAGCTCAGAGTCGTGGCAGAGAGCGAATCCACGGAGTGAATGAGGTATAAAAGGTTGAAAATGTTTTTCCTCCCCCCACATTATCCTTAGGCACGAGAAGCTCTTTCAGTAAATCAGCGGTCAGAAATAGAAAAGTAGGCTATAAAAACTATCTCTATTTCGCCATACAGTATGGCATAGCCTGTCTATACTAGTTGCTTCAACAGCTCATTTACTAAAAGAGTTTAACATTATCAGGAGAGCATTATGGCTGTAACGAATGTCGCTGAACTTAACGAGCTAGTAGCACGCGTCAAGAAAGCCCAGCGCGAGTATGCCAACTTCACTCAAGAGCAGGTTGATAAAATCTTCCGTGCCGCAGCTCTGGCTGCAGCGGATGCCCGTATTCCCTTGGCCAAACTGGCTGTAGAAGAATCAGGCATGGGTATTGTTGAAGATAAAGTGATCAAGAACCACTTTGCTTCTGAATACATTTATAATGCTTACAAAGATGAAAAAACGTGTGGCATTTTAGAAGAAGACAAAACCTTCGGCACCATCACTATCGCTGAACCTATCGGTTTGATTTGCGGTATTGTTCCGACAACCAACCCTACTTCGACCGCCATATTTAAGGCACTGATTAGCCTGAAGACCCGTAACGGTATCATTTTCTCTCCACATCCTCGTGCTAAAGACGCAACCAATAAAGCTGCCGATATCGTGCTTCAAGCCGCTATTGCAGCAGGTGCGCCAGCAGATATTATTGGTTGGATTGATGCCCCTACTGTTGAGTTGTCTAACCAACTGATGCACCACCCAGACATTAACCTAATTCTGGCAACCGGTGGCCCAGGCATGGTTAAAGCGGCTTACAGTTCTGGTAAACCGGCTATCGGTGTAGGTGCAGGTAACACCCCCGTTGTTGTTGATGAAACTGCGGATATCAAACGTGTTGTCGCCTCTATTCTGATGTCAAAAACCTTTGACAACGGCGTAATTTGTGCGTCAGAACAGTCAATTATTGTAGTTGACTCCGTTTATGATGCTGTCCGTGAGCGCTTCTCTTCTCACGGCGGTTATCTGTTACAAGGTAAAGAATTGAAAGCGGTTCAGGATATCATCCTGAAAAATGGTGGTCTGAACGCCGCCATCGTAGGTCAGCCAGCCACTAAAATTGCTGAAATGGCCGGTATTAAAGTACCAAGTAATACCAAAATTCTTATCGGTGAAGTTAAAGTTGTTGATGAATCAGAGCCATTCGCTCACGAAAAACTGTCGCCAACACTGGCGATGTATCGTGCGAAGAGCTTTGAAGACGCGGTCGAAAAAGCAGAAAAACTGGTGGAAATGGGCGGTATCGGCCATACATCTTGCCTGTATACCGACCAGGATAACCAACCTGCACGCGTTAAGTATTTTGGCGATAAAATGAAAACCGCCCGAATCTTAATCAACACCCCTGCCTCTCATGGTGGTATCGGTGACCTGTATAACTTCAAAGTAGCGCCATCTCTGACGCTGGGTTGTGGTTCATGGGGTGGTAACTCCATCTCTGAAAACGTCGGTCCGAAACACTTGATCAACAAGAAAACTGTGGCTAAGCGAGCAGAAAACATGTTGTGGCATAAACTCCCGAAATCTATTTACTTCCGCCGTGGCTCTCTGCCAATCGCGCTGGAAGAAGTGGCAACTGACGGTGCAAAACGTGCCTTCATCGTGACTGACCGCTACCTGTTCAACAACGGTTATGCCGATCAAATCACCAGCGTACTGAAATCTCACGGTATTGAGACTGAAGTCTTCTTTGAAGTCGAAGCAGACCCTACCCTGAGCATCGTACGTAAAGGTGCAGAGCAGATGAACTCCTTCAAACCAGACGTGATCATCGCGCTGGGTGGTGGTTCACCGATGGATGCTGCCAAAATCATGTGGGTGATGTACGAGCACCCAGAGACGCACTTCGAAGAACTGGCATTGCGCTTTATGGATATCCGTAAACGTATTTACAAGTTCCCGAAAATGGGTGTGAAAGCGAAAATGATCGCCGTCACGACCACTTCAGGTACGGGTTCAGAAGTGACACCATTTGCGGTTGTTACCGACGATGCTACTGGTCAGAAATATCCATTGGCTGACTATGCATTGACTCCAGATATGGCAATCGTTGATGCCAATCTGGTGATGAATATGCCTAAGTCACTGTGTGCTTTCGGTGGTCTGGACGCAGTAACCCATGCGCTGGAAGCCTATGTTTCTGTATTGGCAAATGAATATTCTGACGGTCAGGCTCTGCAAGCACTGAAACTGCTGAAAGAATTCCTGCCAGCCAGCTACCACGAAGGGGCGAAAAACCCGGTGGCCCGTGAGCGTGTTCACAACGCTGCGACCATTGCCGGTATCGCTTTTGCTAACGCCTTCTTGGGTGTCTGCCACTCAATGGCCCATAAACTGGGTTCTGAGTTCCATATTCCACACGGCCTGGCAAACGCCATGTTGATTTCTAACGTTATTCGTTATAACGCGAATGACAACCCAACCAAACAGACTGCCTTCAGCCAGTATGACCGCCCACAAGCGCGTCGTCGTTATGCTGAAATTGCAGACCATCTGGGTCTGAGTGCGCCGGGCGACCGTACTGCACAGAAAATCCAGAAACTGCTGGTTTGGTTAGATGAAATCAAAGCTGATTTAGGTATCCCGGCATCAATTCGAGAAGCGGGCGTTCAAGAAGCTGACTTCCTGGCAAAAGTAGACAAACTGTCTGAAGATGCATTCGATGATCAGTGTACCGGTGCTAACCCACGTTACCCACTAATCTCTGAGCTGAAACAGATTCTGATGGATACTTATTATGGCCGTGAATTTAGCGAAGAGCTTGACCGTGAAGACGTTGCAGTAGCAACTACGGCACCAAAAGCTGAGAAGAAAGCTAAGAAGTAATAATCGTCTTAAGGCTTAAACCCCCACGTTCAAATGGGGTAAAGTAAAGATGATATAACCCCCAATGGGCAACGGCTGATTGGGGGTTTTCTTTTTTATTCCACATGCACCCGCAGCGCCTCCCTATTAATTCTCTCTGTGCCTTCCAACACGCAATCGGCTAAATTGACTCGATATAATGCGTGCCTCTGCTCACGCGCGCAGTGACACGCGGCTGAAACGTATTTCGGGGTATGGTTCGATGCACATAACGGAGGATCTTTGCAGGCTCCAAGATAAATTCCCTGATGCTGGACGTTCGCTATACACCCGATGAGACACACAGTTTAAAATATTCAGCGAGTAAAGGTTGCAACAGGAAAGTAAGTCACCACCAAATACCGTTAAGCCTTATTAATTAGCGCATAAAGGTTTGTATTGAATTAATACGATGAAAGGCAAACAACCCCACAGACTGAATAAAAAAGCCTGTGAGGTAGCGTACAGCAGAGAATTGACTACTCACATGAATCTGGTTGGCAAGCGGCTTTAATCGCTTCTTTATAATGGCGGCGACAAACGGAAACATAACTTTCGTTGCCACCAATAACCACCTGCTCGCCATCATGTACTGCTTTACCCTGCGCATCTAAACGCAGCACCATATTAGCTTTGCGACCACAATGACAAATCGTTTTTAGTTCCACCAGTTTATCCGCCCATGCCAGCAAATATTTGCTACCAGGAAAAAGCTCGCCAAGAAAATCAGTTCGTAGTCCGTAGCACAATACCGGGATATCGAGATCATCCACCACCTGACACAGTTCCTGAATCTGTTCTTTGGTCAGAAACTGGCATTCATCAAGCAGAATACAATGTATAGGCTTTGCCTGATGTTCTGTCGTGATTATCGAGAACAGTGATGTCGCACTATTATACAGGAGTGCTTGTGAAGAGAGGCCAATGCGTGAGCTTACGGTCCCGACGCCAAAGCGGTTATCTATTTCAGCGGTAAATACCAAGGTACGCATACCGCGCTCCTGATAATTATAAGAAGACTGTAACAGCGCTGTGGACTTTCCTGCATTCATTGCAGAGTAATAAAAGTAAAGTTGAGCCATGGGCCCGTAACTCCAATGGTTTAATAAATGATCACAGTGACAACATACGCTCAGTTTATCATAAATTCAGACACGGCATAGCGTCTGAGGCTCCGCTATATTGCTGTTTTCTCTATTAAGTAATAGATATTGTTAATGAGACTGTACAAACTTGCATTTGAAATACTGATCTATTATTAGTGACATTACTTGATCAAATTCACAATATTGCAATAGTGAAAAAACTCTGCTTGAACATTAACCAGATCCGCGATGTAAGAAGCACAAGCTACCGCATATGCTGGCCGCACGATTGGTTCATTAATGATGCAAGTAATGTGTTCTCATGTTTAATTGGCAAAATAGTGATTACAAATATTGTCAGAATCTGACGAATCCAATACAACATGCCTTTTTGACTTACTGAGTTTTTCACTACACCTATATCTCTCCCTTTTAGCACTATCGGTTATTGCACATACAAACGTGGAAGTTGTCTATTCTTGATTTATTGATATAAAGCAAACTTATAACTTAGTCAGAAAATCATGTTCACTTGTAAGGGCATTTGGCAGCAAAACGAAAAATTGTGTTAAAAAAAGTGCTGAGAATAACAATTCTTCCTCGCTTATTAGTAGCGGCCAGCAACTTTCTACAAATAAAATACGTAAATTCGAGCATGTATATCAAATTGGCTATTGCAGAAATTAAAATAGCACTCTATTATTACCCAGACGCCCCCCCACCAATTATAATTTGAGACCAGGACAATGAGCGAAGCGTTAAAGATTCTTAACAACATCCGTACTCTACGTGCACAAGCGCGCGAATGCACTCTTGTAACGTTAGAAGAAATGCTTGAGAAACTTGAAGTGGTCGTTAACGAACGCCGCGAAGAAGAATCTCAATCACAAGCCGAGATTGAAGAACGTACGCGTAAATTGCAGCAATACCGTGAAATGCTTATTGCTGACGGTATTGATCCAAATGAACTGCTGCAAACTTTAGCTGCAACTAAAACTGCTGGTAAAGCAAAACGTGCTGCGCGTCCTGCTAAATATCAGTACAAAGATGAAAATGGCGAACTGAAAACCTGGACAGGCCAAGGCCGTACTCCAGCAGTAATTAAGAAAGCTATTGAAGAGCAAGGCAAATCACTGGATGATTTCCTACTGTAATAGTATTGTTTCATTTACTATTACGATGAAAATACCCTCCCATTCACCGGAGGGTATTTTTTGTCTCTCATTTAAACTGAGCCATATGCGTTGAAATGCACACCATCATATCGCTGGATTAACATACAAGTGATACATAACCCGTCACCTAAACTTTCGGTTTAGATAAATAACGCTCGGTTATCACTCTGTTGATAAATCTATAAGAATACTCTGCTAATTTATAGTCATACAATAATCAAAATAACTACAACGCAGAATCAATTAAGTCAGTTAACGATATAATCCGATGCTGAGAATGCAGATGTTAGCTACACTATCGAACAAGATTGAGCACAAAATCAGCTAATTTACTTTTTGTACTCAACAGATAAATTCACCTTTACAGACTTATTATGCCTGTCTAATCGAAACACCACGGCCAATCCCGTAATAAGTGAACCCTCGGCTATTTAGACGCTCTGGATCGTACAAATTGCGTCCATCAAAAATAATGGGCTGTTTTAGTCGTGACTTGATTACATCAAAATCGGGAGCTCTAAAACTCTGCCATTCAGTGCAAATAACCAAAGCGTCAGCACCTTGTAAGGCGGACTCTTTTGTCCCCATTAATCTCAGGTCATCTCTAGCGCCATAAATACGCTGCGCCTCATCCATAGCCTCTGGATCATATGCCTGAATAATAGCCCCAGCCTTCCACAAGGTTTCCATTAAAACCCGGCTGGGCGCTTCTCGCATATCATCTGTATTAGGCTTAAATGCTAATCCCCAAAGCGCAAATGTTTTCCCTGCTAATTCTGAGCCAAAATGGCGCTCAATGAATTCGGTCAGCTTATACTTTTGTTGATTATTGGTTTTTTCTACCGCTTGCAAGAGTAGAGGCTGATAGTCATGAGCTTCCGCGGTACGAATTAAGGCTTGTATGTCTTTCGGGAAGCAGGAACCACCATAACCACAACCCGAATATATAAAATGGTAGCCAATGCGTGAATCCGAACCAATGCCTTGTCGTACTTTTTCAATATCAGCGCCGAGGCGTTCAGCAATATTAGCAATCTCGTTCATGAAACTGATTTTTGTTGCAAGCATACCGTTTGCTGCATACTTGGTCAGTTCAGCACTGCGGATATCCATAATTAATAGCCGATCATGATTTCTATTAAAGGGTTCGTATAACTCGCTAATTAAATCGATCACACCGCTATCATCGGTATCAATGCCGATAACGATACGTTCCGGACGCTTACAGTCAGCAACGGCGGCCCCCTCTTTTAGAAATTCAGGATTTGATATCACGTTAAATTCAATATTCTCTTCACGCTGCTGTAAAACAGCCTGAACCGTTTGCTGTACCTTATCTGCCGTTCCTACCGGGACCGTCGACTTATCGATAATAATCTTCGGTGCATCCATATATTTAGCGATGGTACTGGCAACTTCGAGTACATATTTAAGATCAGCGGCACCGTCTTCATCAGGAGGTGTACCGACCGCAATAAATTGAATAGTACCGTGGGCAACCCCGGCCTGAGCATCCGTTGAGAACTGAAGACGGCCAGCCTCATAATTTTCTTTCACTAATGGAGCCAAACCTGGTTCAAAAATTGCGATCCGGCCTTGTTGTAGGTCGGCAACTTTCTTAGCATCGACATCAATACAAAGTACGTCATGACCAACTTCGGCAAGCACTGCGGCCTGGACCAGCCCTACATAACCAATACCAAAAACGGTAACCTTCATTCCATCGATCCTCGAGTTCAAATTCAATACAAAACTGTCTGTTAGTCATTATCAGTAACGAACCTTAATTTAGCCTGAGGCCGCACATTATCATTGCTGGCTAATAATTAAGCTTACGTAAAATTAGCCGATGTCGACGCTAGCAAAAGTATATCAAGCCAAATTTCACACATCTTGAACAGACACATAGATTGAAACAAATCGAGTTTATTTCGAAGTTTCGTTATAGAACCATTTATATAGAGGGTCGCGCGATAACGGAAAAGAGGGGAATAGATAGGCTTTATGGCATATTTTCAGGCTGATATATTCAAAAATCAAACTACTCATCAGATGAAAGCATCAGTTTTAAGCGGCTCCCTCCCCCCCATACCTGACACTGCCAGGCATCACAGCGTTGGCTTATTTGATTTAGGTATGTCGTTTTCAGTGTTCCCAAAGGCACACCATTACTCAGCTGAATCTGATTTTTACCTGCACTGACATTGGCATGTAACCCCGCAGAAACCAGAATCAAATTCTGATATTCAACATGGTAATAACCAACTAATAAAGGGAATTGCCCATCCAGATGGGTTCGCCTTAATAATTGATTGACCTGTTTAAGTAAAGATGACATTTGTGGCAGACGTTGCTGTTGATGTGCCAAATGCTCTTGCAATATGCCATTAAATAATACTCGCAACAGTAATGCAGCCAAAATACCATTATCGCCTGCTCGGGTTACGTCCAAACAATAGAAAGCCAAATCTTTATCAGACAATGCTGCAATATCAAGTACCAAACCAGGCTGTTCAACCACGGTCAGTTGACGGTAATTGATTCGACAGCGGGCAATGGTTTGCTGTGCTGGAGGCTGTAGTTGCTTTAATAACTGTGCAGCATCATGCGGATTCTTGCGCAACGCCTCCCAGTCCTGAATAAGGTCGGTTTCTTCGATAGCATAAGATGTGAATAGCACCGGGTACAGACATGCCAGTACCGCTTCTCGTAATCGATTCAAATCTACGATTGGTTTCAGCAATACATCTTTTACCCCCAGACGCATCACCTGAGCAATGTCAGTCATCTTATCGGTCGCTGAAATCACCAATACCGGAATCTGAACCCCCTGAATCTGTAAACGTTCAACAAACTCAATCCCGCCCATTTCAGGCATGGCCAGATCACAAAGGATCAAATCCGCAGATTGAACTTTCAGTTGGTTCAATGCCTCCAGGCCGTTTTCTGCCTGATAGATAGTTGCGCCAAGCGAACTCAGGTAGCCGGCGATCACGGTGCGGAAGACAGTTTCATCCTCTACGACTAAAATATTTTTTCCTGCTAGTGGTTTTTCCATGTACTACTTCTCTTACTGACCTTAATGGTAATAGTGGCTCAAAAAGGGTGTTTGTGCTTGTTAGAAATTGTCATGTGATATTTTGTTAATACTGATTCAGCTACTGTCAATTTCTGATTAAATGAGTTAATTGTTCTGCTTTTATCTCTACGGCTAACTGCCCTGCGGCGATAGCTTCATCTGCACGATGAAAATCCAGCATTGAGATTTGTGGGCAAAAGGGCTGTATTAAGATATCAGGAGGGTCGCCAGCCATGCGATTACGTTTTAAGCGATTCTCTAACACCTGAATCGCGGTAGACATAATTTCCATTGCGCCAGGCGCACTATTGGAAGATTTAGCCGTAAGATTGGCAATCCGCCCTTTTAGCCGCCGTTGCCAACTTTCAGACTGATCAATAGGTTTATCTGCTGAAACCGCGGGTGAAGAAAATAAATCTTGCTGAAATAAATGGGCATCGTGCTGTAAATCGACGGCGATAACAACGTCAGCACCCATAGCTCTTGCGAGCGAAACCGGAACCGGATTAACAACCGCCCCATCAACCAACCAATAACCATCGAACCACACGGGAGCAAATAACCCAGGGATACTGCACGACGCTCTGATAGCCTGCTTAATATCGCCTTCAGTAAGCCACAGTTCGCGGCCAGTAGTTAAATTCGTCGCAACGGTGCCAAAAGGCAGCGTACATTCGGCAATGTCACGCACGTCGATGATTTTATTCACCTCATTAAACACCCGCTCTCCGCGTAACAACCCTCCCCGCTGCCAGGAAAAATCCATCATGCGAATAACGTCCCAATATTTGAAAGAACGCACCCAACGTTCCATTGCGTCTAAATGATCGCTGGCATAAGCGGCTCCAACCAATGAACCCACCGAACAACCTGCGACGACATCAATACTGATACCTATTTTATTCAGCGCATTAATTACACCAATGTGTGCCCATCCTTTAGCCGCCCCGGCACCCAGCGCCAACCCTATTTTTATTTTTCTCATTCAATGGCATCCATTTTCAAATTGCTTTGGCATATTTTCCCTAAATGGAACAGGCTAAAATCGAGATATGATCAAGGGTGTAATCCTTCAGTTTTCAAATTAGCACCGATAATCTTCACATAAGATATATCTCAAATGTACACTCTCAGTTTTGAATCGTGTATCACTTCGCCTCTATGACTATAGTGATAAGTCTATGCTTTTGTTAGCGTGATACAAACTATTTACATATTATTACCAATATATAACGCCACCTTCAAAGGACACACTGTGAATATTGAGATATGCCAGACAGATCTGTTTAATCCTGCGCTGATGACATTGATAGCACAATTAGATGCGTACCAACTGCCACGCTATCCTGCAGAAAGTAATTACGCCGACCCTGTAGAGGTTATGCGGCAGGTAAAAACATTGGTATATATTGCTAACGTTAACAATCAGGCCGTTGGATGCGCCGCACTTGTTCTGCCAGAAGGCAGATATGCGGAAGTGAAGCGTATTTTTGTCATACCCGAATATCGCGGTTTGGGTATCGCGAAATTACTGATGACCACGGTAATTGATCAGTCTAACGAGTTAAATTTAAACGATATTTACCTGGAGACGGGTGTTTATCAGCCTGAAGCAATTAAGCTCTATCAATGTTTTGGATTTAAGTTCACGTCGGTGTTTGGCCATTATCAATATGACCCATTAAGTGTATATATGGTGAAATCGTTGGATGGGGATAGTTAGTTAATCAACTGGTAGCCGATGGGAAAGGAGGAAATAATCATTTATTGTCTGGCATACAAATACAAAATAGCCACCGCGAGGGTAACCATTGAGGAAATACATTCTGGATGACACTCAATTATAGCATTTAATATCGTCTATCAATGAATTTTACGCATAAATAATCGCAAGTCATGCTGCCATTTCACAGGTAGCTCGCGCTGGCTATAGTGTTATTATCTATCCGCAGAGTTATTTTTCAGAATATTCTTGATATCTATTAGTGGTAGAGAAATAATTAACCGTTGAGAGTACCGAAAGAGACATTCATTTTTTCAAAAATGGCGATGATTTTATTGATCAGTTTCATTGTTTATTCCTGTAAATATCATTTTTATTTTGTGACACACTTCACGCTTTACAAATTACGCCATAATGAAACACCGGTCAAGTTTTTATGTGATCACCATCACGAAAATTAAAATGACGCCGGATATCCCGTGGCATCAACAATTTTGAACCTCACGCCGTGATTAGGTAAGATGATACCTATAACGTTACATTGTTAAACCTGCCGCTACGTGATAACGACCTGACTCGGTGGCACTATTAATTATTTCGGAGAGATTTTGTCAGAACAGTGTCCATGCGGCAGTACGCGCGAGTATCAGCAATGCTGTCAGCCCTACCATCTGGGAACGCAGGTGGCAGAAAAACCAGCAATATTGATGCGTTCACGCTATTGCGCCTACGTAAAGAAGAATGCGGATTATCTGATAAGTACCTGGCACCCTGACTGCCATGCCCACGAATGGCGTGAGGGGATAGTTCAGAGCTTTGCTAATACTATCTGGTGTGGGTTAACGGTGGTCGCGGAAACAGCGGGTAGCCATAATGATGAAGCTTTTGTTGAATTTATCGCCCGCTCCACTGATGCAAATAATCCTCAGATAACCGCCATGCATGAACGTTCACGCTTCCTTCGTATAAAAGAACACTGGTACTATATCGATGGAGTCCGGCCAGCAGTAGGTCGAAATGATACCTGCCCTTGCGGTTCGGCGAAAAAATAATAAAAAATGCTGCGGGCGTTAATCAAGAGACACCCCATTGCCATGCAGTAATATCAAACACTTACACAACATCAAATCATGTTAAGACAGGATTTACCACTTTATGTCACACCAAAACGTACAAAAGAAAGTATTACGCACCATCTGTCCTGATGCCAAAGGCTTGATCGCGAAAATCACCAATATTTGCTACAAACATGAACTGAATATTGTTCAGAATAACGAATTTGTCGATCATCTGACGGGGCGTTTCTTTATGCGCACTGAGCTTGAGGGGATTTTTAATGATACCACCTTGCTGGCAGATTTGGACAGTGCCTTACCGCACGGCACCGTTAGAGAATTACATCCGGCAGGACGACGCCGTATAGTTATCATGATAACGAAAGAAGCACACTGCCTCGGCGACTTATTAATGAAAAGTGCTTACGGTGGCCTGGACGTGGAAATTGCTGCGGTCATTTCTAACCACAATACATTGCAGAGTCTGGTTGAGCGCTTTGATATTCCTTTCCATCTGATTAGCCATGAAGGTCTGAGCAGAGAGGAACATAACGCGCTTTTAATGGCACAAATTGATTCGTACCAACCAGATTACGTCGTGTTGGCAAAATACATGCGCGTACTAACACCCGCCTTTGTTCAAAATTATCCTAATAAGATAATTAATATCCACCACTCATTTTTACCCGCATTTATTGGTGCCAGCCCTTATCATCAAGCCTACGAACGTGGCGTAAAAATTATTGGCGCGACTGCACATTATGTTAATGAATGCCTGGATGAAGGCCCCATTATTATGCAGGATGTGATTCATGTTGATCACTCATATACAGCCGAAGATATGATGCGGGCAGGGCGTGATGTAGAAAAGAATGTGTTAAGCCGCGCGCTTTATCAGGTACTGGCGCAGCGTGTTTTTGTTTACGGAAACCGGACTATCATTCTATAAGCACACAATAAATCTATATTTATTGTCCAGATAACCGTCGTCGCGCGCAAAAAAACACCGAACAAATTGTTTTTTTCACTTCAAGTCTTTACAGGGGCGCTTCATTTGATATGATGCGCCCGCTTACCAAGACAGCGTTGATAAGCGGTAAGGCCAGTGGTGGGGTTCCCGAGCGGCCAAAGGGAGCAGACTGTAAATCTGCCGTCATCGACTTCGAAGGTTCGAATCCTTCCCCCACCACCATAGTTACCCTTGAGTCTCAAGCCGATTCAGCGTTAAGAATCCAAATGAGCCACTTGAAGGGAAGGTGAAAACCTTCGACGCAGGTTCGAGCCGAGCGTAGCGAGTCAACGACACGCAGTGGCGGCCCGAAGGGTGAGGAACGAAGTGTTGAATAATCCTTCCCCCACCACCATTAACGCTCTAATAATTAGCACAAAGTACGGCCACGTATTAAAAACCACGAATTCAGTGGTGGGGTTCCCGAGCGGCCAAAGGGAGCAGACTGTAAATCTGCCGTCATCGACTTCGAAGGTTCGAATCCTTCCCCCACCACCATCTATTCCTGTAAGCCTCCTATTAATACCAATCATCATAATCAAAAATAGTACCCACACTGGGGAAGGTAAGTACCTTCGACAAGGTTCGAGTCGAGCGTAGTGAGACAACGCGCGCAGCGGCGGCCCGAAGGGTGAGGAACGAAGTGACGAATAATCCTTCCCCCACCACCATCTATTCCTGTAAGCCTCCTCTTAATACCAATAATCATAATCATAATCATAATCATAATCATAAATAGTACCCACACCAGGGAAGGTAAGTACCTTCGACAAGGTTTACACCAGAAAAAAAAGATAAATACACGCAATGCAAGGCGACGACAAATAAACCGCCTGTATCATAATAATGATTATTACGACGTTACGATGCTAAATAATATTATTCCAATGTGTAGATGTAATCGATGAGTCTATTCAAGACACTAGAGTGTGAACGTGATTTGTAAAAATATAGCCTATTCTCATCTTGGAAATTAGCCAGATTGACGAATTCAAGTTTAGAATCACCATTAAAGTCATCCATCATTGAATCAGTAATACAAATATACCGACCTGAGTAGATAAAATTCAAGCAACACCCTAAGCTGTCCACCTGCCTAATACTTACCTTACTATGTTGTTTTTTAACGGATTCTTCCAGTGATTTCACAAATTTACTTTTGTATAACGTAGGGTTACACAACCAAATATTATTATAAAGTATACTTATGATATCTTTGCTTTCATTTATTATATCTTTCCTTCCATAGATGCCAAAACCTGAGTCGGGAACGTCGTTAAGCAATGTAAATCTTTCACTGGTTACCTTCTCAGATGTTAAGATAAGGGAGTTACCATCATAATCCCCAATGTCATCAATACTCTCATAATAAAACTTAATTATATTGGCTTGTATGTTATTTTTTTCTGCCACTTTATATAATCTTGTCAAATCCTCGCTTTTACCCCAATCGTAATAAATATTGATGACATTGGATACATGACCAGTAAGGTGCTTCTTGGTAATTTCCTTTTCTTGCTGATATAAATCCTTCAGGTCGTTATATAAAACCTCTCCATCTCTGGTCAAACTCATACCAAACTTCTCTCGTTTAAATAGTTTTTTACCTATTATATTTTCAAAGTCCTTAATAGACTTAGCTACTGGTGGTGTAGTTCTATTCATTACTCTTGCCGCCTTACTTAATGAGCCATTTTCAACTACAGCCATAAAGGCTTCCAGCTTTCTAGATAAAAACATAGTTCACCAATCCTTTGCATCAAAAGTTCATCAGAAAACCACAAACTATAAACATTTCTACGTGTGAGTTGTTTACTGTAGATAATGTTTAATACATTAATAAAATATATATATAAATTTGATTTATAATAATTAAAAGATGAATAATAAAATAGATATCGCATAGACGTCTATATCATTAACTTTTTACATTACAGATTAAACCTAAATTATCTGTGTATTTTCATCTTGAAATCACACACATTTTTAACAGACATAACACCGTAGATCCATGATATTTAATAACTATTTTTTATTCTTACCGTTACAAAATCAATTAACAGACCAGTGTATAAAAAAGGACAAATACCGACGATAATAAGTGTTTTTTAATTTAATCGAGAGATAACACTCGTATTAATTTAGTCAGGATGAATATCGTCTTGCATGATATTGTTTTTTAAGAATTAACTTGAGGTGAAAATAAAGATATAAGATTGGAGTTTGTTTTATAATTCAATGCGGCTGCATTTATAAAATAAAAAACCACAAAACAATTTAACTTAAGATTGATATAGAAAAAGATATGCTTTCCTTATTAACTATGAAAATCACTTATCTCTCTATCTATAAATAACGCTTCGCAAGCTGTTCGTAATATTGACACTTTAAAGATTTACATGATTTGAGATCATTAAGTACCGTCACACGGGTTAACACCTAATATCGCAACGCACGCCTATTTAGCTAACATTAGCCGCCGACAGTGCATTACATTTTCACTCTGTTTCTGTTAAAATTCATCTACTTTTTTAGCGATAAACGGTGCTGATCATGAAATTTGTTTCTTTTAATATCAATGGCCTACGTGCAAGACCTCATCAACTAGCGGCTATAATCGAGCAACACCAGCCCGATGTCATTGGTCTTCAGGAAACAAAGGTGCATGACGATATGTTTCCTCTGGAAGACGTTAGCCAACATGGTTATCACGTATTTTATCATGGGCAGAAAGGCCATTACGGTGTTGCATTACTGACCAAGCAAGAGCCTTTAGCGGTGCGTCGTGGTTTCCCTACCGATGAAGAAGATGCTCAACGTCGGATTATTATGGCAGATATCGCTACACCGCAAGGCCCATTAACGGTCATTAATGGCTACTTCCCGCAAGGGGAAAGTCGCGACCACCCCACTAAGTTTCCAGCTAAAGAGCGTTTTTATGCAGACTTACAAAATTATCTGGAACAACAACTTTCTGCCGATGCGCAAGTGCTGATTATGGGTGATTTAAATATCAGCCCGACCGATCTGGATATCGGTATTGGTGAGGAGAGCCGTAAACGCTGGCTGCGTACCGGTAAATGCTCATTCCTGCCAGAAGAGCGGGCATGGCTGGAACGCTTACAAAATTGGGGCTTGGTTGATACTTTCCGCGCAGCAAATCCTGATTGTAATCAGCAGTTTTCATGGTTTGATTACCGTTCACGCGGGTTTGATGAAAACAGGGGCTTACGCATAGATTTATTGCTAGCCAGCCAACCGCTGGCCGCTCGCTGCATTGCCACGGGGATTGATTACGATATCCGCAGCATGGAAAAACCGTCAGACCACGCGCCGGTATGGTCTGAATTCGCGCTCTGATGCCTATTGGCCCCGCATGAAAATGGGGCCATTTCTCAATGTTACCTATCTTCGATTTCAGCAATAAGCCCAGCACAGTAGATGTTAGCCAAAATGAAGGTTTTCCTAAAATGATTGATGTCGTTGCCGCAATAATAGAACAAGATGGAAAGATCTTATTGGCTCGACGAGATGCAGATCGTGATCAGGCCGGTTTATGGGAGTTTCCTGGCGGCAAGGTTGAGGCTGAAGAAAGCCAACCTCAGGCGCTGATGCGTGAATTGTCTGAAGAACTGGGGATTGAAGCGACGATATCTGGCTATATTGGAACCAATCAGTGGGATTCGGGCCACCAGACTATCCGCCTGCATGGCTGGCATGTGATACATTTCAGCGGTGAACCAGAGCTAAATTGCCACTCGGCAATTGTCTGGCTGACACCGCAGCAGGCTTATCTCTACCCGTTAGCTCCCGCTGATATTCCACTGCTGGACGCATTTATCTCCCGGCAGCAGGCCGTCATTAATTAGCCATTATCGGGTTAATCGTTTCCAAATCAGTGGGTTGGTACCAATAACGTTTGAATCTCGCACACATTGTAACACCTCACCGTCCACGCGTAATACCGCGCCCTCCGAATAGTTCTGGTTTTGATAAACGCAACAGCGAGTACAGAGGTTATTGTTAGTATTACGATTTGCTGAGTTATTCCATACCTCTGGCGGCAGTGGCACCACGACATCAACATTGTTACGGTTAGCCATTGCCGCACCAGACATCAGCGTAACAAAGCTAATACAGCCCAACACTCCCCATGTTCTCATGCTTTATTCTCCTTGGCCTTAGACGGTGTTCTCTTACGTTTTTGGGTTGCCGCAGCCGAAGGCGCGGCTGGCAACCCACGGAAAGCCTGAGGTGACCGATTTTGTTTTGCCTGACTGATTAAACTCTGCAACGTGGCCACCAGCGGTTGCATAAAATCCTGATAACGACAGTTTTTCTCACTGATTTGTGTCAGCGTTGACTCCCAGTGTGCCGTCATATCTGGCCGTGCGGCAATATCAGGCAATGCATGAATTAATGCTCTCCCTGCGGGGCTGGCATGGATATAACGCCCTTTCTTAAACAAAAACGTTCGCTTAAAGAGCAATTCGATGATGCCGGCACGGGTTGCTTCTGTACCTAAACCGTCGGTGGCGCGTAACACTTTCTTCAACTCTTTATCCTGCACAAAGCGCGCAATACCGGTCATGGCAGATAATAAGCTGGCATCGGTGAATGGCCGTGGGGGCTGAGTTTGCCGCTCGACAACCTCCCCGCGCTCACACAATAATTCAGCGCCCTTCTCAACCACCGGCAAAGGCGCACCTTCATTCTCTTCATCACGCTCTTTACTGCCTAATAAGGTTCGCCAGCCCGCCTCGGCCAGAAAACGGGCTTTAGCGACAAATTTCCCCCCGGCAATATCCAGTTCAATAACACATTTACGAAACTGCGCATCAGGGCAAAACTGCATCAAATATTGTTGTGCCACCAGCCGGTAAACCTTGCCCTCATCTACCGTCAGATTCACCTTACTTGTCCGCGCCGTCGGGATAATGGCATGGTGGGCATCCACTTTTTTGTCATCCCAACAGCGATTACGCCTATCACTGTCCATCACTTCCAGCGGCAACAAATCAGCCTGATGAATACTGATGGCATTGAGTACCGCATGACGCCCGGCAAAATGTTCTTCAGGTAGGTATCGGCAATCCGAACGAGGATACGTAAGCAATTTGTGCGTTTCATATAAACGCTGGCAAATATCCAGCACTTGCTGCGCACTTAACCCGAATCGTTTTGCCGCTTCAATCTGCAAGGTAGAAAGCGAGAATGGCAACGGAGCGGTTTCTGATTCCCGTTTATCATTATAGGAAGTTACAAATGCAGGCTGACCCGTGATGCGATTAACCACATGTTCAGCCAGTGGCCGGTGTAACAAGCGCCCTTCTTCATCCTGATAAGATTCGCAAGAATCACTCGGCTGCCATAGCGCAATAAAGCGCTCATCAGCCGGTGTGACGATATGGGCTTTGACTTCAAAAAAATCTTTGGCAACAAAATCTTCTATTTCTTCATCGCGGCGCACCACCAGCCCTAATACCGGCGTTTGTACCCGGCCGACCGATAAGACACCGTCGTAGCCCGCATTACGCCCAAGAATGGTATAGGCCCGCGTCATATTAATGCCGTAGAGCCAATCTGCTCTGGCCCGCGCCAGGGCGGAGACACAAAGCGGAATAAACTCGCGGTTATAGCGCAATCGCTCCACGGCGCGCTCCACGGCTTGCGGGTTTAAATCGTTAATCAAGCAGCGGCGTACATTTTGCCGCTTCTCTGCGACCAAATCCAAATAGTCCAATACTTCATCAACCAGCAGTTGCCCTTCACGATCAGGGTCACCGGCATGGACCACTTCATCGGCTTGCAGCAACAATCGCTTGATAACATTCAGTTGTTTACTGACTGAGGGACGTGGCTGTAGCTGCCATTTTTCGGGAATAATCGGTAAATCGGCCAGTGACCAGCGAGCATAACGGCTGTCGTAAGCATCCGGTTGGGCCTGTTCCAGTAAATGGCCGACACACCAGGTCACCATTTGATCATTGCCACAGGCAATGAATCCATCACCCCGACGATGCGGTTTTGGCAAAATATCCGCAATTGCCCGCGCCAAACTGGGTTTTTCGGCAATAAACAGTCGCATCATTCACCGCACGAATACATAAAAAAAGACATCCAAGGAAAAGTCATTCTGCAATCTCAATCAGCGCCCGGCCACTCACAGCCTTAGTTAACTCACCAATAGGGTTGAGTGTTATGCCATATTGCGCCGCAATCACCTGCACATCAGCCTCTGCATCAGGCAGCACGGCCAACAGTAACCCCCCCGACGTTTGTGGGTCGCATAGCAACGTTCGCTGTAAGTCAGACATTACGCCGATCAGATGACCATAGCTGTCAAAGTTTCGCTCCGTACCGCCGGGTACACACCCTTCAGCGATATAGTCTTCGACGGCAGGTAAACGCGGGATAGCGGAGAAATGCAACGTCGCCTGAACGCCTGAACCCTGGCATATTTCGCTCAAATGGCCGAGCAAGCCAAACCCGGTCACATCCGTCATTGCGGTGACACCGGGGATATGCGCAAAATCAGCGCCCGATTTATTCAACTGACACATGGTTTCCGTAGCAACGCCTTGATGCTCTGACCGCAATTTACTTTTCTTCTCAGCCGTCGTTAAAATGCCGATACCTAAGGGTTTGGTTAGAAATAGTTTGCATCCCGCTTTTGCCGCACTATTTTTCTTTACCTGCTCGGTACTGACCACCCCCGTGACCGCTAAACCAAAAATCGGCTCCGGTGCATCGATAGAATGGCCTCCGGCCAGGGAAATACCTGCTTGTTGGCAAACCTGCCGCCCACCTTCGATAACCCGTCGGGCGATTTCGGGTGCCAGCTTATCAATCGGCCAGCCCAGAATGGCTATCGCCATAATCGGTTTGCCGCCCATCGCATAGATATCACTGATAGCATTTGTTGCAGCAATGCGGCCAAAATCGAATGGATCGTCAACGATCGGCATAAAAAAATCGGTAGTGCTGATAATCCCAACACCACTGCCGATATCATAAACGGCGGCGTCATCACGGGTTTCATTCCCTACCAACAAACGGGGATCAAAAAACTGCTGTTGCTCGGAGTGCAAAATTTTATCCAATACTTTCGGTGAAATTTTGCAACCGCAGCCCGCTCCGTGGCTGTATTGAGTAAGACGTATCGCTGGCGATGTCATAACACTCTCCCGTTTGGTGGTTCAATAATGAGCACGTTAATCAATAAATAAGGCTATTCGGTCAGGAATGATGCACGCAGGGCCAATATCCCAACAGCCTATGGTAGCGTCTATAGCATGTCTTGGTAAGTACAGTGCGGTGGTCGGGCAGATAGGTTGGTCACAAAGCAGCCGAAAACGCAGCATATTGCCGGAAAAAGGCAAAAGTTGCGTCACGGCCACCTGACAAAAACGAGGTTATTGTTAGAAGTGGCGAACAAAAGTGCTGTAATCCGGTGGGGTCACTTTGGTCGAAGACTTCAGTAACGGAGTACCGAGATAGAGAAAACCGACAATTTCATCTTGTTCACGGCAGGCAAAACCTTGACGAACAACCGGATGGTGAGTCCAGGAGCCGGTACGCCAGATACCATTAAAGCCTTGTGCCAAAGCTGCCATTTGCATCGCTTGCACCGCACAACCGGCAGAAACCACCTGTTCCCAGTTAGGCACTTTGCCATTTTCAGTAATGTGGGCAATCACGGTAATAATCAGTGGTGCGCGGAAAGGCGCATTTTTCGCTTTCTCCAGCACCGCATCATCCGCACCATCATGTTGAACGGCTTTTTGTAACAACTGACTAAAACGCTCCAGCCCGTCATTTTCGATCAAAACAAAGCGCCAGGGCTGCAATGTGCCATGATCCGGTGCTCGCATTCCGGCGTGAATAATATGGCCTAACGCCTCTCCAACTGGGGCCGGAGCCGCTAAACGTGATGCCGAACGGCGGTTAAGTAACAGTTCTAATGCATCCATCATTTTCTCCTGATAACGATTTTCATTTTCAGCAAGGTAGCATAAGTTGTCGTTTTGTTGCCAGCGTTGACCTTTCAGCTAGGCTCAACAGTGATTTAAAGCTGACTTTTATTCGTCAGGTCATTAGGATATCCCTACTTGCTCGGTTTTGTTGGAGATAACATGCGCACTTTGTGGCGAATTATTGCTGGCTTTTTCAAGTGGACATGGCGTCTGCTGAATTTTGTCAGAGAGTTTATTCTTAATCTTTTCCTGATACTGCTCATTTTAGTCGGCGTCGGTATTTACCTTCAGTTTCAAAGCAAACCGGTCGAACCGGTTAAAGGCGCTTTGCTGGTTAATTTAACTGGCGTGGTGGTGGATCAACCGGCCGTCAATAATAAGTTGCGTCAATTGGGCCGCGAGTTATTAGGGTCATCCAGTAATCGTTTACAGGAAAACTCGCTGTTCGATATCGTTGATACTATCCGTTTAGCAAAAAACGATAATAATATTACCGGCCTGGTGCTATCACTGAGTGATTTTACCGGCGCGGATCAACCGTCGCTACAATATATGGGTAAAGCACTGCGTGAGTTCCGTGACAGTGGTAAACCCATTTATGCTATTGGCGATAGTTACAATCAAACCCAATATTATTTAGCCAGTTTTGCCAATAAAATTTACCTGTCACCCCAAGGTGCGGTGGATTTACATGGTTTTGCCAGTAATAACCTTTATTACAAATCGTTGCTGGAAAAACTTCAGGTCACCACCAATATCTTCCGCGTCGGAACCTATAAGTCTGCGGTCGAACCCATGATCCGTGATGATATGTCACCAGCAGCCCGTGAAGCGGATAGCCGTTGGATTGGCGGTTTATGGCACAACTACCTCACCGCGGTCGCGGCTAACCGCCAATTAACACCTGAGCAACTGTTCCCCGGCGCGGCTGGCGTGATCAGTGGATTGCAAGCCGCGGGCGGCTCTCCTGCCCAATACGCGCTCACCAGTAAATTGGTTGATCAGTTGGCTTCACGCCCTGATGTTGAGACTGAGTTGGTCAAAACCTTCGGCTGGGATAAAAAGAGTAATGACTTTAATTACGTCAGTATCTATGACTATCAGCCGATGGCTGTCCCACAACAAGGCGGCCAGATAGCGGTTATTTTTGCTAACGGAGCGATTATTGATGGGCCACAAACACCGGGCAACGTCGGCGGCGATACGCTGGCAGCTCAAATCCGTCAGGCACGGTTAGATCCGAAGATTAAAGCGGTTGTCCTGCGGGTAAACAGCCCAGGCGGCAGCGTGAGCGCCTCTGAGTTGATTCGCTCTGAATTGACCGCACTGCGCGCGGCTAATAAGCCATTGGTGGTGTCAATGGGTGGAATGGCAGCCTCTGGTGGCTATTGGATCTCAACACCGGCGAACTATATTGTCGCCAGCCCGAGCACCCTGACCGGTTCGATTGGAATATTCGGTGTGATTAATACCTTCCAAAATACGCTGGAAAGTATTGGCGTACACACCGATGGCGTAGCAACGTCACCACTGGCTGATATCTCCATCACCAAAAACTTGCCACCTGAGTTCGCTCAGATGATGCAAATTAATATCGAAAATGGCTATAAGACCTTTATTGACCTGGTGGCAACCTCTCGCCACAAAACGCCAGAGCAGGTGGATCAAATCGCTCAGGGCCATGTGTGGATAGGCGTGGACGCCAAAAGTAATGGTCTGGTAGACCAGTTGGGAGATTTTGACGACGCCGTTAAGAAAGTCGCTGAACTGGCACAACTGAAAACCTGGCAGTTGAACTGGTTTATTGATGAGCCAAGCCTGAGCGATATGATCTTGGGTCAAATGAACGTATCCATTCAGGCGATACTACCTTCAGCCATTCAAGCGATGCTACCGGCTCCGATATCTGCGATGGCACAGGCCGTTAAAGATAAACCGAGTTTGCTTAACACCTTGAACGATCCGCAGAATCGCTATGCGTTATGCTTAAATTGTGGTGATGTCCGCTAGATAATTCACCAAATGAAAGATAAATACTCCGCCCGGCACCTGCCGGGCTTTTTTTATTCGTCAGGCTCCCTATAATTCACTCATCTCACTTCGCACTCATTTTCAGGTCACCCCGCCATGCAGAAGAAATCTATTTATGTCGCCTACACCGGCGGTACTATTGGTATGCAACGTTCTGATCACGGCTATATCCCGGTATCTGGCCACTTGCAGCGCCAATTGGCCTTGATGCCTGAGTTCCATCGGCCAGAAATGCCTGATTTTACTATCCATGAATACGCCCCGTTAATTGACTCCTCTGATATGACACCAGAGGATTGGCAGCATATCGCTAATGACATTCAGCAGAATTATGATTTGTATGACGGTTTTGTGATTCTGCACGGTACTGACACGATGGCGTTTACCGCCTCGGCACTCTCTTTTATGTTGGAGAACCTGGCGAAGCCGGTCATTGTGACAGGGTCACAAATTCCCTTAGCAGAATTACGCTCTGATGGGCAAACCAACTTGCTAAATGCGCTCTATCTGGCGGCTAATCATCCGGTGAATGAAGTCAGCTTATTCTTCAATAACAAACTGTTCCGTGGCAACCGCACCACTAAAGCTCATGCCGATGGTTTTGATGCTTTCGCTTCACCCAATCTCTCGGTGTTGCTTGAAGCCGGGATTCATATCCGTCGTATGGTGTCCGTTGAGTCACCGGTCAATAATGGGCCATTGATTGTGCATAGCATTACACCTCAGCCCATTGGAGTGGTGACGATTTATCCAGGAATATCCGGTGCGGTAGTGCGTAACTTCTTGCTTCAGCCGGTAAAGGCGCTCATTTTACGCTCATACGGGGTGGGCAATGCCCCACAGAAAGCCGAATTATTGGATGAGTTAAAAAATGCCAGCGAGCGCGGTATTGTGGTGGTGAATCTGACGCAATGCATTTCTGGCCGGGTCAATATGGACGGTTACGCCACTGGCAATGCATTAGCTAACGCGGGGGTGATCAGTGGATTTGACATGACCGTTGAAGCCGCCCTGACAAAGCTGCATTATTTATTGAGCCAGGCGCTCACGCCTGAAGAGATCCGCGAGTTGATGCAGCAGAACTTGCGCGGCGAATTAACCGACACGAATTGATCCTGCGGAGTTTCAATGAACACAGCCCTACTCTTGATTGATTTGCAAAATGATTTCTGCCCAGGTGGCGCGTTAGCTGTCGCAGAAGGCGACCGTGTCATTGAGATTGCTAACCAGGCGATCGGGGCTTGTATCGCACAACAGATCCCCGTTATCGCCAGTCAGGATTGGCACCCTGCCGAACACCGCAGCTTTGCCATCAATTCAAATGCCAAACAGGGAACTATTGGCGAGTTGAATGGGCTGGTGCAAGTCTGGTGGCCGGTTCATTGCGTTCAGCACCAAGCTGGGGCCGCCTTTCATCCTCTGCTACAGCAAGATGCCATCGAACAGGTTTTCCGTAAGGGGCAAGATCCAGACATCGATAGTTATAGCGCTTTCTTTGATAATGGGAAACGAGCCAAAACGCCATTGGATGCATGGTTAAAGCAGCAAGGCGTGGAGAATTTGTTCATTATGGGGCTGGCGACAGATTACTGCGTGAAATACAGCGTGCTTGATGCATTAGCGCTGGGCTATAAAACAACCGTGATCAGCGACGGTTGCCGTGGGGTCAATCTGCAACCGCAGGACAGTGCGTTAGCATTTAAAGCCATGAGCGATGCAGGTGCACAGCAACTCACATTGCAACAATTTTTAGTCGCAACCCAATCTTGCTGAAGTCAGTTCAGCGGGGTAATAGTTTGGTCATTAACCCCTAAGTCGGCGCTAATAGTGGCGCAGTGAGAACGCTCTTCCTGCGCCAGTAATACCGCTTAAAACACCTTACTCAGGCTTCAACTTTGCCAGCATCGGTTGGCTAAACTGCTGCTTCAACTCTTGCTTGGTTTTCATCACTATCTGCCCATCGGTGCCGATACTCATATGCTGCGCATCCTTGTTGTGACGGGCCTGCCACAGCATCACCATCTGTAAGCTGTTCTCTTTTTGTTCTGGCGTCAAAACCACACCGTCTGGCCATTTACCTAACTCTACCGCTTGCATCAAGCGCTGGTAGATTTCAGGTGTCATCACGGAAATCAGGTCTTCAAGCTCCATCAGAGCATCCTTAGATAAACGAATAATAAGCTGAATCGTTTTTTCAAACTGCATACCAAGCCGTTATCAGCCCGCAATCTGTTCGCCATTCTGGTCATCAACAAAGTTCAATGACGCCGAGTTCACGCAATAGCGCTCGCCTGTAGGCTGCGGCCCGTCAGGGAATACATGCCCCAAGTGGGCATCACAATGACCACAGCGAATTTCAATTCGCTGCATATTATGTGAATTATCATCAATATAGCGGATAGAGTCATCTTTGATAGGTTGGTAAAAACTCGGCCAACCACAGCCAGAGTCAAATTTCGATTCTGAGATAAATAAAGGTTGATGACAACACAGGCACTCATAGATGCCATCGCGTTTGTTATGCAGCAATTTGCCACTAAAAGGGGCTTCTGTCCCGCGCTGTTGGGTGACATGACGCTGAATATCGGACAGTTTCTCAATATCTTGTGCAGGGTTCAGTTGTTTAGCCATTTGTGCGCTTCTCTGGCAGGGAATAAAATCAACGAAAACAATGCCTAATAATAACAAAAAATTAACAACAAAGCAGTTAAAATTGTCCTAAACTGTATGCCATCGAAGCGGCAACCGCATATACCCTTTATACTTGACGCCGCAGGGTTGTTAGCTATGCTCATTCACCCGAATCACTTACTCATGTAAGCTCATCGGGATTCGTTCGCTAGCTGCCTACCTGCAACGCCAATCATTTTGGGTATAAATACGATAAAAATCGCAAATATTACTGATTCTCACTTTAAACTGAATAATTCGCCCCAATATAAAAATGAGGCTAATCGAATCTGGAAACGTGCGATTAATGTTCGATCTACCGTTGTTGGTTTGATTTGTAGCAATAATTGACACGATTCCGCTTGACGCTCGGTAAGGTTTTTGTAATTTTACAACCAACCTTTTATTCACTAACAAATAGCTGGTGGAATATATGACTATCAAAGTAGGTATCAACGGTTTTGGCCGTATCGGTCGCATTGTTTTCCGTGCTGCTCAGGAACGTTCTGACATCGAAATCGTTGCAATCAACGACCTGTTGGACGCTGAATACATGGCGTACATGCTGAAATACGACTCTACCCACGGTCGTTTCGACGGTACTGTAGAAGTAAAAGACGGCCATCTGGTTGTTAACGGTAAAACCATCCGTGTTACCGCAGAGAGAGATCCGGCTAACCTGAAGTGGAACGAAGTTAAGGTTGACGTTGTTGCCGAAGCAACTGGCCTGTTCCTGACTGACGAAACTGCACGTAAGCACATCGCAGCAGGTGCTAAGAAAGTGGTTCTGACTGGCCCGTCTAAAGACGATACCCCTATGTTCGTTATGGGTGTTAACCATAAAGAATACGCAGGTCAGGAAATCGTTTCTAACGCTTCTTGTACTACTAACTGCCTGGCTCCACTGGCTAAAGTTATCAACGACAAGTTCGGTATCGTTGAAGCACTGATGACCACTGTTCATGCCACTACCGCAACTCAGAAAACTGTTGATGGCCCGTCTCACAAAGACTGGCGCGGCGGCCGCGGCGCATCCCAGAACATCATCCCTTCTTCTACCGGTGCAGCTAAAGCAGTGGGTAAAGTTATCCCAGCACTGAATGGCAAACTGACTGGTATGGCGTTCCGCGTTCCTACCCCTAACGTTTCAGTTGTTGACCTGACTGCACGTCTGGAAAAACCAGCGTCTTACAAAGAAATCTGTGCTGCCATCAAAGCGGCTTCAGAAGGCGAGCTGAAAGGCGTTCTGGGTTACACCGAAGACGACGTTGTTTCTACCGATTTCAACGGCGAAAAACTAACTTCAGTATTCGATGCTAAAGCCGGTATCGCGCTGAACGACAACTTTGTGAAACTGGTTTCTTGGTACGATAACGAAACTGGCTACTCAAACAAAGTTCTGGATTTGATCTCTCACATCTCCAAATAATGGATTGATGTAGATTTCTGCCAAAAGCCACCCTCGGGTGGCTTTTTTATTGTTGATACAGTGTGTTCCGAACCTTCGTCCGTTGCTCCACGACAAAAAATTGCGCAATATCAATGATTCACACGACTTTATCGGCGATGTGCTGCAAGATTTTAAGCCTGTGATATTATCAAGAGTCTGAAGTTCAATGGATATCCAGCCCCTTTGCTCATAAGGCCAAACGAATGAACGAGAAAGTATTCACTCTGCCTATTGTCGAACAAATCTCCCCCTATATCAGCCAGCGCCAACTGGATGAATTACCGGTCGTGGTTGTCTCTCATCCGAAAGTTCGTGCAGCCATAAGCCTGCAAGGTGCCCATCTGTTGGCTTACCAACCCAGTGGTGAACAACCGATTATTTGGCTGAGCAATAACACACCGTTTAAAGAGGGTGTGGCGATTCGTGGCGGCGTACCCATTTGCTGGCCGTGGTTTGGCCCAACGGCGCAACCCTCACACGGCTTTGCTCGTATTCTGCCGTGGGTACTTAGCGCCCATGATGAGAATGAAAATGGTGTCATCCTGACCTTCACGTTGGAAGATAGCGACACTTCTCGTCAGCTATGGCCACATGCGTTCACTTTAATCGCGCGCTTTAAATTGGGTGATGAATGTGAAGTTGAGTTGGAATCGCACGGTGAATATCAAGCGGAAGCAGCACTGCACACATACTTTCAGATTGGCGATATCAACCAAATTAAAGTCAGTGGGCTGGGTGAGAAATACTTAGATAAAGTATTGAAGGTTGCGGATGCAACCCAGCACGGTGATTTGGTGTTTAATGGCCAGACAGACCGGATTTATACGCATCCTCAAGCCTACAGCCTGATAAAAGATGCCGCGTTGCAGCGTACCATTGAAATACATCACCATCACCAGAGTGATGTGGTTGCCTGGAACCCAGGCGCTGAATTATCCAGCAGCATGGTGGATATGCCCAATGAGGGTTATAAGACGATGGTTTGCGTTGAAACCGCACGGGTGAGTAAGCCATTGGTCGCAACGGTAGATGCGCCAGCCCGGTTAGCCATGACGCTTCGTAGCCGTAAGAACACTTGATTTTAAACGTAAAAATGGGGCATTAGCCCCATTTTTTATGATTCAATGTGTTACTTTATTTATCAGCGGAAAGTATAAGTCACGCCAGTCCACAGCACACCGGTATAGGATTTATCAACCACCGGGCTATTTTTCACTTCATTGGACAGACGGATATAACGGCCCGTAAAGAAGGCATTCCAGTTTGGGTTGATAGTGTAATGAGCAGATAATTCCAAATACGGTGACCAGCTATCGCTTGGGTTATATTGCGCAAAGCCACTGCGCGCGGATTCAGCGCCACTGACACCATAGTAATAACCATTTTGGTCACTGCTGTTCCAGCTCACACCGGCTCCGGGTATCAGTGTCCAGCTATCGACGGTATAACGGTATAAATAGGCCAGATCCCCGACAAAACCGTTGCTGTTATCCAGCACATCACCTGAGAACATGGTTCGCAATGTTCCCCAGTCCTCAATGTGAGAATATGACATCCCCGCCATCAGGGTGCTGCGTCGTTTATCCAACTGCTTCATCTGCTGGTCGTCACTGTCGCCTGGCGTAAAATGTAGAGGCAAATAATAGGCATCAATTGATAAGCGGTTATTATCATCTTTCCACAAGTAATAGCCCGCAGCTAAAGTACGAAAGTAGAAATTATCACTTTCGTAAGTAATGATGGGTACAGGATATACGCGGTCATTCTTGCCACGATAGGGATCTGGGCTAACCAATGCCGACGCCCCCAGAGACCAGGTTCCTGCCATCGCCGCTGGCATACAAATAGCCGTGGCAATAGTTAAAGCAGCCAGAGTTTTCATGCGCGTCATTTTTATATGATGTTTTTTCACTGATTAAATCCTGTTAGTAACAAAATATTGCTCAGATCTAGTGTAAATCAATTAGTTGTCTGTGGCGAAATTTTTACACATTTTAGGTGGACATCCAAAACGCCAGTACAACTTATCCCCCATTATCCTATCCCTGATAACCAAAAAATTTACGTAGATTTGATTGCAATAAAATAACGATACATTCAAATAGATAAGCTTAATTAATCATATATAAAATGCTAGTAATAAAATAAAAAATAGATTTAATCACTAATTGGTGGTCATTTATTGTTCGGTGGGTGACAAATCTATGTTAATGACTCACTTGACCTTTAGAGGAGACGCGACCATAACAATAAGGTAGTAGTTTCAAAATTTTAACCCAATAAAGCGCTACTATTATTTTATGTTCCCAACCATTCAAACAGGACGGGCATCGCTATGAACATATTTGATCACTATCGCCAGCGCTACGAAGCGGCCAAGGACGAAGAGTTCACACTGCAAGAGTTCCTCACCATCTGCCAGCAAGATCGCAGCGCATATGCCAATGCGGCTGAACGTTTGCTGATGGCAATTGGTGAGCCAGTCATGGTTGATACCGCGCTAGAGTCCCGCATGTCTCGGCTGTTTTCTAACCGGGTTATCGCCCGCTACCCTGCTTTTGAAGAATTCTATGGTATGGAGGAAGCCATCGAACAGATTGTTTCCTATCTCAAACATGCGGCCCAAGGCTTAGAAGAGAAGAAACAGATCCTCTACTTGCTCGGCCCGGTCGGTGGGGGTAAATCATCACTGGCTGAACGCTTGAAAGCACTGATGCAACGTGTCCCTATCTACATCTTAAGTGCTAATGGTGAGCGCAGCCCGGTCAATGACCATCCATTGTGCTTATTCAACCCGCAGGAAGATGCGGCAATTCTGGCCAAAGAGTACAACATTCCTGGCCGTTATCTTGGCACCATTATGTCGCCGTGGGCGGCCAAGCGCTTGCATGACTTTGGTGGTGATATTACCAAATTCAAAGTCATTAAAGTTTGGCCCTCAATCCTTGAACAGATAGCTATCGCGAAAACTGAGCCGGGTGATGAGAATAATCAGGATATCTCCGCACTGGTCGGTAAAGTAGATATCCGTAAACTGGAAAATCACGCGCAAAACGATCCCGATGCTTATGGTTATTCCGGCGCATTGTGCCGTGCAAACCAGGGGATTATGGAATTCGTCGAGATGTTCAAAGCGCCCATTAAGGTGCTACATCCATTACTGACCGCCACGCAGGAAGGGAACTATAACGGTACCGAGGGGATCTCTGCCCTGCCATTCAGCGGTATTATCCTCGCACACTCAAACGAATCTGAGTGGGTCACTTTCCGTAATAACAAAAACAACGAGGCATTCCTCGACCGGGTGTATATCGTCAAAGTGCCTTATTGCTTGCGTGTCTCAGAAGAGATCAAAATTTACGACAAGCTGTTGAATCACAGTGAATTAACCCACGCACCTTGCGCGCCTGGCACACTGGAAACACTGGCACGTTTCTCGATTCTTTCCCGAATGAAAGAACCGGAAAACTCCAGTATTTACTCCAAAATGCGAGTCTATGACGGTGAAAGTCTGAAAGATACCGATCCGAAAGCCAAGTCGTATCAGGAGTATCGCGACTACGCGGGGGTTGACGAAGGGATGAACGGCCTTTCTACCCGTTTTGCCTTTAAAATCCTCTCAAGGGTATTTAACTTTGATCACGCCGAAGTGGCCGCTAACCCGGTACATCTGTTCTACGTGCTGGAACAGCAAATCGAGCGGGAACAATTCCAACAAGATGTTGCAGAGAAATACCTTGAGCATCTGAAAGGCTATTTGATCCCGAAATACGCCGAATTTATCGGTAAAGAGATCCAGACTGCCTACCTGGAATCCTACTCTGAATATGGTCAGAACATTTTTGACCGTTATGTTATCTACGCCGATTTCTGGATTCAGGATCAAGAGTATCGTGACCCAGATACCGGGCAGTTATTTGACCGTGAAGCACTGAATGCTGAACTGGAGAAAATTGAAAAACCGGCGGGTATCAGCAACCCGAAAGACTTCCGTAATGAAATCGTCAATTTTGTGTTGCGCGCCAGAGCCAATAATAATGGCCGTAATCCAAATTGGACCAGTTATGAGAAGCTGCGTACCGTTATCGAGAAGAAAATGTTCTCCAACACGGAAGAGTTATTGCCCGTTATCTCCTTTAATGCCAAGACCTCAACGGATGAGCAGAAAAAACATGATGACTTTGTCGACCGAATGATGGAGAAAGGTTATACCCGCAAGCAAGTTCGTTTGCTGTGCGAATGGTATCTGCGGGTAAGAAAATCATCATAACCTGTTATCGATCCACCCTAACATCGCAGGTACAGCTTTCGCGTTGTGGCTGTGTTGGCAGCCAGCACAGCTACAGCGTGAAAGATGTAGGGCACAGAGGCAGGGGGAGTTATGGGCTACTTTATTGACAGACGACTTAACGGCAAGAATAAAAGCATGGTTAACCGCCAACGCTTTTTGCGCCGCTATAAGGCGCAAATTAAACAGTCGATTTCCGATGCTATCAACAAAAGGTCGGTAACGGATATTGAAAGTGGCGAATCAGTATCGATTCCTATTGACGACATCAATGAGCCAATGTTCCATCAGGGCCGTGGTGGATTGCGCCACCGGGTACACCCCGGTAATGACCACTTTGTCACTAATGATCGGGTGGAACGCCCGCAAGGTGGTGGTGGCAGCGGCAGTGGTCAGGGTAATGCCAGTCAAGATGGTGAAGGTGAAGATGAATTTGTCTTTCAGATCTCTAAAGATGAATATCTGGATCTTTTATTTGAAGACCTTGCCCTACCCAACTTAAAGAAAAATCAGCATAAACAACTGACAGAATTCAAAACTCATCGCGCGGGTTACACCTCAAACGGCGTACCGGCCAATATCAGTGTGGTGCGTTCGCTGCAAAACTCGCTGGCCCGTCGTACCGCCATGACCGCCAGTAAGCGCCGCGAACTGCGTGAACTGGAAGAGACGCTCAGTGTGCTGGAGCACTCTGAACCAGCCCAATTACTCGAAGAAGAACGGGTGCGCAAAGCGATTGCCGAATTGAAGCAAAAAATCGCCAGAGTACCTTTTATCGATACCTTCGATTTACGTTATAAAAACTATGAGCGTCGTCCAGAGCCATCCAGCCAGGCGGTAATGTTCTGCCTAATGGATGTGTCAGGTTCGATGGATCAAGCCACCAAGGACATGGCAAAGCGGTTTTACATCTTACTTTACCTGTTCCTGAGCCGAACCTATAAAAATGTCGACGTGGTCTATATTCGCCACCATACACAAGCTAAAGAAGTCGATGAGCAAGAGTTTTTCTACTCACAAGAAACCGGCGGCACCATTGTTTCCAGCGCACTGAAGTTGATGGATGAAGTGGTGCAAGAACGCTATGACCCGGCACAGTGGAATATCTACGCCGCCCAAGCCTCTGATGGCGACAACTGGGCAGATGACTCGCCGCTGTGTCATGAGTTACTGGCAAGAAAGATCCTGCCCATGGTGCGTTACTACAGCTACATCGAGATAACCCGCCGTGCCCATCAAACCTTGTGGCGGGAATATGAAGATTTAGAGGCAAATTTTGCGAATTTTGCCATGCAACATATCCGTGAGCCAGAAGATATTTACCCGGTATTTCGTGAGTTGTTTCACAAACAGACAATTGATAATTAACGATAATAGCAGCCGGTTAACTTTTTCTGCCACAGAAATGGTTTTCCGGCTTTTTCATCGGTTAACATTGTCACACCTCCATTACTCTCAGAGTTAACACCATGAAATGGCATGATGGGCTGCGACAACCCGGTGTATTAGCCGCATTGAGTGCCGCGGTACTGTTTGGTGCCGGCACCCCGCTGGCAAAACACTTACTCGATACCGTCAGCCCGTGGCTACTGGCAGGTTTACTCTATTTGGGTTCGGGTATCGGCTTGGCGCTCTATCGTTTGCTAACCCGCGCGGCGGCTGTCCGCCTGCCCCGTAACGAATTACTGTGGTTACTCGGTGCTATCAGCGCAGGCGGAATTGTGGCTCCAGTCCTGCTGATGATAGGGCTAACGGGGATGCCTGCATCCGGAGCATCATTGTTGCTCAATGCTGAAGGGGTATTTACCGCCCTGCTTGCCTGGTTTGCTTTCAAAGAGAATTTTGACCGCCGTATCGCCTTGGGCATGATAGTGATTGTTGCCGGTGCGGTGATTTTAAGCTGGCCGGGAGAGGCGCATTTTGCCGGTTTGGGGCCAACACTGGCTATTTTAGGTGCGTGCTTTGCCTGGGGAATTGATAACAATCTGACTCGCAAGGTTTCGTTAACTGATGCCACCTGGATTGCAGCTATCAAAGGGCTGGTTGCTGGCGCGGTGAATCTGACCTTCGCTTTTGCTCTGGGTGCGACGATGCCACCGCTGACAAATCTGCTCAGCGCTTTACTGGTTGGTTTTTTTGCTTACGGCGTCAGTCTGGCGCTGTTTGTCATCGGATTACGTCACCTCGGCACGGCGCGTACCGGTGCCTATTTCTCTATTGCGCCTTTTTTAGGTGCCATATTGGCAATCGCAATGGGTGACACTGTCACATTTACATTAATCGTCGCCGGGCTACTGATGGCGGTGGGGATCGGGTTGCATCTGACGGAACAGCATGAGCATCAGCATACTCATGATGAATTATCGCATGAGCACCAACATCTGCATGATGAGCATCATCAGCACACACATGATTTCCCTGTAACCGAAGGTGCCGCCCACAAACATCGCCACCAGCATCGGCCAATAAGCCACTCTCACCGGCATTTCCCTGATTCACATCATCGGCATAAACATTGAGCCGGTATAACTGACTAGGTTACACAATTTTGGCCACGCTTATCTGCCGTCCAATTAACCAAAACACAACGCCAGATAATTATGGCTATTTTTAACTTATCCGTGACTAAGAAATTATTTTTTGCTACCTCATTACAATAAATACCGCATTTATCCCACCACTATCGACTAAACTTAATCAAATAAATAATATCTACTCATGTGGTCAGATAAGTTAACAAAAAATAATTCTATTACTCGCTTAGTAATACACTGGTTTCTATTTTTAATCATAAAGTTAGCACTCTGCCGAAATAAAGAAGACTGCCGTATTTTTTAGTTAACTCATATTTTGATAATTATCCTTTACCCTATTTTTTTAATAAAGAATAGTGATATCTGAATAGTTATAACAGCCGTGTTATTTAACTAAGACAGCTACCGGATGCATCGCATAGGAATTCACCATGAAATCCCAAAAAACAGCCGTGTCGCCAGGAGTACTTCAGCCTGAGTTTGATGAAAATAGTGCGCTATTAAGCGCCCTGGATAGCTCATTGGCAATTATTGAGTTTGATCTTACCAGCCGTATTATCGACGTTAATCAAAACTATCTGGATTATTTTGGCTATCAACGTGAAGACGTAATTGGTCAGTATCATTTAATGTTTTGTCACCCAAACTATGCCGCCAGTGAGGAATACCAAACCTTAAAAGAATGCCTATTAGCTGGCGAGTCGTTAGAAGGCCGTTTTGAACGGTTACATAAAGATGGCTCAACGGTCTGGCTGGCCGCTATCTATCAACCGGTACGTGGGCCGGATGGCAGCGTGAACCGAATGGTGAAAATTGCCAAAGACATTACGCTCCTGATTGAACAGCAAAAAGCGACTCAGGGATGGGTAGAGCTATTAACGCAATTAACAGATCGCAGTGACAGTGCCATGTTCATTGCTGCAAACAGTGTACATGGACAACAGGCCGTCTACATTAATCAGGGTTTTACCCAGTTATTCGGTTACACGCCCGAGCAGGCACTGGGCCAGAACATGGTTGGCCTGCTACAAAGTGCGCATCCTGAACAATTGGTGTTGAACGATTCGACTTCGCCAAATGCACAACAACAATTGTTACCTAAAGAGCTGTTTTACAGCAAAGACAAGCAACCCCACTGGTGTTCAGCGGTTATCAATTCACTGGTGGATAAACAGGGAAAGTCGAGTTATAGCATCGGGGTATTAACCGATATTACCCTGACTAAAATGTATGAAGTGCTGCAATATAAGGTATTGGAAGCACTGATAAAAGAACACTCACTGGAAGATGTGATGTCACTGCTGTGTCACGAAGTTGAGCGCATCGCACCAGAAGTCACCGCCAGCATCTTGCAGGCCAACGGACAAAACCACCTCAGCCATCTGGCGGCTCCAGGTCTGCCACTCACTTACACGGCAGCATTGGCCTGTGTACCCATTAGTCCGTTCGATGGCTCCTGTGGTACGGCAGCATTTCGTAAAAAACCGGTTGAAGTCCAGGACATTGCCACCGACCCACTGTGGGATAATTATCGTCACTTAATTCTACCTCATGGGCTGCTGGCATGTTGGTCAACGCCGATTCTCTCCAGCCAGGGGCAGATTCTGGGCACATTTGCTTTTTATTACAAAGAAATACGCGGCCCCAGCGAGTTTCATTATCAACTGGTAAAATTGATCGCCAATTTGTGCGCTTTAGCGATGGAACGGGAACAATCGCGTAAACAGATTCAGCACCTGGCATTTTATGATTCGCTAACGGGCCTGCCGAATCGCAATCAGTTTCAGGTATATGCTAAACAAGCCATCGTACAGGCTGATGAACGTGGCCACACACTCGCGGTATTAGTGATTAATCTGGATCGATTTAAACAGGTTAATGATTCACTCGGCCATGCCGCGGGTGATGAACTGCTCGCCGCCATCGCTCAACGGTTACGTAACGACGTGTCAAAAGGTGACACCCTTGGCCGACTGTCTGGCGATGAATTTATTATTATTTTAGCCCCCAGCACCATGCAGCAAGCCACCCTCAAAGTGGAAAAAATGCTCAGTCTGCTGTCCCAGCCGTGTCAGATTGCAGATATGAATATTATCCCTTCAGCCAGTGTTGGGATCAGTTTATACCCGGAAAATGGCAGCGATCTGGATACGCTAATGATCCATGCTGATATCGCCATGCACAAAGCAAAGAATATGGGGTATGGGCATTTCAATTTCTTCAGTGCCGAAATGAATAATCTCAATCAGCAGCGTCAGGACATGGAAGATGCACTGCGTAACGCATTCCATATCGGCTCACTTGAATTATTCTATCAACCGCAAGTTATGCTCAAAGATGGGCATCTGTATGGCGTGGAGGCGTTGAGTCGCTGGGTTCATCCAATATTGGGCAATATCCTGCCCCAGCGTTTTATTCCGCTGGCCGAAGAGTGTGGTTTGATCAATGAACTTGCGCTCTGGGCAATTGAAACCGCCTGCCGGCAACTGGCGGATTGGCGGTTACGGGGGATTGAAGTGCCCTCGATCTCGGTTAACTTATCACCCACCAACTTTCATAATCCCGGTTTGCCTGAAATGATTTTACATATTTTGCAGCGCAATCATTTACCACCACAGGATCTAACGCTGGAGATTACCGAAGATATATTAATTGAAAATAATGCCGCAATTTTCGTCACCATAGAAAAAATCCATCGAATGGGCGTACGGTTATCGATGGATGACTTTGGCACCGGTTATTCCAGCTTAAGTTATCTACGCCGCTTGGATTTAGACGAGATCAAGCTCGATAAAAGCTTTGTCCACGACCTTGAACATGACGAAACCAGCCGTACCTTGAGCGAAGCCGTCATCCGTATTGGCGAAAGCCTGCAACTGTCGGTGATTGTCGAGGGAGTAGAAAATGAAGCCCAACGCACGTTATTAAGTCGGCAGGGTTATCAAATTGGTCAAGGTTTTCTGTTCTCAGAAGCCCTTCCCGCCATCAAACTGGAACAATGGCTGGAACACCGCACCAGCCGTTAACTAATCCAAGTTAACTAATGAATAACAAGAGATATATCATCAGTTGTAGTAATCTACTAGAGTCTTAAGAGCGTGAATAAGTGACATTGTCACTATCGTCAGTTTAGGTTGTGCTAAATCTTTTCATCTGTCGGTAAATTCTTTATCCTCACCACCTTCGTCATTTGGATGTTGTTTTTCTGTTATGCAAAAATTCCTTTTTCTGCTGTTAAGTCTGATCCTGCTTGGCCCGCTCGGTATCGACCTCTACTTACCGACCATCCCTGCCATAGCCAAAGGGCTAAATAGCAGTGAATCACTGATTCAATCGACAATCGCCTTATTTATTATGGTATTAGGCATAGGTCAACTGATTGCCGGGCCGCTGGTTGATAAATATGGCCGCAAACCCATCGCCATTATCGGCATCATTCTTTACATGCTGGGAGCGATAATGGCCGCCCTTGCCGTTAACCCAACCATGTTCGTCAGTTCCCGCCTGTTACAAGGTGTAGCGGTATGCTGCACAGCGGTAGTGGCATTCAGCGGTGTGCGTGACCGTCTAAGTGGCAATGATGCGGCGCGAGCTTTTGGATTTCTTAATGGTACGCTGAATATCGTTCCTGCCTTAGCGCCACTGCTGGGTGGCTTACTCGCAGAAGCATTTGGCTGGCGGGCACCCTTCTGGTTCCTCGCGTTATATGGGTTGTTGGTGTTAATCCTGATTATCGTCTTCCTGCCAGAAACTCGCCCAGCGGGTACGCAAGCGGTGAACGGGCTGCCGATAAAGAACTATCTGCGCATTTTGCGCGATGATCGCTTTTTGGTATTCGCTCTGGTTAACGCCGGCGCGATGGGTATGGCTCTCACTTACGTCTCGCTGGCACCGAATGTCTTAATGGTGGGTGCAGGGCTGAGTCCATTACAATTCTCACTGGTTTTTGGTGCTAATGGTTTTTGGATTATGGCGGTGAGCTTCTTTGCCAATAGGATTATCCAAAAAGTGGGCCGCCCTGCCTGCCTGATGACCGGTAGCGTGTTGATGGCACTCGGGTGTTTCAGTCTGTTGTATGGCCTTCGATTGTCGCCAGAGCTACAGCAACACTGGCTGGTTTATATGCTACCCGTTGCCAGTGCCTGCGCCGGTTTAGCCTTTATGATGGGGCCTGCCACCAGTTATGCACTGGAACCCTATGCCAATGAAGCGGGTGTGGCTTCGGCGTTGGTCGGTTTTGTGCAAATGGCCGGTGGAGCCGCATTGGGCCTGTTGGCGATGGCGTTACCTATTGAGCCTAAGTTATCTCTGGCTATCGTGATGCTGGCAGGGTGCCTACTGGCATGGCAGGCACGCCGCGCCAGCAGACATGTTCGCGGCAAACTGGAAAAAATAAACTAACACTAATCTAGCTGCGCTGGACGGTCACTGGCACGCGGCCTGCCAGCGCACACATCAACTCATAACCTACCGTACCTGCCGCTGCGGCGACATTATCGATAGGCAGATGCTCCCCCCAGACCTCCACCTTACTGCCGACACCCGCCTGCGGGCATGGCGTCAAATCCACCGTTAGCATATCCATCGAAACGGCTCCGACAGTATGCGTTAATACGCCATCGACCCTTATTGGTGTTCCACCTGGAGCCAGCCGAGGGTAACCATCGGCATAGCCGCAAGCAACCACACCGATACGATGCGGTTCGCTTGCGCAATAGTGGCTGCCATAGCCCACGCTGTGCCCGACTGACAGCGTTTGTAAGGCGATAATTTCACTGTGCAAACTCATCACCGGGCGCAAACCTAAAGCGGCGATATCGGCAATGTCGCCGCTGGGAGACGCACCATACAGAATGATCCCCGGACGCACCCAGTCATAATGGGTTTCAGGGTGGCGCAGTATTGCCGCCGAATTAGCAAAGCAGCGCGCCGCCGAAATATGTTCGCTGACGTGTTGAATCCGTGCGAATTGCTCACCCGCACCAATATGATTATCTGCATTGGCAAAATGGCTCATGAGTGTCACCTCAGCCACATTGCTCAGGCTATTGGCCCATTGCCACACCGCCTCAGCTTGCTCAGACGGGAAACCGAGACGATTCATACCGCTATTAAGTTTCAAATAAATATTGAGCGGCGCATCCAGGCGGGCTGCACGAATCGCCTCAAGCTGCCAATCACTATGCACTGTGGTGGTCAGCCGGTAATGATCGACCAGGGCCAAATCCGGTGGTTGGAAAAAACCTTCGAGCAGCAAAATCGGCCCCTGCCAGCCCTGCTCACGCAGCAGCACCGCCTCATTGAGATCCAGCAACGCAAACCCATCCGTGGCGGCCAACCCCGGCCAAACTCGTGCCAAACCGTGGCCATAAGCATTGGCTTTCACAACCGACCAGATTTTGCTTGTACCAACATGTTGACGAACAATATTCAGATTATGATTCAGAGCAGATAAATTCAGCTTAGCGGCAATGGGGCGAGGCATGGGCGTTCCTTCCAAAACAGTCTTCAGTTATTCACTGCCAACGGTGTGAAATATCGGGTCGGCAGTCATTATCAGTTGAATCTCATTAACGAACCGGATGAATATCGTGTAAAGGCGCGAGATTCAGTGGCCGAAAACCCGCGCTATACCGGGCGACGGAGAGGTCATCAGCTAAAATAGCCGGCCGGCGGCCATACATAATGTCAGCCAATAATTGGCCCGACCCACATGCCATCGTCCAGCCCAATGTGCCATGACCGGTATTTAAATAGAGATTCTTAAGCGAAGTTCTGCCCACAATAGGCGTGCCATCCGGCGTCATTGGGCGTAAACCGGTCCAGAATGTCGCCTCGCTGATATTGCCACCGTGGGGATATAAATCACCGACCACCATTTCCAGTGTTTCTCGTCGCGCGGATGCCAGTTGGGTATTAAAACCGACGATTTCAGCCATTCCCCCAACGCGGATACGATCATCAAAACGAGTAATAGCAATCTTGTAAGTTTCATCCAGCACCGTGGATACCGGCGCATAATCAGGATTTGTAATGGGTATGGTCAGAGAATAGCCCTTCAGCGGATAGACCGGAATCGACACTAATCCGGCCAGGAGCGAGGTAGAATAAGCGCCAAAAGCCACCACATAGGCGTCAGCCTTGATAATGTCATCACCACATAGCACGCCAGCAATCTGATCGCGGTCCACCAGCAACTGATCCACGGCGCAATTAAAAATGAACTTCACCCCAGCCTGTTCTGCCATTTTTGCCAACCGTTCGGTAAATAACTTGCAGTCACCGGTTTCATCATTTGGCAAACGTAAACCACCGGTCAGTTTATGCGAAACCTGAGCCAGTGCAGGCTCAACGGTTGCCAGTTGCTCTGCGGTCAACAGCGAATACGGCACACCTGCATCATCCAGCACCGCGATATCTTTCGCCGCATTATCAAATTGTTGTTCGGTGCGAAACAGTTGTAATGTGCCGCCCTGACGCCCTTCATACTGGATACCGGTATCTTCCCGCAGGTCTTTTAGGCAATCACGGCTATATTCGGCCAGACGCACCATGCGACTTTTATTGGTCATATAGTGAGAGGTATCGCAGTTTCTCAACATCTGCCACATCCAGCGTAATTGGAAACTGCTGCCATCCAGATGGATTGCCAGAGGTGCATGGCGTTGGAACATCCATTTGATTGCCTTAAGAGGCACCCCTGGCGCGGCCCAGGGTGCGGCATATCCCGGTGAAATCTGGCCCGCATTGGCGGCACTGGTTTCCTGTGCCGGCCCCGCTTGACGGTCAATCACGGTAACATCATGACCGTCTTTCGCTAAATACCAGGCGCTGGCTACCCCGACCACGCCACTTCCTAAAATGACAACGCGCATATCATCCTCACCTCAACATCAGACACAAAGCATAATATTCTGTTGACAGAAAGTTAACCCAGTGGAAAAAACTAGCCAACAGATTAATTACAGACTGTGAGATTATTCACAATTAATTTACCTTGCGATAACTTCTCCATTCAATGGTTTTAGAAAAATAACGATAAATCCCTATTTTTCACCCTACAAGAGGGATAAAGACAATAAAATGATGCTATTAGCCATATTAATAGCATGGATAATACGCATATCGCCAAACGCTATTTTATTAGATTTATATTCTGTAAAATAGACAAATAATCAGGACATTATCCCGATAAAATCATTTTTGAGAATATCCCTTCTCACGCTAAAAAATAATCTATATTGACATAAGGTCTTGCCATGCCTCAGTTTGTTCATATTGAGCTAGGATTATTGAAGTGACTGGTATTTTGCAGGGTTATAAACCGTGAGGATGCGCTAATGACAACTTCAACACCGAAACAAACTGCGCAAGATAAGCGCCTGACTGACGGCCCGGACTGGACATTTGAATTGTTGCAGGTCTATTTGGATCAGATAGACCGGGTGGCAAAACATTACCGGCTCGATACCTATCCCCACCAGATTGAGGTAATAACCTCAGAACAAATGATGGATGCTTACTCAAGTATTGGTATGCCCATTAACTATACCCATTGGTCGTTTGGCAAAAAATTCATTGAAACCGAACAAAAGTACAAACATGGCCAGCAGGGGTTAGCCTACGAAATTGTGATTAACTCCAATCCCTGCATCGCCTATTTGATGGAAGAAAACACCATCACTATGCAAGCACTGGTGATGGCTCATGCCTGCTATGGCCATAACTCATTCTTTAAAAACAACTACTTATTCCGCGCATGGACTGATGCCAGCTCCATCGTGGATTATCTATTGTTTGCCCGCCATTACATCAGTGAATGCGAGGAGCGCTATGGCGTAGAGGAAGTTGAGCGGTTACTCGACTCATGCCATGCACTCATGAACTACGGTGTTGACCGCTATAAAAGGCCGCAAAAAATTTCGTTGGTCGAGGAAACCGCTCGTCAGAAAAGTCGTGAGGAGTATCTGCAAAGTCAGGTCAACTCGTTATGGAAAACCTTACCCCGCAAAGATAAGGGCGAAGTGCTGGCGCAGGCACACCGCTACCCCAGTGAGCCACAAGAGAACCTGCTCTACTTTATGGAGAAGAATGCACCGCTACTGGAATCATGGCAGCGAGAAGTATTACGCATTGTGCGCAAGGTCAGCCAGTATTTTTATCCGCAAAAACAAACACAAGTGATGAATGAAGGCTGGGCGACATTTTGGCATTACACCATTCTTAATCACCTGTACGATGAAGGCCGGGTGACTGACCGTTTTATGATGGAGTTCTTGCACAGCCATACCAATGTGGTGTATCAGCCGCCGTATAACAGCCCTTATTACAACGGAATAAACCCCTACGCACTTGGGTTTGCCATGTTCCAGGACATTAAACGTATCTGTCAATCGCCGACGGAAGAAGACTACTACTGGTTCCCGGATATCGCCGGTAAAGATTGGTTGGATACGCTACATTTTGCGATGCGCGATTTTAAAGATGAAAGCTTTATTAGCCAGTTCCTATCACCTAAAGTAATGCGTGATTTTCGTCTATTCACTGTGCTTGATGATGATAAGAATAACTATCTGGAGATTTCAGCCATTCATAATGAGGAGGGTTATCGTGCTATCCGTAATGAATTGTCAGCGCAATATAATCTAAGCAATCATGAGCCAAATATTCAGGTCTGGAATGTGGATTTACGCGGCGACCGATCTCTAACCTTGCGTTACATTCCCCATGATCGGGCACCATTAGATAAAAGCCGTCAGCATGTGATGAAACATATTCACCGCCTATGGGGATTTGATATTCATATGGAACAGTTGAATGATGATGGCAGCATCGAATTGCTCGATAGTGTGCCACCCAAAGCGAATAAGTGCTAGATAGCCACCGACAGCCACGAAAAGGGGCACTCAGTGCCCCTTTGCTTTGCATCACGATACGCGGCTAGCGACGGGCTTCCGCCAAATCACTGGGCATAGTGCCCTGCATACTGTGCCAAATAGCACCACTCTCTTTACCGTATGCACGCAGGCTATCCGGTACCTGATCGTAGGCTTTATCATCACACAACTGCGACAGCTTGCTATAGAACGTCAATGCCAACTGGCGCGCTTCTGGATTAGAGAAGTAGTAACGCCCGACGCGAGTATATAACCCTTTTAAACCATTCAGGATTAAGCCATAAATCGGATTGCCTGAAGCAAAAGCTAAACCACGGAAAATACCATAATCCAACGCAGTAAACGCTTCTGCGCTGTCATCGACGGTTTTAGCCTCAGCCAGAATTTCCTGAGCCTTCTCCGGATGATTACGGATTGCCGTGCGAACAAAAATAGTCGCAATATTTGTTCGTACAGCCAGTAAGTTATCTATCAATTGTGGCACGCTATCATGATCCAAGCGCGCCAGAGTTTCCAAGATACTGAGACCAGAAGTTTCCCAAAAATTGTTTACTTTCGTCGGCTTACCGTGCTGAATAGTGAGCCAGCCATCGCGGGCTAGCCGTTGCAGCACTTCACGCAATGTTGTGCGGGTAACACCAATTAGCTCTGAAAGTTCACGCTCCGCGGGCAAAATAGTGCCTGGAGGGAAGCGATTATTCCAAATACTTTCAATAATATACTCTTCCGCGAAACCGGCAGGACTTTGCGCCTTTATAACCATATTTTTTGACGTTCCGTAGCGATACATTTCAGCAATTTAGTGCGCTCATCATACCAGACCACTGTAACCGGATATAGCAACTCTGCCGAACAAATGGTGAAAGCGGTCATAAAGTTGCGAAAATTGTGCAGTTGTTATGACAGGCAGTTTATACGAACTGTTTTTACAGCAATGACGTAACGGAAAATATAACTTTTAGCGGTAATGCATCACAATAATTTATTCAGGGGATTGTAACTGACGATGGATATGACAAACAGACAAGCTATTCTTAGAAATTTTCTGGGTAACTCACCCGATTGGTACAAACTGGCAATAATAGGGTTTCTCATCATTAACCCACTGGTGTTCTTCTTTGTCAGCCCCTTCCTTGCTGGCTGGATGCTGGTAATCGAATTTATTTTCACCCTGGCGATGGCGCTGAAATGTTACCCATTACAACCAGGAGGGTTACTCGCTATTCAGGCCATTGCTATCGGCATGACCAGCCCACATCAGGTCACAGAAGAGATAGCTGCTAATTTGGACGTTCTCTTACTGCTGATATTTATGGTGGCAGGCATCTACTTTATGAAGCAACTGTTGTTGTTTGTCTTTACCAAACTGTTGCTGAGTATCCGTTCTAAAACCATCCTTTCGTTAGCCTTTTGCGTCGCTTCTGCTTTTCTCTCTGCATTCCTTGATGCATTAACTGTAATTGCAGTCGTTATCAGCATATCTGTTGGTTTCTACACTATTTATCATCATGTTACGTCAAATCATAGCGATAAAGACATTACTGATGACAGTGGTATTGAGAGCCAGGAGAACCACAAAACACTGGAGCAGTTTCGGGCATTTCTGCGCAGTCTGATGATGCACGCAGGTGTGGGAACAGCCTTGGGCGGGGTGATGACCATGGTCGGCGAGCCGCAGAACTTGATTATCGCCAAAAGTGCCGGCTGGCATTTTGGTGAATTCTTTGTGCGTATGCTACCGGTGACCTTACCGGTTCTGTGTTGCGGCCTGCTAGTTTGTCTGTTTGTCGAGCGTTTCAAGCTGTTTGGTTACGGCGCTCAATTGCCGGGCCGGGTGCGCCAGGTGTTGACTGATTATGACAAGCAAGCCGGCGCGAAACGCACCAAACAAGAAAAAATGAAGTTGGTCATCCAGGCGCTAATTGGCGTCTGGTTGGTGTTGGCGCTGGCGTTACATCTGGCCGAGGTAGGGTTGGTAGGGCTATCGGTGATTATTCTGGCCACTTCATTGTGTGGTATCACGAATGAGCACTCACTGGGTAAAGCGTTTCAGGAAGCGTTGCCGTTCGCGGCCTTATTGACCGTATTTTTTGCCGTGGTCGCCGTTATAATCGAACAAAGCCTGTTCACGCCAATCATCCAATTCGTGTTGCAATCTTCGCCATCGGCGCAGTTATCGCTGTTTTATCTGTTTAATGGCCTGCTCTCCTCCGTATCCGACAATGTTTTTGTCGGTACCGTTTATATCAATGAGGCCCGCACCGCATTTGAACAGGGCATTATCTCACTTGGGCAGTTTGAGTTATTAGCGGTCGCAATTAATACCGGAACCAACCTGCCCTCAGTTGCAACGCCGAATGGTCAGGCGGCTTTCTTGTTCCTGCTGACTTCCGCATTGGCACCACTAATCCGGCTGTCTTATGGCCGCATGGTTTATATGGCTCTGCCTTATACTATTGTGATGACGGTAGTCGGGCTGCTGGGGGTGGAGTTTTTATTGGTGCCGGCAACGGAGTGGATGACGCAGAGTGGCTGGATAAGCTTGCCAAAATAGCCGCAGGGGTTGTCACCACACACTGAACCTTGCATTATAGCTGCTGTCAGCCCTACACTTTCTCTCGGCAACGTTCAATGGCTTGCCGAGAGGCGTTTACGCGCTGGCAGAACAAACCAATATCTTACGAAAAGTTAAATTGATATTCGTGATACCCTGTCACGCGCGAGAAATCGCTGATTTTTACCTAATTTTGCAGTTGGGTGGCTGGCAGCAAAGATGAATTGGTTTACACTGCCGGTACAATTGCTTACTGCATGGAAAATAAAGATATGTTGCAATTCCTTAACCGCTGCTCTAAAGGGCGCGGTGCTTGGCTATTAATGGCCCTGACTGCACTTGCACTAGAATTAGTCGCGCTCTATTTTCAACACGTTATGCTACTACAGCCTTGCGTAATGTGTATTTATGAACGTGCCGCATTATTCGGTATTCTCGGCGCATCATTGCTGGGTGCAATAGCCCCTAAATCACCGCTGCGTTATCTGGCTATTGCCGTCTGGATCTACAGTGCCTGGAGAGGGGTTCAGTTGGCTTGGGTGCATACGATGCTGCAACTGCATCCATCGCCTTTTACCACCTGTGATTTCTTTGTCAACTTCCCCTCGTGGCTACCGTTGGACAAATGGTTCCCGGCGGTATTTCTCGCCAGCGGTGATTGCTCGGTAAAACAATGGGAATTCCTGTCACTGGAGATGCCGCAGTGGTTGGTGGGTATTTTTACCGCCTACCTGTTAATCGGCGTTCTGGTTCTGATCAGCCAATTTGTTAAACCGAAAAGACGTGATCTGTTTGGTCGATAATTTCCATACGTATCTTTATCTATTAATGGCACCGCTATGGTGCCATTTTTATTTATTCGTTAATCAATCCATAATTGATTAACGAATAATTCCACGAGCTGAACGCGAGAAAAAGGCGTTGTAAACTCGCAGTCTTTGCCACTCTCTGGCCATTACGTCAATCTCATCTTTAACATCAGCCACCGGTTTGCCGCTGTGATAGATAAGCTGGTAAGCACGTTCAATCGCATGGTGTTCATTCCCGTCGGCACTCATCCCCTGGCTTCTGACACCCACCGGTTTTGCCCTATTCCCCTGCGCAATAACATAGGGCGGTACATCCTGTACCACACAGGTACTGAGATTAATTTGTGCATAAGCACCGATGATACAAAACTGATGGATGGCACTTGCTGCGTAAATAAGAACAAAATCATCCAGTTCCACATGACCGGCCAAACCCACATTCGATGCCAGTGAGCAATGGCTACCGATAATACAATCATGGCCAATATGCACATGGCTCATCAGGTAATTATCATCACCCATAGCGGTCAGGCTACTGCCCTGAATCGTACCACGATGAATAGTGACATTTTGCTCAATCACATTCCGGTTACCAATAATAACGCGGGTAGGCTCACCGTTATATTTAAGATCCTGATTTACCTCACCAATAGAGGAGAATTGCCCAATATGGTTGTCTTGCCCCAGCTCGGTAATACCATTAATCACAATATGGGATTTCAGTACTGTTCCGGCACCAATAATGACTTGAGAACCAACGAAGCAAAAGTGCCCAATCTGTACATTCGCACCAATGACCGCCCCCTCCTCAATGATTGCAGAAGCAGCGATAACCGCGGTGTTATCAATCACGCTATTTAATTCCCCAGATGTATGGCTCACTCAACTGCTTTGCGGGTAGCGTCATTGCCGACTCAGAATTAATCTATTCGCTGTTTTAGCAGGCATTTACTGATAAAAAAGGGAAAAATTGATTTGCTATATCGGTTTAGCTGCTCATAAGCAAAAACCCCAGTGGTCACCAGGGTTTTGAAAGGGTGCCGGTACTTTCCCGGCCGTCATATTATGGTGTAAGCGTTCATCGTACACTCCGACGTTACACAGCCTAAGCATGACCATTGCACAACAGAGAAGCACACTGCCAACCAATAAGCTTCCCAGCATAGCATCTTATCTATCAACTGCCGTTGATCTAATTATGTTATTATTTTAGCAGACTAATAATTATACACTGTTATTACCATTCATCAAGCTTATTCGAGAAAACCTCTCATTCAAGATGGTTTTTGCTGTTTTTTATTTTTCATATATTTTATAAAATAACTTAAATATCAACATGATACATAACAAAAAGGCCACAGTCAAAGTAGCCCTTTCGATTAAGCGAACAACAGATTATGCCGAAGTATAGGTACAAATATATTGGCTGACCTGCTCATTATCAACGATAGCCAGACGTATCGGCATGGCTGAAATATTAAGTGAAGCGATAACCGGTTCTTCGCTGTTAGCCTTCTGGAATATGAGTGCTTCGCCCTGACCCTCTGGCTTAACTTTTATGAACTGAAAAACGGATTTATCGATGGTCAGTTGTTGATTGGGGCCATCTAATATCGCCGCCAGATTACCGCCATTTTTCAGTTGGCAATCCAGATTAATCAATGACGTCCCAGCGGCTTGAACCTGGTAAATACTAGCGAAAGTCGCTGAAACGGTGAAGATAGCAGCAACGAATGTTGAATATTTCATTTTATTGAGTTTCTTGGTTAAATTGCGATGCCAGTATGCCATAGCTGGCTTAGTAAATTCAGACTATCTGGCCCACTGTGGTTTATTTAAAATGTGGTCTTGCCAGTCAACCACTTCACTTTCGCGCACCGCAATATGGCGTACTGAGATACGCTCGCCGTGCATCGCCGCCTTGGAACCGGTTAACAAAGGGTGCCAGTCGGGTAAACCTCGGCCCTCTCCCACCATGCGATAAGCGCAGGTAGGTGGTAACCACTCGAATGTCACCAGATTCTCGCGGGTTAGCTTGATGCAATCTTCTTCCAGCTCAAAGCGCCGCTCATAGTTACGACACTGGCATGTTTTAATATTGAGCTGATCACAGGCCACATTGGTGAAATAAATCTCATCGGTGTCCTCATCAATCAGCTTATTCAAACAGCATTGACCGCATCCGTCGCACAGTGATTCCCATTCACTATCTGACATTTCAGCGAGTGTTTTTTGCTGCCAAAAAGGAAGTTGTGACATATCGATATCCGGTATAGTTAATAAGCATAGCGTTAAATAAGCGGCTCGTTATAGACGCTTTAGCGGTCAGATGCAAGCCTTGCCGCCTGCGGATATTACGCTGGCGGCAGATTTTAGCTTAGATTATGCGGGTATTCAGCGTCTTGCCATTCAATGAGATTTGCAGCATGTCACCCGATTGCATTGGCCCGACTCCCTGAGGTGTACCGGTCAGCACAATATCGCCTGCACGCAAGGTAAAGAAACGGCTAATATAGATAATTAACGGAATGATAGGGGTGATCATGTCACGGGTATTACCCTGTTGACGGATTTCACCATTGATTGTCAGCAACAGATCCGCCTGCTGCGCATCGCCAAATTCAGCCACTGGAATAAAGCCAGACATGGGGCAAGAGCCATCAAATGCCTTGGCTTTTTCCCACGGCTGACCTGCTTTTTTGAACCCCGCTTGCAAATCACGCAAGGTTAGATCAAGCGCCACACCATACCCTGCAATAGCGCGAGCCACGCGGTCTTCATTCGCTTGTTTCAACGGGGTGCCAATCAAAACGGCCAATTCAACCTCGTGATGTACCGAACCAAAATCCTTCGGGATAGAGACAGGCTGGCGAATATCGCAAAGTGCCGTTTCAGGTTTGATAAACAGCACTGGCTCGACAGAGGCTGTACTTCCCATTTCTTTAATATGTGCGGCATAGTTACTGCCGACGCAAACGACTTTATTTACGGGGAAATCCAGCAAAGCCCCTTGCCAGTCTCTATGTTGATACATACTGTCTCTCCTGAAGTTTCACGCTGATAGACACGCCCCACCGCAGCCCATTCCCCATGCAAACAGAGACTATTGGCTTATAGCATCGGCCATCATACCGATGCTGATGGCAAAATAGTAAGAACGGTTCCAGTGCATAATGGTCCGGAAATTATCATAAACCAGAAATGCTCTTCCTCGCACATCATCCGGAATGATGACCCAGGCCCGGAGGTCAGATGATGCAAACTGGCCAGCCGTAGCCGGTGTCAACCCTAACTGCTGCCATTGAGCGACTGTCTTTGCTTGTCCGTTTTTCAATCCAGCCTGGTTTACATCAAAAGTTTGAGGTAAGACAACCTCCTGACCCCAACCTATGCCGGGTTTCCAACCTTCAGTAGACAGATAGTTAGCCGTGGAAGCAAATACATCATCAATATTATTCCAAATATCTATTTTTCCATCGCCATCACCATCGACCCCATAGGTCAGGAAAGAGCTTGGCATAAACTGGCTCTGCCCCATCGCACCGGCCCATGAGCCTTTAAGCTGTGGATCATCAACTTTTCCTTGTTGAATTATTTTCAGCGCAGCAATTAATTCGTTAGTAAAGAAGGTTTCCCGACGCCCTTCAAAGGCCAGCGTAGAGAGCGCTGATATCACATCTTCTTTGCCCTGAATTTTGCCAAAACCGCTTTCCATGCCCCACAGCGCAACAATATAACGTTCGGGTACGCCATAGCGTGCGGTCACTTGTGATAATTGCGGCTGATAGCGCTGATAAATCTCTTTGCCCTGCTCTATCTTGGTCGCAGTCAGAACTTTGGCGAGATAATCATCCAGAGTCACTTTCTTTTCTAACTGATTACGGTCTGATTGGATAACCCGGTCAACAAAATGAATGTTGGCAAAAGCAACATCAAGGGTCGCCTGACTAATCCCTTTGGCTCTCGCTTGTGCTTTTAACTCATCAACATAGGCAGGGAATTCAGCCGGGGAGCGCCCCTGCTGAGACAACGTAGTTGCTGTGTGGTTACCCGCCGACGACGGCGAACTTAACATCGATTGGGGCGCAGGAGCCGCCTGTGCGCTAACGATAAGCGGTGTCGCCGTATTTTTATGGGCGCACCCCGCAGACACTAATGCTGCCAGCGCGAGTGCGATCATTGACAATTTCATCGGCGTATTCCTTGGTTAAAATGCTACCCTGTGCAGGTGTGAAGATCCCAAGTCAGACGGGTTTCACGCCGTAACTTCCTTCTATTGTAGCTGTGGATGTTATGACGATGAGCGTTATGAAAATAAAGATTATGGCGATGGGTTTATCGCCATTGGTCACACCGCGCCGCCATTATGCTTTAGTTTCGCCTAAATGCATTTTTAACAAGCTTTCTGGTGGAGGCGGAACTTGCAGATAGAAGCCTTGCTCAACCAATGAGTTCTTCACTTTCTCGACATCAGCGGTAGCGAGGGTTTTACGTTCATTTAACGACAGCAACATCGCAAACTGTGGCTGACCAAAACGGGTGAGTAATTCAGCCGGCACCCGAGAAAAATCATCTTTTTTTCAATATAAAGGTAGGTTTGATCCCGTTTCGGGCTTCTGTAAATCGCACAAAGCATGTTCTGGACTCTATTTGATGAATTCGATAGTAAACCTGCATAATTAGCAGATAACTATACCACGACTGCACGTTCACACGTTGCAGATATCAATAGATACCAATACAAGGCGGCGGTACATAATATTGGCGCTTGTCTCGGTCAATACGCCTGACTTGGTGGTACGCCTGCTCCTCGCACTTCGCTTTTTTCTCACTTTTACGTCTTGCCGCCTCTGCATCCGCACGAGCTTGCGCCTCGTCTACCTGACGCTGCCAGGATTGCGCGTCGGGTGCAGTGGGTGCCAGTGCTTTACGCTTTTCCAAATAGTCAGTGGGGACTTTATTATCCTTCGGTATTTCAGCGTGATAATTAAAATCAGCATGTGCCGCAAGTGATAAAGATAGAGCTACACCACAGATGAATGATGGCAGGATGAAGTTCCTTTTCATCGTTATTTTCCTGTACTAATGTTTTATCGAACCCGTAAGTTATCACAAAATAATTATCATTCTCAATAAGGAATCACTAGTGACTAGCAAAACTAATACCCGACCCCAGGTGAGATTTTTCTGAAATAAATACGGTTGCGTATTTCGACCAACGGATAATAACCTCTTCATTGTCTCTATTTCATCATCTTAAAAGCCGTAATATTGGTGAGCTATAAGTCTATTCGATACAAAACAGCCCTTTTTATGGGTAGAAATAAATTTTAGGTCAGCAAATTCATTTGTTGAAAAAATACACAAGTACAAAACAACAGTGATAACAATTAAATATAGGCAGGTCGGGGCTAGCGAATAGGAGGAACTTATGCTGTAATTTCCTATCAGTTTGGAGTAATTGTGAACTTAAGATCTCAATATATTGATACGGATAGATTTATTTTTATATTACCTATAACATGCTTAGGAACATCGGAATATTGTGCCCCGAATGATATTACGGGGATTAAACGTAGCTGAAACTGAGTCAGGATAGATGTCACAATCGCCAATTGAGTTAAAAGGCAGTAGTTTTACCCTATCGGTCATTCATTTGCATGATGCCCGACCAGAGGTAATCCGTCAGGCTTTACAGGAAAAGGTGGACCAAGCCCCCGCTTTCCTGAAAAACGCCCCTGTTGTGATTAACGTTGCAACGTTACCTAACGGTGCTAACTGGAAAGATCTACAACAGGCTGTCACTTCAGCAGGTCTGCGTATTGTTGGCATCAGTGGTTGTCAGGATGAGCGTCAAAAGCGGGCAATAGCACGGGCAGGTTTGCCGTTATTGAGCGAAGGCAAAGGTCAGAAAATGGCCCCTGAACCTGTCGTCAGCCCACCAGAGAATGCCCCTGTCAAGACACGTATCATCAGTACTCCTGTCCGTTCTGGCCAACAGATCTATGCCCGAAATTGCGATTTGATTGTTATCAGCAGTGTCAGTGCCGGTGCTGAATTAATTGCCGATGGCAATATTCATATCTATGGAATGATGCGAGGCCGTGCGCTGGCAGGTGCATCCGGTGATGCCCAATGTCAGATTTTTTGCACGCATCTGGGTGCTGAACTAGTCTCTATCGCAGGGCAGTACTGGTTAAGTGATCAGATTCCGCCGGGCTATTTCGGTCAGGCAGCACGTCTGCATCTGCTGGATAACGCGTTAACTATACAACCTTTAAATTAAGCCCTTTTGACAAGGAATCCATTTCATGGCACGCATTATTGTTGTTACATCGGGTAAAGGGGGCGTTGGCAAGACCACATCAAGCGCGGCTATCGCAACCGGCTTGGCCCAAAAAGGTAAGAAAACCGTGGTCATCGATTTCGATATCGGCCTGCGGAACCTTGATTTGATTATGGGATGTGAACGCCGGGTCGTTTATGATTTTGTTAATGTTATTCAAGGTGATGCCACGTTGAATCAGGCATTAATCAAAGATAAACGTACAGATAATCTCTATATTCTGCCCGCATCACAAACTCGTGATAAAGATGCCCTGACCAAAGAGGGTGTTGAGAAGATTTTGCACGATCTGGGTGAAATGAATTTCGAGTTCGTGGTGTGTGACTCTCCGGCAGGTATCGAAAGCGGTGCGCTAATGGCGCTCTATTTCGCCGACGAGGCTGTTATCACCACCAACCCTGAGGTCTCTTCAGTACGTGACTCAGACAGAATCCTCGGGATATTGTCATCTAAGTCACGTCGTGCTGAAAAAGGCCAGGAGCCCATTAAAGAGCATCTGCTGTTAACCCGCTACAATCCAGGGCGTGTTAATCGCGGTGATATGCTTAGTATGGAAGATGTCCTCGATATTCTAAGGATACCGTTGGTTGGCGTTATTCCAGAAGACCAATCAGTACTGCGCGCCTCGAACCAAGGCGAGCCTGTTATTCTGGACAAAGAGTCAGATGCCGGTAAAGCTTATGACGATACCGTTGACCGTTTGCTAGGAGAAGAACGCCCCTTCCGCTTCATTGAAGAAGAGAAGAAGGGCTTCCTGAAACGCCTTTTTGGGGGATAAACCATGGCTTTGTTAGACTTTTTTCTGTCCCGCAAAAAACCGACAGCCAATATAGCCAAGGAACGGCTGCAAATTATCGTCGCTGAGCGTCGTCGTGGGGACAGTGAACCCCATTATTTGCCTGACTTGAAACGCGATATTTTGGCGGTTATTTGTAAATATATCCAGATCGATCCTGAAATGCTGCATGTGCAATTTGAGCAAAAAGGGGATGATATTTCGGTGCTTGAACTTAACGTGACATTACCGGAAACGGAAGAAACACCTAAATGATTTCTTCGCAATAACTATCCCCTGTATTTATTTACAGGGGGTATTTCCTTCAAACGGCTGTATATATATCCAGAGTGAAGTCACCTCCACCCTGAATATTGATTAATATTGCTGTAAAATCGCCATTAATTCTACAGACATCAGATCCCCACGCCAGCCACTTAATAATTCAGGTTGTATCTCAGACGACTTCAATTTCCAGTGCCAACTGAGTAACTGATTAATTTGGCGACGCGATGCCAGTAGTTCACTGCTTAATCCACTGCGCTCACTGATTGACGTAATTAATGCTTTAATATCTTTAAAGACCTTCTTGTAGCCAGGTTGATCAATCAGATTAGCCACGGGCAGCGGGAGCTGCTCTTCAGGTACTTTATTTGCTTCTGCCACCAGCGCCAGTAAGGTGCGCCCATGATACCGGATCTCCTGCCCACTCAGGCCCAGAGAGTCCAGTTCACCTAACGAGGTCGGCTGATAACGGGCGACCTGCCACAGGTTCTCTTCACGCACCACAAAATTAACCGCCAAATCACGCTCGCGTGCCTGACGCAAACGCCATGCCGCTAACATCTGCAAACAGGCCAGTTGATGACCGCGCAACTGCCAGGCATTGGTAATCTCGCGGTAAGCCAGCTCTGGATCAAGTGTTTCACTGCGGCGGCGACACAACAATTCACACTCATCAATTGCGGCATCCATACGCCCTGCGGCTTCAGTCGCCTCAACCAATTTCGCGGCCAACGGCAAAAGATAAAACACATCGGCGGCAGCGTAATCACACTGTTTTTCGCTCAGGGGGCGCGCTATCCAATCCGTGCGTGACTCGCTTTTATCCAGCTCGATACCTTCAAATTCATTCACCAACATGGCAAATCCACAGGACAACGTGCGCCCTGAAAATGCCGCCAGCACCTGCGTGTCAATCATCGGCGTTGGCATCTGCTCAAAAGCATTTAAGAACACTTCCAAATCTTCGCTACCCGCATGTAGGTACTTCACGACACTCAAATCTTGCAGTAACGCGCGGAAGGGTTGCCACTGCGTAATGGGCAAAGGGTCAATCAGTGAAAGTTGTTCACCGTCAAACAGTTGAATCAGCCCCAGTTGAGGATAGTAGGTACGTGTTCTGACAAACTCGGTATCCAGCGCGACATGAGTGTGTGTTCTGGCTTGTTCGCAAACCTGCTGTAACGCACTGTTGGTAGTGATCAACTGATAATTCAAAACGTCATTCTCTATATAGTCGGTAGTCTATGACAAACACAACAACGCCGGTGATGACCGGCGTTGTTGATGATGATTAGGTGACTCGCTTAGGTTAAGCGGCGTTTTGGTCATCCACCGTAGGCTTAACCTGCTCATCACGTAGTTCTCGGCGCAAAATTTTACCGACATTTGACTTCGGCAACTCGTCACGGAACTCTACAATTCTCGGTACTTTATACCCGGTAAGGTAGCGGCGGCAATGGGTCAATAACTCATCTATTGTTAGTGACGCATCTTTTTTTACCACATAAAGTTTTACCGTCTCACCGGAGACCTCATTAGGCACCCCAACAACGGCAGACTCCAGCACTTTCGTATGCAACGCTACCACATCCTCAATCTCATTTGGATAAACGTTGAAACCTGAAACCAGAATCATATCTTTTTTACGATCGACAATGCGCAAGAACCCTTGTTCATCCAACGTCGCAATATCACCCGTTGCCAGCCAACCGTCTTTTAATATTTCATCGGTAGCCTCTGGCCGCTGCCAATAGCCTAACATAACTTGTGGCCCGCGCACCCATAGTTCACCTGGCTGACCCAATGCAACCTCATGGCCCTCATCATCAACCAGACGTACATCGGTTGAAGGCACCGGTAAGCCAATGCTGCCATTATGGTGCTTCAAATCATAGGGATTGCCGGTAACAAGCGGTGAACACTCAGTTAAACCATAACCTTCCAGTAGGAGCTTGCCGGTCAGTTTTTCCCACCGTTCAGCAACCGCTTTTTGCACTGGCATTCCACCGCCAACTGAAAGACGCAGAGCGGAGAAATCAAGTTTGGTAAACTCCTCGTTATTTAACAATGCGTTAAATAGCGTATTTACCCCGGTTATCGCCGTGAAAGGATAGCGACTTAGCTCTTTCACCATGCCTGGAATATCGCGCGGGTTGGTTATCAATAAACTGCGCCCACCCAACTCGATAAACAGCAAACAGTTCATGGTCAACGCGAAAATATGATAGAGGGGCAGTGCGGTGACGACCATCTCATGGCCGGGTTGCAATAACGGTGCGTAAGCCGCCTTTACCTGTTCCAGGTTCGACTGCATATTACGGTGCGTCAGCATCGCGCCTTTGGCAACACCGGTTGTTCCGCCAGTATATTGCAAAAATGCCATATCGGTATTGATCACGTCGGGCTTAACATATTGCAGGCGGCGGCCTTTTTGCAGCGCGGTGCGAAATGAAATAGCATCCGGCAGATAGTATTTTGGCACCAATCGCTTAATGTATTTCACCACGAAATTCACCAGCGTTCCTTTTGCCGTCGATAGCTGGTCACCCATGCGGGTTAAAATGACGTGTTTTACCTGAGTTTTAAACACCACTTTTTCAAGGGTATGAGCAAAGTTGGAGACAATAACGATGGCGGCAGCCCCGCTATCATTAAGCTGATGCTCAAGTTCTCGCGGGGTATACAGTGGGTTCACATTCACCACAACCATACCCGCACGTAAAATGCCAAACAGGGCAATAGGATATTGCAACAGATTTGGCATCATCAATGCCACGCGGTCACCTTTTTGCAAACCAAGACCTTGTTGCAGATAGGCGGCAAAAGCACGGCTACGCTCTTCCAACTTACGGAAGGTCATCACCTCCCCCATATTGATAAACGCAGGCTGATCTGCATAGCGTAAAGCCGCGCTCTCAAACATTTCCACCAAAGAAGAATAGCGATCCGGATCGATCTCTGCGGGGACATCTGCCGGATAACGCTTTAGCCATACTTTTTCCAAGGTAGTACTCCTGAAATGATTATTGGTCGTTATGGTCGGACACCAATCCACACCAGAACCTTAACAATATTTTAACTCAGCTTACCAGTTTGCTTTTAAACAATTTTGAGGTTGCGATATAGGTCACTATTTTCCAGCGCTGAGATCACAAAAATAATTAGCGGTGCCAATATCAACCAGTAATTATTTAATAAATCAATTAGTTATAGTAACCCCTGCCGCGGAAAACTGTAACCTATTGATTATATACCGTTTTAGTGATTTTCAGTGCGATAACGGCGGCCATTCGTTTGATTGCTTAATCATCACACAGGTTATCCACCTGCCGTATTTAGCCCACTAATTCAGCGGCAAACCGTCATAAAAAAAGGCGCTGACATCAGCGCCCTTCTCAAAGAATAACAACTATAAATATATTGCTAATTATTATAACAACTCTTTATTCCGTAACGATAGTTTGTATCTGTGCCGGGCCTGGATTATACCAACCGCCCCATCCTGGCCCCCACATTCCTGGGTTACGATAGCCCCAAGGCCCCATTGCCGGCGGCATCATCACTTGTTGCTCAAGATTCCAACGCTTGTAACCCGTCGCATTAATCACCACAAAATTGTAAGGTGTCGTACCGATTTTGCCGGCTTCAACACCCGCAATGGGGCCAACAACGGTAACCAGATGCCCACGGAAATCGACCGGTTCAAGGAACCCATTTACATAGGCAATAACACGCCCTTGTGAAGGTTCTCCCAAAGTAGGACGCGCACCAGAATCCAGCGGTACACTGGCAATTTCAAGCCGGGTGCGATGCTGTTCGTTGTTCACATTAATCACCGTGCCGCCAAAACGTGCTTCCTGACCCATAAAAGTCTGTGGTGACGTTCTCACCAGATTAAGATTTTGCTGCGGCGTCGCCGTGGTTCCTTGAATCGCCGGAGGAACCGTTACGCAACCCGAAAGTAGCAATACCCCTAGCCCCAGCCAACCATACATCCCTTTGCGGCTTCTGTATTTCATCGAGTGAGTTATTGACGTATTTTTCTCCATCACTTGCTACCCCTTATTATTTCTTAGCTGTCTTAATATTTTAGACTCTAATCTTGATAACAAGTTGCCCGTTTTCTAACGCCCCGGCAGTTTTTTCCAAGTGACTTCATTACGCAGATAAACCGGTTCAGCCAGTTCAACACGCACTGCTTGCCCATTCGCCCAGGATGACAATGCCAGAGGCAGCATATCTTCAGCATGTGGCAGGGCAATTTGCCCGTCAGTCAGCACCATGTTGCTGCCGCTGATCAAGTCAGGATAAGTTTGCCAGCCAGTACCTACCGTCGCCCAGTGGCCGTTTAACGACTGCGCACGGGCCACAGCCTGTTCAGGTTTCATCACCGCTTCGGTTTCATCACCCGCCCAATCCCCTGCGCTATTGTGTTCGAACTCCCCCCAATAGACCTCTCCCATACGAGCATCTATTGCGGCCAGCACCCGCGTCGCACCGGTTAGGCGCAATGCGCCTTGCGCCATCGTCTGTAAGGTTGAAACACCGATCATCGGTAAATCAGCGCCTAATGCCAGCCCCTGACCAATACCAATACCAATGCGCACACCGGTGAAACTCCCCGGCCCACGGCCAAACGCCAGTGCATCAAGTTGTTGCAGTGATAAGCCCGAATCAGCCAATATCTGCTGTACCATCGGTAAAATACGTTGGGTGTGTTCCCGTGGACAAAGTTCAAACAGAGCCTGAACTTCGCCGTTATTCCAGAGTGCGACCGAACAAGCTTCTGTCGCAGTATCGATTGCTAAAATTCGCGTGGACATGCCAACCAACCTCGGCAGGAAAGTAGAATGAATTCAATACAGGGCGCGCATGATAGCACACCCCTGCTCGCTTTACCCTCAATCACGCTGCTTGAGAAAAGCAATGGCTTTCGCCAGGCTCCGGGTGCGCGGCGCTGGCGGCAAACTGTTTAAAAACATGGCTCCGTAGGGCCGCATAACCAACCGATTGTCACAAATGACCAGCACCCCGCGATCATCAATGTCACGAATCAACCGGCCCACGCCCTGCTTAAGGGTAATAACGGCATCAGGCAATTGTACGTCATTGAATGGATCACCACCGCGCAGGCGGCAATCCTCAATACGCGCTTTCAACAAAGGGTCATCCGGTGAGGTAAACGGCAATTTGTCGATGATAACGCACGAGAGCGCATCACCACGCACATCAACCCCTTCCCAGAAACTGCTGGTGGCAACTAATAGCGCGTTACCTGCGGCGACAAACTGCGCTAATAACTGCCCTTTACTGGTTTCACCCTGCACCAATACGGGTAACGTCATGCTGGCGCGGAACTCTTCTGCCAGCCCCCGCATCATCTGGTGTGAAGTACACAGGAAAAAACAGCGCCCTTGATTGGCATCAATCAAGGGTTTGAGCATCACGGCAAGTCTGCGCGCCGCCCCCGGTTCATTGGCCGCAGGCAGATCGCGTGGAACACAGAGTAGCGCTTGATTGGCATAATCAAATGGGCTGGGTAACAGCAAGGTCTTGGCATGGGTCAACCCCAAGCGCAAAGTAAAATGTGATAACTGATCGTTCACCGATAACGTAGCGGAGGTAAAAATCCAGGTGCCGGGCTTCTCTTCGATCAATTCGCGGAAACGGTCTGAGACGGACAGCGGTGTCAGTGCCAGCACGAAATGGCGCGAATTACATTCATACCAGTAGCTGTAGCCTGGGGTGGCTACATCTTTTAGACGCTTGAGGCGGTTACGATATACTGTAGCCCGTTCAAAAGCCGCGTCCAGCATCGCTGAACGCCCAAGAGACAGCTTCATGACGTCGTAGCACAGCTCCAGCGCATCATCGAGCAGCAATAAGGCGCGCTGGATAGCCGGTTGTTCCATGATATCACGCAAGTTACCGCGGTAACCCGGTTCGCCAAGTACCAGACGGAAGTCTTGCGTGCTTTGCGTCAAGCGATCAGCACTTTTTTGCAATTGCGCGGAGTCACGCACTTCGGTGCGATAAGCGATAATGATATCTTTCGCCAAATCCATCAATTGCCGGCTGGTCAGTTGCTGACCAAAATACTGACTGGCGATATCCGGAATCTGGTGGGCTTCATCGAAAATCATCACGTCGGCGGTGGGGATCAGTTCGGCAAAACCACTCTCCTTCACCACCATATCCGCCAAGAACAGGTGATGATTAACCACCACCACATCCGCATCCATTGCCTTACGGCGCGCTTTCACGACAAAGCAATCTTTATACAGCGGGCAATCGCTGCCCAGACAATTATCATTGGTACTGGTCACCAGTGGCCAGACAAAGCTGTCTTCCGCCACCTGCCCACAGGTGCTAATATCCCCATCGACGGTTTCAGCAGACCACCCCCGCAAGCGCACCAGATCAACCAACGTTTCACCGGCAAGCTCCCCTCCCGCTAGCGATTGCTGCTCAAGGCGTTCCAGACATAAATAATTTGAGCGCCCTTTCAATAGCGCCATCTTACCTTTGTATTTTAGTGCCGTAGCAACGGTGGGCAGATCGCGGGAATAGAGTTGATCCTGCAATGCTTTGGAGCCGGTGGAGATAATCACTTTGCAATCAGCCCGCAGTGCCGGCGCTAAATAGGCAAATGTTTTGCCGGTACCTGTACCCGCTTCCACCACCAGTTGTTGTTTGGTATCGATAGCATCACTGATTGCCGCAGCCATCTGACGCTGAGACTCACGGGGGTTAAAACCTGTAATGGCCTGCGCTAATGCGCCGTCTGTTGCAAAATCGTCTATCACACTTTCTCTTCCGAGTGAAATCAGCGCTGATTATGCCAAGCCTATCGCCCCGCGACCACACATTCTCGCCCTTTGTTATGCTACCCTATCCCCCAACAACTGACATCGCCATTCACACACAGGAGCGAAAATGAGTATTGAGCGCATTAATCCAGAAAAACGTTGGTCTGACGCCGTGGTCTACAACGACACAATCTATTACACCAGTGTTCCGGAAAATCTGGATGCCGATATTACCGCTCAGACAGCAAACACGCTAGCAGCAATTGATATGATGCTGAATCAACTGGGTTCGGATAAAGGCCGTATCCTCGATGCGACCATTTTTCTGGCCGATAAAGCGGACTTCGCCGGTATGAATGCCGCCTGGGATGCCTGGGTGGTTGATGGCAGTGCACCTGTACGTTGTACGGTCGAAGCCAACTTGATGAATCCAAAGTATAAAGTTGAAATCAAAATTATTGCGGCTATTTGATTTTGCGATCGGCGGGACGACTGCACTGATGGGCACTCCGGTCGCTTACGCCCCTTGTATTTTAAACAAATAAGGACCCATTCAGTACATTTCCCCGCTTATCAGCTTCGATTAAAAACTGTCACTCGATATACCCAAAGTAATTGGAGTTGCAGGTAGGCGGCCAGCAAACAAATCCCGATGAGCTTACACCGGTAAGTGATTCGGGTTTGCGCGCGCAGCCAACACCCCTGCAGCTTCAAGTACAAAGGGGATATTAGGATAGCTTTATCATCACCATACCCGCCAAGAGCAAGAGCAAACCGATCCAGCCTTTATAGTTCAGCCGTTGATTAAACAGAATCCAACCGGCAGCCACGGTAGCCGCGATACCAAACCCGCCCCATAACGCATAAGCCACTGACAGCTCAATACCTTTCACCGCTTGCGCCAAGGCGCTGAATGCCCCTAACACCGACAATAGCGACAAGATACCTATCCATACCCGGCGAAAACCGTCCGACATTTTCAGCAGGATATTAGCAATAATCTCAAGAATGACCGCCAGGATCAGAAACGCAATATGATAAAACTCAAGCTGCTGCATGATGCTCACCTGAATTTCGGCTCGAACTGTTTGGTTTGTTCGGCTTACGAGTCCCTGATTTCACTAACATGATGCCGCCGACCAAGGTGACTAAACCGGCTATTTTCAGCGGTGAGAGGCTTTCATCAAACCACAGCACACTGAATACGGTAATAATCAGAATACCAATCCCTTCCCACAGCGCATAAGCCACACCCAACGCCACTTTTTTAACCGCCAACGCCAGCAGGATATATGAGCCAGTTATCATAAAATACATCACAATATGCCCGGTCATCTCACCGCTCATACTGGCGTATTTCATTGATAAGGTGCCGATAATCTCTGCAACAATCGCTAAACCTAAGAATATCCAATAAATCATCATTCTTCTCCTAACACGCACAAACGCACGCTAAGGTCTATTTGTTACGGTTATCCTCACGTAGCCCCTCAATTCACAGGGATCAGACGTGTGCAGGCCGTAAGAAATAGAAACTCACTTGGCGTATAAATTTTTAACTAAAATGGGAGAAGAAAGACGCTATAGCTCGCTGCACCAGTGATGCTCACTGGCCAAAATGGCTGACAGGAAGAGTTGACAGGTAGAAGGTTTGAAAGTGATTCCATTAATTTTCATCATAATATATCTCTTTTTTTTAGCCACACGCGCTTTAGCTACATTCTTGTATGCTAAAACCAGTGTGATACGCCTAAAACCCTCATAAAATTAGAATAATTAACTACGCTAGTTTTACCACAGCCGATTTTAGAAAGCAAACCATCAATTTAATAAATACTTTAAAAAAGAGATTAAAAAATAATAAGTTAGGGATTTCAAAAAAACAAAACCCCTGTATGACAGAGGTTTTATTTTCAGCAAAAAAGCGCGGATTCTCCCGTCAGCTCAGGGAGTTACCACGGTTTATGCCGTTGCACCCGCTACGGCTTGTTTTGCTAATTCTGTAATGCGAGCGTAGTCACCTTTTTCCAACGCATCCGCAGGAACCAACCATGAGCCACCGATACACAACACGCTTTTCAGTGCCAGATAATCACGATAGTTGTTAGGTGTAATACCGCCAGTTGGGCAGAAACGCACTTGGGAGAATGGGCCGCCAATGGCTTGCAACGCTTTCACACCGCCATTAGCTTCCGCCGGGAAGAATTTGAACTCACGCAGGCCATAGCTCATACCCAGCATCAGTTCTGAAACCGTGCTGATCCCTGGAATCAATGGAATAGAGCCTTCAGTGGCAGCTTTCAGAAGTTCATCTGTCAGCCCTGGGCTAATGGCAAATTGCGCGCCCGCCTCAACCACATCCGCTAACTGTTGCGGGTTAAGCACAGTACCGGCCCCCACCATAGCCTCAGGAACTTCTTTCGCAATGGCACGAATAGCCTCAACAGCACAAGCGGTACGCAACGTGACTTCCAACACCCGAACACCACCTGCCACTAACGCTTTCGCCAGCGGCACTGCCTGCTCAAGCTTGTTAATCACAATCACCGGGACAACGGGACCTGCGGTCATGACTTGTTCTGCGCTCGTTTTCCAGCTTTTCATCAGTTGTTTTCTCCACTTATGCCGATTGGCATGTACTCACCCGAAGGTGTCAGTTGAAATATGGCAGGCAGAATAATGACTCCTGCCTTCTGCCTGCCATAAAGAATCACCATGCGGGCCAGCGCAAGCGCTGTTCAAAGTGGTTTACAACCCATTTGTCTCTCGCTTGCCGCCTTCCTGCAACTCGAATTATTTAGGGTATAGTCATAACCTAAATATTTATTCGAACTCATTCCATGAACGACCATCACGAGTGATCATGGCAACAGATGCAACTGGCCCCCATGTCCCGGATTGGTAAGGCTTAGGCGCTTCATTATCAGCAGCCCAGGCATCCATGATGGAATCGACCCACTTCCAGGCTTCCTCAACCTCATCACGGCGTACAAACAGTGCCTGAATGCCGCGCATGGTTTCCAGTAACAGACGTTCATAAGCGTCAGCAATATGCTGTTCGTTAAAGGTTTTAGAGAAGCTAAGGTCAAGCTTGGTGGTTTGTAAGCGGTGTTTGTGCTCAAGGCCTGGCACTTTATTCAGCACTTCAATTTCAATGCCTTCATCCGGTTGTAAACGAATGGTCAGCTTGTTTTGGGGTAATTGCTGATAAGATTCACGGAACAGGTTCAGCGCGGGGTTTTTAAAGTACACCACCACTTCAGAGCATTTACTTGGCAAACGTTTACCGGTTCTGAGATAGAATGGTACACCGGCCCAGCGCCAGTCATCGATATCGACACGAATGGAAACGAAGGTTTCGGTATTGCTGCTCTTATTCGCGCCTTCCTCTTCCAAATAGCCCGGCACTTTATTGCCCTGCACGAAACCTGCGGTATATTGGCCACGAACCGTAGTTTCACGCACATTAGTGTGATCAATACGGCGCAGAGAGCGCAGCACTTTCACTTTTTCATCACGGATACGGTCGGTGCTCAAGTCCGCAGGCGGCGACATGGCAATCATGGTCAGAATTTGCAACAGATGGTTCTGGATCATGTCACGCATCTGTCCCGCCTGATCAAAATAGCCCCAGCGCCCTTCAATCCCCACTTCCTCAGCAACCGTGATCTGCACATGATCAATCGTGCGGTTATCCCAGTTTGATGCAAACAAAGAGTTGGCAAAACGCAACGCTAATAAGTTCAGCACGGTTTCTTTGCCGAGATAATGGTCGATACGGTAAACCTGACACTCGTTGAAGTATTCAGCAACCTGGTCGTTAATTACCCGCGAAGAGGCTAAATCTTTCCCTAACGGTTTCTCCATGACCACGCGCGCCGGTTCTTTATTAAGACCCGCTTCACCCAAGCCTTTGCAAATTGCACCAAAAGTATTAGGCGGCATGGCGAAATAGTTGATAGTGGTGCGATTTTTTTGGTCTAACATTTTGCCCAATTTGGCAAAGTGTTTGCTGTCATTGACGTCTAAATTACAGAAGTCGAGACGTGAACTGAGTTTTTCCCACAGTTCGTCATCCAGCTTCTCTTTCATAAAGGTATCGAGGGCTTCCTTTACCACGGCTGTGTACGCGTCTTTATCCCAATCGGCACGGCCTACGCCGATAATCCGAGTATCAGGGTGGATGTGACCCGCTTTCTCTAATTGGTAAAGGGAAGGCAGCAGTTTGCGGCGAGCCAGGTCCCCTTTAGCGCCGAAAATCACCAGATCGCACGCCTGGGCTGCCTGGGCTGTATTAGTTACCGCCATGTTATTCTCCTCGTTGCAGGATATTTGTAATTTTCTTACATTACTAATGTACTCTCTTTGACCATAGCCAGTAAACCCAGATAAAATCGGTTCAAAAAAGCTCAAAAAACACCCTCCTAAGCGCCAGGCCGCGTCAAATCAGGCGGCGCTTGCTAGAAATGTAATTTTATGACGTTTTTGACAACTATTTACCATTATGAAAATTAGACACAGGTCATATTCTGATGAAAAAGCCTTACTTACCATCAGATGCCACTGCCAACGGGTACCAGCTCGTAGTATATTTTCATTAAACCGACATAGATTTCTCCTTTAAATGCAATCGGCAAAACCCATGGGTGGCTCTCGCAATATGAATACGCTGGAAAATATCCAAAATAATCTGGACCTCCTGAGCAAATCGGAAAGGAAAGTCGCTGAGGTGATCCTCGCCTCCCCACAAACTGCCATCCATTCAAGCATTGCCACACTCGCCAAAATGGCCAATGTCAGCGAACCGACGGTTAACCGTTTTTGCCGCCGTCTGGATACCAAAGGCTTCCCTGATTTTAAACTGCATTTGGCACAAAGTCTGGCGAATGGCACACCTTATGTAAACCGCAATGTCGAAGAAGATGATAGTGTAGCCGCTTACACGGGGAAAATTTTCGAATCGACGATGGCCAGCCTCGATATGGTGAAAACCAATTTAGACATCGCGGCCATTAACCGGGCGGTGGATCTATTGACACAAGCGAAGAAAATTTCGTTCTTTGGCTTAGGGGCATCCGCCGCTGTAGCCCATGATGCAATGAATAAATTCTTCCGTTTCAATATCCCAGTTATATATTTCGATGACATCGTGATGCAACGTATGAGTTGCATGAACTCCAGTGAAGGGGATGTGGTAGTGTTGATATCACACACTGGCCGGACAAAAAGCCTGGTAGAACTGGCACATTTGGCGCGTGAAAACGATGCCACCGTGATTGCCATTACCTCGCGTGATACCCCACTCGCTAATGAGGCTACGCTATCTCTGCTATTAGATGTGCCGGAAGATACCGATGTTTATATGCCGATGGTATCCCGTATCGCCCAATTGACCTTAATTGATGTGCTGGCAACCGGGTTCACTCTACGTCGGGGAGCGAAATTCAGAGATAACCTGAAGCGGGTTAAAGATGCATTGAAAGAGTCGCGCTTTGATAAAAGTTCATCATCAGTCAATAGTAGCGAATAGTGGTAGCACTAAAATGGTGACGGCGGCAGAAATGGCATTGTTTTGTGTTAGCGCATCTTCTGCCCGAATAATTTGACGTATTATCTGAAAATGATCATTGTCATAACTCAGGTAAATATTATCTGAGCAGATAGGGATAAATAGCTCGCTTTTGTAATGTTGTCATTGATGCTCTATGAGCCGGCAAATTGGGCCATAGAACACATCAATCGTTTTACATCCGCAAGCGGATAACATGTATGAGGTCATGTGGCGGTAAACATGTAGTCATAAAGCATGTCATCGTAAAATAAGCCCATTTTACACTCAGGTTTATTATCCGCTGTTTTAACAACACCATGCTTCACCAGTCAACGGAGTAAGAGATGTCCAGACGGCTTAGAAGGACTAAAATTGTTACTACACTGGGGCCAGCTACTGACCGCGACAATAATCTGGAAAAGGTTATTGCTGCAGGTGCGAACGTAGTCCGCCTGAACTTTTCCCACGGTAGCGCTGAAGATCATGAATTGCGGGCCAAAAATGTCCGTGAAATCGCCGCCAGATTAGGGCGTCATGTAGCGATTCTGGGTGATTTGCAAGGTCCTAAAATCCGTGTTTCTACCTTTAAGGAAGGCAAAGTTTTCCTTAACATCGGTGATAAATTCCTGTTAGACGCCAATATGGCGAAAGGCGAAGGCGACAGAGAAAAAGTCGGTATCGACTATAAAGGATTACCTGCTGATGTGGTTCCCGGCGATATCTTGTTACTAGACGATGGCCGCGTGCAGTTGAAGGTTATCGAAGTTCAGGGCATGAAAGTCTTTACTGAAGTCACCGTTGGCGGCCCACTCTCTAACAACAAAGGTATCAACAAGTTAGGAGGAGGTCTTTCCGCTGAGGCACTGACCGAAAAAGATAAAGCCGATATTATTACCGCAGCCAAGATTGGTGTGGATTTCCTGGCAGTCTCTTTCCCTCGTACCGGTGAAGATTTAAACTACGCCCGTCGTTTGGCCCGTGATGCAGGCTGTAATGCAAAAATCGTCGCCAAAGTGGAGCGGGCAGAAGCCGTTGCCAGCGATGAAGCGATGGATGACATCATTCTGGCCTCCGATGTTGTTATGGTGGCGCGTGGTGATTTAGGCGTTGAAATTGGTGACCCTGAGCTGGTTGGTATTCAGAAAAAACTGATTCGCCGCGCTCGTCAACTCAATCGTGCGGTTATCACCGCAACTCAGATGATGGAGTCAATGATAACCAACCCGATGCCAACCCGTGCTGAAGTCATGGACGTGGCCAACGCGGTGCTGGATGGCACCGATGCGGTAATGTTGTCTGCCGAAACCGCCGCAGGTCAGTACCCAGCGGAAACCGTTGCGGCGATGGCAAAAGTTTGCCTGGGCGCTGAAAAAATCCCAAGCATCAATGTGTCAAAACATCGCCTGGATATGCAATTTGATAATGTCGAAGAAGCTATCGCGATGTCGACCATGTATGCGGCAAACCACCTAAAAGGTATCACTGCGATTATTGCCATGACCGAGTCAGGCCGCACCGCACTGATGATGTCGCGCATCAGCTCCGGCTTACCGATATTCGCCATGTCACGCCATGTACACACCTTAAATCTGACCGCCATCTACCGTGGTGTGACACCGGTATTCTGTGATACTCATACCGATGGTGTTCTCGCCGCGACTGAAGCGGTTAACTGTTTGAGAGATAAAGGCTTCCTGGTGTCTGGCGATCTGATTATTGTCACTCAGGGCGATGTAATGGGGACGATTGGCACCACCAACACCAGCCGCATCCTGCGTGTTGAATAATTTATTTTAAGCGACTAAAAGCAAAAGGCCCGCTTACTGGTAGCGGGCCTTTTAAATTCAAACCGGGTAAGGGTTACTACGGTTAGATATCCCTACGAACATAAGGCTCTATCTCACCCTGTTTGCGGGTTTTCAGCAGCTTAAGAATCCAGGTGTATTGTTCTGGATTCGGCTTAACCAACAATTCAACCTCTTCATTCATCCGGCGCGCAATATAGGCATCGTCTGCATCGGCCAAATCATCCATCGGTGGACGAATGTAGATATCAAGGCGGTGCTCACGATAGCTATATACCGGGAACATCGGCACGATTGCAGCACGGCAGACTTTCATCAAGCGGCCAACCGCTGGCAATGTCGCTTTATAAGTCGCAAAGAAATCAACAAACTCACTTTGCTCAGGGCCGTAATCTTCATCAGGTAAATAGTAACCCCAGAAGCCTTGGCGCACTGAGCTAATAAAAGGCTTAATACCACTTTCACGCGCATGGATACGACCGCCAAAGCGCAAACGCGCACTATTCCATAAATAATCCACCAACGGATTGCGCTGATGGTGGAACATACCGGCCACAGGTTTGCCCTGCTCGGCCAAGAGCATCGCTGGAATATCGATAGACCACGCATGGGGCACCAACAGAATAACATTACGCTCCTGTTGTTGCAGTCCGTCCAATATCTCCAGTCCATGCCAATGAACACGAGACAACACTTTTTTGGGATCACGAAAACAAAGTTCTGCCATCATCATTAATGGTTGTGCGGCAGTGGCAAACATCTGATCGATAATATGTTCGCGTTCGGCTTCCGGCAGTTCTGGCATACAATAAAGCAGGTTAATTCGGGCGCGACGACGGGCGCTTTTGGCAAACTTTCCGGCAAGGCGACCAATGCCGGCTAACAGAGGATCACGGAATTTCGGCGGCACATACGCCATCACCGCCATTGCACCAGCACCTAACCACACCCCCAAAAACGTGGGTGCAGGAACGATTTTTGAAATACCGGAATAAAACCAGCTGCGTCGTTTTTTTCTTTATGCATGGGAAACTCTTGGAATTGGCGATGGGCTAATTATATACCGCTGGATTAACAACACGCCGGTAGCACAGGGCTACCGGCGTGTTGTTAATCCAGTTGCAACTGCGGAATGACCTGTTTGGCAAGCGCCAGATATTCGCTGCGGTCTTTACCGCTTAACCCTTCTGAACGCGGTAACTTGGCGGTCAATGGGTTAACTGCTTGCTGATTCATCCAAAATTCATAATGCAGATGCGGGCCTGTTGAACGGCCGGTGTTACCTGATAATGCGATACGATCACCACGTTTTACTTTTTGGCCAGGCTTAACCAATAACTTTTTCAAATGCATATAACGTGTGGTGTATTGGCGACCATGACGGATAGCGACGTAGTTTCCCGCCGCCCCACTGCGTTTAGCAATGACAACTTCACCATCACCAACAGCCAATACAGGTGTGCCAACAGGCATCGCAAAATCCACCCCTTTGTGCGGTGCAATACGCCCGGTCACTGGGTTAATTCGGCGCGGATTGAAGTTAGACGAAACGCGGAATTGTTTGATGGTAGGAAAACGCATAAAACCACGCGCCAGACCAGAACCCTGACGGTCATAGAATTTACCGTCCTCGGCGCGGATAGCATAATAATCTTTACCACCAGTGCGCATACGCACCCCGATTAATTGGCTTTGTTCACTGCGCCCATCCAGCATTTCTCGTGACATTAATACCGAAAACTGGTCACCTTTGCGCAGTTTGGCGAAGTCCAATTGCCATTGCAATGCTTTGGTTACAGCACGAATTTCCGCGCCAGTTAGCCCCGCTTTTTTGGCGCTGGTAACAAAACTACCGTCAAGACGCCCGGTAAGAACGCTGTTACTCCACTCACCTTTCTGCAATTCTTTGGTTTCTTTGAAGTTATTTCCGACACGATCATAAGTACGGGTTTCACGGCGAGAAACCTCCCACGTCAAACGCTGCAAATCACCGGTGTCATTGACGGTCCAGGAGATTTGCTGCCCTATCTTTAAATTTCTCAGATCACGGTTTTGCGTTGCTAACAGAGAAACATCAGAAATATCAATACCATACTGGGTAAGAATGCTGCTCAGGGTATCCCCAGTGGAGACAACATACTCATGGACGCCAGTTTCGCTGACATCTTTGGCATCTAACTCATCTTGCGGAATCTCATCATCCGGCGAGGGTTGATCGATAGGCTCACTGGCTTCAGGCAACAAAATGCGGGTTTGAGTGGTATCTAATACCACACTTTTAGCGATAGGCTCATGATCCGAATGATAGACAAATGGCCGCCAAACAACGGCGGCCAGTGTCATTACGGTCAGCGACCCCAACATGATACGATGGGGGCGTGGGAGATTGTTATACGCCAAGGTGATAGTTCTGACTATCTGCTGCACTTATGAGTATCCTTTTAATCTTACTTCAGGCAGCTCACGTATTGGTTAGACAACTGAGACATAAAGTTCACATAGCTGTCCTTGCCTAATACTATGCCACTCCCCAATGGATCCAAGGTGCCTGAACGCACATTAGTTCCTTTGGCGACAGCATTAATGACGGCTGGCCTGAATTGTGGCTCAGCAAAAACGCATACCGCTTTATGCTCAACCAACTGTGTTCGAATTTGATGTAAACGCTGCGCACCAGGCTGTATTTCGGGATTGACTGTAAAATGCCCCAACGGGGTTAAGCCAAAGTGTTTTTCAAAGTAGCCATAGGCATCATGAAAAACGAAGTATCCCTTACCTTGGGCAGGCTTTAGCATAGTAGCAATATTTTTTTCATTTTGCGCTAGTTGATCCTCGAATCGGCGCAGGTTTGCATCTAATTTGTCCTTATTTTGTGGCATAAGTTCCAATAATCTGTCGTGAATAGCAATTGCGGATTGTTTAGCAATGGTTGGGGACAACCAAATATGCATATTTAGTTCGCCGTGATGATGCTCGTCACTGTGATTATCTTTAGCATGATCATGGTCATGCCCCTCACCTTCCCCTTCAGCTTCATCATGTTCATCACCCTTCATCAACAACGGCGTGACCGACGGCAATTGCGCAAGGGCTAGTTTTTTATTATCAGCAAGTTGCGTTAGCGGCTTTGACAAAAATGCTTCCATTTCCGGCCCAACCCAGATAACCAGGTCAGCGCTACGTAACCGCTGGACATCTGATGGGCGCAAGGCATAATCGTGTGGCGATGCGCCATCGGGCAGTAATACTTCTGTTGGCAAGATGCCATCAGTAATAGCGGAGGCAATAAAACCCAACGGACGCACTGATGTAACGACCGCAGCAGAAGCAACACTTAATGGGTTAGCGATTAACATTGCACTGGCCCACATTGCCCGTGCCAGCCACTTATTTTTATGTAACATAATACGAATTCTCGACGTTTCAATAGGGAAAGCGTAATATTATAACATTCACTCGGTTCTGCAAACGTAATCATAATGTCCACACTGGTAACTCTTAATAAGATATCCGTCACTTTTGGTAATCGGCGGGTGCTCAATGATATTTCCCTTTCTTTGCATCCAGGGAGAATCCTTACCCTGCTTGGGCCAAATGGCGCAGGCAAATCGACCTTGGTTCGCGTGGTATTAGGGCTTATTGCCCCTACCAGCGGTTCGGTTATTCGTGAGCCGGGTTTGCGCATTGGTTATGTTCCGCAAAAACTCCATTTAGATGCTACCTTGCCACTCACGGTTAGCCGCTTCATGCGGTTAAAACCGGGCGTCAAAAAAACAGAAATTCTACCCGCACTACAGCGGGTACATGCGGCACACCTGTTGGATCAACCGATGCAAAAGCTGTCTGGCGGGGAGAATCAACGTGTATTACTGGCCAGAGCTTTATTAAATCGGCCGCAGTTGTTGGTGCTGGACGAGCCGACCCAAGGTGTTGATGTCAATGGGCAACTGGCACTGTATGACCTGATTGAGCAATTACGCAAAGAGCTAGGGTGTGCCGTTTTGATGGTTTCCCATGACCTGCATTTGGTCATGGCTAAAACCGATGACGTGTTGTGCCTCAACCAACACATCTGTTGCTCCGGCACGCCGGAGGTGGTTTCAACTCACCCCGAATTTATTGCCATGTTTGGTAACCGTGGTGCCGAGCAGTTAGCAGTATATCGTCATCACCATAATCATCGTCACGATTTGCACGGAAAGATTATTTTGAAAAACAGCGGGAGTCGTGACGCATGATTGAGTTATTGCTGCCCGGCTGGTTAGCCGGTGTATTGCTGGCAACGGCGGCTGGCCCATTGGGATCTTTTGTTGTTTGGCGTCGGATGTCCTACTTTGGCGACACACTGGCTCACGCTTCTTTACTGGGTGTGGCATTTGGCTTACTGCTCAATGTGAATCCGTTTTATGCCGTCATTGTAATGACAATGGTGCTGGCCTTGATTCTGGTTTGGCTGGAACGCCGCCCGCAACTGGCGGTTGATACACTGCTGGGGATCATGGCTCACAGCGCCCTTTCGCTCGGTTTGGTGGTTGTCAGTTTGATGCATAACGTGCGTGTCGATCTCATGGCCTACCTGTTTGGTGATCTGCTGTCGGTGACGCTAAGCGATATCTGGCTGATTGCAGGCGGCGTGGTGGTGGTTTTAGCTGTGCTGTGCTGGCAATGGCGCGCACTATTATCGATGACCATTAGCCCTGAGCTGGCGCATGTGGATGGGGTGAATTTAGAGCGAGTGCGGATGCTGCTGATGCTGGTAACTGCGCTGACCATCGGGTTGTCGATGAAGTTTGTCGGTGCGTTAATTATCACATCACTGCTGATCATTCCCGCTGCTGCCGCTCGCCGATTTGCCCGCACACCAGAACAAATGGCGGGTATCGCCATCGGTATTGGCATTGTTGCTGTGACCGGTGGTTTAACATTCTCAGCCTTTTACGACACCCCAGCCGGGCCTTCAGTGGTGCTTTGTGCGGCAGCCATGTTTGTACTGAGTTTGTCGCAAAAAGCGCGCGGATAATCATGTTATTAACTAGGGCTTATTGTCTTAAGCCCTGTTCATCGCCTTTAATTACACACGTCTTTGATTCCCCTGCCTGCTATAACAATTACCTACTGTATTATTGCCTTCTGTTTATTAAAAAAGCGTTAATCATCAATTCTGATTTTTATATTTTAATTAGTGTGATCAACCACAAATACAGCCAATCGGCAGTGTAATACCCTGATAACCAATCAAACCAATGAGCAATATGACGTTATGCAGAAAAGCACTGAATTTCTGTATGGGCTTGTATGCTCCCAATTGACACGGAATCATTATTCCGCAGAGGCGACCTCTCATGGATAGATCCACTACACCGGGTTTATTACAACAGCCCAAACCCTTCTTCATGATCTTCTTTGTTGAGCTATGGGAAAGATTTGGTTATTACGGCGTTCAGGGTATTTTGGCCGTTTTTTCGTCAACCAGTTGGGATTCTCGCAAGAGCAAGCCTTCGTTACCTTTGGTGCTTTTGCTGCATTGGTTTACGGCCTGATTTCTATCGGTGGTTATGTTGGCGACCATTTATTAGGCACCAAACGCACGATGGTCTTGGGGGCTGTGGTTCTGGCTCTGGGCTATTTTGCTACCGGTTTATCCCTCTACAAACCAAACCTGATTTTCTTCGCGTTAGGGACGATTGCTGTGGGTAATGGGTTATTTAAAGCCAACCCTGCCAGCTTGCTTTCTAAGTGTTATCCACCGAAAGATCCGCGTCTTGATGGTGCATTCACTCTGTTTTATATGTCGATTAATATCGGCTCTTTGATCTCCCTGTCATTGGCTCCGGTTATTGCAGAGCGTTTCGGTTATACCGTGACCTATTATATCTGCGGTATAGGTTTGATTTTTGCCCTGCTCGTGTATTTTTGTTGTCGCCATATGGTAAGCCATATCGGTTCCGAACCGGATACAAAACCCTTGAATTGGCGCTATCTACTACTTGTGCTTATCGGCAGTGCCGTCATGATATGTGTCTGTGCCTGGCTAATGAATCATGTGGTTATTGCCAATCTGGTGCTGATCGTCTTATCACTGATTGTCGTATTTATCTTTTTTAAAGAAGCGTTTAAACAGGATAAACTTGGGCGAAATAAAATGTATGTCGCTTTTATTTTGATGATTGAAGCCATTGTTTTTTACGTGTTATATGCACAAATGCCAACTTCGCTCAACTTTTTCGCTATCAATAATGTCCATCACGAGATCCTCGGTTTTACCATCAACCCAGTCAGCTTCCAGGCGCTAAATCCGTTTTGGGTGGTGGTCGCCAGCCCAATTCTGGCCTCGATCTATACTCGTTTGGGCAGTAAAAACCGCGACTTGTCGATGCCAGCTAAATTTACTTTAGGCATGTTTTTATGTTCGCTGGGTTTCCTCACCGCGGCGGCTGCGGGAATGTGGTTTGCGGATGCGCAAGGTCTAACATCACCTTGGTTTATTGTTCTGGTTTATCTATTCCAAAGTCTTGGGGAATTGATGATAAGTGCCCTCGGTCTGGCGATGGTGGCAGCACTAGTACCACAATATCTGATGGGGTTCATTCTGGGCATGTGGTTCCTGACTCAGGCGGCCTCATTCCTGATTGGTGGCTATGTAGCTACCTTTACCGCAACACCTGAAGGCATGACGGACCCACTTGAAACCTTACCTATCTATACGGATGTGTTTGGCAAAATTGGCATGGTCACACTGGTGATTGCGTTGGTTATGGCGCTACTTATCCCGTGGCTTAACCGAATGATTAATACATCTGGCACTGAACCCGCCACTGTCTGACAGCCCTACCCGCCAGGGCTTGGCGAATGCCAGCCCTGCATCAAAAAGACTCACTCTTCGCGGGTGATACCAAAGTGTTTATAAGCATGGTTGGTGGCAATCCGCCCGCGCGGTGTACGCTGAATAAAACCTTGTTGGATTAAATACGGCTCCAGCACATCTTCAATGGTTTCCCGCTCCTCGCCAATCGCGGCTGCCAGGTTATCCAATCCTACCGGCCCACCCATAAATTTATCGATAACGGCCAGCAATAGTTTACGATCCATAAAATCGAAGCCTTCAGCATCGACATTCAGCATATCCAGTGCTTTCATCGCCACATCACCATTGATAGCGCCATCGGCCCGCACCTCAGCGAAATCACGCACACGACGCAACAGGCGGTTAGTAATACGCGGGGTTCCTCTGGAGCGGCGAGCCAGTTGGTGCGCCCCTTCAGCCGTTAGTTCTAGCCCCAGACACTTGGCACTGCGCGCGACGATATGTTCTAAATCGGCCACCTGATAAAATTCAAGACGCTGCACAATACCAAAGCGGTCACGCAGCGGAGAGGTTAAAGAACCGGCGCGGGTGGTGGCACCAATTAAGGTAAACGGCGGAAGGTCGAGTTTGATGGAACGTGCAGCCGGGCCTTCACCAATCATGATATCCAGTTGATAATCTTCCATTGCCGGATAGAGGATTTCCTCGACCACTGGTGACAAGCGGTGGATTTCATCAATAAACAACACATCGTGCGGTTCGAGATTGGTTAGCATCGCGGCTAAATCACCGGCTTTTTCCAATACCGGCCCTGACGTGGTACGCAGATTGACCCCCATTTCATTGGCAACAATATTAGCCAATGTGGTTTTACCCAACCCCGGAGGCCCGAATATCAGCACATGGTCCAGTGCATCACCACGCTGCTTTGCCGCCTGAATAAAGATTTCCATTTGTTCGCGAACATGCGGTTGCCCGACATATTCAGCCAACAGTTTCGGACGGATAGCCCGGTCAATGCTCTCTTCATCACTGATAACACTGGCAGAGATCAGGCGGTCTGCTTCAATCATCTTTTATAACTCACTTTATAATGCGGAACGCAGCGCATCGCGGATCAGGGTTTCACAATCTGCACCTGGTTTGGCAATTTTGCTCACCAGGCGGCTGGCTTCTTGTGGTTTATAACCCAGAGCCACCAGTGCAGAAGCGGCTTCCGCTTCGATATCAGCATCTGAGATTTGTGACGAATTGCTGGCAGGCAACTGAATATCACCGGTATTGTTGAACAAGTCACCATTGAGGCCTTTAAAGCGGTCTTTCATTTCAACCACCAGTCGTTCGGCCGTTTTCTTGCCAACACCCGGTAATTTTACTAGCGTGGTGATATCTTCGCGTTCAACCGCAGCCACAAACTGTTGCGCTGACATTCCGGAAAGGATGGCCAGCGCCAGTTTTGGCCCGACGCCGTTCACTTTAATCAGCTCACGAAACAGCGCACGCTCCTGCTTATCATTAAAACCGTACAGCAGTTGAGCATCTTCTCGCACCACAAACTGGGTAAAGATAATGGCTTCCTGCCCCACATTAGGTAGCTCATAAAAACAGGTCATGGGTAATTGGACTTCATAGCCAACACCGTTTGTTTCCAGCAGCACTAATGGCGGCTGTTTTTCCAGAATAATACCTCTGAGACGCCCTATCACGTTGACTCTCTCCTCGTTTACCCACATTCGGGTATAAACATAATGGCTGTTTATAGCATAAAAAAGGCTGGATGGATATCCAGCCTACAATAACAGTTAACCTGCTCGCATTAAAATATGGGTTAACGAATTCTGCCGCGCGCCAACACCATTTGGTCATTGCCCAATCGCAGGGTATTTTGGCTCAGATGGCAATGGGTTATGGCAATTGCCAGTGCATCTGCGGCATCCGCCTGAGGGTTGGCAGGCAGTTTTAGCAGTGAGCGCACCATGTGTTGCACCTGGCTTTTTTCCGCCGCACCGGTGCCTACTACCGTCTGTTTGACCTGACGGGCGGCGTACTCAGAAACCGGTAAATTCAGGTTTACCGCCGCCACAATCGCCGCACCACGCGCCTGCCCCAGTTTTAACGCTGAGTCAGGGTTCTTCGCCATAAACACCTGTTCGATAGCAAAAAAATCAGGTTGGAACTGAGTGATAATTTCAGTGACACCTGCATAAATCAGTTTCAGGCGAGTCGGCATGTCATCAACTACCGTGCGGATACAGCCACTGCCCAGATAGATGAGTTGACGACCTTGTTGGCGAATAACGCCATAACCGGTGACACGAGAACCGGGATCAATGCCTAAGATGATCGCCATGCCTGTTTGTTTACCTTGTTTGCCGCATTGCTTCTCAACGAGATAACGTTCGGTGAAATCGTTGGATAAAGGCATTACAGCCACACAAAATCTGTAATACCTCTAAAACACTGGCCACATCGCGCGGCCAGAGATGATGATATATCGCGTTAAAGAGTAGGATCAAACCACGCTGCGTTACAACGTTGCAGCCACTTCATCAGAGATTTCACCGTTATGGTAAACCTCTTGCACATCATCAGAATCTTCCAGCATATCAATCAAACGCAACAGTTTTGGTGCGGTTTCCGCATCCAAATCCGCTTTGGTTGATGGAATCAACGCAACTTCAGCACCTTCTGCCACCAGACCCGTTGCATCCAAAGCATCTTTCACCGCGCCCAGTGACTCCCAAGCCGTGAACACGTCAATAGCACCGTCATCATATACCACGATATCATCGGCACCCGCTTCCAATGCCGCATCCATCACGGTATCTTCAGCCAAACCTGGTGCGTAAGAAATGACGCCTTTTTTGGTAAACAGATAGGAAACAGAACCATCGGTTCCCAAATTACCGCCGGTCTTAGTGAATGCATGGCGGACTTCAGATACGGTACGGTTACGGTTATCACTCAGACATTCAACCATCACGGCAGTGCCGCCAGGTCCGTAGCCTTCGTAAATAATGGTTTCCATATTGTTATCTTCGTCACCACCAACACCACGGGCAATTGCGCGGTTCAGGGTGTCACGCGTCATATTATTCGATAACGCTTTATCGATGGCCGCACGTAAACGTGGGTTTGCACCGGGATCACCACCACCCAGACGTGCCGCAGTCACCAGCTCACGGATAATTTTAGTGAAAATCTTACCGCGCTTAGCATCCTGTGCCGCTTTGCGGTGTTTTGTGTTGGCCCATTTACTATGACCTGCCATAAATAACTATCTCCAAAAATACTAGCTTGAATAAAGAACATACTCTTCAATCGCTTGCTGATTACTCCAGGATTTAGTTAATGCTGCGGCATCTGCAGCATCTAACCACTGGTAGGCAAGATGTTCGGTGATAACCACATCCCGCTCTTCGGGTAACGCCAGACAGAACCAATGTTCTTTATTCCGCGTAACACCCGGCGCATAGCGACGGCGCAAATGCACAAAGAGTTCAAATTCCACACAACGCTGGCAGTCGAGTAGATCAAGGTTTTCACCCAGTATATCAATGCCGACTTCTTCCTTTACTTCGCGCTGTGCGGTTTGCCGCGGCGCTTCCCCTCTTCCAGACTGCCGGTCACCGACTGCCAGAAATCAGGATCATCACGCCGTTGCAACATCAACACCCGACCACTGGATCTGGCGTAGATAATCGCCAGTATTGATTCGGGGCGCTTATACCCGTCATCTTTCAAACTGCAAGTGTGTTGGCTTCGCTCAATCATCCGAATCACTTACCGGTGTAAGCTCATCGGGATTAATGAGCCTCATCCCTGAGGCTCCCCCTGCGGGCAGCATAAATGCTGTTCAAATCGGTTCCCGACCGATTTGTATCTTGCTTGCCGCCTTCTTGCATCTTGAAATCTATTGGGTATATATAATTCATTACTGATTCTCTTCTTCCGCTACGTCTGTTGCCCCTTTCTTCGCTACCACGCTGATAGACAGCTCTTGCAGTGAAGCAGGATTGGCAAAACTTGGCGCATCAGTCATCAGGCAAGCCGCAGCCGTGGTTTTCGGGAAGGCAATAACATCACGAATGTTATCAGTACCGGTCAACAGCATCACCAGACGATCCAAACCAAAAGCCAGGCCTGCATGGGGTGGGGTGCCGAATTTCAAGGCATCCAGCAGGAAGCCAAACTTCTCGCGCTGTTCGTGTTCATTGATACCCAGAATACCAAACACTTGCTGCTGCATTTCAGTGCGGTGAATACGCACTGAACCGCCGCCGACTTCATAACCGTTGATGACCATATCGTAAGCATTGGCAATCGCGGTGGTCGGTGCCGCAGCCAACTGCTCCGGACTCATGTCTTTAGGCGCGGTGAACGGGTGATGCATGGCAGACAAGCCGCCTTCGCTATCATCTTCGAACATCGGGAAGTCAACCACCCATAGCGGCGCCCAAGTGTTCAAGTGGGTCAATGCCAGATCACGGCCCACTTTCAGGCGCAATGCGCCCATCGCATCTGTCACCACTTTATAGCTGTCGGCACCAAAGAACAGGATATCGCCGCTTTCAGCCTGAGTGCGGGCCAGAATCGCTTCCAGCACGTCAGCACTGAGGAATTTCGCGATCGGGCTTTGTACGCCTTCAACGCCAGCGGCACGGTCATTGACTTTCAGCCATGCCAAGCCTTTTGCGCCATAAATGCTGACAAACTGACCGTATTCGTCAATTTGCTTACGCGTGACTTGCGCGCCACCTGGTACGCGCAGTGCTGCAACGCGACCTTTGGCGTCATTGGCCGGGCCAGAGAAGACTTTAAACTCGACATCTTTAACTAAATCAGCGACATCAACCAATTCCATTGGGTTGCGCAGATCCGGCTTATCAGAACCGTAACGACGCATGGCTTCAGCAAAGGTCATCACCGGGAAATCGCCCAGATCCACACCTTTGGTCTCCTGCCACAGTTCGCGCACCAGCTTCTCCATCACTTCACGCACTTGGTCGGCGGTCATAAAAGAGGTTTCAACATCGATCTGAGTAAATTCTGGCTGACGGTCAGCACGTAAATCTTCATCGCGGAAGCATTTTACAATCTGATAGTAGCGGTCAAAACCAGACATCATCAGCAGTTGTTTGAATAGCTGCGGTGACTGCGGCAATGCATAGAACTTGCCTTTATGCACCCGGCTTGGCACCAGATAGTCACGCGCGCCTTCCGGCGTTGCTTTGGTCAGCATCGGGGTTTCAATATCCAGGAAACCGTGGCTATCCATAAAACGGCGGACAAAACTGGTAATTTTAGCGCGCGTTTTCAGGCGGTCGGCCATTTCAGGACGGCGCAAGTCCAGATAGCGATACTTCAGGCGCTGCTCTTCGCTGTTGATCTGATTAGAGTCCAGTGGCAACGGCTCAGAACGGTTAATGATATTCAGTGTATTGGCAAAGATTTCCACTTCACCGGTCGACATATCTTTATTGATTTGGCTGTCGGGACGTGCGCGCACAGTACCGGCTATCTGGATACAGAACTCATTACGCAGTTCAGAGGCTTGCTTATAAGCCGCATTCTGATCCGGATCGAAGAATACCTGTACAATACCTTCGCGATCGCGCATATCGATAAAAATTAGGCCACCGAGGTCACGACGACGATTAACCCAACCGCAAAGTGTCACTTCCTGGCCTACGTGGGACAGATTCAACTGCCCGCAATACTCAGTACGCATACAATATCCTTTTACTCAGCCGATGCCGCACGCGTTCTGCACTCCGTGCGGCTGTTTTCTGATGAGCCCTAATTTGAGCCTCAGCTACTACTGTCTGGTTTACTCTTATTATCTGGTTTGTTGTTACTGCCCGGTTTGAAATCTGTCGCGTACCAACCGGACCTTGCAATTGAATGCCAGCCGCAGAGATAAGTTTCGTTAACGCGGGCTGATGACACGCAGGACATTGAGTCAGCGGCGCGTCAGAAAATTTCTGTAATTTCTCTAATCGATGGTTGCATGCGCTACACGCCCTATTTTATCCAAAAAAAGTCATATATAGGCATATATGTACAGGTATTAGGATTAAAGAGTGTTGAAAAAAGGGAGTCATTATAAAGGAAATTCGTGGCGTAGATAAGAGCGAACGCACAGCTCAGGCACGACAAAAACGTTTTCATTGCTGTTTTAACACATCATTTAACAAAATTATCCCCTCACAAGGTCTGTCCGATAACATTTGTTGGCATAAACTGGTCAACAGATGAAGTCTATCGTCCAGAATTTCTCCAATGATACCAAGGTATAACACCATGAAACTTGATGCAAAAACCACCGCATTGGTACTGATTGATTTGCAACAGGGAATTTTACCCTTTGCTAAAGCCCCTTACAGTGCAGAACAGCTCGTCACGACCAATGCTGGCCTGGCAGAACGCTTTCGCAAGCTCGGTGCCCCGGTGGTTTTCGTGCGCGTGGGTTGGTCAGACTCATTTGCTGAGGCGCTGAAACAACCTGTCGACCAGCCCAACCCTAGCCCGGCGGGACGTTTACCTGAGTCATGGTGGGCTTTCCCGCCAGAGCTGGCGGTGACAGATAGCGATATCAAAGTGATAAAACACCAATGGGGGCGTTTTACGGTACCGATTTAGATTTACAACTGCGTCGCCGCGGGATCAAAACCATCGTACTGGCGGGAATTGCTACCAATATTGGCGTTGAATCCACCGCCCGCGCCGCCTGGGAGCACGGTTATGAACTAGTGATTGCAGAAGATGGTTGCAGTACTGCCAGCGCTGAAATGCAGCAATTCGCGGTTGAAAAAATCTTCCCCCGCATCTCCCGCGTACGCAACAGTACCGAGATCCTTGCAGCCCTGAGCGCTTAACGTTAAATTTGTGCTAACAACGCGGCAACGTCTAGTAGCAATGGAATATCCAAACTAATTGGCGTTACAGCCAGGCAGCAAATGAAAAAATCCCGATGAGCTGACGTTGGTCAGTGATTCGGGTACGTGAATGCAGCTAACAACGCTGTAGCGCCAAGTAAGAAGGGTAAAAGATGTATATAGGACTGCCGCAATGGCACCACCCAACCTGGAACCGATTGGGTATCAAGGACTTGGCGGATTACAGCCGCTACTTTAACTGTGTTGAAGGAAATACTACTTTTTATGCACTGCCACGGCTGGAAATAGTACAACGCTGGCACGATATGACACCCGATAACTTCCGCTTTTGCTTTAAATTCCCCTCTACCATCAGCCATCAAGCGGCCCTGCGTGACTGTGATAAAGATTTGCAGGCTTTTTACCACTGTCTGGCCCCATTGCATGACCGCATTGGTCAGTTGTGGTTGCAGTTACCCGCCGCTTTCGGGCCAAATGAGTTGAATCGTCTGTGGCAATTTCTCGATAAATTACCTGTGGGTTTCCATTATGCGGTCGAAGTGCGCCATCCTGAATTTTTTGCCAAAGGGTCCGCTGAGTTAGCCCTTAATCAAGGCTTACACCAGCGTTCAATCAATCGGGTGATATTAGATAGCCGCCCTATTCATGCGGCAAAACCGTCAACCGCTGCGGTGCGTGATGCGCAAAGTAAGAAGCCACGTTTGCCGGTTCATGCCGTGGTCACCGCCGGCCAGCCTCTGGTGCGGTTTATTGGTGGTGACCAACTGGATGATAATCTGGCGCTATTCTCACCGTGGATGCAGAAACTGCCCTTGTGGGCACAGCAATATCAACCTTATGTCTTCATCCACACCCCCGATAACGGTGACTCGCCACAGCAGGCACAGAAGATTTGGCAGCACCTGGCCGCGCTGATACCAACATTAGCCGCACCACCGGATTGGCCTGAGCAAGAGACACTGTTTTAAGTTCATCTTTCCAGACACTAAACACAACCTAAAGAAATGACATTCTGTCCATTTTTCTAGCGACAGTAACCCAGTGTGCGGTTATCATTATTCGGCCGGTCTATGTTGGGCAATGGAGTTGAAAATGGTTAGCTCGCTTTATGTGGTGTTGGGCGCACTGTTATTGATCAAGCTTTCATTTGATGTGGTTAAATTGAGAAACCAGTACCGAGTCGCTTATGGCGACGGTGGCTTTTATGAATTACAGACCGCCATCCGTGTACATGGTAACGCTGTAGAATACATACCTATTGCTGTCATTTTGCTCATTATGATGGAAATGAATGGTGCCGAGACCTGGATGATCCATATTTGCGGATTAATGCTGATAACCGGTCGCCTGTTGCATTATTACGGTTTGCGTCATCGTGAGATTCGCTGGCGTCGCTCGGGGATGAGTGCCACTTATGTTTCTTTGGTTTTAATGGTTATTGCAAATACTTACTATTTACCTTGGGATCAGGTTTTTAGTTTGACCTGATCCGCGTAGCAGTACCTGCTCTGTTTATCTGTATTCTACGTTCAGGCATCCAGAACAACCGCAAGTCCGGGCGGCTTATGGCCGCCTTCATGATTAATCCCCACGGGCTAAAACCACTTTATCGCGCTTATTTGTACGGCTTCCTGCTCTTATTGGTGCCACTTTCTGCTATAGTATGCGGCTTAAATTTCTTGTTTATTCCAAAGACAGTCATGCCAAACCGCGACACTCAATCTCAAAACGATGCGCAACAGCCGTCTGAGGCTATAAAGCCACTGCATGACAGCTTATTTGCGGCACCTATTGCCAAATTAGGTGACTGGACCTTCGACGAAAAAGTCGCTGAAGTGTTCCCCGATATGATCCAGCGCTCGGTCCCCGGCTATTCCAATATTATTTCGATGATTGGCATGTTGGCAGAGCGTTTTGTGCAACCCAATAGCCAGGTTTACGATCTTGGCTGCTCGCTCGGTGCAGCAACACTGTCAATGCGTCGCAACATAAAAGCAGATGGTTGCAAAATTATCGCAGTAGATAACTCATCGGCGATGGTTGAGCGCTGCCGACGTCACATTGATGCTTTTCGCGCAGATACGCCGGTTGAGGTAGTTGAAGCTGATATTCTGGATGTCCGGCTGGAAAATGCATCCATGGTGGTGCTGAATTTTACGCTGCAATTCCTTGAACCGGCCGATCGTCAACGCCTGCTTAATCAGGTCTATCAAGGGTTACGCCCCGGCGGTGCGCTGGTGTTATCTGAAAAATTCAGCTTCGACGATAGCGATGTCGGCGAATTGCTGTTCAATATGCACCACGACTTTAAACGCGCCAATGGCTACAGTGAATTAGAAATCAGCCAAAAACGCAGTATGTTAGAAAATGTTATGCTGACCGACTCCGTAAAAACCCATAAAAAACGCCTACATCAGGCCGGTTTTGAACACACAGAAGTATGGTTTCAGTGTTTTAATTTTGGTTCACTGATTGCCCTGAAAGCAGGGGAGGCGCAATGATAGATTTTGGCGATTTTTACCGGCTGATTGCCAAAGGCCCATTAAGCCCGTGGCTAGACACCCTGCCCGCCCAACTTAGCGCCTGGCAGCGTGAATCGCTGCATGGCAAGTTCAAAACCTGGTTTAACGCCGTAGAGCATCTACCCCAACTCACCCCTACCACGTTGGAGTTACGTGATGGCGTGCGTGCTGACATGTCCCCGCCAATTTCCGTCGGTCAGCGTGAAGGCATGGAGAATATGCTGCGCACGCTGATGCCGTGGCGCAAAGGCCCCTTCTCTTTATACGGTTTAGATATTGACACCGAATGGCGTTCCGACTGGAAATGGCAGCGTGTATTGCCGCACATTAGCCCACTGGCAGGTCGCACTATTCTGGATGTCGGCTGTGGCAGCGGATATCATTTATGGCGCATGATTGGCGAAGGTGCCCACCTGGCGGTGGGAATCGATCCCATGCAGCTATTTTTATGCCAGTTTGAAGCCATTCGCAAACTGTTAGGGGCCGACCAGCGCGCGCATTTACTGCCATTGGGCATTGAGCAACTGCCCGAATTAGCGGCTTTCGACACGGTGTTCTCAATGGGGGTGCTTTATCACCGTCGTTCACCACTGGATCACCTCTATCAGCTTAAAAATCAGCTCGTTAGCGAGGGTGAATTAGTGCTTGAGACGCTAGTGGTTGAAGGCGATAGTCAGCAGGTATTGGTGCCAGGTGATCGTTATGCCCAGATGCGGAATGTGTACTTTATTCCGTCAGCGCCAGCCTTGAAAGCCTGGTTGGAGAAGTGCGGGTTTGTTGATGTCAGAATCGTTGATAGCGCAGTGACGACCACTGAAGAGCAGCGCCGTACCGATTGGATGACCAGCGAATCATTGGCTGAATTCCTTGATCCGCAAGACCCGAGTAAAACCGTGGAAGGCTACCCGGCCCCACTCAGAGCGGTATTAATCGCTCGTAAGCCGTAACGCGTAAACGCCCCGACTTGATAGGCCGGGGCGTTCTAATCAGGCTATAGCGTTAAGCCCGCAGGTTCTAAGCACTGCGTGAAAGTGGCGTGCCCATTACCAATAAACTCTTCATCGCCTCAACCACTTCGCCATCCACACAGTAATGAGCGAATTCATCGACATCACTGTCTGCGCACATGGTGACACCGGCTTTACGGTATTTCATGGTCGATGGAATGGTGCGGCCAGCAGAACTGTGCAACTCGCGAATACCCGCATCAATAAATTTCTGCATATTAGTCAAACGAACCCCGGCACCAGCCATAATAACCGGCCCACTGCATTGCGTCGCGGCAACCAAATCTTTCAGTAAGGATAAACCCAACTCTGCGTTCTGCTGCTGGCCAGAGGTAAGAATACGTGCAACGTTCAAATCGGCCAGTTGTTGTAACGCGATCATCGGGTTTTGGCACATATCAAATGCACGATGGAACGTGACAGCCAGTGAGCCACTGAGGGACATGATTTCCCGCATCCGTGGCATGTCAATATGGCCGTCAGTATCCAACACCCCGACAACGACGCCGGCAAACCCCAGATCACGAATCCGGGCAACGTCATTTTTGATGATAGCAAAATCATTATGGCTATAACAAAAATCACCACCGCGAGGCCGCACGATCGGATGAACCGGTATCGTGACGGTTTCTCTGGCCTGCATTAATGCACCGACGCTAGGCGTTAACCCCCCTTCAGACTGACCGCAGCATAATTCAATCCGGTCGGCTCCTGCCTTTTCTGCTATTTGCGCGCAATCGACGCTATAGCAACAAATTTCCAATATAGTCATTTTTTCCCCCGTTTGACGGATCTTACTGCGACAGTGGGTGCCCCCTGCTATCTGGGGTATATAAACCACCTAACAATTTCGCTACTGAATAAAACAAATATCGAATGACAATTTTCAATCTAAAAACAATGTCACATTAAATCGGCAACCGCACTCACTCAGCCATGCTGAAGTGTTGACTATGGCACTCATTTTAAATTTATGAGTAGACGTCAGTCACAGGGACAACCATAAGTGATAATCAATATCGAAATAAATAACCCATAGACGTTAGCGACACTGCTCGCTGGCGACAATCTGACGTAACGTATAAGGGTGAAATTTAATCGTTATCTGACCATCGGTGACAGCCAATGTCGGGTTTGGCAATCGCTCATCCTCCCCTTGCGGCGAACTAAACTTTACGCTAACTCCTGCGGGCAATTCATCGGGTAATAGCGCGCGGGCGCGTTGCATCAGGGTTTGTGCATCTCCTGGCAAGACTAACTCAATGTGCTCCCACCCCTGATGAGGATAATGGGTTTTGCCCGGATAAGGCAATTCAACACAATCAATCTGCCACGGCCCAACAACCAGAGGCTGTGCTAAATCGAACAAGCAAATTGACCGTCCATTAATTTGTGTCTCGGACATCAAATAACCACAATGTTGTAATCCACGACGCCAACGCTCGGCAGTTTCAGTTTGATGGCAACGCAATGAAATATGGTCAGCCTGGAATTGTGCCAAATCCAGTTTTAATTTAGCCGCGAAGCGCGACAGTTTTTGCTCAAACCGGGGTTGGTCTGTTAATAAGTCCTGCAACTCAGCGATATCTTTCAGGGCGCGCATCTGACTCTCCATGCTGATGGATATTTAGGGATTTTAAGCGGCTATAATTTACCTTTATTCCAACGCAGCAGCCATGTTTTATCTAAGCGTTTCTTTATTATGGATTATGTATTGCTAATAAAATCACCACTTGGCTTGAGTTTAATGCTCTGCAAAGACCTGATGCTGACGTCGATAATCAAATATGGTATAAATCCTGACATATTGTGGCTAACACTCTACCTGACCGCCGCCCCATACGCTTTGCCATGTGGGGGCAGGTCTTGTTTGAATTAACTGGCACAGAGATTTCTGTGCGCAATTAATAACTCTTTCGTGCGTAATTAAGGTAACTCGGTGAATATTCAGGCTCTTCTCTCAGATAAAGTCAGCCAGGCGCTGATTGCAGCAGGTGCTCCGGCGGAGTGCGAAGCACAAGTTCGCCAATCTGCCAAAGTGCAATTTGGCGATTATCAAGCAAACGGCGTGATGGCCGTGGCCAAAAAACTGGGTATGCAACCACGGCAACTGGCAGAAAAAGTCATTGAGCAGCTTGACCTCACCGGCATTGCCAGCAAAGTTGAAATTGCCGGCCCTGGTTTTATCAATATCTTCCTTGACCGCCAATGGGTTGCAGAAAAAGTTGAGTATGCGCTAACCGCACCGAAACTCGGCGTTGCACCGGTCGAACCGCTGACGATTGTAGTTGACTACTCAGCCCCCAATGTCGCGAAACAGATGCATGTAGGCCACCTGCGCTCAACCATTATTGGTGATGCGGCGGTACGAACTTTAGAGTTTTTAGGCCATAACGTCATTCGAGCCAACCACGTCGGCGACTGGGGCACTCAGTTCGGCATGTTGATTGCCTATCTGGAAAAAATGCAGAATGAAAATGCCAGTGATATGGGGCTATCGGATCTGGAGCTTTTCTATCAACAAGCCAAGAAAACCTATGACGAAGATGAAGAATTTGCCAAACGTGCCCGCGCTTATGTGGTGAAACTGCAAGGCGGCGATGAGTATTGCCGTGCAATGTGGCGCAAGCTGGTAGATATCACGATGGCGCAAAATCAGATTGCCTACAATCGCCTAAATGTCACCCTGACCCAAGACGACGTTATGGGTGAAAGCCTGTATAACCCAATGCTGCCGGGGATTGTCGCTGACCTGAAAGCCAAAGGGTTGGCGGTCGAAAGTGAAGGTGCAACTGTTGTCTATCTGGATGAGTATAAAAATAAAGACGGCGAGCCAATGGGCGTTATCATCCAGAAAAAGGATGGCGGCTACCTCTACACCACCACAGATATCGCCTGCGCCAAATACCGCTACGAAACACTCGGGGCTGATCGCGTACTGTACTATATCGATAGCCGCCAGCATCAACATCTGATGCAAGCCTGGACTATCGTACGCAAGGCAGGGTATGTGCCCGAGTCGGTGCCATTGGAACACCATATGTTCGGCATGATGCTGGGCAAAGATGGCAAACCGTTTAAAACCCGTTCAGGTGGCACCGTTAAGTTATCCGATTTGCTGGATGAAGCCATTGAGCGTGCAGGCAAACTGATTGCCGAGAAAAACCCAGATATGCCAGCGGATGAACTCAAGCAAGTGGTTGAAGCTGTTGGTATTGGCGCGGTGAAATATGCAGATTTATCTAAAAGCCGTACCACTGACTATATCTTTGATTGGGATAACATGTTGGCACTGGATGGCAATACCGCACCTTATATGCAGTATGCTTACACCCGCGTGATATCGGTGTTTAAACGTGCCGGCATTGATGAGAGCAGCCTGACACTGCCATTGGTCATCACCGAAGAGCGTGAAGCGTCGCTGGCAACCCGCCTGTTGCAGTTTGAAGAAGTCATTACTGCCGTAGCCCGCGAAGGTACTCCGCATGTAATGTGTTCTTATCTGTATGATTTGGCAGGGTTGTTCTCCAGTTTCTACGAACACTGCCAGATCCTGAATGCAGACAGCGAAGAGAGCCGTCAAAGCCGCCTTAAGCTGGCAATGTTAACGGCAAAAACATTGAAACAAGGTTTGGATACGTTGGGTATTCAGACGGTCGAACGGATGTAGTTTTTATTACGACAAAATACAAAAGGCCCCGCAGGGCCTTTTGTTATTACTGACAAATCAATGAGTTCTACGCGCAAAATCTCGCACTTTAAATCCAAGTAACGCCAGCGCCGCAAAATAGGTAATAACCCCTGCCGCTACCACTGCCGATAAGCGCAACAAGCGGTAAGCCATGCCACCCACATCCCATTCAGGCATCACCCATAGCAACCCTAGCAGAACGACCGACATCACCACCACACCAATCACCAGTTTAGTCAGGAACACCGCCCAGCCCGGTTGCGGTTGGAAAATCTTCTGCTTGCGCAACTGCCAATAAAGCAAGCTGGCATTCAGGCAAGCCCCCAGACCAATAGACAGTGATAGCCCCGCGTGTTTGAGCGGGCCGATAAAGATTAAGTTCATCACCTGAGTCAATATCAACGTGATAATGGCGATTTTTACCGGTGTTTTGATGTCCTGACGGGAGTAGAACCCCGGAGCCAACACTTTTACTACAATCAGCCCCATCAGGCCGACGGAGTAAGCCACCAGCGCGCGTTGCGTCATAGCCGCATCAAAGGCGCTGAATTTACCGTATTGGAATAACGATACCGTCAGTGGTTTGGCTAAAATCCCTAGAGCCACGGCACTGGGCAGAGCCAGCAAGAAACACAGACGCAACCCCCAATCCATCAATCTGGAATATTCATCGTGGTTGCCACTGGAAAAACTCTTCGCTAACGACGGCAGTAAGATGGTGCCTAATGCCACTCCCAGCACACCCGATGGAAACTCCATCAAACGGTCCGCGTAATACATCCATGAGACTGAACCTGAAACCAAGAATGAAGCAAAAATAGTGTTAATAATCAGAGAGATTTGACTAACCGAAACACCGAGAATAGCAGGCCCCATTTGGCGCATCACTCGCCAGACCCCCGCATCTCGCAGTGACAGGCGTGGTAACACCAACATGCCTATCTTCTTTAAATGAGGCAGTTGATAGCCCAATTGCAGCACCCCACCCACCACCACCGCCCAGGCCAGTGCCATCACCGGCGGGTTAAAGTACGGCGCGGCAAAGAGCGCAAAACCGATCATGCTGACATTAAGGAAAGTGGGGGCAAACGCCGGTATGGAGAATCGGTTCCAGGTATTAAGAATTGCACCGACCAAGGAAGCCAGCGAGATCAACAGGATATAAGGGAATGTCACCCGTAGCAGGGCGGAGGTCAGCGCAAACTTATCCGGTGTATCGGTAAAACCGGGGGCCGTGATAAAAATGACCCAAGGTGCTGCCAGCATCCCCAATACGGTGACGACAGCCAGTATCAAGGTTAACAAACCGGAGACATAAGCGATAAAAGTGCGTGTCGCCTCCTCACCCTGTTGGCTCTTATACTCCGCCAGAATCGGTACGAATGCCTGAGAGAAAGCTCCCTCGGCGAAAATGCGCCGCAGTAAGTTAGGCAATTTAAATGCCACAAAGAAGGCATCCGTTGCCATCCCTGCCCCAAATACCCGCGCCACAATAGCATCACGGGCAAAGCCCAATACGCGGGAAAACATGGTCATGGAACTGACCGCAGCCAATGATTTAAGTAGATTCATATATTTTTCTGCTGGGCTTCTGATCTGTCTGTAGACCTGTTTTCGATCTGTTTTTTAAAATACGCCGTAAACACTCACACCTGCGCACAGCAGGCATCATATTTACCCAATGCTGGCTACACCGATGGAAGCGAGCCTAAGGCTGTTTTAGAACAGGCGTCAGTTTACGTATCCGCACATAAATAGCCACAGCAAGGTGTAACAGATTGCTGATACCAATAGGCTTTTCAGCCGGTGTGATTGCGCCCGTTATCCTTCGGCGTGCTGTTGTAGGATTCGCTCAATCATGCGTTGTGCGTAAATGGCTTCCTCACCTGAAACCTGTGGTGCCGTTTGGTTACTGGCAGCGGTAATAAAGTGATGCACTGCGCCAGTAAAGCCCCGCTGCTCCAGTGTGGTTTGCCAGCCAGGGACGGGGATATTGATGACCTGCCCCTCCGACTCCTGTTGCCATTGGCGCATATCCGTAACCTGATAGCAGGCACCGCGACTGACCGCGTGCACACTTTCACGCTGAGTTCCAGCCTGACGATGCATACTGGTGGTGATCAGGCAGTCAGCCTGCTGAAAATGATGTTCGGCATACAACATCTGCCCTTGGGCATTAACCTGTACTCGCCCAGTACCCAGTTTTGCGCCTGCGCCACCTAACCACAATGCCGTATCGACCACATGCAGGTAATCATCAATCAGGGTAAAGCGGGCATCATTTGGCCCGATGCTATCTTGACGATGCTTCTCCATTCGCAGTGAGGCCGGGGTGGCCAACCATTGCTTAAGTTGTTGATATAAAGGTGCAAAACGGCGATTAAAGCCTACCATCAGCGCCAAATGCTGTTTAGCGGCCAGTTGAATCAATTGTTCGGACTGGTCAAGTGTTTCAGCTAATGGCTTATCAACATAGACATGCTTGCCCGCTTGCAGTAACGCTCTCACCACCTGAAAGTGACTGGTGGTACTGCTGTGGACAAAGACAGCATCACAATCAGCGGCTAACGTGTCCAACCGTGAGAAATAGCGCATCCGGTAGCTGTCGCAAACGGGTTGCGCTTTGGCCTGATTGGGGGAAAACGCCCCAACCAACTGCCAGTCTCGTGCTTGCGTCAGGATAGGTAAATAGGCCTTTTGCGCAATGCCGCCCAGCCCCACAATACCAATCCTTATCTTTTTGCCCACAGCTAACGTTTTTATCAAATTCATATCAATCATCCAGTTGGAGCAGCACTTCATCCAGGCGGCGAGTCAGTGCAGTGACCTGCTGCTCAAGCTGGGCAACTCTGGCTTCAAGACTATTTACGCTGCTTTTATCGCCCTCATCTACGGCCGGAGCTGTAGCCACATCGCCACTGAATAAATGCATAAAGCGGCTTTCACGCTTACCCGGTTCACGCGCCAAACGCACCACAAATGGCCCATCTTCACGCAGTGACAATTGGGTCAGCACCGCCTCCGTTTCTGCTACATCAGCAAACTCGTACATCCGGCTGGTGCGGGTGCGTAACTCACCCGGTGTCTGTGCGCCACGTAATAATAGGGTGGTCATTACCGCAACTTCGGCAGGAGAGAATTTGAGATTGCCAAATTCAGAATTGCAAAAACGCTGCTCGTACTTCATTACCCGGTTGCCGCTTTGGGTGCGGATAAGATGCTTTTTCAACAGAAAATCCAGCGTTTGCTGCACTTCTGTGTCGGATAACTCCATCACCGGTTCACGGTTGGTTTTCTGATTACAGGCGATGGTTACGCCATTGAGCGACATCGGATATTGCTCTGGCGTTGTCACTTGCTTTTCCAGCAAACTCCCGATAACTCTGGCTTCCTGGGCGTTTAAAATATGTTTCATCCTGACCTCAGCGAGTTGGCGTCCATTCTTGGTGAGTCAAAGCCGTCAGCACATGATCGCGCCACTGGCCATCAATCAATAAATAATCTTTGGCATAACCTTCGCGCTCAAACCCCAAACGTTCCAGTAAGCTGCCACTGCGATGATTATGCGGCATATAATTCGCCATAATACGGTGCATCCGCTCTTGCCGCTGCATATAACGAATCAACGGTTGCAGTGCTTCAAACATTAACCCCTGCCCCTGCCAGCGCTCACCCAGCGAATAACCGAGAAAACAGGCATGAAACGAGCCGCGCAATATGTTGCTAAAATTAGCCACTCCACGCACTTCTTTTTCTTCTGGGTCCAGCAGAATAAAGTAATAAGCACTGCCCTGCTTTTGCAGTTCCATAATCATGCCCAAGCGCGCTTGCCAGCCCGAAGGCATACAATGACTTTGATCACGCACCGGTTCCCACGGTTTGAGAAATGCCTGATTCTCCGCGTAAAACTCCGCCATTCGGTAGGCATCACGCTCATGAACCAGCCGCAGTGACATACGATCCGTCGTCAGGCGTATTTTAGGTATTGCTGAATGATAGCCGAACATCTGCTCCCCTTGGGCTGCACGCGGTACTCAACGGAACCGAAATCTGTTTTGATCAATATACCTGCTGCAAGGGCACGGCGTAAAATGCCCTTTATCGCCTGTTACTATTAAAAACCATAAATTCAAACACTGAACGGCTAAAACCGTATTTTATTATGAAACAGTCGATGAGGTAACGTATTGACGATAAAAAATATTATCTGTCTACCCTCTATCGTTTCTATCAATTTCGGTACAAACTATAAGCGTGATTTGTATCCCCCTTTTCTGATTTCTGACGGTGAAGCATGGCTTTGGTATCACAGGCTCGCAGCTTGGGTAAGTATTTCTTATTGCTTGATAACTTGTTAGTTGTGTTGGGCTTTTTTGTCGTTTTCCCACTCATTTCTATCCGGTTTGTCGATCAACTTGGCTGGGCAGCGGTCATTGTTGGCCTTGCGTTGGGGTTGAGACAACTTGTACAGCAAGGATTAGGCATCTTCGGCGGCGCAATTGCCGACCGGTTCGGTGCCAAACCGATGATAGTCACCGGTATGTTGATGCGAGCCGCCGGATTTGCTTTTATGGCGATGGCAAATGAGCCTTGGATACTGTTGCTCTCCTGTGCGCTCTCAGGGTTAGGCGGCACGCTGTTTGACCCACCGCGCACCGCGCTGGTAATTAAGCTGACCCGCCCGCATGAACGTGGCCGTTTTTACTCTCTGCTCATGATGCAAGACAGCGCCGGCGCGGTGATTGGTGCATTGATTGGTAGCTGGCTGCTGCAATACGACTTCCACTTTGTTTGCTGGACTGGCGCGGTTATTTTCGTCTTAGCGGCGGGCTGGAATCTGTGGTTACTCCCCGCTTATCGCATATCTACCGTGCGTGCGCCGATGAAAGAGGGCCTAATGCGGGTGCTGCGTGATCGCCGCTTTGTCACTTACGTCTTGACACTCACGGGCTACTATATGTTGTCAGTACAAGTGATGCTGATGCTGCCTATCGTGGTCAATGAAGTTGCCGGATCGCCGGCCTCGGTAAAATGGATGTACGCGATTGAAGCCGCACTGTCACTGACCTTGCTATACCCGATTGCCCGCTGGAGTGAAAAACGTTTTCGCCTGGAGCAACGTTTGATGTTCGGGCTACTGATCATGACGTTAAGCCTATTCCCAATTGGCCTGATTACCCATTTACAAACACTATTTATGTTTATCTGCTTCTTCTATATGGGTTCCATTATCGCTGAACCGGCGCGTGAAACCCTCAGTGCGTCTCTGGCGGATTCCCGTGCTCGTGGCAGCTATATGGGCTTTAGTCGCCTTGGCCTGGCACTGGGTGGCGCATTAGGCTATACCGGCGGGGGGTGGATGTACGATACTGGCCGAACACTGGAAATGCCAGAATTGCCGTGGTTCCTGCTGGGGGTTATCGGTTTGATTACGTTGGTAGGGCTTTACTGGCAATTTAATCAGCGGCGCATTGAGTCTGCCATGTTGAGCGGCAGCTAGCCATTTAGATACCCGCGGGCACGGTTTCTCTGGGCTCTCCCCGCAGTTAACTGATTCAGGGTTATCCGATTGGCAGAGCCAATTTCTTGTCGCACTATTCGCCGCCACAACACAACCGTAGCTGAACAAACACGGTTAATAATACAAAATGACAAACTTAGCGGTTACTATTGGCTAAGTTTATCTGTTTGAATAGTGCTTATTGCCATGAGGTTTTAATGAATAAATTGATGTGGGGCGCTGCTGCGCTGATCGTGACAACCACACTGGTCGGCTGCAATCAACTGACTCAGTACACCTTGAGCGAGCAGGAAGTAAATGAATATCTGCAAAAACATAATAACTATGAAAAGCAGATTGGCATTCCTGGGCTGGTTGACGCTCATATCACCCTGACACAGTTACAGAGCCAGATTGGTCGTGCTGAACCGGGCAAAGTGACGTTAACCGGTAATGCGAAAGTGGATATCACCTCGATCCTCGGCCCGCAGAGTGCGGATATGACGCTGACATTAAAAGCGCAGCCGATATTTGATCGTGAAAAAGGAGCTATTTTCCTGAAAAACATGGAGTTAACCGATTACACCGTCAAACCGGAAAAAATGGACTCGGTAATGAAAGCGTTAACGCCCTATCTGAACCAATCGTTGAAATCCTACTTTGATCAGCAACCCGCTTACGTACTGGACGCCGATAAGAGTAAAGCTGAAGGCATGGCGAAAAAACTGGCTAAGGGTTTAGAAGTGAAACCGGGCCAATTAGTCATCCCCTTTACTGACTAGCAGCACGGCTTGCCTACAAGACAAAGATTGATACATCCTCACGTATTGGCGTTACCGTCTGGCTGCAAACCAATAAACTCCGAATCACTGACTCAAGTCAGTGATTCGGGTGAATGAGAGTGACTAACGCCGTTGCAGCATCAAGCAGGAAGGGTATCTTCTGATAACTCATCCCACATTGCTTGCAACGCTTCACGGCTCAACTGTGCCAAGGTACGGTAGAAACCCGTGGTGGCGTGGGCTTCGACTTTACCAAGAAAACGGCCACACCAAGGCAATAAATACTCGCTAAATAAGAGGGTTTGTGCTGAAATTTCGTCCTCAGCCGCTTGGTCTTCCAGCCACGAGGCTTCCAGCAATAAGCCGCCAAAATGGTCCGTTGGACCGTCACCTAGTGGCATCCCGCGTTGTTGCAAAAATGCGCGGACTTCTGCTTCTTGGGGTGCGTCTTCATAATCAGAGCCATAAGGTGAGACACTGCATTCCTCCCCGACAAACAAGGCGCGGTAATCAGCGATTAACGCCGCTGGCTGGTATTCCCGTTGCAGACGCGCCAACAGCTCACCTTGCTCCAACGGCCAATGCTGTTCCAACTTGCCTTCGCTTACCAGTGCAAACAGCGGCTCAAGCAGTGGATCTTGTGGCTGACGGTAGAACAGTGAACCAAGCACCCGGCAAACCAGTGAAAAATCATTCATTTACATCTTCCTGTGTTCTATTTATTTTTGTATAAGTCTAACGGTGACAACGTCACATAATAGATTATAAATCAGCTAATTCAGCAATTGCAGGGCGACCGCGTTGTTCAAGGTAATTCAGTAGACGGCGCGGGCTAACATTTAGGACACGCTCTTGCGGGAAATTCACTTCATCAATAATGCGTTCACAATGTTCAAAAACCCCTAATGAATAAGCAATATGGGAATCAGACCCTAACGCCAACCAACCCCCGGCATCCCGCACCGCTTGCGCAATTGCGCGGCAATTCGCTTCGCTGCCCTTTCGGGAATGCGAGAAAGATGAGTTGTTTAATTCCAGAGCCACATCATATTTGGCAGCGGCTGCGGCAATGGCCTGAATATCAACCGGGTATTTAGGGTTACCGGGGTGACTGATAATATGCACATGACCTTGCGCCATGGTGGCAATCATTGCCTGCGTATTGGCGGCTCTGTCTTGCGGCGGGAATACCGGCTCATGGAAACCAGCAATAAGCAGATCGACCGCGTCCAGCATCGGGCCGGTACAATCAATATCACCGTCCAGATTCTTAATATTGGCTTCGATACCTCGCAAAATACCCACCCCATCTACCAGCCGTGGCCACACCCGCATATTCATAAAATGCCAGTAATGCGGCGCATCAGCCATATCGGGGCCATGATCAGTAATGGCAAACAGTTTGATATTTTTCAGTTTGGCTTCGGCGATATAATCGTGCAGGGTACTGTAAGCGTGGGTACTGGCAACAGTATGCATATGTAAATCAACAGGATACATGACTACTCCACAAAGTCTTTTAAGGAGAGAAGGCTTTTTTGCAGGCAAAGCATTGTTCGCTAATGATAGCAGGAATTCTTCTCATCGGCTGAGCTAAAAAAGTGGTTTTGCCTGATTGCCCCTTCCCCTTAGCGGCAAAAATACCCCCATGATATTTCACGTTTTATATGTGTTGGGAGCCTTTCTACCGCTCAAATTATTTAGAGTTTGCGCCTTAAATCAGTAACCTCGAGCCACATCAACTAACCCGACCGGCGCCCTACCTGCCTCAATTGCCTGAATATTGGCCACCACCTGATCCATTGCTATTTCAGGTAACGTTATTGCGGCTATATGCGGTGTGAGGGTAATCCGTGGATGAGTCCAGAAAGGGTGCATTGGCGGTAATGGCTCTTCAGCAAACACATCCAATGTGGCAGCAGCGACCCTCCCTACCTGCATCGCAGCTAATAAATCGCACTCCAATAAATGCGCACCACGAGCAACATTGATCACATAAGCATTGGCGTTCAACTGCGAGAACAGCGGCTGGTTCAGTATTCCGGCTGTTTCTGGTGTATTGGGTAGCAGATTAATCAGCAATTGGGTCCCCTGGAGGAATGCGGGCAACTGCTCATGACCAGCAAAGCTGCCCACACCATCAATATTTTTCGCTGTGCGGCTCCAACAGCGAACGGTAAAACCGAACTCAGTCAGTTTTTGGGCAACGCTCTTGCCTAATACTCCAGCCCCTAAGATTCCCACCGTGAATTGATCATGGTGATGAGGTTGTAATGGTTGCCAGAGCTTTTGCTGTTGTTGCAATTGATATTCATCCATCCGACGAAAATAACGCAGGGTGCAACCCACAACATATTCCTGCATTTGCAATGACATACCGGTATCTTCCAGCCGTATTAGTGGCACACCTGCCGGTAATATACCAGGATGGCGGCGTTGTTGACCCAAAATGGCATCGACACCGGCACCCAACGCAAAAATGCCTTTCAACGCAACTCGATTAGCCAGCATTTCATGAGGCGGTTGCCAGACCAGCGCATAGTCGGCAGGCAGAGAATCACCGCGCCGCCACTGCCTGACCTTAGCCTCCGGCAGGCGAGATTGTATGCCAGACAACCACTGTTTTGCTTCAAAAAACGGGTGATAAAAAATAATGTTCATGATTTGCCAGCTCCTTGCGAAAGTACCGGCTAGATTTCCGCGCTTTATCGTGAGATGCAAGCGCTACAAGCAAGAAATGTCGATGAAATCAGCAAATTGCTGCAACTTTGACTCAATATAATTAAAGCGGGTAGAAGAGGCTTGACGCTGGATGCACTTTTGCCTACATTACGCCGGTCAGCGGTTGTATACCGTTAAACGATATTGCAGTACCACGGTGAGGTGTCTGAGTGGCTGAAGGAGCACGCCTGGAAAGTGTGTATACGCGTAAGCGTATCGAGGGTTCGAACCCCTCCCTCACCGCCATATTTAGCCAGTAGATAGATTTCTTCGCAGTAAAGAAGCCTTTGGGCAGCCAAAAAAAGCGGCAACCGGTAACAAGCCTGGTTAATACCAGAGCCTGTTCGCTGGATTGCCGTTTTTTGTTTTCTTGATAACCCTTTCCTTAAAAAGGCCCATAGATCAAAGTCATTTTTCCTGAGCATGACACAATAAATATCAATATAGCAATTGCCTCATAAGACCACTATTAATTGGTTATATTGACACCTAAAAAAGTGCTACAAATAAGGTGGAGAACATTTCAATCCTGTTATATTTACCAGCGAGGCAAAAATGAAAATAAAAAAATTTGCATTTTACCACCTTACTATTAGCGCTGTATATCAGCCCATTATCAGCATCTCCATTAATTGTAGCTCATCGAGGGGGAACTGCCGATTTTCCAGAAAATACACGCTATGGCATTAGTCACGCTATATTAAATAAAGCTGATATAATTTGGATCACCGTTCAACTCACTAAAGATGGTGCCTTAGTGCTGTATCGACCCACAGATTTAAAGGAGTTAACTGACGGTAACGGCCCTATTTCAGACCATTCTTGGGAAGAATTACAGCAATTAGATGCAGCCTATCATTTCAAACAGGATGATCAATATATTTACCGCAGCCGGGGATTTAAAATCCCTTCATTACATCAGATACTTTTATCATTCCCGAAAACAAGATTTTTTATAGATATAAAATCTCCTGATGCAGACCCTGAAGTAATAGTAAATGTCATAACAGAACTGAGAGAGAGCATCCTTTCATCTAACAGAATTACCTTCTATTCTACTGAGAAAAAATATCTGAATGCCTTACCTGATTATATTAATAAGTTTGAGTCACGCAATAAAACCCGCAAGATTTTAGCGAATGCTGTTATGGCCAATAAGTGCATTCTTACCAAGAACTGGAGTGATGGACATACCCGCCGTAAAAATAAGCTTTATGCATTTGAATTAAAGCGTGATGTGAAAGTTATAGAGACATTTACACTTGGCAAAGGAACGACACGGACGCAGTTAGTTTGGAATCAACAGGCAATGGACTGTTTCAAAGAAAGTGGCGACGCAAAAGTTTTGCTGATCGGTATAAATTCGGCCGAGGACTATCGGATAGCTACAGAGCTGGGAGCCGATTATGTGATGGTTGACTCCCCACAACAGGCAAAAATGTGGCGTTAAAGCCACCTGATTTGCCTGTGATTTACGCTATCTGCACGCAGAATAACCAGATAGTTGGTAACGGATAAATACTGCTTGACCCACAGGCCGCCGATCCCTATAGTACCGCCCCGTTGCAGTGCTTAGCGTTGTGACGTAACGGTGAGGTGTCTGAGTGGCTGAAGGAGCACGCCTGGAAAGTGTGTATACGCGTAAGCGTATCGAGGGTTCGAACCCCTCTCTCACCGCCATATTCGAGCAAAAGGCTCTGACGAAAGTCAGGGCCTTTTTCTTTGCCAGATTTGCCAGAAATTCTGATTCCAGTCATTGCTATGAGCGCCGCCGCCTTTCTTCCCGAAAATGACGGTCACCCAGTGGCGAGAATGGCATTAACCGGCTATATACCACCTGATTACGTCCCTGCCGCTTCGCCTGATAAAGCGCTTCATCAGTCATTTTCAGCGCTTTCAACATCGACATTCCAGGCAGATAAAGTGACGCACCAATGGAGATCGTGGCTTTTATCTTGCGCCCATCAGGTAATAACACGTCTAAACTCTCAACCCGTTCGCGGATACGTTCAGCCACTGATTTAATGGTTTGTGGATCATAGCTGCGAGTAATAACGATAAATTCTTCACCGCCATATCGCCCAATGAAATCCTCATCGCGCACGGCATGACTCAGCAATGCCCCAACGGTCGTCAGCACGATATCACCGCAATCATGGCCATAAGTATCATTAATCGACTTAAAATGGTCGATATCCAAAATCATCAATCCGCAAGCCTGACGGCGGTTATGAATCGTTGCCAGCCGATAATCAGCACTTGCCCGATTATTTAACTGAGTTAACTTATCGATATTGGCCCGATCTTTCATCGTAAAGTAGGTGTAAATATGACGTTCTTTGAAATCTAGCGCGTGATAGCAGATGGCCAGACAAAGAGCAGAAATAAACTGATAGATAATAATCTGTGTCCAGATCAGCTCATGTTTGACGATTAAAGCAGCGACAGCAATGTGGTAAATAGCAATTAATATAATGGCTATATAAAATATATAGTTACTTTTTCGTTCCCATACACGAAATAACACCAGTGGAATAAATACTATTGTTATCAATATATTATCTAGCGTAACCCAACTGGTAAAGGAGAAGTTGATCAGTATCGCTGTCAGCCCACTTAACCAACCGCCATAGAATGTGACCAAAACAATAGGGATCAACTCAAAACTGTAGAAAAACGAACCAGAGATTACCCATTGATCCTGATTAAGATAAAGGGAAACCAGCCCTGATACGAGGCCGTATACAATACGTTTCCAGACCTCACCGTTATAGGAAAAAGGGCTGTTTTTACTCAATGCAAAATAGCTTATAGACAGGGTTGCGTAGGTCACGCAAGCATCGCTGTACAATGCAAAAAGAGAGTCTAATTCGCTCATGGCGTCGCATTAGCCTTGTGAATTTCCAACGTAGGAGTTACCTGACATTGATAGTTCTGATTGATCAGTAAAATTAAATCTGATTTTACGTTGAATTTATTCATCCACAGCCTCGAACATTTAGCACCTACATTTGAGATGGTTTCTAACCTATATCTTAGCCGTGAGATAGGCTTTATTCTTGAATAATTTCATTATGAGACCGCCCTTCTCTTTCATCTAACAAGATATATCCGAATTACGACCTGATTACCGTATTCAGTAACTTGGCTCGCCAAGCTGTTCTCATGATATTTTCCGCTATTGAGATAAAAAAGGCAGGGTAAGCGCGATAACAAGCACTTTTAATTAAGCAACGAGGGTAAGTTTGGTTGCCAGCTATGAATCTGTTCAAATATGAAGCCTTGCAAAACGGATAGTTATCTAAATATTCGGTAGAGATTGATATACATCTAGATCTCTTGTCGTGAATAGGCGTATCGTTGTTGTCTGCTACTCGAGACGGACCCCTACTGGCCCGCCATTTATTTTGTCTTTTCTTTATTTGGTTTGTACCTTAATGAAAACGCACGGAATCAACGGCATTAGGCCGTTCAGCGCACTTATTGATGCTTGCTGGCGGGAAACCTATACACTTCAAAGGCTTATTAAAGATATAATTGCCGGTATCACCGTCGGTATCATTGCAATCCCATTGGCTATGGCACTGGCGATTGCCAGCGGTGTCCCCCCCCAATATGGCCTATATACCTCGGCTATCGCCGGTATAGTCATTGCGGTCACCGGTGGCTCGCGATATAGCGTATCCGGCCCGACAGCCGCTTTTGTGGTTATTCTTTATCCCGTTTCACAGCAGTTTGGTTTAGCGGGCTTATTACTGGCAACCTTGATCTCCGGCATATTTCTACTCTGCATGGGGCTGGGGAAACTTGGCCGTTTGATTGAATATATTCCGCTGCCCGTAACGCTGGGTTTTACCTCCGGCATTGGCATCACGATTGCCACCATGCAGATCAAAGATTTCTTTGGCCTGCATCTGACAGAAGTACCGGAAAATTATGTCGGTAAGGTGGTGGCATTGGCGCGAGCGCTGCCAACCATCAATCTCAGTGATACTTTAATTGCTACCGTCACACTGCTGGTATTGATTCTCTGGCCTCGTCTGAAATTAAAGTTACCGGGTCACTTACCTGCACTGGTCGCGGGTGCTGCGGTGATGGCCGTATTATCGCTGTTTGATAGTCAAGTGGCGACTATCGGCTCACGCTTTGGCTACCTGCTAGCCGATGGCACACAGGGCCACGGTATCCCACCTATCCTGCCGCAATTTGTTCTGCCGTGGAATTTACCTGCGGCCAACGGTCAGCCCTTTGTATTAAATTGGGCCACCGTTTCTGCATTGCTACCTGCCGCGTTTTCGATGGCGGTACTGGGCGCAATTGAGTCATTACTCTGTGCAGTGGTTCTGGATGGCATGACCGGGCAGAAGCATCACTCAAACAGTGAATTAGTCGGTCAGGGGTTGGGTAATATGGTGGCCCCTTCTTTGGTGGGATTACCGCCACGGCCGCTATTGCGCGCTCTGCCGCCAACGTGCGTGCCGGTGCTACATCGCCAGTATCAGCCATTATTCACGCGCTATTGGTGCTGCTGGCGTTGCTGGTTCTGGCTCCGATGCTGTCATATCTGCCGTTAGCGGCGATGGCCTCTCTGTTGCTGATTGTCGCCTGGAATATGAGCGAGGCGCATAAAGTGGTCGATCTACTCCGGCGTGCGCCCAAAGATGACATTATCGTGATGTTACTGTGCATGAGTTTGACGGTATTGTTCGACATGGTGATTGCTATCACCGTTGGGATAGTGCTGGCATCACTGCTGTTTATGCGGCGAATTGCACGAATGACACGGCTAAGTGAGATCCCCGCAGCCGTTGATGCGCATACCTTGGTATTACGCGTTAACGGGCCGTTATTCTTTGCCGCTGCCGAACGAATATTCAATGAGCTGCTGTGCCGTTGCGAGGATTACGACACGATTATTCTGCAATGGGATGCGGTGCCTGTACTTGATGCAGGTGGCCTGAATGCGTTCCTGCGCTTCACTGAGGCATTGAAAGAACACCAGCAACTGCTTATCACCGATATCCCGTTCCAGCCACTGAAGACGCTGGCAAGAGCACGGGTGAAGCCTATTGAAGGCAAACTGAGCTTCTATGGTTCGCTGCCGGAAGCATTGGCAGTATTACAGGAAAAATAAGCTGTTTCGCGATCAAAAAAGGCAGCGTCAATCGCTGCCTTTATATCATTCACCCAGCTTATATTTTAATATCCAACGTCAAGGACGAAGGATATTACTTACTGGTATCTAACTCTGGGAAGCTCTTCACCAAATCATCGATAGCTTTCATCTGCACCAAGAATGGTTCCAGTTTAGCCAATGGTAAGGCTGATGGGCCGTCACATTTAGCACTGTTCGGCTCTGGGTGCGCTTCGATAAACAGACCTGCCAAGCCGACTGCCATACCAGCACGGGCCAGTTCAGCCACTTGCGCACGGCGACCACCGGATGCAGAACCAAACGGGTCACGGCATTGCAAGGCATGAGTCACGTCGAAAATCACTGGATGGCCGCCAGTCGCTTGAATCATGACGTTAATACCTAACATATCAACCACCAAATTGTCATAACCGAAGTTACTGCCACGATCGCAAAGAATAACCTGATCATTACCGGCTTCTTTGAATTTCTCAACGATATTACCCATCTGACCTGGGCTGACGAACTGAGGTTTTTTCACGTTAATGACGGCACCCGTGCGTGCCATCGCCTCAACTAAATCAGTCTGACGGGCCAGGAACGCCGGTAACTGGATAACATCAACCACCTCGGCAACAGGCTGGCACTGGCTTATTTCATGAACGTCGGTGATCACTTTCACACCAAATTGCTGTTTCAGTTCCTGGAAGATTTTCATCCCCTCTTCCAGCCCTGGGCCACGGTAAGAATGAATTGAAGAACGGTTGGCTTTGTCGAACGAGGCTTTAAAGACGTAAGGGATGCCCAACTTTTGGGTGACAGTCACATAATGCTCGCAGATGCGCATCGCCAGATCGCGCGACTCAAGCACGTTCATGCCACCAAACAGCACGAAAGGCAGGTCGTTCGCAACGTTGATATCGCCAATGCTAACCACTTTCTGTTTCATACAAATACCTTTATAAAGGATAAATCGAGATTAATTACAGTGAGTTATTACTCAACAAGATGATTACCATAAAGATACCCAAAATAATTCGAGTTGCAGGAAGGCGGCAACTGAACAAATCCCCCGGAGCTTACTCATTTAAAGTCAACGACCAGTAAATGACTGGGGTGAATGAAGGCGGCCAACGCACATGCGGCTTGAAGTATGACGGGTATCAGTGCAACGTCACTCGTTGTTGCTCAATAGAGTGGATCTGCATCTTTATCATTTCAGCAATCGGGTCTTCCGGGCACTGTTCGACAAAATAGCTTAAATCTGAGATGGCAATATGGTTGCAATCCAGTTGCGCATAAATCAGACCACGATCGCGGATTTCATAGGGGTCATCGGGGTCAAACGCCAACACCGCTTCACTGGCACGCAATGCCAGTTCCATCTGCTTCTCTTCCATTAGCGCCGCTTTAAGCGTATCGAGCATTTTGCGTACTATCAGGGTATTTTCCGCTTCTTCCAGATCCTCATCTTCCAGCTCTGCGCTCAACCCCAGATTGCCTTTGATCCACACTTCAAGCACATGCTCATTGAGTGTTTCACCGTTCAACGGGTTGATCAGCCACATCTCTTCATCCAGCCAGTCGGCCCGAAGAATCAACTGAGTTGGAAAGATAACTGGCATCAGCGGCAAATCTAGCTGATGGGCGATATACAGGAAAATAACCCCCAAGGAAACCGGTGTGCCTTGGCGTTTATCCAGCACTTTATCCAACCAGATAGCATCAGATAAGCGGTAAACCCCACCTGCTCCGCCAAATTTCCATTGGCGATAAAACAAGTCGATAAGCACTTCTAATTGCTGATCCTGATTGAGATCGGCCGGCATAGCAGCCCGCGCATCATCAACGAGCTGTTGTAGCTGTTTACGTACATCAGCCAGCGGAAAATCCTGTCGAATCGCCTGGGTAACCAGTAACACCCCATCACACAGAGATGCGTTGTTAAATTCGAAATCAGCAATGCTACTCATAAATATCCCATCAGCAGTGGTAATTTAGTTGTTGCCAGTTTGACAACCAGATACAGGCAACCCAATGCGAGTATAAAAGCAAACCAGCGAATATTCTGGCTGCGAGTTCGCTTACCTAATGCAACATAGCCAAGCAGGATATAGATAATAACGCCAAACAGCTTTTCAGTCAGCCATGTTCCTTGCGGACTAAATGGATAAAACCCAGTAATAAAAATAAGAACAATGCCACTGACGAACAGCAGCGTATCATTGATATGCGGCGTTATTTTTACCCAACGTTTCTCCATCATAGCTGAACTGCGGCATTTCCAGAAAAAACGCAGTACAAACAGGGTAATACTGACGACCACAGTGAGTAAATGCAAATACTTAATGGCAATGTAATCAACCCACATGACTTTCGCTCCCTATTATAGGTAAATTATTCGTCGTTCTTTTTTCAAGGCAGAACACGCTGCGGTTAAACGGGTATTTTCTCAAAACACGCCCCATTGCCCTAATGTCACTCGATCATTATTACCATAATCTTTATAGGTCTTTACAGCGCTAAATCCCGTTTCTTGTAGCCGTTTCTGCACCGCATTTGCTTGCTGCCAGCCATGTTCCAACATTAACCAACCATTGGGTTCCAGATAGGCCGGAGCCTGACGAATAATTTCAGCCAAATCAGCTATCCCCTCAGCCTTAGCCACTAACGCACTGTGCGGTTCATAACGCACATCACCTTCATTAAGATGAGGGTCATTGGCATCAATATAGGGAGGGTTACTCGCAATCAGCGTAAATCGCCCATTCACTGAGTCAAACCAGCTACTTTGCAGGAAATCCACATTATTTATCGCGAGCTTTTCAGCATTATGGCGCGCCAGTGCAACAGCATCGGTGTTGATATCAACACCGATAACCGCGCAATCAGGGCGCTCGCAGGCTAACGCCAGCGCAATCGCACCAGTACCTGTACCCAAATCCAGAATACGGCAGGGTGTTGACGGTAGGTGAGCCAGAGCTTGTTCAACCAGACATTCGGTATCAGGGCGAGGGATCAATGTGGCGGAGGAAACACTCAGCGGCAAAGACCAGAACTCGCGCTCCCCAACCAAATAGGCAATCGGCTCCCCCTGCTCACGCCGTTGAGCCAGTTGATCTAACAGCGGCAACTGCTCTGCTGTCAGCTCCGTTTCACCAAACGCTAGCAGATAAGTTCGCGCCCGACCCGTGACAAAGCTCAACAAAATCTCAGCGTCACGCTTCGGGCTATCACTGTGGTTGAAACGGGCTGCCGCACAGGACAGCCAGTGCTGGTAGTCCATTACTCTTGCTCAGACAACGCGGAGAGCTGATCAGCTTGATATTCCTGCACAATTGGCTGGATCAGCATATCCAATTTCCCTTCCATCACTTCATCCAGACGGTAAAGTGTCAGGTTGATGCGATGGTCTGTCACCCGGCCCTGCGGGAAATTATAAGTGCGGTTGCGATCAGAGCGATCACCTGAACCCAATAGATTGCGGCGCTCTGAAGCCACTGCCAACTGGCGTTTTTGCATTTCAGCAGCACGGATACGCGCGCCCAGCACTGACATCGCTTTCGCTTTGTTTTTATGCTGTGAACGCTCATCCTGGCACTCCACCACAATACCGGTGGGAATGTGAGTAATTCGGATTGCTGAGTCGGTGGTGTTAACGTGCTGACCACCCGCACCGGAAGAGCGGAAGGTGTCGATGCGCAAATCACCGGCGTTAATTTCCGGCATTTCTGCCTCAGGAATGGCGGGCATCACCGCCACGGTACATGCCGAGGTATGAATACGGCCTTGTGACTCGGTTTCAGGAACGCGCTGAACACGGTGACCACCGGATTCAAACTTCAACTGACCGTAGACACCGTCACCGGAGACTTTGGCAATCACTTCCTTATAGCCACCATGCTCACCATCACTGGCACTCATGATTTCAACTTTCCAACGGCGCGCTTCAGCATAACGGCTGTACATGCGGAACATGTCACCGGCAAAGATAGCCGCCTCATCGCCGCCGGTCCCGGCGCGGATTTCCAGGAAACAGTCACGTTCATCATCAGGGTCTTTTGGCAGCAACAAGACTTGCAGTTGTTGTTCCAACTCTTCACTGCGGGCTTTGGCTTCTTTCAGTTCTTCCTGTGCCATTTCACGCATTTCGGGATCTTCGAGCATCATTTCTGCCGCGTCGATATCATCCTGCATACTGCGCCATTCTTTGAAACAGTGGGTGACATCCGTCAATTGCGCATATTCGCGAGATAACGCGCGGAAACGGTCTTGATCGGCAATAACACTGGCATCGCCAAGGTGCGCCAGCACTTCTTCGTGGCGCTCTTGTAACGCTTCCAGTTTGGCAACAATAGAAGACTTCATCCGTGGTTTTAGACCCTGTTAATTAGAGGAAACTAGTGCTGATCCAGCCCAAGGCTGTCGCGTAATAGTTGTAACCGCTCCATATCGCCATCACTGGCGGCTTGTTGGAGGGATTTGGTAGGAGCATGAATCAGGCGGTTGGTCAGCTTGTAGGCCAGTTCGTTTATTACCTGTTCCACATTAGCGCCCTGTTCAATCGCCGCCAGCGCTTTGGTCGTCATTTCGCTACGCACCAGATCAGCCTGCGAGCGATAATCACGAATGGTTTCAACCGCCCCTTGAGAGCGCAGCCAGGCCATAAAATTCATGCTTTCCTGCTGCACTATCGTCTCAGCCTGAATCGCCGCAGCCTGACGTTGCGCCATATTGTGCTGAATAATCGCTTGTAAATCATCAACACTGTATAAATAGGCGTTAGATAATTTACCCACTTCCGGTTCAATATCCCGTGGTACGGCGATATCCACAAACAGCATTGGTTGATTGCGACGGCTTTTCAGCGCACGCTCCACCATCCCTTTACCAATAATGGGCAGTGGGCTGGCAGTCGAACTGATAATAATGTCGGCATCCGCCAGACGAGCGTCAATTTCCGGCAAAGTAATCACCTCAGCCCCCACTTCGGTCGCCAATGCCTGTGCGCGTTCACGCGTGCGGTTCGCGATAATCATATGCTTGACCTGATGTTCACGCAGATGACGTGCCACCAGCTCAATGGTTTCACCCGCGCCGACCAGCAATACATTCAGTTCAGCAAGGGATTCGAAAATTTGCCGCGCCAGTGTACAGGCAGCAAAAGCTACCGAAACAGCACTGGCACCAATTTCAGTTTCGGTACGAACCCGTTTGGCAACGGAGAAGGATTTCTGGAATAAACGCTCCAGTTCACCAGACAGTGATTGCTCGCGCTGAGATTCAGCAAACGCTTTTTTCACCTGCCCCAGAATCTGTGGCTCACCTAATACCAGTGAGTCCAATCCGCTGGCAACACGCATTAAATGGCTGACCGCATCATTGCCGTGGTGCCAATAAAGGCTTTTTCTCACCTCATCCGGACTGAGCTTATGATAACCGCACAACCAGGCAATCAATTGCTCTTGCAAATTTTCTTGCTGTTCTACGCTGAGGTAAAGCTCGGTGCGGTTACACGTAGACAATACGACACCGCCCTGCACCAACGGCTGTTGGAGCAAGCTAGCAAGCGCTCGCTCGATCGATTCCGGTGAAAAAGTCACCCGTTCACGTAGCGATACAGGAGCAGTTTTGTGATTAATGCCTAATGCGAGCAGAGTCATGTGAACGGCTTCGAGTAATACTGATGTTAGTATGGATTCTCGTCTGAACCGCATTCTACTTGATGCGCGAGATCAATAAAAGTCACAGTGCATTATCCTAAGTATTATCATAAATTATGATCAAAAATTGGTTATCTGCTGTACAACAATATTGCTTACGCCCAGCACAATACGGAACAAGGCATTGACGCTCTGCCTTCAGCCCGTTAGCGTGAGCACCTCGGATACCGATTTACAGCGCATCAAATGATTTATTTTATCAAAAATGATGATTTAACGGTAAAATGATCTGCTCAAAGACGCGCCGCCGGTGAAAACCCTGCGACCGATAGGATTTATACCCATATGCCGATGCATAAAGTCAGTTTTTATCGCCTGCTTCCTTTAGCCACTCTGTTGCTGGCAGCCTGTAGCACCACGCCACCGCCTGGCCCGGCAACCAGCCCGACATCACCGCAGTGGCGTCAGCACGAACAACAGTTGCAACAACTTGATTCATTCCAGACCCGTGGCGCTTTTGCTTATCTCTCTGACAAACAGAAGGTTTATGCACGTTTCTTCTGGCAGCAGACCGCCCCTGAGCGTTATCGTTTGCTGCTAACCAACCCGCTGGGTAGCACCGAACTGGAGTTACTCGTGCAGCCGGGAGTGACACGACTGACTGATAATCAGGGTAAACGCTATGTCAGTGACGACCCGCAAGAGATGATTCAAAAGCTGACGGGGATGTCTATCCCACTGGACAGCCTGCGCCAATGGATACTCGGCTTGCCGGGTGATACCACCGACTTCACGCTTGATGATCAATACCGATTAAAGCAGCTGACTTACACACAAAATGGTGTGACATGGGTGGTCGACTATCAGGAATACAATACCAAGGTCACGCCATCATTACCCAGCCGCCTGGAATTAAGCCAGGGTGGGCAACGCATCAAACTGAAAATGGATAGCTGGATTGTCAAATAATATGGTGGGCCAGCGTCAACTTATCTGGCCGTCACCGGCCAAACTGAACCTGTTTCTTTACATTACCGGGCAGCGAGCCGATGGCTACCACCAGTTGCAAACGCTGTTTCAGTTTCTCGATTATGGTGACCAACTCACCATCGTGCCCCGTAATGATGAACAGATTCGATTGCTAACCCCCATAGAGGGGGTGGAAAACGAACAAAATTTGATAATTAAAGCGGCACGATTGCTGAAAAAACAGTCCGGTAATCATCAAACACCACGCGGTGCGGATATCAGTATTGATAAACGCCTGCCAATGGGCGGTGGGCTGGGTGGCGGTTCCTCAAATGCGGCAACCGTGCTGGTCGCACTTAATGCGCTGTGGCAATGTGGCTTATCTGAGGATGAATTAGCCATTCTTGGCCTGTCATTGGGTGCCGATGTGCCAGTATTTATTCGCGGTCATGCTGCTTTTGCCGAAGGTATTGGCGAAAAATTGTACCCGGCGGAGCCGGCAGAGAGGTGGTATTTGGTCGTACACCCCGGTGTAACCATCCCAACACCCATTATTTTTTCCGATCCTGAATTAAAAAGAAATACGCCAGTTCGCCCACTGGCGGCGCTTTTAAGCACTCCGTACGCAAATGATTGCGAACCGATCGCAAGAAAACGTTTTCGCGAGGTTGAACAGGCTCTTTCATGGCTGTTAGAATACGCTCCGTCACGCCTTACCGGAACCGGTGCTTGTGTGTTTGCAGAGTTCGACACTGAAGCCTCGGCCAGACAGGTGTTAAGTATTGCCCCAGAGTGGTTGCACGGTTTTGTTGCGCGTGGTGTGAATATTTCACCGCTGCATCGTATGCTGCGCTCTGGGAAATTTGAAAGTAGTGAGTACAGATAATGATTTACAGCGTTACGAGAGGCCGCAGTAATGGCCCCACTGACCTGGGTTCTGAAAATACTTGTCTCACTTGATTGAAAGCCGGTTCATAATGCTGTTTTGTTTTGGCTTTAAATACCCGTATGTATATTGCAATCAGTATGAATAATCGCCCCTGATTACTGATCTGACAATATCTTCTCTGGACGCATGCCTGAGGTTCTTCTCGTGCCTGATATGAAGCTTTTTGCTGGTAACGCCACCCCGGAACTAGCACAACGTATTGCCAACCGTTTGTACACCAGTCTTGGTGACGCCGCTGTAGGTCGTTTTAGCGACGGCGAAGTCAGCGTGCAAATCAACGAAAATGTACGCGGCGGTGATATTTTCATCATCCAGTCCACCTGCGCACCCACGAACGATAACCTAATGGAACTGGTTGTCATGGTTGATGCCCTGCGTCGCGCCTCCGCAGGCCGTATAACTGCTGTTATTCCTTACTTCGGTTACGCTCGTCAGGATCGCCGTGTGCGCTCCGCCCGTGTGCCTATCACTGCCAAAGTTGTTGCCGATTTTCTCTCAAGTGTTGGGGTTGACCGCGTATTGACAGTGGATCTTCATGCCGAACAGATCCAAGGCTTCTTTGATGTTCCGGTTGATAACGTATTTGGTAGCCCAATCCTGCTGGAAGATATGTTGCAGCAGAATCTGGAAAACCCAATTGTTGTCTCACCAGATATTGGTGGCGTTGTCCGTGCCAGAGCTATTGCGAAACTGTTGAACGACACCGACATGGCCATTATCGACAAACGCCGTCCACGCGCTAACGTTTCTCAGGTGATGCATATCATCGGTGATGTTGCAGGCCGTGACTGCGTGCTGGTTGACGATATGATTGATACCGGTGGTACTTTATGTAAAGCGGCAGAAGCCCTGAAAGAACGTGGTGCCAAGCGTGTATTCGCCTACGCAACTCACCCGATCTTCTCTGGCAATGCGGTTGAAAACATCAAGCACTCTGTTATTGATGAAGTGATTGTCTGTGACACCATTCCGTTGTCAGCTGAAATCAAAGCATTGAAGAATGTACGTACTCTAACGCTGTCTGGTATGTTGGCTGAAGCTATCCGCCGTATTAGTAATGAAGAGTCTATCTCTGCGATGTTTGAGCATTAATCAATAGCAGATAAAGAAAAACCCGTTGAAGCAGATGCGACAACGGGCTTTCTACTCTTGCTCGGTAAGTTCTTGATCAATACAGCCTTGAGCCGTCATTGATGCCTCCTGTTAGCCCGATTAATACTGGAAGCAGGTTGTTATTCTGTATTTAACACAGTACTCAGCTATGAGTGGCGTTGATTGCGATTGCACCGTTTATCAAAGTGCTTAATCCACCAATAGCGATCAGCGACTTGTTCACGGCCACCAATACGCGCGCCAACCAGCCATAGCAGAGCGCCGATAAAGATACTCATTACCGCGCCGTGGGCAAAGAATTGCGGTAAACCAAGCTCGGTGATTTCAGTCAGAATTGAATAACCGACGCCACCGACCATTATGACCAAACCCAATCCCATCAACACATTACCCATTACCGTTGCGTTTTTACGTTTCATATGCCACCTCCGCTTTCGGTTGCCAATAACTTCCGATTGCCAATGAAAGATTGCCTTAACCCTACGTACTGAAACTCATTGCTTAAGGCGATTATTAATCTCCACTTAATAACTCAGTATAGTCAGGCTGGCGCTAAAGGTGTTGCGCTTACGATCACATCTGGGTAATTATTTTCGACAAATCTCTAAATTATCCAAACATTTAGCATTAAATTTGAATTATTGCACAAATAAACTATTCATATTTACAACTATTCACTCCAGGCAAATTTACCCGCGCATTCACTTTTGTTATTGCGCGCCATGACAGGTAAACTGTCACACTTTAAACTCCTTTAGTAATAGCGAATTGACGACGTGAGTAGCATTAAACTAATCGTTGGGCTGGCAAACCCAGGCGCTGAATATGCCCAAACCCGCCACAATGCGGGTGCCTGGTATGTGGATTTATTGGCCGAGCGCCACAACCAATCATTGAAAGAAGAACCTAAGTTTTTCGGCTATACCGCGCGCTTAAACCTGGCGGGTCAGGACGTTCGCTTGCTGGTACCATCAACGTTCATGAACCTTAGTGGCAAGGCAGTCGTTGCAATGGCGGGGTTCTACCGTATCTTGCCGGAAGAGATTTTAGTCGCACATGATGAACTGGATATTCCGCCCGGTGTAGCCAAATTAAAATTGGGCGGCGGTAACGGTGGCCACAATGGTCTGAAAGATATTCAGAGCAAGCTCGGCAATAATCCTAACTTCTATCGCTTGCGCATTGGTATTGGTCATCCGGGTGATAAGAGTAAAGTAACCGGTTTTGTTCTGGGCAAACCCCCAGCCAGCGAACAAGCGTTAATTGATGATGCTATCGACGAATCTATCCGTTGCACTGAAGTGCTGCTACAAGAAGACATCACCAAGGCCATGAATCGCCTGCACTCCTTTAAGGCGAATGCGTAGAGATAGATGGCCCCAGTTCCCCGAACGCTAATCCGAACCGGGGAACTTGTTTTTCAATTCATCCATCGTTAATTGCATACTGCATTGATTCCCTGCTGGCCTTTGTTGGTCAGAACAATACCAACAACAACCACCCTAACCCGCCCGAGAAGATTAGTGCTCTCGGCGTCATATTGCTCAGCAATATCTTGCAGTTCGTCAGTGCAAAAAAGGGTTTCCCAATTGGCTGCCTTTTCCTTGTTATCTGACAAATCGTGGCTGCGCTCAAACTTGTCGTTTATGGCGGTGAATGTTAATTGAACACTGTCAAGATCCTCATAAAGTGGTTTATTTTTATAACCCACATATCTCACGCTATTAGCTGAATGACTTTCTATCTGCGCCCCATATTGATCCACCCGTTGCGCAAAGGTGGGTTCGGCAGGCTGCATGTCTGTCGTCAGAAAGTACACACCCAAGACCCCCACAATCCCCCCAACCAAAATTACTATCAGCCATTTATAGATATTCATTTCCATCGGGATAATCCAAATTCAGTAAGCAGCCACTAATAACCCGTTATCGGATATTAACCAGAAAACTTCAGATGGCAGAAACGTGATCTTTAACACAGAGTTAGAAAAATCAATTACCTACCAGCCATTGTGATAAAAGCAATTACCGCAACGAAAGAGCGTGATCGAGAAAAATCGTCAGAATGTGTATAATGGCGACATAAATTTTGATTACATCGGCGCGTTAAACCTAACGAGTTGATTTTTAAGTTATTTAAGGTGATATAAACATGGGATTCAAATGCGGTATTGTAGGCCTGCCTAACGTGGGTAAATCCACCCTGTTCAACGCGTTGACACAAGCGGGGATCGAAGCAGCCAACTTCCCGTTCTGTACCATTGAACCCAATACGGGTGTGGTACCAATGCCGGACCCACGTCTGGACCAACTGGCCGAGATTGTTAAACCGCAACGTATCCTGCCGACTACGATGGAATTTGTAGATATTGCCGGTCTGGTAAAAGGTGCTTCCAAAGGTGAAGGTCTGGGCAACCAATTTCTGACCAATATCCGTGAGACTGAAGCTATCGGCCATGTAGTGCGTTGTTTTGAAAATGACAACATCATCCACGTCGCGGGTAAAGTTGATCCGGTTGATGATATCGACACCATCAATACCGAACTGGCACTGTCTGATCTGGAGACCTGTGAGCGTGCGATCCATCGCGTCCAGAAAAAAGCCAAAGGTGGCGATAAAGACGCAAAAGCAGAGCTGGAAGCACTGGAGAAATGCCTGCCTCATTTAGAAAATGCCGGGATGCTGCGTGCGTTGAACCTGAGCGCAGAAGATAAAGCCGCTATCCGTTATCTGAGTTTCCTGACACTGAAGCCAACGATGTACATTGCCAACGTCAATGAAGATGGCTTTGAGAATAACCCGTATCTGGATCAGGTGCGTGCTATTGCCGCCGCCGAAGGTTCTGTTGTGGTTGCAGTGTGTGCCGCTGTTGAGTCTGATATCGCAGAGCTGGAAGACGCCGACCGCGCTGAATTTATGGCCGAACTGGGTATCGAAGAGCCGGGCCTGAACCGTGTGATCCGTGCAGGCTATGAACTGCTGAACCTGCAAACCTACTTTACCGCCGGTGTTAAAGAGGTTCGCGCCTGGACAATCCCTATCGGTGCTACCGCGCCACAAGCGGCGGGTAAGATTCACACCGACTTTGAGAAAGGTTTTATTCGTGCACAAACCATCGCCTTTGACGATTTTATCACCTACAAAGGTGAGCAAGGCGCAAAAGAAGCCGGGAAAATGCGTTCAGAAGGCAAAGAGTACATCGTGAAAGATGGTGACGTAATGAACTTCCTGTTCAACGTCTAACTATGTTGTTTCTATTGGCATCTTAGGATTAACCACAAAGACAGAAAAACACATAGACGCGACACGAATAATGTTAAAAGGCCAGCAGGCTGAATCATAAAACAAAGGGGCGAAATGCCCCTTTCAAGTCATTTAACCCGTTTACCGAACTCATCAATCACTTTTTCGCCATCCTCTTTAATAAATTCCCCTTCTGCGTTTCAGGCAAGATAGCGAGGACCACCTCAGAAGGGCGGCATAAGCGGGTTCCGATTGGCGTGACTACAATTGGTCGGTTAATCAGAATCGGGTGCTGCAACATAAAGTCGAGCAGTTGATCATCTGTGAACAAACCTTCTGATAAACCCAGTTGTTCATATGGTTCAACGTTCTTACGCAACAATGCTTCTACCGCGATGCCCATGTCTGCAATAAGTTTCACCAATTCATCGCGGCTCGGTGGTGTGTCGAGATAATAAATAATCGTAGGCTCTATACCGCTGTTGCGGATAAGCTCTAACGTATTGCGGGACGTACCGCAAGCTGGATTGTGGTAAAGGGTTATGTTGCTCATATCAGCATCTCATTACAGATTGAAAGAAAGACGTAGCGCCAGCGCGGTCAGCGTGACAAATAGCACAGGTAGGGTCATGATAATCCCGGTGCGGAAGTAGTATCCCCAGGTTATTTTCATGTTCTTTTGCGATAACACATGCAGCCAAAGCAGCGTCGCCAGGCTACCAATCGGAGTAATTTTTGGACCCAGATCGCAACCAATCACATTGGCATAAATCATCGCTTCCTTGATAACACCGGAAGCCGAGCTACCCTCAATGGATAAGGCTCCCACCAGTACCGTCGGCATATTATTCATAATCGAAGATAAAAACGCTGTCAGGAAACCGGTACCCAATGTGGCCCCCCACAGTCCATGTTCTGCAAGTTGATTAAATACGCCAGACAGATAGTTCGTCAGCCCCGCATTGCGCAAACCATAGACCACTAAATACATGCCGAGTGAAAAAATCACAATTTGCCAGGGCGCACCACGCAAAACCTTACCGGTATTGATTGCATGTCCTTTTTTCGCTACAACAAACAAAATGATTGCACCCGTTGCCGCAATTGCGCTAACTGGAATCCCCAATGGCTCAAGAACGAAGAAACCAACCAGCAGTAAAACCAGAACCACCCAGCCAGTTTTGAATGTCGCAGGGTCTTTTATCGCGTCGACTGGCGCTTTCAGCCGTGAGAGTTCATAGGTTGCCGGAATATCCTTACGAAAGAATAGATGTAACATAATGAGCGTTGCGATAATGGCAGCGATATCTACTGGCACCATTACCGCGGCATACTCACTAAAACCGAGTTTAAAGAAATCGGCAGAGACGATATTCACCAAATTAGACACAATCAACGGCAGGCTTGCAGTATCTGCAATAAACCCTGCGGCCATAACAAACGCCAAGGTTGTTCCTTTACTAAAACCAAGCGCCAGTAGCATCGCAATGACAATGGGAGTTAGAATAAGCGCTGCACCGTCGTTTGCAAACAGAGCAGCAACAGCGGCACCCAATAGCACAATATAGGTGAACAATAATCGCCCACGCCCCCTACCCCAGCGGGATACGTGCAGCGCGGCCCACTCAAAAAAACCAGATTCATCAAGTAATAAGCTAATGATTATCACTGCCACAAAGGTAGCGGTCGCATTCCAAACAATATTCCATACCACCGGAATATCGCCAAGATGAACCACCCCAGAGAGCAAGGCTAACACTGCGCCAAATGTCGCACTCCACCCGATACCCAGCCCTTTAGGTTGCCAGATGACCAGTACGATTGTCAGAATGAATATTGCTCCCGCCAGTAACATAAAACCCCCATACATATGAAATTTCGAATATATATCGACAAGCTTTTTAGATGAAAGTAGTCTTGGAAACAGATAGTTTTATAAACAGATAGCTTTATAAACAGATCGTTTTACTGCGGGTAGCACCATTAGCGACAGTCAGCTTCCGCGCGATGACCTGAATGTTGTCCTGTTGACTTAACCAGGCTTGCTCTATCACCTGCGCTGACCACGAAGGAATATGTGGTGAGAGACGATAATGCACCCATTTCCCCTGCTTACGATCCAGCAGCAATCCACACTCTCTTAGCATCGCCAAATGGCGTGAAATCTTGGGTTGAGGTTCATCAAGTGCCGTACAGAGATCACATACGCACAGTTCACCCATCTCTTTGAGCAGCAGGACAATACCCAGACGCGTTTCATCGGATAAGTTTTTGAAAAGTTGTAGTGGCGTTAAAAGCATCATGGCCTCCATAATTGGATCAGGCACAGGATACTCCGCATAAAAACAAAATCAATAATACATTCGTAAAATCACATATGAATATTAAAGCGGTTACTCACTCAATAACCGCAGAATACTGCGTTTTTTATTTTTGCTGCGCGGGTGTGCTGGGAACTGTCAGGCGAAAATCACTGCAATGCCGCCATGACCTAATCCATCCAAACCCGCCACAGCAAGGCCTTTATCGGTAATAACCCAGTTCTATTCGGGGTATCAATAATTTATGCGGGTTGAAGCAGTTAAATTTATTGGCGTCGGTGACTACAATGATAGACTTGTTCAGGCTTTTGACGCTTATCATTCAAATGGTAATATAGTGGGCTGAGGGAGTTTGATATCACGATGATAAAGGAAACGTTTTGAACACGAGGAGTAGAATGCAGTTGTGGCCACAATTTGCAATATATGCAATATATGCAATGGCTATTTTGCTATTGGCTGGGTGCTCAAACAAATCTAATCGTGACTATGCCACGTTACCGAAAGGCAGCTATAACGATAAAACGTATACGGTTCAACGCGGTGATACACTTTATTTTATCGCGTGGATCAGTGACAGCGAAGTGAGTGACCTGGCGCGAATCAACAAGCTTCGCCCACCCTATACACTGGAAGTCGGGCAAAAAATTCAGCTCGGTAGTTCCACCTCATCAGGGCGGCTGACGTCGACTAAGCGTAAATCTTCCAGCAGCACTGTCGCGCAAGCGGCTCCACCACCGGGTGCTAATCGTTGCTGGTATTGGCCAACCAACGGCCAGGTAATATCAAGATACTCCAGCGCCGATGGCGGTAATAAAGGGATTGATATTGCAGGTAAACGTGGACAACCCGTATACGCTTCTGCCAAAGGGCGTGTGGTGTATGTAGGAAATCAACTGCGTGGTTATGGCAATCTAATAATGATTAAACACGGCAATGATTTCATCACAGCTTACGCTCATAACGACACCCTGTTGGTAAAAAATGCGCAGGATGTAAAAGCTGGGCAAAAAATTGCGACAATGGGTAGCACTGGAAGCGACACTATAATGTTGCACTTCCAAATCCGTTACCGTGCCACCGCACTTGATCCGCTACGTTATCTGCCACCGCAAGGGACACAGCCCAAATGCTAACGGGTTACAACGTTTTCAACCAGCATGTCACCGGGTAATATCCCAAAAAGCAAAAGGCTCCTAATCAGGAGCCTTTTTCTTAGCGCTATTGTTCTACTGTAATCCCAGAACACCCTTTACGAAAGTTTCGATCTCTTTATTCTGACAATTTTCCAAGAAACACTGCTGAAAACGCTCGCCACTCACCGCAGTTCTCACCAATTCGGGATCAATGGCACGCAGTGTATCCAGATAATTCTCTTTCACCACCGCAGCTTTCACTTGATTTAAAATACTCGCATTACGAACTTGCGGCTCTTTACGATCCAGTGGGTAACCTTCGCCTTTCACGCCGGTAAATGCTTTTTCAAAGATATAACGCACATTTAATTCCGCACCCCAACCAAAACCTTTGGCAAATGGCAGAGATAACGCATTGCCGTTGTTGATTTGAGCAAACAGGAAAGCATCCGCAGGATCGATACAATAGCCACATATCACGCCAGGGTGAATATTTAATGACATCATTGCGCCCTGACCAGTGCCACAGCCGGTAACGACAAAATCGACCGCTTTGGCATTTAACAAAATACTGGCCATGATACCCAGATGAATGTAAGTCAAGTGGTGATCTTTCTCATCACTCATCCCAACGTTGTATACCGGGTATGATTTCTCCGCAGCGACCGCATTTAACTCTTTAAGAATTATCGCGTTTTTACCGGCCTGGCTATTCTCCATCATCAGTGCGATTTTCATTTGTTATCTCCTTTGCGCCAACAAGCTACAGCCCATTGGGTATGATAGTTAGACTTGACTGTGCAGACCATAGCAACTTGGAAACAAAATTTCAATTTTAATGAAAGGATGTTTTATAATAGTCACAAATAGATATATTCGCCTGGTTACAGATGGTCAAATCCGCCCCAAACAAGTGCAGTAACTGTACGGCTTTCTATGGCCCGCACATTTGCATTTTACCATTCGAGAGTTTTTAGGGCTGGATGACGCGTTCCATCGCACCGTTACTGGAATCGCAAACTGCACGTTGGCGTGGGAGGCTATCAAAAGTATTAAAGCCACGATGGATAGAGCCTGTTTTATGAGACTGGCTGATGAGTCCTCACCAGAGAGTCTGATTGAGCAGCATTATAAAATTTATCGTTCGCTAGAACAGCGCGATCAGAATGCTGCTAAAGAGGCTATCCACCTGCACCTGATTGAAATGGTATCAACGCTGGCCACTATAGCCACCCGTGATACTGATTGGTTTGAACTGAGTAAATAACAGCCAGACAAGCAACGGCTTGTCTGGTATGACTCGGCATAACTATCGTTTCTTACGATTACGATGCATATCTATGGCGACTGCGCTGACAATAATCATCCCTTTTATGATGTCTTGGATGTATGAGTCGACGCCAATAAAAGTGAAACCGCTCTTAATCAGCCCCAGGATCACCGCCCCAATGACAGTGCCGGTGATCCTGCCAACCCCTCCCATCAAACTGCTGCCACCAATAACTGCCGCTGCAATTGCATCCAATTCATAAGACTGACCCATACTGGACTGCCCACTGCTCACCCGGGCAGCCAATACCACACCTGCCAGACCCGCCAGGCCCCCTGCGATAGTATAAACTGTGACCAAATACTTATTAACGTTAATACCGGAGACTTTTGCGGAAATCATGTTGCCACCGATGGCATAGACATACTTCCCGTAGCGGGTATGTTTAAGTGCAATGTGGAAAATAACCGCGACCACAAGAAAAATAATAACCGGCATCGCACCCTGACCGATTACAGTAAACTCATCTGAAAGAAAACTAACCGGATTGCCTTTGGTATAATACTGAGCCAGTCCACGAGCTGAAACCATCATCCCAAGAGTCGCAATAAAAGGGGGGATTCCGGTACGGGTTATCAAAAAACCATTAATAAACCCGCACAAAATACCCACCCCAATACCGGCAGTAATAGGGATAGCTGCGGGTAAATCCAGCAAGTGTGGATACATCGGTGATATACTATCGGATGTTTGCGCCAGGCTTGCCGCAACAACGGCGGTAAGCGCAATCAAAGAACCTGACGACAAATCAATACCTGTAGTAATAATAACTTGTGTAACCCCAACAGCAATAATACCAATGATCGCCACCTGCAATACAATCAATAATAACCTGTTCGGATTTAATAAAAATGACTGTTCACGAATAAACCAGCCAAGCAGTTCAAAAACTAGTGCGATACCTATCATCACAATAAAAATACCGGTATCTTTAGGCAACCTCCCCTTCAGACCTAACATGAATGAATGTTTTTGGGTTGGCTCATTAACTATAACGTTATCAATTTTAACATTACTCATCATTGTAACCTTTCTGTTATTATTGAGAAGCAAGCGCCATTATTCTTTCTTGGCTGGCATCTTTTTGGTCTAATATCCCTGTAATGTGACCACCATGCATCACCATGATTCTATCACTCATCCCCAGTATTTCAGGCAATTCGGAAGAGACTAAAATAATAGCAACACCACGATTTGCCAGTTCGCTGATCAAACGATAAATTTCCGATTTCGCCCCAACATCAATGCCTCTGGTTGGCTCATCGAGAATAAGTATTTTAGGTTGAGCCAACAACCAACGTGCTATTAGAACTTTTTGTTGATTACCCCCACTCAAATTATTAATAATTTGGTCCATCGTAGGTGTTTTAATATTAAGCCTATTTATTTGCTCCATGCAGTCCTGCGCCATTTCTCCGTGGCTGACAAATCCTCTTTTATTAATATATTCGGAAAGATTTACAATACTCATATTTTCAACAACAGACAGAACTAAAAATAAGCCTGATTTTTTACGGTCTTCGGTCAAAAAGGCCAATCCTTGTTCAATGGCTTTTGACGGAGAATCAATATGAACCGATAAACCCTCGATAAAAACATCACCGCCATCTGCCGGATGCATACCAAACAGGCTTTCCATAACCTCACTACGACCAGCCCCCACCAGACCTGCCACCCCCAAGATTTCACCTCGTTTGACAGCAAAGGAAATATCATGAAACACACCATCACGCCGCAAATTAGTTACGCGCAATACTTCCTCACCAATATTGCTGTTAAACTTAGGAAACATATGCGTAAGTTCACGGCCTACCATCATGGTAATTAACGACTGTTTAGTCAGGTTTTCTGTTTTATCGCTTGCGACCAATGTGCCATCACGAAAAATAGTCACCTCATCAGTAATCTCAAAAATTTCATCCATCTTATGGCTGATATAAATGATACCCTTACCTTGTTGTTTTAATTCTTTAATGATTGCAAAAAGATGAAAGACTTCTCCTTCGGTCAATGCTGACGTTGGTTCATCCATGATTAATACATCCGCATCATAGGAAACCGCTTTCGCAATTTCGACCATCTGCTGGCTGGCAATGTTTAATTCACCAACGATCATATCCGGCCGGAGTTTGATATTAAGGTGTTGCAATAGCTCACTGGTTTTCCTGTTCAATAAGTCGTGATTAACCAACCCATAATGAACAGGTTCTCTCCCGAGCCAAATATTCTCAGCAACCGTCATATGTGGAACTAAATTTAATTCCTGATGGATCATGGCAATGCCCGCATGAAGTGCATCTAACGTATCATTAAAGGTAACTATGTTACCCTTTACTTTAATTGTACCTTCATCGGGATGATATATTCCAATCAAGCACTTCATCAGTGTTGATTTTCCTGCGCCATTCTCTCCCATTAATGCATGGACACTACCTGATTTTATTTTGATGCCCACTTTATTCAACGCCTTGACACCAGGGAATTTCTTGCTGATACCCTCGGCCTCGAGAATATAAGAATACATATCATGATCTCCGGAGTCATCCCAACAAGTTTAGTGTCGGGTAATACCGTATTTATTATTTGACCAATGTCATAAATACGGCATTGTCTATTTATGGAAATAGATTTCACTCACTATTTATTAAATTAATTTAATAATATTTAAAAGGTATCGTCACTTGAAACTTTTGACTATTTTACTCATTAACTTCTTAGCCGTGTTAATTATTACATCATTTCTTGTTTTCATTGGAAAAATCCTGGTAGTTATCTTTGGTAATTAATTGATATGGGATCATAACGCTACTTTCCACTTTCTGCCCAGAGACTAATTTGATTGCAGCGTCAACCGCACCTTCCCCCTGGCCTTTGGCATCCTGAAAAATACTCACATTAAGATCGCCTTTTTTAATAAACTCAATAGCATCAGGCGTGCCATCAATACCACCAATCAGCACACCTTTTTTCTTAGCTTGTTTTAAAGCAAGAATTGCACCGATCGCCATTTCATCATTATTCGAAGCAATCGCATCAATTTGCTGACCAGAAAGAATCCAATCTGTGGTGACATCAACTGCTTCTTTGCGGAAGAATTTTGCTGTTTGTTTATCAATAATATGGATTTCGGGATACTGAGCAGCTACTTTCTCTACGCCTCGAGTTCTATCGCGGGTAGCCTCACTGGAAAGTTCTCCCATTAAAATCATAACATTACCCTTCCCTCCCATCAGTTTAGCTAATTCCTCCATCTGTAAACGTCCAGCAAGTTCAGAGTCAGAACCTACATAGGCCATCCTTGCCGGCAACGTCGCCTCAGGCCGACGATTGACAAAAACCAGTGGGATTTTTGCCTGCTCAGCCAATTTGATCATCGATTTCACCCCTTGCGTATCCACTGGGTTCAAAATGATGGCATCGACACCTTGGCTGACAAAGTTTTCTACCTGCTGGATTTGCTGTGCAATATCACCTTTTGCATCTTCAAATTGACCAGAAACGTTACCCTCTTCGTTCATTTTATTTTGCATTGCCTGGCGTAAGATTGTCAGAAAATTGTCGTCAAAATAGGCCATTGACACACCAATTTTTAGGTCTTTTGCATAAGCACCCAATGGCAGCATACAGATAGCAAGCGAGGCGATAATGATTTTTTTCAGCTTCATATTTTTACCCTTCAATAGTGGTATTGCATTAACATCTCAGAGCCTGCTTTATGAAAGGTATTTTTTATAATTACCTAACGCACCGCAGTGTATACATAAGGATTATCGGCACTTATAATGCGATTTAAGTGAATCCAATCGCTTAAACCCCGACAATAATCTCATAAAAAACTTAAATAACAATAAGTTATAACATTTTATCGCTTATCTTTTTTCACACATTCGTTTTTTCAAATTTTTATTTCATAATTAAGATTATTGAAATATTTACAACCAAACAACCGAAATGTGTGTTTTGTATCGAGCAAACAACAAAAATATGACATGGATCTAACAAATGCTCATGATTTGAGCGCTTCATAAGATTAAAAGACAGTGAACTCAGCGATAAAAGTAGCTCGGACGAAAAATATTGATAAAAACATGAAGGGGCAGCAGGCCAACGATTTTATGCCTGCGATTTAAAATAGCAGGCATAATTTAATTATAAGGATCAGGGAGTCCTATTTTTATAGCGGCTTAGTTGATAGCAAATACCGATTAGGGTTCACAACTAGCGTACTGGAATTAAATCCACCCACAGCACATGACCCACAGCAGACAATGGTTGTAATTGTCCACCTTTACTCGCCGGTAGCCACCAGCAACCTTGTTGAGCCGCCAACTGATGGGTTTCCGTATGACAAATCAACCACTTGCCTTTGACGACATAGACCAGTCCACCGTGGGAGGCGGGTAACTCATATTCAGAATCAATTGCTGTTACTTTCGCCAGCCAGCACCCTCTGCGTGTCATGATATTAAAATCCTGGCAGGCTCCCCCCAATAACCTTGAATGGACAGCGGTATCCCCAGGGAAAGCGAAAGGCAGCAATGGGTGTGAAAGAGTATGCTCCCCTAATTCCGGGCCGGATAGCACCATCCCCTCGCCAGATAGCAATGTGATCGAGCGATCGATATCAGGAAATAAAGAAAACGGGCCATCCTGTTCAATAGTGGCGATGCTGGCACGCCAGGCAAAATCATCGCCACCAACCGGCCAACATGCGATTTCACGCGTTTCTCCACCACCATTTCGCCAGCGGCTAATGGGCAAGCTGGCGAAATCAAAAACAGTAAAGTTCATCAGACCTCCTGTTGGCAGGTTTTCAGTACGGCCAGAAAATCCTGTGCCGCTTGCTGTTGCATTGGATGATATCTATCCACGATTACCGCTCTACCTGCTACATAAACATCTCGAATTTGCGATTTCCCCCCCGCAAATAACCAACGATTTAGTAACGAAGCAGATTCAGTGCCTGCAATGTAAGGATCCGCGCCATCTAGCACCAACCAGTCAGCACGATATCCTACAGCGAGTTGACTGATCATAGTGCCACAAGCCTGCCGCCCACCGGCTAGTGCTTGCTTATATAGCAAATCAGCCACTGCGGGTTGTTGCTCGCTGGTTAGGCGATTGCGCCGCTGGTCTCGCAGACGCTGCCCGTATTCCAGCCAGCGTAGCTCTTCCACTACATCCAGTGAAACGTGACTATCTGAACCTATTCCCCAGTGCCCTTCATGCTGCAAGTAATCAACCGCAGGGAAAATCCCATCCCCCAAATTGGCTTCTGTTGTTGGGCACAATCCAGCAACAGCCTGACTGTTTGCCAGTGACACCAGCTCTGATTTATCCAGATGCGTGGCATGGACCAGGCACCAGCGGCTGTCGACAGGTAAATTATCATACAGCCATGCAACCGGGCGTTGCCCACTCCACGCCAGACAATCCATGACCTCTTTTTGTTGTTCGGCAATGTGGATGTGAATCGGCAACTGTTTATCTGATACCTGCAAAATCTCCTGCATTTGGCTTAGCTCAACAGCACGCAATGAGTGAAAACATAAACCTTGATTTTGTAGCGGTTGATTAGCCAATTGTTTGCTAATGACTCGCTGCTGCTCAAGATAGCTTTCAGTATTTTGAATAAAGCGCCGCTGGCCTTGTTGGGCTGGTTGAGCGCCAAAACCAGCATAGCTGTAAAGCACAGGCAATAAGGTCATTCCAATCCCTGCCTGCTCGGCGGCCTGACTCAACTGTGCCGTCATTTCACCAGGGTCGCCATAAGGAGAACCCTCAGGGCTATGATGCAAATAGTGGAATTCTGCCACTTGGGTGTAGCCACCTTTTAACATTTCGATATACAACTGGCGGGCAATGATACCAATGTGTTCCGGTGTCAATTGTTGCACCAAACGGTACATCAGGTCACGCCAGGTCCAGAAGCTATCTTGCGGATCACCGGCAACCTCCGCTAATCCAGACATCATGCGCTGAAAAGCATGTGAGTGTAGATTGGGCATACCAGGTACTATCGGGCCGGATAAAACCTGGCAATTCTCGCTACTGCTGCCACTCGAAATATGTTGAATAAACCCCAGTTCATCAACGGAGATCTGCACATCTGTAGCCCATCCATCAGGTAGAAAAGCACGTTTGGTAAAATAAACTGGCATCGCGATATCTCCATGTTTTGTTCAGAGTCAAACGCGCCAAGCCACAGCCGCGTCAATTAATTAAACCGCCCACTTGTATATACATATACACACGCTGAATTCAACCGTAGAATTAACCTATAACAGTGTTATTTGACGAGGTTAACGCCGTGGCGGAACAACAAACGGTTTTACAATTGAGTGCAGCAATGGGTGACATCCCTGCACCAATTTACCAACGGGTTAAGCTGGCGATCATCCGCCAAATCAGAACCGGAACCTGGCAACCCCACCAGCGTGTACCCTCCGAAAGTGAGCTGGTCGCAGAACTGGGTGTCAGCCGTATGACCATCAATCGGGCATTGCGTGAATTAACCAGTGAAGGTTTCCTTATTCGTATGCAAGGCGTGGGCACTTTTGTTGCAGAAGCCAAAGCGCACAGTGCGTTACTTGAAGTTCATAATATCGCTGATGAAATTACTGCTCGTGGTCATCGCCATAATTGTAAAATCCTCCAACTGCAAGCCCGTGCTGCTACCTCTGAAGAAGCGGTAGCCTTAGGTATTCAACCCGGTCAGCTATTGTTCTATTCACAAATTGTTCATTACGAAAATGACTTCCCAGTTCAGGTTGAAAACCGCTGTGTAAACCCAACCACCGCACCCGATTACATAAAACAGGATTTCAACCAAATAACCCCATACAGCTACCTAACTCAAGTCGCGCCACTCACTGAAGGGGAGCATATTGTCGAGGCAATTATGCCCACACCAACTGAACGCCAGTTACTGCAACTGGATGGACACGAACCTTGCCTGTTGATCCGCCGCCGAACCTGGTACGGGAAAGCGGTAGTCACAGCCGCACAATTACTCTACCCCGGCTCCCGCTATCAGCTCTATGGCCGTTTTACCCCACAAGGTACCGTCACGTCCTGATCAATTTTTTTTCTCTGCGAGAACTGCGAAGTGTTACGCAATTGTTTAAATCGCTATCTTGCCGATAGTGAATTTATGCGCTAGGTTGTCCATGATTGTATATACAACCTAATTTCGAGATATCCGATCTAAGTGGCATTGTAGTAACAAGTGCCGTTTACAGGATATGCCCGTGGAGGAGTGAAATGGTGTCAATGATTCACTGTGACAGCCTGTGGTACGGTGCCGATATCGTGACTATGCAGGGTGGGAAGTACCACCTGATCCCGCAAGGGGCTATGGCAGTTACTGGTGGCAAAATAGTTTGGATTGGGCCATATGCAGAATTACCGCCGATCACAACCAGCCACGAAGTAGTCTATAAAGGTGGCTTGATCACACCAGGTCTGATTGATTGCCATACCCATTTGGTGTTTGGCGGTGACCGCAGTGCTGAATTTGAGCAACGCCTGAACGGGGTGAGTTATGCAGAAATAGCAGCAAATGGCGGTGGTATTATTTCGACCGTCAGAGCTACTCGGGCCGCAAGCGAACAACAATTACTAGAGCAAGCGCTATTTCGCCTGAGATCTCTGCTAGCTGAAGGCGTGACCTGTATTGAAATTAAATCCGGTTACGGGCTTAGTTTGGAAAGTGAGATAAAAATGCTCCGGGTTGCCCGTAAACTGGGTGAAATATTACCTATTACCATTAAAACCACCTGTCTGGCCGCTCATGCCTTACCCCCTGAGTTTACGGGCCGTCCTGATGATTATATTGACTATGTTTGTAGCACTATTATTCCACAAGTCGCTGTAGAAGGTTTAGCGGATGCAGTCGATGCTTTTTGTGAGCATTTGGCATTCTCACCAACTCAAGTTGAGCGCGTATTTTTAGCTGCGCAAAAAGCAGGTTTACCCATCAAATTACATGCAGAGCAGCTTTCTTCTCTCAATGGCGGCACCCTGGCTGCTAAGTTTGGTGCCTTGTCTGCCGACCATTTAGAATACGCGACTGAATCTGATGTTAAAGCCATGAGTCAGGCGGGTACGGTGGCAGTTTTACTGCCGGGTGCCTATTACTTGTTGCGTGAAACACAATGCCCTCCAGTTGAGATGTTTCGCCGATATGGCGTACCAATGGCCTTAGCCAGTGATGCCAATCCGGGAACATCCCCGGCACTCTCCCTGCGTTTAATGCTTAATATGGCTTGCACATTATTCCGTATGACACCCGAAGAGGCGCTGGCAGGTGTTACTTGCCATGCAGCACAGGCGCTTGGCGTGCAACAGAGCCAAGGCACACTGGAAACCGGTAAATTAGCAAACTGGGTTCATTGGCCATTATCGCGCCCTGCCGAACTGGCATATTGGTTGGGAGGGCAACTGCCTGCCGCTGTTGTATTTCAAGGAGAAACTCGCTCATGAATCTAACTGAGTCTTTGCGTTTTCAGGCGGGTAAATTACCGCTATTGATCAGCATTCCACACGCAGGAACATGGCTGACACCGGCAGTTGAGGCTGGGTTGACTGCGGCTGCTCGCCCATTGTCTGATACTGACTGGCATATTCCTCACCTTTATGACTTTGCCCACGACATGGGGGCCAGCATATTAATCGGTAACTATTCCCGTCTGGTGGTTGACCTTAACCGCCCTGACGATGACCAGCCACTTTATACGACAGCTACCACCGGTCTATTCCCTGAAACTCTGTTTGATGGCCAGCCTTGCTTTATGTCAGGTAAAACACCATCACCGCAAGAACGCCAATCCTACCTAATGCAGATCTGGCGTCCCTACCATCAACAACTTCAGCGAGAACTGGAACGGCTTAGAGCTAAATTTGGCTATGCGTTACTGCTAGATGCTCATTCGATTGCTTCAGTTATACCGAGATTGTTTGAGGGGAAATTGCCAGATTTGAATTTTGGGACGAACAGTGGTGCCAGTTGCAGCCCATCGTTAAGCAAACAACTAATAGAATGCTGCGAGCACCAATCCACATTCAGTCATATATTAAATGGCCGCTTTAAAGGCGGATATATAACTAGAGCGTATGGTTTACCACAGGACCATCAACACGCGGTGCAACTTGAGTTATCACAGTTAAACTATATGTCTGAGACAGAGCCATACACCTATCAACCAGAACGAGCAGCTCGCTTACAGCAGCTACTCCAGCCGTTGGTTGATACAATGCTGAAATGGGGTGAACAACAGTATCACCGCTGATTTATAGTCATACTTTTTGATTCAACTTCTGAATGTGTTAAATACAAAAAAGCGGGGTTCCCCCGCCCTTTAACTCACCTATTTCCGACACAGAAAAGGGCAATACTCACGGCTCAAATTAGATTAGAAACGGTAAGTCAGGTTCACTGCTACAACGTCATCAGTGCTTAAGCCCAATGGATTTTTGTCTTCATCCAGCAGGTTAATCTGGTAGTCAACATAGGTGAACATGTTCTTGTTGAAGTAGTAAGTCACACCGATTTCAGCATATTTCAGCAAGTCTGCATCACCCACAACAGCCAGGTCCTTACCTTTAGATTGGACATAAGCAATGGACGGGCGAATACCATTTTCAAACTGATACTGTGCTACCAACTCTACGTTCTGAGTTTTATTGGCAATCAGTGCCTTGTATGGCGTCATGTTCAACGTTTCACCGTACATTGCTGCGATATAAACCTGGTTTGCATCGTATTTCAGCGCAGTAGCCCAAGCCTGGGCCTTATCGCCACTCGCACTGTTAGCCAGATTTTTTTGGCCCAAGGTACGGTTGGATGAAGAGTAAGCGCCTGCGAAGCCAATACCGCTGCCTTCGATGTCTTGATAATCAACAGATAAACCGAAACCATCACCGTTAGCTTTCTGAATTGCACGCTCATTCTGAGTGGTATCACCGTCGTCATTACGACCCTGATACTGAGCTGCAACATTCAGGCCTTTTACCAGACCGAAGAAGTCAGAGTTACGGTATGTTGCCAGACCGGTAGAACGGCCCGTCATATAGTTATCGGTATAAACGATTGTGTCACCACCGAATTCTGGCAGCATATCAGTATAAGCCAGCGCGTCATAAACTACGCCATAGTTACGGCCATAATCGAAAGAACCAAATTCAGCAAATTTCAGACCCGCAAAACCCAAACGGGTTTTATTGCCTTTATCACCCTGAGATTCCGCATTTTTGGCGGCAACATTATATTCCCACTGACCGAAACCAGTCAGTTGGCTATTGATTTGTGTTTCCCCTTTAAAACCAAAACGGACATAAGTATCGTCTGCGTTATTATGGTTTGAGAAAAGGTACTTGGCGGCTACGCGACCATAAAGATCCAGTTTGTTGCCATCTTTATTATAAATCTCGGCTGCATTTGAGAGAGTAGGAACGATACTCAAGGCGACCGCCAGGGCCAGCATACTGCGCTTCATCATTATTTTTCCTTTGAATTTTAATAAAACCAACCCACCGGGCTAAATTAATTTTTTAGCCTCTTAAAAGTTAATTTTTAATTTTTTATAGTAACCTGTCTTGTAAAGCGAAGAGACATTATCATTAAGCACAAAAAGTTAAAATGGTAAAAACATAGAAACATCGGCATAGACAGGTAATAGTTTGTAACAAAATGTTTTTCAGTGAACTTTCCACAACATGCTGATTATAAGTAGTTTTATATTGAATATGATGACCAACATGGTGCGCGCGCACTTTTTTGGTGCAAAGTCATTTCATTTTGTTTCTTTTTTACCCTGTTACGTCGTTAGATTTGTAAATTGCAGTGAATATCATAGTTCTATTTTATTTTCTCCATAACAAAAGTAATCAAATGACTATTAAGAATGCAAAACACCTCTTCTTTTTAGTGCAACAACAAATGATGACATTCATAAAATAGGCTAATAAGATTATTAGATGTGTGGGATTGCCACAAAAAACAGAGCACACCTCCATTAATATAAAGATTTTTATACTTCATCAGATAAGATAGTCTTAATTTTAATGAACGAAAAATGAGCCATTATTGCTAATGACTCATTTTAGTGTCTATTTATGTGATTTATCACTTTAGATTTAGCTTAAGTCGCTCCACCGAGCTGGATATTACCCTGCGTAACTATATGCACGAATATTTATAAACCAAACTTACTTATGCCGTAGGTAATTCACTTTCATCCATTTGCACCAACATGATCCCTGCACGCAATCCTAAAGCTACCTTCGGGTTTGGAAACAAAATCCACTCATTCTCATGTTGAACCCGATAATACTCATTGGGTTGTTCGGTAAGCAATGTTCCTTGTGGGAAACGAGTAAAATTCACAAGGTCATCGGCGACTCGCAAGGTAAAATCAGAATGCTGCTTAAGTAATGATTTCACCACCCGATAAAAAAGCATCGTCTCAGTGGTACGAGCAGGCAGCTCTTCACCACTTACCAGTGTACGTAAACCACGGGAAACGCCATTGAAGTTTGAAAGTTGATTTTCGCCAAACGGCAACGCCTTTCCTAACTCTAAAGTGCAACTGGCCGCCTGATAGCATTCGCTGCTGAAATGAGCAAATGTACCGCCTGCCGAGGTATGCATAACCAGAGCCTCCAGCTCAATATCTCGTAACCAACGGACCATTGCCGCCGAATAGGGCGTCTGCTGATAAGGTAATAAGGCAAAACGGGTATGGTTAGAGCCACGAATCGCCGTATGCAGGTCATAATGCAGCCGCGCTGTTTGGTGCCCGGTAAGAAAAAATGCACTGATGACTTTTTCAAGTTCCTCAACTCTTTGTGTTTCATTATCTGACGGATAATTTTGGTAGCGGCCACCAAACATCCGGTTGATATCGTTATTGATATAGCGCTTTCCTGCGATGATCGCCGCAGGATTACCTAATAGCACTAACAAGCGGACGGCCAAGGGTAATTCCCGCTAAATAAGTCAGTAACCAATTGATTTAAAATCTCAATTGGTGCTGTTTCATTGCCATGAATACCAGCAGAAATCACTATTGATTGGCTATAATCGCGGTGTGGCGTCAATATCAACATGCCTTCACCCAGCCACTGCCAATGCAGAGTGTCTGTTTTGCCTTGTACGATTTGCGGTGGCTCACCAGACAGTGTTACTGCTAGAAAATCCAGCATTAGCGCCCCTTCTCTCTCTTCAGTGGTTTAGGCTTCATCCAGCACTAATCGCGTTGGAACGGGTATACCGAGCCAAGGTTAAGTATGCGCGTCAGCTGATCCAACGCCTGCCGCCCTTCCTGTAACAATTGTGGATCGGCTAAATCTTTAAATTGCAGGTGGTCACGATAATATTGATCGACCCAATTATTTAACGTAACAAACAGGGCCGGAGTCATCATTACTCTACTGTTGACCGCCTGCAATTCCGTATCATTCAAGGCAACCCGCAAACGTAAACAGGCAGGCCCGCCGCCGTTACGCATACTCTCACGCAAATCAAACACCCGAACTTCATCAATCACGCTGCCACTGCTGATAAGTTCGGACAGATAGCGCCATACCCTGGGGTTTTCTTGCGACTCCTGAGGAATAACCAACAACATTTTGCCATTAGGTTTAGTTAATAATTGGCTGTTAAACAGATAGGTCGATACTGCGTCAGCTACTGACACCTGAGCTTCTGGCACTTCAATGGTGACAAATTGTTGCTCCAAACGAGCCATCTTACGGCGAATATCATCCATAACATGCATGTCAGGTACGAATGCATGTTGATGGTGAAATAACACATTCTGATTACTGACCGCGATGACATCATTATGAAAGACACCGTGATCAATTACCGTGGGGTTTTGTTGCACAAAGACGGTGCGCTCAGGCGCTAACTGATGCAATCGTGCCACCGCCTGGCTAGCTTCCAGCGTTTGTCTGGCCGGGTATCGACTGGGCATTGCGCCACCGTCTAACCCTTTGCGACCGTAAACAAACACCTGAATACCGGGGTTCCCGTACTCCCCGCCAAGGCGATTGTGATTAGCAGCACCTTCGTCACCAAACAACTCCACCGAGGGCAGCGCAGCGTGGTGAACAAAATGACGAGGGTTGCTAAACACCCCTTTTAGCAATGCTGACGTGTTATCTGCCTCAATTGCCCGGTGAAATTTATTATTCAGATTAGCCACTGTAAAGTGCACTTGACCATCAGCGCTGTCAGCAGAGGGTGATACCGTCGCCGCATTGGCGGTCCACATTGATGAAGCCGAACTGACCGCTGATAACAGGCGCGGTGATTGGCGGGCAACCTGACTTAAAACCTGCTCATCAGAGCCACTGAAACCCAACTGACGCAACACGCTGATTGCTGGCCGCTCTTGTGGTGGTAGCACACCTTGCTTATAACCCAAATCAGCCAGCGCTTTCATCTTAAGCAAGCCCTGCTTTGCTGCCAAACGGGGGTTGGAAACGCTATTTTGGTGCGTGGTGGAGGCCTCGTTACCAAAAGATAAACCCGCGTAGTGATGTGTCAGCCCGACCAGTCCATCAAAGTTAACTTCATGTCCCGCCATCATATTCTCCGTTCACGGCTCAGTGGCTATTGGTTGAATCAGTCGCTGGCAAATCAAAACAAATACCGGGTGATAATGTTGTCGGCAGTATCAAGCTTTCACTCTCCAGCGAAGCCATCGGCCATGCACAATAGTCGGCAGCATAAAATGCACTTGGGCGATGATTACCCGATGCACCGACACCACCAAAAGGTGCAGCACTGGATGCCCCAGTCAGTGGTTTGTTCCAGTTTACAATCCCTGCACGCGCCTCCAGCAATAGTTGTTCAAACTGCTGACGATCCTCAGAAACCAGGCCAATGGCTAAGCCAAAGCGGGTCTGATTAGCTATTTTCAGTGCTTCGGCAAAATCTGTATAGCGGATGACACTGACCAATGGACCAAAATACTCTTCATCAGGCACATTATTGATACCCGTGATATCAATAATCCCAGGTGTGAGTACCGCACTTTGACTATCGGGCCGGGTCATGGTCAGTAACGGGTGACTCCCCAACTCAATCAGATGTTGTTGAGCCGCCAACATTTTATCTGCTGCCTGAGCGGAAATAACCGCCCCCATAAAGGGTGCGGGTTGCATATCCCAGCGGCCAATACGCAGCGCTTTGGCGACGGCCACAAAACGTTGTAGAAATGCATCCCCCTCCGCACCAGATTTCACTAACAACCGACGCGAACAGGTACATCGCTGCCCGGCAGAGATAAACGCGGATTGAATCGCAAGATTAACGGCGGCGTCAGTGTCTTTCACTTGCTCTACGATCAAGGCGTTGTTACCCCCCATTTCCAACGCCAGGATTTTTTCCGGCTGCCCCGCCAATTGACGGTGCAAGTGGTAGCCGGTATTGGCACTGCCGGTAAACAATAGGCCATCAATATCCTGCTGAGCGGCCAGCGCCTCACCGGTATCACGCCCCCCCTGCACCAAATTAAGTACCCCATCAGGGATACCGGCTTGCTGCCACAATTTGACTGTTTCTTCTGCCGTCACCGGCGTCAGTTCACTAGGTTTGAATACCACGGTGTTGCCCGCCAGCAAGGCAGGAACGATGTGACCATTGGGCAAGTGACCGGGGAAGTTATATGGGCCAAAAACGGCCAGGACACCATGTGGACGGTGACGCAGCACAGAGAGATCCCCGCCCATCGGGGTTTGGCTGCTGCCAGTCCGAATTTGGTAAGCCTGCAATGAAATGGCTACTTTACCTATCATCGCCTGTACTTCGGTCAACGTTTCCCAATGCGGCTTACTGGTTTCCAGGCTGATGGTACGTGCCAGTTGCTGTTTATGTTGTTCGAGCAAGGCGGCAAAACGTTGTATTACCGCAACTCGCTGCTCCAGCGGGGTACGTGCCCAGTGAGGGAAAGCTGTTCGTGCCGCCTGACAGGCAGCGGCGACATCTTGCTGATCCGCAGCACGGGCTTGCCATAATAGTTGCTGATCCATAGGATCATGCTTATCGAAAGACGCACCTTTACCTGTACGCCATTCACCTTGAATAAACAGAGCTGGGTGGGTCATTTCTTTGTCTCCGGAGCAAACAGGCTGACGATACGAACTGAGTCGCCGGCGGCAACACCCAGTGCGGCGGCATTTTCAGAGCTTAAATGCAGTAAATCGTCGGATAGATGAGTATCAATTAATATTGCGCGGAAATCTTGGTAACGGTCGTTAGTGACCAAATAGGCCGTACCGTTTGGGTCAATATCGATATCCTCAATAGCCACCGTCCGTTTACTGCAATCACGCACCGCCCGCACTTCATCAGTATTGGCTTCCAGTGTTGGCCCGCCGTCAAAAATATCGACATAGCCTTGATATTGCAGACCTTCTGTTTCCAGCACCGCGCGGGCCGGTGCGGTGTGAGGATGGACCTGTCCTATCACGGCACGGGCCTCTTCTGCCAGAAAATCCACATACAGCGGATGTTTAGGCATTAATTCGGCAATAAACGCTTTTTGCCCCGTGCCACTGAGATAATCTGCTTTTGCAAACTCAATCGAAAAGAAATGACGACCGACATTTTCCCAAAACGGTGAGCGGCCATTATCATCAGTAAATCCACGCATTTCCGCGATCACTTTGCGCGAAAAGTATTGGCGGAAAGCAGCCATAAACAGAAAGCGAACTTTCGACAGGAACGGGCCATTCTTCTCTTTCCGATACTCGGGATCGAGGAACAACGTACACAGTTCGCTGTAACCGGTGTGGTCATTACTTAGAAACAAGGTGGGAACAGATTTATACACATTAAGCGTTTTCGAGGCGTGTACCAGCGTGCCGACCCGGAAGTTATACCAAGGATCGTTCATACCAACAGCCACTTCAATCGCGCTGACGCCGACCACTTTTTGCCGTTCGCTATCTTCCAATACGAACAGATACCCCTGCTCGCCCGGTGCCAATGCGCCTTGCCAGGTATTTAATGCACGCTCTATTCTGGCCGCGAGGTGCTGCTCATTTTGTGGCAGTGAAGTCATGCCAACGCCTGTTTTCCCAGCCAGTTCAAGGATATCGGCCAGATCTCTGCGTTCTACCGGGCGAACTATCATCATAGTCAAAGTCCCTTGCTTACTGCATAAAATTACGACTGAGTCTTGCGACAAACCTGTTCAATACCCAGAGCAAGTCGGGCCAAACCCTCTTTAATATCGTGTTGGGAAATAATCAACGATGGCGCAAAACGCACGACATCAGGGCCAGCAATCAACGCGATTAGCCCGTGCTGTGCTGCCGCCTGAACAATCTTTTTCGCTTTACCGGCATAATCGCTATTGAGCGCGCAGCCAATCAGCAAGCCACGTCCGCGAATTTCAGCAAAAACCTTGTACCGCGCATTAATTTCTGCCAATCCATCCAAGAACCACTGATTACGATCTTTAACGCCCGCTAATAGCGCGGGTTGATTAATCAATGACAAAACCGTTCCCGCCACTGCACAGGCTAAGGGGTTGCCGCCATAGGTGGTGCCGTGGCTACCGACATTGAGCGCGCTGGCATATTTTGTCGTGGTCAGCATCGCCGCAATCGGGAAACCACCGCCAAGCGCTTTAGCACTGGTTAGCACATCCGGCGTAACGCCATAGTGCATATAGGCATAAAGCGCTCCGGTACGGCCCATCCCGGTTTGCACTTCATCAAAAATCAGTAACGCATGATGGCGGTCACAAAGCGCTCGCAAACCATGCAGGAACTCTCTTTCAGCCGGTAACACGCCGCCTTCGCCCTGAATTGGCTCGACAATCACCGCACAGGTTTGGTCATTAATAAGCGCTTGTGCCGAGGACAAATCGTTGAAAATGCCGTGGCTGATACCACCGGGTAACGGCGCGAAATCTTGCGAATACTTAGGCTGCCCGCCGGCGGAAACCGTAAACAGCGTCCGGCCATGAAATGCATTTCTAAAAGCAACAATCTGATTCTTTTCACCCGGCTGACCCGGTTTATTGGCAAAATTATCCAATGCATACTTACGTGCCAGTTTCAGTGCGGCTTCATTAGCCTCAGCCCCGGAGTTGCAGAAGAAAACCTTTTCCGCAAAAGTGGCATCAATCAATTGCTTCGCCAAACGCAATACCGGTTCATTGGTATAACCATTACCGAGATGCCACACCTTATCTGCCTGTTCAATCAGCGTGGCTTTTACGGCCGGGTGCCCATGCCCCAAGGCATTCACCGCAATACCACCGGCAAAGTCGATATATGATTTTCCTTGCTGATCCCACAGCGTCGAGCCTTCACCACGAACGATGATGAAATCTGCCGGTGCATACGTTGGGACGATCCACTCGTCAAAAGATTGTCGGGTGACCGGAATTGGCTGTTCCATATTGACCTCTTTAATCAGCGTAAATATTAGGTTTAGAGACTTATCATCAGCACCAACCAAAAACTCCAACAAAAAGCTATTATTCTGTTAACAATAAATAATGAAATATATTCACCTGATATAAAGTGTACAGCAGCTTTCGTGCCACACCATTCCAAATGTGAATAAAATGTATAAATTTCATAAAAACAGCCACTTAAAATGAATAATTATGCACAATAATCGCATTCACACCTCTTAAAAGGCGCATTTGGTGCGTTTTACAAATTGTAAAATCGAAATTATATGCATATAAAATAAACTTTCTCTTTTGCTCTACCAGATCACATTCTGGCAACACAAATATAACAATAAATGTTTTAGCTGCCCTATAAATGAGCAGCTATTGCATCAATTGAGTGCGTTTTATCTGTGAATAAATTGGCTATGATCAAAAAAAACTGATCATTTATGCAAAAGAGTGCGTGTGAAGAAACCTGAGTATCGCTAGAGGATAATGCTGGTTTGGCTGTCATTGCCAGAATCAAACCAGCATGGGATGGGTGGGGGGTAATGGCATGGCTAACGATGAGATCGGCTGTTATCCGCGCTGCCCATCAATTGGTTAATTAATTGAGCCAGAATATGAATCGCTTTTTCACTCTGTTCAGACCACGCAAAAGAGGCATTAAGTCGAAAGCAGTGATCAAATTGATTCCCGGTGGTAAACATACGTCCTGGAGCAATACTCACGCCCTGCGCCAATGCACGTCGGTATAACTCGCTGGCATTAAAAGGGGGTTCCAGCTCCAGCCATAAAAAATAGCCCCCTGCCGGATGACTAATTTTAACGTTTTTGGGGAAGTGTTCGGCCACCGCTTGATGCAAGGTATTGAGCCGCTGTTCCATTAGCCGTCGCAAGCGGCGCAAATGGGTATCATATCCCCCCTGACTTAAATAATCGGCAATCGCCAACTGTGTCGGCACGCTCGCAGAAACCGTACTCATTAACTGCAAATGCTGAACTCGCTGAGCATGTTCGCCAGCAGCAACCCACCCCACGCGGAACCCCGGAGCCAAACATTTAGAAAAGGAGGAACAATGCAGGATTTGCCGATGCTGATCGAGGGCTTTTGCCGGCAACAACCGCTCTGCACCGAAGTACAACTCGCCATAAACATCATCTTCAATCAGTGAAATATTATTCTGCTGTAACAGCGCCACCAACCGTTTTTTCTGCGGCCATGACATGGTGCATCCCAACGGATTCTGAAAGTGTGTCATCAGCCAGCAAGCCTTGATCGGGTATTGGCTGATCACCTGTTCCAGGGAATCCAAATCCATACCCTGTTGTGGATGAGTGGTAATGGCGATGGCTTTCAGCCGTAAGCGCTCAATTGCCTGTAATGCGCCATAAAAGGCCGGTGACTCAATGACCACCCAATCGCCGGGCTGAGTCACCGCCTGCAAACTCAAGCTGAGTGACTCCATCGCACCCGCTGTAATCACAATCTCTTCCGGCGAAACATTCATCCCGCTCGCGGCATAGCGTTGAGCAATATTGCGACGCAGGCTTTCATTGCCCGGCGGCAGATTGGTCACCGAACTTTGTGGTGATATCTTGCGCGCAACATTGGCCAACGCGCGTGATAACCGTGGTTGTATTAACAGACTCGGATCAGGAAACGCCGAGCCAAACGGCATTATGGCCGGATCTTTACCCGCCTGAAGCACATCAAAAATAAAAGCATTAATATCCACCTGTTCATCCAGGTGCAGCTTTTTACCCCGCTGAGGTTGGGGCAATTGTGTCGGGCGTGACGCGACGTAATAGCCCGACTGGGGGCGTGCCATGATCCATCCCTGACTTTCCAGCAATTGGTAAGATTGCACCACTGTCATCAAACTTAAACCTGACTGCTGACAACTCTCCCGCAGAGAAGGCAGCTTATCACCCGCCTGCCAGACTTTAGATTGTATCTGTGCCCGAATTTGTTGAGCTAACTGTTCATATCGTGTCATAGAGAATCTGTTATAGGTAATATTGGATTAATTGTCACTATTATAGCCACTTTAACTTATGGTTAACTAACTGCCAAGTTTCCCGCAAAAAATTGCTCGTGGGTCACTCACCATCCCGAGACGATTGGCGTAATTTATTTTTTGCATTTATACATAGATGAGGCAGTACCATGTTTGCAGTGAGGTCGCTATGTTTGGCTTAACCGCTCTAGAGTTGGCCCGGATCCAATTCGCTTTTACTATTTCATTTCATATCATTTTCCCCGCCATCACTATCGGACTGGCCAGTTTTCTTGCGGTACTCGAAGGGTTATGGCTGAAAACCAAAAATGAGGATTACCGTGACCTGTACCACTTCTGGTCAAAAATCTTTGCTGTCAACTTTGGTATGGGGGTGGTTTCTGGTCTGGTCATGGCCTACCAGTTTGGTACCAACTGGAGCTTCTTCTCTGAATTCGCAGGGAGCATTACCGGCCCACTCCTGACGTATGAAGTGCTAACGGCTTTCTTCCTTGAAGCCGGTTTCCTCGGCGTGATGCTTTTTGGCTGGAACCGCGTCGGGCCGGGCTTGCACTTCTTTGCTACTTGTATGGTGGCGCTGGGCACGCTGATGTCTACGTTCTGGATTCTCGCCTCCAACAGTTGGATGCAGACTCCACAAGGCTTTGAAGTCATCAATGGGCAAGTGGTACCCGTTGACTGGCTGAAAGTCATCTTTAACCCCTCATTCCCCTACCGCTTGCTGCATATGACAACCGCCGCGTTCCTGGCATCGGCATTCTTTGTCGGCGCATCTGCGGCCTGGCATCTATTGCGCCAGCGTGACACGCCAGCGATGAGAAAGATGCTATCTATGGCGATGTGGATGGCATTGATTGTCGCCCCCATTCAGGCCGTCATCGGTGATGCTCATGGCTTAAATACGCTGGAATATCAGCCGGCTAAAATTGCTGCCATTGAGGGCCACTGGGAAAATAAACCCGGTGAACCTACGCCATTGATTCTGTTTGGCTGGCCGGACATGAAACAGGAAAAAACGCACTTTGCGCTGGAAATCCCCTATTTAGGCAGCTTGATCCTGACGCACAGTTTGGAAAAACAGATCCCGGCGCTGAAATCTTTCCCACCGGAAGACCGCCCAAACTCTACCATTGTGTTTTGGTCATTCCGCATCATGGTCGGCTTAGGCATGTTGATGATTTTGGCTGGGTTCTGGAGTTTATGGTTACGCTGGCGAGGAGGGTTGTATCAATCGCGCCCATTCTTGTATTTCGTTTTGTGGATGGGGCCATCCGGCCTGATTGCTATTCTGGCCGGTTGGTTTACCACTGAGGTAGGCCGCCAGCCGTGGATTGTTTATGGTCTGCAACGTACCCGCGACGCAGTTTCCTCTCATGGTGAGATGCACATGAGCATCAGTCTGTTGGTGTTTATTGTGGTGTACGGCTCAGTATTCGGCGTGGGATATGCCTATATGATGCGCTTGATCCGCAAAGGGCCGAAGGCACATGAAGGCACACAGCAAAATAAAGGTGGCCCCGGCCAATCAAGTACGCCATCACGGCCATTGTCTGCCGTCAGTGAACCATTTGGTAAGGATAACCAACCGGTAAATAGTGATAACAACCAAGGCCACAGGAGTTAATTATGGGTATCGACCTTCCACTGATCTGGTTTGTCATTATTGTTTTCAGCACCATGATGTATGTCGTTATGGATGGTTTCGATTTGGGCATCGGCATCCTGTTTCCACTGGTCAAAGCCAGCCGTGACCGGGATTTAATGATGAACAGCGTAGCCCCAGTGTGGGACGGCAATGAAACCTGGCTGGTTTTAGGCGGCGCGGCCTTACTGGGTGCGTTCCCGCTGGCATATGCGGTTATTTTGGATGCCCTGGCGATCCCATTAACCCTCATGCTGTTGGGCTTAATTTTCCGTGGTGTGGCATTTGAATTCCGCTTTAAAGCCAGCCCGAACAAACAACACATCTGGGACAAAGCCTTTATTGGTGGTTCTCTGGTCGCCACATTTACCCAAGGAATGGTTGTTGGTGCATTTATTAATGGATTTCCAGTAACAGGTCGTAGCTATAGTGGCGGGCCGTTTGACTGGTTTACTCCTTTTGCGCTGTTCTGCGGCCTCGGTTTGGTAACCGCCTATTCCCTACTCGGTTGTACCTGGCTCATTATGAAAACTGAAGGCCATGTACAGGAAGTGATGCATAAGCTGGCAACACCTCTCACACTCTTTATGCTACTGATTATTGCCGTTATCAGTCTGTGGACGCCGCTGGCGCATCCGCAGATTGCAGCGCGCTGGTTTACCCTACCAAACGTGTTCTGGTTCCTGCCCGTTCCTGTATTGGTATTGCTTGCCAGTGCAGCCTTACTGCGCTCAGTTCGCCGTGGTGCGCATTACGCACCTTTCTTATTAACCTTATTGTTGGTCTTCCTGGGATACAGCGGCCTTGGCATTAGCATCTGGCCCTACCTTATTCCGCCGTCTATTACCCTGTGGCAAGCTGCCGCTCCACCACAAAGTTTGGGATTCATGTTAGTCGGCGCGTTATTTATTATTCCCATTATTCTGGTTTATACCTTCTGGAGCTACTACGTGTTCCGCGGGAAAATCAATCATGACCAAGGTTACCACTGAGTTTACGTCAGCCATTCGTGTCAGGGCGGGGTGCCGACCCTGATACTTTTCTAAGAACAGTGAGTTGGAATAAATATGAGTGACACTAATATACGTGAAAATAAGGCGGTAGCATCACAGCCCTCCCCCCATGCCGCTGAACAGGTAAAAGCTCCGTGGTGGAAAAAAGTCGGCTGGTTGGTGGTCATTTGGTGCGCTAGCGTGTTGGCATTATTAGCCGTCTCTATGCTGTTTCGTATGATGATGACAGCCGCAGGAATGAAGTCTCATTAGCTCTAACACTTCAGCACCAAAAACGGTAAAGTAGCGGCGTTGATTGGTCAAAGGATTCCCGCTTTATGAGACGTTACCTGATCCCATTAGTTAATCAGATTGCCATGCTGATGATACTGCTGGGTATGCTTGGGCTGGCTGGCATGACCATTTCGTCATGGATGGCACAAAGCATTCAGGGTAATGCACATGCCATCAACAAAGCAGGCTCGCTGCGAATGCAAAGTTACCGACTGCTTTCGATGGTTCCGCTTGATGAAAATGACTTGTCTTATCTGGTGGCGTTAGAGCAAGACAAAACCAGCAGTGATTTACAGCAAGCGTTGCAGCGAGAAGGGCTAAACAGCCAGTACCGGCAAATAGAGCAGTATTGGCAGACCACACTCAAACCCCAATTACAGCAGGCCAGGCACCCTGACGAGGTTGCAGCCAGTGTTGCCGACTTTGTCCACCAGCTTGATGCCCTGGTGCTCGCCATAGACCACAAAACTGAGCAACGCCTACTGCTGGTCACCCTGATTCAGTTGGTATTTATTGTACTAACACTGGGGCTTCTGCTGGTCACTATCTATTATCTGCGCCGCCGCTTACTCAGCCCGTGGCTGCAATTGATCTCAATGGCTCATGCGATTGGACGTGGTGATTTTAGTCAACGCTATAGGTTGTCCCATCAACGCGATGAGATGGGGATGTTGGGTATCGCATTAAATCGCATGTCGCAGGAGTTGTCATTAATTTACAGTGATTTAGAAAAACGCGTTACTGAAAAAACCGCCGATTTACAACAGAAAAACCAAGTGCTGGCTTTCCTTTATCATAGTAGCCGTCAATTACACACAAACCAGCCATTGAGCGAACGCTTGATCCCAGTGATTGAACAATTACAGGCGCTTACACCGTTGGAAAATGTGCAAATCTGTTTGTATGAAAGTCATCTATACCGCAATCAGCTCAACCACCTTACCGATGGTGAGAACCTGCCACCACAACATCGCCCGACTCAATTAATTGTCGAAGGCCCTTGCGTTCCATTAAACCGTGGCATGTCATGGGAGTCCCTGAGCTGGAGCTTGAGTGATAAGCTCGGTCAATATGGCTTGCTCCTGGCAAAACTTCCCACGGATAAGCCACTCAATTCGGATCAACAACAACTGGTTAATATGCTGGTTGAACAACTGACCAGCACGCTGGCGCTGGAAAGTCAGGCACGGCATCAACAGCAACTCCTGCTAATGGAAGAACGATCGGCCATTGCGCGGGAATTGCATGATTCTATCGCTCAATCCTTATCTTGCCTGAAAATACAAATTAGCTGCCTACAGATGCAGACGCCAGATTTACCGGAAGCAAGTAAGCTACTGATGCAGCAAATGCGGGATGAATTAAACGTTGCCTACCGCCAGTTACGTGAATTACTCACCACTTTCCGCCTAAAACTTAATGAGGCAACACTTCAAGCCGCGCTACAAAAATTGGTGAATGAATTCAGTGAGCGGGCCGCGCTAAAAATTGAACTCAGTTTTAGCCTCCCCTCCGATGGGGTACCAGACCATCAAGCTATCCACATGGTCAATATTGCCCGTGAAGCGCTGAATAATATCTACAAACATGCACATGCCAGCGAAGCGCGGGTCGAAGTGACCCGCATCCAAGGCGATGTGGTGATGTCGATTCGCGATAATGGCTGCGGGATTGGTCAGGCCAGCGAGCGGCCTAATCATTACGGTTTGATAATTATGCAGGATCGCGCCAACAGTTTGCATGGGCACTGTGATATTCGTCAGCGGGAAAATGGGGGCACTGAAGTCCGGGTGCAATTTACCCCAGATAACGATGACCTCGACTGATTACTCGTGGCAAATTGCAAAACAAGCCATTTATCACGTTCTGCTTCATAAGACATATTCACCAGACGGTAAATTTAGCTGAAATCATTCAGCATACGTGCGGCGATAATCAATAATTCTTTACTCATGTCTTCTTCTCATTCACGGATATATCGACTGACACCGGCCTGCAAGATGAATAATGTATTCGTGGCCTCAGTCAGATTGTCATTGCAGCGGGCTGATGCCCGAATAATGTTAAGCCGCTGGGAATATATCAGGCAGAAAATAGAAATTAAAGTATACATTTCAATCAGATAACTAAAACCCATACATTATTGGTTCTAACCGATTGATGCGTTACAACTGAAATTAGCGGTATTTAAATACTTCTTAATAGAGCACTTTGCCGTTAGACGCACATTTTAAGCGGTGATAAGATCGCTCACATTAATTTATCTGCATAAACTTTATCTCCTGCATATTCATGTCAGAGAAGAAGTTGAGCTTGCCGTTTGCCGTCTCTTCAGGAGTGATTCATGCCATTGGCAATAATCGCGCTAACCATTGCTACTTTTGGTATTGGTACCAGCGAATTTGTAATTATGGGGTTGTTACCGGAAGTCGCCAGTGACCTGAGTGTCAGCATTCCCAAAACCGGCATGTTGGTTTCAGTTTACGCGATGGGCGTGGTTATCGGAGCCCCCCTTTTAGCGATTGCCACGGCCCGTATTCCACGAAAATCCACGCTGTTGGGTTTAATCGTGCTGTTTATTCTCGGCAATATCCTGTGTGCACTGGCTGAAACCTATAATCTGTTAATGATGGCACGCATTATTGCGGCCCTGTGTCATGGCACCTTCTTCGGCCTGGCATCGGTGGTCGCAACCGACCTGGTGCAACCCAATCGCCGGGCACGAGCCATCGCTCTGGTCTTTATGGGGGTGACACTGGCTAATGTGCTCGGTGTTCCGCTAGGTACCGCTATCGGGCAGGCTTTCGGTTGGCGTGCCGCTTTCTGGGGCGTTAGTGCGATTGGGATTGTGGCAATTATTGCCGTGGTTGCCTGGCTGCCGAATAATATTCCAATGAAGCGAATTAGCCCGAAATTAGAATTTAAAACCCTGATGCAAAAGAAAGTACAAACGGCTCTGCTGCTATCTGTGTTAACCAATACCAGTCTGTTTACTGTATTTACCTATATTGCCCCCTTACTGCGCGATGTGACGCAGGTTTCTGAACATGGGGTGACTGTGGTTTTATTAATTCTCGGCGTCGGTTTGTCAATCGGCAGTGTACTGGGTGGCCGCTTGGGTGATAAAAACTTGGTCGGCTCAATGACTCGCCTGATAGCCATTTTGATAGGTATTCTACTGGCATTGCATTACACCATTGGTTTTTACTTACCGGCAGTGCTGACCTTGTTTATCTGGAGTATTGTGGCTTTTGCCCTTTGCCCAATGTTACAACTGTTAGTCGTCGATCAGGCCCGAAATGCCCCCAATCTGGCATCCACCTTTAACCAAAGTGCGTTTAATTTAGGCAATGCATTAGGTGCCTGGCTTGGCGGCTCATTACTGGCATTTGGCGTGCGATTGGAACAGCTACCGCTTGCCGCGATGGTGGTCATGGCGATAGCGTTAGTCACCATGCTACGTTTAAGTATGCATTTTCGGCGAACCGCAGTAGTGCAATCTATCAGCTAACCCGTTGACACATTTTGCCCTGCACACCTGCGGGGCAACGATACCCTGCCGTTTCCTTCACACTTATCTTATGCAAATAATTATCATTAACATTAGTTGGTGGTATAGTTTAGCGCTCTATAAGCCATGCCTATGCTGGCTAACGGCCAAGAAATAGAACACCAATAAGATAAGAAGGATAAACTGTGACTTTGGAATCCACCGCAGCAAAACCCCTACACCGCCCAACGCCCCCGCGTCTGGTTCAGGTAAAAAGGATCGAAGACACCTCACTACATTTGCGCCGCATCACATTTCATAGCCCGACATTGCATGATTACCCGGCAGATTGTGCCGGCGCTCATCTGAAAATTTTCTTACCCTTAGCCCATCAGACACAACCTGAGTTACCGGTACCTGGCGAAAAAGGCCCAATCTGGCCCGCGGCTGATATTCGCCCAATTGTGCGCACCTATAGCGTTCGAGCCGCCCGCCCGCAACAGTTAGAAATAGATATTGAGTTTGTAATGCATGAAAGCCGTGGCCCGGCGGTAGATTTTGCCCGTCATGCTAAAGCAGGAGATTGGATAGGGATAACGAACCCCGGTGGGCCGGATACCCTGTTGCCCTGTGCCGCCTATAGCTATCTGGTAGGAGATCCCTCTTCACTCCCAGCCATTGCCGCCCTGCTGGAAACACTGCCTACTGACGCGCAGGGTCATACCATCATTCGTGTGGATAGCCCGCAGGATGTGCTAGACCTGATAAAACCTGTCGGTATGGCATTAAGCTGGGTGATTGGCGGAACCGAGAAGACAATCGATGTGGTTAACCAATTCTGTACTCTGGATTTGCCAATGGATAAGGCCGCTTTCTGGTTGGCAGGCGAAGACAAAATGGTGGTACAACTGCGCCGCTATCTGCGTCGTGAAAAAGGCTGTCAGCGCCAGCAACTCTATGCGATACCCTATTGGCGTGAGGGGATGACAGAAGAAATTTATCATCAGAAACGCCATGAAGTTATGGACAACATTGATAGCTAGAATGTATTAATACCTATAAAATCAATGGGCATAATCTTGTGATGCCCATGTTATTCGCTTTCCCCCGCCTTCATCGCAGTTAAAAGCTTGTAAATTTCCTGCGACAATTCCCTGTTATTTGTTAGTCTTATAACTATATTGCCTGCAATATGGCGCTTAATTATCATTAAATGGGTCTAATGCCTGTTTAATACAGTAAAGTTATTAGGAGCATTCTCAAAATGAAGTCGCAACATGATCCTGGCCGATCTAAATCACGCCACCACGAATACTCCCTTATCCTGCCAATTATTGCGCTGGTTATCCTTAATATCTGGGGTGATACCAGCAATTTTTCTGCCGTCATCGTTATTAACCTGATTGCCCTGGTCGGTATCCTGAGCAGTGCTTTCAGCGTGGTTCGCCATGCCGATGTACTGGCGCACCGTTTGGGTGAACCTTATGGTTCCTTGATCCTCAGCTTGTCAGTGGTGGTGCTTGAGGTCAGTTTGATCTCGGCAATGATGGCGACAGGCGATGCTGCCCCCGCGTTGATGCGTGATACGCTCTATTCCATCATTATGATTGTTATCGGCGGCCTGGTCGGGGTTTCACTGTTGCTGGGTGGGCGCAAATTTGCCACCCAACACGTTAATCTGGTGGGGATCAAACAGTACCTGATGGCTATCTTCCCATTGGTTATCATTGTCTTGGTCTTACCGAGCACCCTGCCGGGCGGTAATTTTACCGTCACACAATCGTTGGTGGTTGCCGCCATTTCCGCTGCCATGTACGGTGTTTTCCTGCTAATTCAAACTAAAACGCACCAAAGCCTGTTTGTCTACGAACATGAAGATGAAGGTGATGACCCAAGCGATCCGCATCACGGTAAACCCTCGTCGCACAGCAGCTTGTGGCATACCTTCTGGCTGTTGATACATCTGGTGGCCGTTATTGCCGTCACCAAATTTGATGCCAACCCACTGGAATCGCTACTGACTGAACTCAATGCGCCCGCTAAATTCACCGGCTTCCTGATTGCCTTGCTCATCTTGTCACCGGAAGGCTTGGGCGCATTAAAAGCGGTCTTGGCTAATCAGGTACAGCGCGCAATGAACCTGTTCTTTGGCTCAGTGCTGGCAACGATTTCCCTGACGGTTCCTGCGGTTACATTAATAGCGGTATTGACCGGGCAGGAGCTTAATTTCGGCCTCGAAGCACCGCATATCGTGGTCATGGTCAGCGTGTTGATTCTGTCGCAAATCTCCTTCTCTACCGGCAGAACCAACGTGCTCAACGGCACCGCTCATCTGGCACTGTTTGCCGCGTATATGATGACGATTATGTTGTAGCGACGATTAATGAATAGCAAAGGGCAAGCGTTTATCGCGCTTGCCCTTTTTTATGGGGCCCTCCATTCATAACCTTGAGTTATGAATAGGCGTTTAGGGTGCGCTGGCACAGCTCAGAGCGCACACAGTCCTGTTTATCGAAGCGAATAATGCCGATCATTTCATCCTCGGCAAAACGCTCCAATGCATCGCTAAGACCTGATTTCACCCCACGCGGCAGATCGCATTGGGTAATATCGCCATTAACAATGACCGTAACATTCTCACCCAGGCGGGTCAGAAACATTTTCATTTGGCTGGCGGTTACGTTTTGTGCCTCATCGAGGATCACCACCGCATTCTCAAAGGTACGCCCGCGCATGTAAGCGAAAGGCGCGATTTCCACTTTACCGATTTCCGGTCGCAGACAATATTGCATGAACGAGGAACCGAGCCGGCGCAGCAAAATGTCGTACACCGGGCGGAAGTAAGGCGCGAATTTTTCAGAGATATCACCGGGTAAGAACCCCAGATCCTCATCTGCCTGTAGCACCGGTCGCGTTACAATAATCCGTTCAACCTCTTTGTGAATGAGTGCTTCTGCTGCCTTGGCAGCGCTGATAAAGGTTTTACCACACCCCGCTTCACCGGTGGCGAAGATGAGCAGCTTACTGTCTATGGCTGATAAGTAATGACTTTGAGCTTCGGTACGTGCCTGAATAACGGAGGTATCGCGGCTATCCCGCGCCATACCTATTGATTCAACACCGCCCATTTGCACTAACGATGTCACGTTTTCTTCCTCACGCTGACGATGACTACGTGAATCACGTCTAATCACGCGTTTCGCTTCACGACGAGCTTTGATCACTGCTTTCTGTCTTCCCATAGTGGCACCTTACAGTTTGATTCAACTATCGCAGCAGGAAAGCCCGCGCGATTATATCCGCCATACTTCAAGCTACATATGTTGGCTGCTCTTTAATTACTGGCTGCCGCCTTGCTGCACTCGAATTATTTTGGGTATATGTTTCACATACGGATGAGGTTCTGGCTTCCTTTGCAGCCAATACTAGCGATAAAAATGCGAATAATGTCAGCATCCAACCTGATGGTCGGATGAAAACAATATCGCAACGGGAGTTATTGCATGACACAGATACGGGGAATAACGACAAGACTGAAAATAATATAGTAGAAGTCAATAAAGAGGGTAATACTGGAATTTGAGAGTCGGCGTTGAAGCCCTCGTAACAACGAGTCGATTGAGTAAAACCTTTGTTTTGTCTTAACAGCCCAATCATGGACTCTACCATTAGCGATCCCCGCAGTGATAAACATCAGCCTAAGCTATGCACCGTGTGAAAAATACCGCCGTATGATTACAGTATAATGACACTCTTAAGTTTCGCGAGATGAAAATGTAAAAAAATATAATTTCTTTATGTGCTCACTTTTTACTCTAATTGTTTTATAGATCGCGCTATAGCTAAGCTAATTATTTCGCCTTTACACCTTTTTATCTATTATTAGCTTTATTTAGAAAAATTAGACTGAATAATTTATCTATAAAACAGCAATATAGGATCAATGCATTTAAATCAGCACACCATTAGCGACAAACTCTTAAATCCTGTAATCGTACTTTTTGCCGGCCCTGGCTATCAAAGTTTTCTGCGGCTAACCAATCATTAAATGCTTGCTTAATTAATGGCCAGTCTCTGTCAGTTATCGAGTACCAATTGGTGTCTCTATTGCGCCCTTTCGTCACGATTGCCTGACGAAATTGCCCTTCGTACTGAAAACCAAAACGAGATGCCGCAGAGTTAGACGGTTCATTTAACGAATCACATTTCCACTCGCAGCGCCGATAGCCTAATTCATCAAAAACATAATGTAATAGCAGATATATGGCTTCTGTTCCTGCCGAATGACGTTTTAACCGTGGCGACCAATTAACAGAACCAATCTCAATTACGCCGTTTTTTTCATCAATACGCTGCAACCCTACAGTGCCCAATGCATCACCCGATAGCGAATCAACCACGGTGTAATGGAAAGCATCATTGGCATTAATTAACTTTTGCAGATAATGGTAAAAGTCATCTTCATTCTCAGGACGCTCACAATAAAAATAGGTCCAGTCCCGCGCATCATTAATGAGATGGTAAGCCTGAAAGAGTGATTTTGCATGTTTATCGGCATGAACCGGTGTCAGATAGCAAAAATGGCCGGATGGGATTTCTTGCTTAGGTGTTTGCGCTGACGGCCAATCAACTAATTCCGCACCGATAGTTTGTCCGAACTGATTTTGTCTCACTGTGTGCTCCCGTTAAACCCCGTTGTCAAAAGAATATCAATGAATTACCAGACGTAATAGCTGCGCACGCGGTAATTGCGGCTAAAGCATAGCAATATATAAGCAGAGTGGATAAATAAAGTGGAGTTTTGCGGTATTTGCTATTGGAGATAGTATCTAAAGAAACGGAAATAACGTCTGAATACCCAATATCAGCCCACGATGGTGTGTTATCAGGTATTCAGCGATGATTGCCCATCACCCTCTGCGTAAATTGATAACCGGAGCGACTTGCGGCAAGTGCAGCCCTTCCTTCACCTCCAGCAGATGCCCATGTTCATCGTTATACAATGTGAGACACGAACCGGTTTGCAATTGGGTAATCATCTCACTCGTCATTTCCATACTATTAGCCAGCTCATCGTCATCCAGATGAGGTCGGTGCCCGCGGCGCTCAACTTGAAAACGCACCTGATTATATTTTGCCCAGACAATCAGCACGACAGCATTAAATGCCGCAATCGCCGCATACAAGGCAAGAGTGGTCAGGCTGGCGAGGATATACATTCTGAACGGAATCGGCCCCATGTTCGGCGCCCTGCCGATCATATCGAAAAAGCCCTTTACAAACAGGAAGATAAAACCGAACCAAGCTAAAGCGGTAATAATAATGTCGATCCAGCGTGGGATGAACCGCTGCTCGGTATGAATCAGAGGTGTACTCATGGTTTTACCCTCCCGATCCCGCGATCCGGGCTGACCCAGCGCGCACGTTGACGTTTGGTGTTCAGCATGACTTTTGGGAACGATACTACGGTGGTAAACAAGCTCAGCATCCAGTAAACCATCGGATACCAGATAATCCAAAACAGTGAGTTACCCAATTTTTGCTCATAGCGCCGTTCAATCACCAAACTGATAGCAAACTGCAACAGACAGGTCAGCGCTAATACCATCCCGGTAAACGCCGGGGGGAAGACACTTTGTACATGAATACCCGGCGGGAGAGTAATAACCATGCCCAACAGGAACAGGATAATACTGAACAGGTAAGTAAACGCCCAAGTAATTGACAGTGAATACTCAAGGAACAGCAGCCACATGCGGCGATTACGCCAACGCCACAGCTTAAACATGTTTTTCAGGAAAACCTCAGCTCCGCCCTGCGCCCAACGCAGCCGTTGTTTCCATAAACCTCTTAATGTTTCTGGCATCAAAATCCAGCATAACCCACGCGGTTCAAAGAACACCGACCAGTGCCTGATTTGGAGTTTCCAACTGATATCAATATCTTCAGTTATCATATCCGGGCTCCAATAGCCCACATCGGCCAACGCCCGGCGGCGAAAAGCAGCCACCACACCCGATACCGTAAATACCTGACCATAAACGCGCTGAGTTCGTTTAATCAGGCCAATGATCGAGGAGAATTCCCCCACCTGAACACGGCCAATCAACGTGGATCGCGTGCGAATACGTGGGTTACCGGTTACGGCTCCAGTGCGCGGGTTGGCAATCAGTGGGGCAACCAGATAGGGCACGGCTTTGCTGTCAAGCAAAGCATCACCATCGATACAGACCAGATACTCGCTGCGCGCCGCTGCGGCCCCCATACGCAAAGCAATGGCTTTGCCCTGATTATGTGCCAGATGAATAACACGCAAGCGTGGATCTTTCGTCAACATAGCATCCAGCACTTGTGCTGTATTGTCGCTGGAGCCATCGTTAATCGCGATCACTTCAATATTGGTATAGGTCTGAGCCAGTGCAGCATGGATGGTTTCTCGCGCATTCAGCCCCTCGTTAAAGCAAGGGATTAAAATAGACACCAATGGATTGCCTTTCAGCTCCGGAGCTGGCACATCATCGCCCCACGGCCAGCGTCTTTCCCGACGTAACCAAAAGTAGAGACCTCCGGTTATCCAGATCCCAGACATAAAGAGTGGATAGAAGAAAACAAAATTCAGCAGCACATCACCGGTAAAGAGCAGGATTAAACCCACGGGGATACTCAGTACCAGGCAGAGAATGAGTAACGCAATTATTCTATCGATCATATAAAGGATACCAGGCAGAAGATAGCACAGGACGGACATCTTTTAGCGGCGGTTCGCCAGTGATAAAGTTATCCGGATAGTAACCAAAATTTTGTGCGCCATTTAATTGCAACTGGCGCATCCATCCCGCCAGTATCGGGCCACTGATGGCATTGCTGCCCTCTGGCTTGGTCCAGTCCTTCGATTGCAGTTCAAATACCGTTTTATTCAGTGCACCTGGACGCTGCGCAACTTTGTTAACCAATTGCGCTAGCCACTCATTAGAATCTGATAATGGCACTTTCTCCATTAACGGCATTGCCATTGGGGCAACCCAATCATAGTTAGCCAGAAAATCATCAAAGTTCTGCGCAAACCAAGCTTCGCTTTCCGGTTCTAAGATAGGCATTGCAAATATATTACGGGCAGACTTCACTTGTGGGCCACGGACATCACGAACCTGACGCGTTAATTCATTGGTGAAATCAACCAAATATTTACTTTTATAGCGCGTCCAGCGGGCCATTGTTTCCGGGTCTTGACGTATTGTGACGATTGAACCAGGGAAACCTGCTTTTTCATACGCACGAATCGCATCCGGCGACGCATCTTCAAAATCAGACATCACCGCATCGTCGTGATAAAGGACGCCTTCAATTGGCGCGCTATAGGCCATATCGCGATAAATATCGATAATGCGCTGCCTGACTTCAGGGTTAAATGGCGACAGGCGACGATATTGGTCCGGATCGATACTTGTTTTACCGGTTTTCGGATCAATACGTTCAATCCGTGGCAAAGAAGGGTCCATCTCAAATGCCAGCACGGGCATCCAGGCATACACATTAACATCTGGCCGTGAGGCTAATTGCCATGCAACGCGGTTAAACAGATTTTCACGCATCGGAATCCAGCGGTTCGGGAAGTAAACCTGCCGAATATTGCCATCCCCTTTAGGATCAGAAAACGCTTGCAGAAACACTGTCGTAACACGTAAATCAGAAATACGTTGCACCAGTTTGTCAAGATTCTCCTTTTCCTGCACCGGGTCCGGATCATAGAGATAATCCAGATCAACATGCGCAACCCGCATGATGCCTTTTTCCTGAACCGAGGTGATCAACTGGGTAAAGTCTTTTAACGACGGGTTATTGCTGATAAGAATACGCGGTATATTCATCAGGTCATTAACGTTACCAATGCCCGGCTCCAGCGTCATTGCCATTTGATAACCGTGTTGGCGTAAAATGGTTAATACTGTTCCGCTCGGCGCACCGTATGGCCAAACCCAAACCCGCGGTTGTTTCCCTGTAGCTTGGGTAAGACGCTGGGTTATCAACGTCACATCTTTTTCCATCCGTTGCTTGAAAGCCGCTTCCGTTTCGTACTTTTTCGTTTTAGGGTCATAGATCAGATTGGCAGCAGCGGGTTCAGTATTCCCCTGTGGGTTAGCAAGCACACCATAGTGTGATGCGTAGGTATGTGCTCCGATTTCGATCAGTTTTGATTTAGACATTTCACTGATCTGTTTCCAGCTAAGGAAACGGGCGCGATCGGTGCTTAACCCACCGAAATCTACTTTTTTATTCACTGGCGTGTCAATCCACACCCCAACCGGGGCCAGAACCGCACTAAACTTATTAGCTTCTAACAACGGGTATACACGGTTATAAAAACTGCTATAACCATCGTCGAAGGTAAGTAATACGGCTTTATTCGGTAACGGTGTGCCACCGTTATGTGCGGCTAAAATCTGATCAACGGAAACGATGTTATAGCGATTATCCTTCAGCCAGGCTAACTGTTCACTTAACGCGCTGCTTCTTACCGACAGATAACGTTGGTCTGCGGAATCATCTTCAACATCATGGTAAGCAATAACTAAAAAGGTATTCTTTTGCCACGGCCGTTCACTGAATGGCAATGCACGTTCAGCAGGAGGAACAAATACCGGTTTCTCGGCATAACAGACAGAGACCATTGCCGTTATCATTCCAACGACAAGTATCCGGATAAAAAAGAGTATCTTCGCCATAGCGACTTCCCTTAGAAACGGTAATTCAAATCGAAAGCGAGCGAGAGATTGTGCTCACGGACACCATCATAGGGGCGTTTATCATAGGTAACAGCCACGCCGGTATCCACGACATCATTCCATTGAACACGTTGCCCATAAGCTGCCGCGGTTGCCAGACCATTACCGTAGTTTTTCTCCCAATAACCACCAACACCTAGCTGAATCTGTTGGCTCCAGATAGTTTTATAATGACGATACATAATGTGGTTGAGGGTAATAGCAGGAAGGTAGGTGAAATCCCTTTTTGGGTTATAGTAAATAACGTCTGCTTTGGTGTTTGTGCTCGCCGCCAGACCCAGGCTGAAATCGGCTGTCAGATAAGGCCCGCTCCAGATGCGCTGACGCCCAATTAACCCATATTCCCACCGCTTGTTACCGTCAGAGAAATCTGACGGTGTCACATTAAATGCCACATCACGCCGTTCATCGGCTTTCCAGAGCACAAAAGCAGAAGCGCTGTTGGAGGTGATATTATTTTTCATAGCCCGCAACGGGGTTTCTTTGGCTAATCTTTCGACTCCCCCCCCCACCCGCCAGTGATCATTAAAATCGTACCACGTCGATATTCGGGCACCGGTTTTATTGCCAAAACCGTAATTCTGATTATTGACCTCAGCCTCAACCCAGTGATCACGAGACGTCCATTCGCCCCCTAACCGCATAACGCGGTTAATCCCCTTTCCTTCCTCAAATTGCGCATTGTCATAGCTGCCACCACCAAATATACGCCAGTTTTCAGCTATCGGCCGGCTATAGAGTAGAGTTTCAATGCCAAAATCCTTGCTACCACTGACCGGGCTATTAGAAGAAATGGTGTGGTTACCGGTAACACGCAGTTCATACATATTATGCACTTTGCGCTGCCGGTCTAATTCCTGAGAAGGCACATCTTCCGGCGAGCGAGTAATAACATCATCAGTTAATAACTCCATCTGGTGCCATTCCTGCAAGTCCATCGCCGTTTCAGCTTGCGCACGTTCCAATATAAGACTGCGCGGAGCCAATGATTCTACCGCTTTCAGCTCTTGTTCTGATTTGCGCGGTAAATCTCTGGCCAAATAAACACTCGCTAAGGCAATACGTAAATTCTGGTTCGCCGGCGCAGTGCCAGATAGCGTTTCCAGCTTTTTCTGTGCCGCAGGCAGATCATTCAATGCTACCAAAGATTGAATCAACAAGGTCTGACCTTCCATCCAGTCCTCATTCGGTTGTTTACCTGGCAGACCATAAACACCCACCTGATATGGTGTTTGCTCGCTATAGTTCTTAGCGAACTGATGTGCTTTATCCAGTTGTTCACTTTCATTCAACGCGTAATAGAGGTCATCAGCATCCAGTAAATCCTCACTATTGCGGAACGTTTTTCCGTCGGCGTAATAGAGACTGGTGAGGATCGGTGCGGCTTTTTCTGGCATCCGGCGGTCAATATAGGCAGAAGCGGCCCAACGGCGGGCATAGTCAGGCATTTTATAGCCCTCAGCGTCCATACTTTCATACTCTTTAATCAGCTCAGCAGTATTACGGCGAACCAATAATGCACCTAATCTATCAATGCGAGCACGTTGATAGTCAGCCTGCGCGTCAGGGTATTTACTCCAGCGAGTGAGCAAATCCTGATAATCGGCCAATGCCTGATCAGCGATATAAAACCGTTCCGTTTCACTGCGCGTTGGTAACTGCGCCATGCGCACCTGTTCTGCGGCGGCATCTCTCTCAAGCTGTCGATACTGTTCAGCCGAAACTAATCTCGGATTTTCTCGGGCAAGTTGCAACGCTGGATCAGCAATACGGTTTCGTTGCAGAATTTCCAGATGGTTTTTTAATACTGCATCGGATTCAGGAGCCAGCCGTACAGCCTCGCTGGAAGCCTGCAAAGCATCGTAATTATGGTTGGTCGCGCGGTTTAGATAGGACAAGGTCATATAGTTTTTCGCCGAAGGATCACGCTCGGTTAATTCTTTGGCTTGCTTCAAAGCCTCACTACCGCGCCCGGAATCGGCCTGAGTCATGATCATACCCGTGATAAGATCAGGGTTTGTCGGGTCTTTCTTTAAACTGCTTTGCCATAATGCCAGTGCCTGATCCCAGCGTTTTTCGTTGCGATAGGCGCGCGCCGCAGAGGCGAGGCCGCGCGAGGAGAGATTCATTGAGGAATGATAACGTTCATAAACATCAATCACTTCCTGATCACGCCCTGCCCAGCCGGCAATTTGCAGCCAGTCGTCGACCTGACCACTATTAAGTGGCCCAGCGTTAGATTCTTGTTGTAAATAATTAAGGACCGGTGCGGTATCCCCCGCTCTGGCTTTGATGATTAATGAATCATACGGTGTCTGGGCCAAAACGGAATTGACTGAAAGGCCGGAAATTAGTAGCGCTAATAAAGTGATTCTGTGCTGGCACAAAGGGCGCAGCAGTGTCGTAAATGCGTTATACATTATATAACCCTTAAGCCAGCCACTTGTTTGATGTTCAAAGAAAGCTACTTCATGAACGTCCATTTTCATTATCTAATGATGATGAAATGGTATCCTTAGAATGTATTACAGCATGTTACATAGGATAGCTGAAAGAAAATACTGTTGTCGAATTATTATAGAATATTGTTATTTCAGCGATTAATAGAGGTGGAAATGTACCAGGGGCGTTTATTTAGATGAGAGTAAGATTATTCTTAGTTTTAAATAGTTTAAAACACTTGAATATTGATACTAAATACTTTTATTGAAAGAATGCTGCGATACAGTATTGTGCTAAAAGATCGCACAAATTGATTTTACCTCGGCCTCATAAGGCAATGTACCGCGTGTCGTGTTTAATTTATCAACTATTTTTATGTTTTCCACTGACTCAGTAACGAGAATTTTGTGGCTGAGAACACTATCACTCACCTTATAATTAAATTTAGAAATACTGAATTACGAATATCGTTAGAAACAGTAAAAAATAGAGAATTAAGACAATTTATCATTTAACCCTCTATTTTATACCTGTGGTTTTATACATCTCATTATATTTGTTAGCTTATAACTATTTATATAATGAAAATAAGCATTCCTTTCATATATGATGAGAGTGTAGACACCGTTTAATAACAGTGCCGTAAGTCACGTTCCAATGTACTTAAAAACTCAAAACCACTGTCTGTAATGAGAATCATATCTTCCAGCATGATAGAACCAACCCCGATACCGTAATAGGGCGTCTCCAGGCTCAAGACCATACCGGGACAAAATGTTTCGGTCGCCAATGTGCTGACAAACGGAGCCTCTTCTAGCCCCAAAAATACCCCATCTCCGTGACCAAGATGCCCACGGTTATAGTACGGTAGGCCCGCCTTTTTGATAACATCCATCGTAGAATCAAAAACATCTTTTAATTTCATGCCGGGCGCTACCATCGATAACATATGCTCATGGCCCGTTCTGATGGTGTCATATAGCTGCTGTGTCAGTGCATCCGGTTCTCCCAGCACAAAGGTTCTGGCTAAGTCAGCACCATAACCGGCAACATCCACTCCACAGTCAAATTTAATTAAATCGCCCCATTTGGCGGGCGTTTCATCAGCCATTATTTTGGGTGAAAAATTATCGCCAACTGAAATAAGATTGAAACGCGAGAAGTTAGTTTCCGGGCATCTCATCACTGCGGCTTTAAATGCTGCCGTCAACTCTGCCGCAGTACAACCTATACGAATATTCTTCGCCGCACTCGCAATGCCCAACTCGGTAATTTGTGCAGCTTTACGCAGGTGTGCTATTTCCCACGGGCTTTTGATCATTCTGATTTCATTGAACAACGGGGTAGAATCAACCAGCTTCAGCCCGGGGATCACCTTATCTAATACGCCCTTACCGCCGTTGGACATGGCATGTAATTCGATAGCGATGGTTTTGTTAAGTACTCCCGCCTGTTCCAGCGCCGCTTTGACTAAACCAAAAACAGTTTCAACCGGCGGGCCAATGGGTCGCTCGCGTAATTTTTGGTGATTAAGAGGATTACGGGGATCATCAACATCGACCCATACCGGAAAGGTTTTAAGTTCCACATGGGGCATATCGAAATGTGTGCTGGCGGCTTCAAATTCATTCATGATGATTTGCGTCGCAATTGTTTCATCCCGAAACATCACCGCAACAGCAGCACCGGTATGCCTGAAGGTATACATAAAGAAACTGGCGACCCCGGTGAGATAATAAAAATTATCACATACGGTAACCACCAAAGCATCAAGCCCCTCTCGTTCCATAACCGTGCGAGCCTTGCGACTTACCGCGTCTAAATGCGCAATCTTTTCTTTATTCACCAATCTTTCCTTCAAATCTGATTTTATATTTACACTGAATAATATACTTAAAATCATTGAAATTGCAGGTAAGCGGCGAATACACCTTACCTCAGGTTAATCAACGATGTAATTTACCGACATAATGCCTTTCTTTTCCGATATAGACTGCACACTGACGTGGCCTAGCTCCCGCAACGAGCTGACATGGGTACCACCACACGCATAAGCGGGTAAATCACCAAATCCAACTTCTCGGAAATCACCCTGTACTGATATCTGCCGACGTAAATCCTGGCTGATAAATTGTTGTAAGGCGGACTGAATGATATTTATATCAATGGGTTGAACGTTCTCAGCACGTTTAAATGATACTCGCCCCTCTCCTGGCCAATGATGTGCTTTCACCGGCAACCAACCATAGCGTTCACCTATATTGCCAATTAAATGTCCAGCGGAGTGCATCCGTGTATTCAGGAAGCGCCGTTCACTGTCGGTACAGGCAGGATGCCAGCCCAACGTCACGGGCTGTTGCAAATAGTGAAGCAAATGGTCTTGCTGTTGAACGACGCGCAATACCTGACTCGTGCCTATCCAACCGGTATCAGAAGGCTGCCCACCCCCTTGCGGATGGAAAATCGTCGCCTCAACTATAACGGCAAATTGCTCATTATCAGGGGTGCAGCTAAGGACATTAACATCCGTAGTCAGCATATCATTATCAAAAAATAGACGGGTTGTCATAATCATTATCCTTTTATCATTTCCATTATGATTATATTGATGTCAGGCTAGATTGATAATCCGTCACATACTCAAAGGACTGTTGCGCTGTGAGCACAAATCTTCCTCTGGCTTTGCTAAGCGAAATGGCTATTTTCGTTAAAGTGGTAGAAAGCGGTAGTTTTTCTGCCGTCGCACGCCAGTTAGGTGTTTCTCCTTCGGCAATCAGCCGCAGTATCAGTAGGTTGGAGAAAGCACTGGCCACCCGCTTATTACAACGAACAACGCGTAAACTGCGTTTGAGCCAGAGTGGTGAAGAGGTTTTTAAGCGCTGTAATGTGATGCTTAGTGCTGCAAATTCGGTGATGGAAGTCAGTGGTCAGTACAATCAGGAACCCGAAGGGCTTATTCGCATCAGCATACCGAAAGCGGTTGGGCGCTTTGTGATTCATCCGCATATGCCTGAGTTCTTACGCCGCTACAGTAAAATAGATGTGCAACTGATATTAGATGACCACTATGTTGATCTCATTGATGAAAATATAGATTTAGCCATTCGGATTACTGACCAACCTCCACCGGGTATGATCGGGCGGCAATTGATGGATATCGAACATTTGCTGTGTGCCACACCGGAGTATCTCGCCAGCCGTGGCACTCCTTCACATCCCCATGATTTAGCACACCACAGTTGCATCTATCTGGGCGAGACGCCTGGAGATGCCCGCTGGAAATTTCGGCAGGGCAATAAAACGGTGACGGTTGCTGTGCGGGGCCGCTATGCGGCCAACCATACCGGCGTCCGGTTAGATGCTGCGCTACAACATATTGGCATCGGCAGCTTACCTTATTTCACCGCTCGTACCGCATTGCATCAGGGATTGATCGTACAGGTATTACCCGAGTGGCGCTTTGTCAGCTCATACAGTGGCGGTTTATGGCTGCTCTACCCGCCAACACATTATTTACCCGTCAAACTGCGCGTATTTATTGACTATATTGTCTGTTGTTTACGTGGTGAACCCAACTTACCGCCCCGCTCCCGTTAAATCATCAGCGGGTTCGCATGGAATAGTGAACAGCAAATTGGATACGTCACTACAATTACGGTTTTTTAGCCAGCAAGGTCGCAAAACGCAGTTTTATACGATTACCTTCGGCATCGGTTTTATGTAACTGCCCTACGTCCTCGTTATATTTAATAATTTCCCAATCTTTATAATATTGTTTCAACTCCCCTGACTGGAGAGTAAAGGAGAAAGGAACCGTGCATGGGAAATCATCCGTCGACATGGCAGAGATAATCAGATTATAGCCGCCAGACAAAGTACACCCCTGCATGTCATTGATAATATGTGGGATTCTTTCCGGCTGTAGGAACATCAGTACCACGGTTGAAAGAATGAAATCGTAGCGTTGCGCCAAAACAGCATCATTGATATTGTAAATATTAGCGGTAATATTTTTCAGCTCTTCCCGCTCAATGATCTGCTGTAAGCTGCTAATACTGTCACTATTTTTATCCACCGCAGTCACATCAAAACCCAATAAATTCAGATACAGTGAATTTCGCCCTGAACCGCAGCCTAAATCCAGTGCTTTACCGGGATTAACCGCTTTCACGGCTGCAATCACTTCGGAATGTGTTGGTGTTAGATTATATTTTTTATGATAGAAATCTTCCACGGTGCAATAAAAACTTAGCTGGCATTGCAGATCATCTGAACAGGCGGCTATGCGATGCCAGACTTGTGGCTCAATAAACGGAGGTTGCTGTTCGTTGGTGAAAGTATGTCTTTCCAGAGTATTACCTGTTTCATCCAGAATAAGGAAGTCCATCTCCCCACTCAAAATGGTCAATTTGGCCCAAGTACCGGCTTTGGTATTGTGTTTCTCCCGAAACATCGTCGGCACGTTAGCACTGTGCCAGACCGGTAATGTCTTATAACAAAGCAGCGCTGAGTTGTTTTCCATGCTGAGATTCCTCAAATAAACTAAAGATGCATTTTATATGCAACATATAATACAGCATTAATACTCTAATTTGAAGTGTGCCATTCAAACAATGCCTATAAGAAATACAGCTAATTTTAGCTATTAAATCATAAGCCTATCGCGTTAAAAGGGCCGGCATTATGGACTTGGCTGCTTTTTATAATCGTTTTTTTAAACTCTCAATATGATCAGCCAACTTTTGAATATCTTCATCGCTCAAATGAGCTTTGGCTTTATTGCCCCTGCCGATAATTTTACCATCGCGTCTCTCCGTCAGGCCACTGACCACCTCATCACGGGATAAGGATATTAGCGGCGGCGCTTTGTCCAAGCCTTTTCTGTTAGCTGAACGCCCGTGACAGCTTGAGCAGGTTTGTTGGTAAATATGCTCACCGTCAGCAGCGGTTTGTGCTGTTGCATTAAATACCACCAGACTTGCCGCTAGCAGCAATACTTTCATTATGCACCTGCAACCCACTGTTTAAACGAAGCTGTCAGCGCCTGCTCGTCACGCGATCCCTGATGTAATTCGGTGACCTTACCGTTAGGGTCTATCATGAAAGAGGTAGGCGTACCAATTACCTGATAACGCTCTTGGGTAATTCCCAATTGATCGCGAATCACTGGATAACTGATATTGCGCTGTGCCAATACCGGGTTGATATCCACTTGTTGCGGATCGGTGTTGATTGCCACCACCACCACACTGCCTTGATATTCCTTACTCAACTTATCCAGTGTTGCCATTTCAGCCAGACAGCCACCGCAACTGGCAGACCAAAAATTAAGATACACCGGCTTACCTTTCCATTGTTCAAGCGCAACAGGTTTTCCTTGCAGGTCATAAGCAGCCAGCTGTGGTGCCGCCTCACCTACGGCAACCTCTTCTTGCTTACAAGCACTGAGCAACAATAACAAACCACCCATACTGAGCATTTTCAATAGATTACGCCACATGATGACGACTCTCTTCATTTAGATATTTGCCGTGTTGCAAGCGGATAACCCTATCTGCTATACAACCTAAATCCGGATTATGGGTCACCATGACAATGGTTCTACCCTGTTGGTGGATATGATTTAACAAATCCAACACCCGCTGTTCGTTCTCTTCATCAAGGTTACCGGTCGGCTCATCGGCAAAAATAATCGGCGGCTGATTAACCAACGCCCGTGCGATACAGACCCGCTGCTGTTCACCGCCCGAAAGCTGACTGGGTAGGTGCCCCATACGTGGCGTCATCCCCACCTGTTCCAGCACCTGTCGGGCGGCGTCTTCATCAACCACACTGTGATAATGCTGCGCCAACATGATATTTTCTAGTGCCGTCAGATAAGGAATGAGGTGAAACTGCTGGAAAACCAACCCGATTTTATCGGCGCGAAACTGCCGGCGCCCCTCTTCATCCAGCCGCGCAGCATCGATACCATCGAGCAATACCTGACCCTCGGTTGCCGTATCCAGACAGGTAAGGATATTCATCAGGGTGGTTTTACCCGAGCCAGATGCGCCCATAATCGCCACAAACTCACCACGCTTGATGCAGATATTAATATCATCTAGCGCGGTTACCTGCCCGAAGCGCTTATATAAATGCCGGGTTTCAATAACAGCATCGCGAATATATTCAGGCCGCCCCGGTGTTGCTGAAGATGTCATTTACTACTCTCCTTTCAGGACTTTAGCAGGTTCAATATGAATAGCCCGACGGGTGGGTACAATCGCCGCGACTGCGGCCACTAACAGCGACAATACCAGCGTCAAGGGTAATACCGGTGCGCGTAACGCAATTGCAGCACTGAATACCGCCTGCCCCAACACTTGCGCCAACACGTAACCTAACAAGGCACCGCTCACGGCGGCGGCCAACGAAATAATCAGTGTCTCTGTCAGTATTTGCCGAATAATATCCCGCCCACTGGCTCCGAGGGCTTTTTGCAGGGCAAATTCTTTCGAACGCTCAGCGACAATGGCCATCAGCGTGGTATTGACACACAAGGATGACAGCACGAGGATCACCACCGAAACCAGCCCCATCAAACCTTTGATCTTGTCGAGAACCTGACCTTCAGAGGCTGATACCTTACGAATCGGCCTGATTTCGAGATCCGGATATTGTTCACGCAAGTGACTGGCGAAGGTTTCAACTTGCCCCACATCGTTGCTGACACTGAGCAACGCATTGCTGATGCGACCTGGTTGGTTAAGCCATTTTTGCGCTAAATCTAAATTGACAATAAGCATGTTATCGGTCGCGTCTCCGGCCTCAACAATACCCTTTATTTGCAGCCGTTGACGGGTACCTTCACCGACTAAAGTAATGGTATCACCCACTTTAACGTGCAAACGTTCCGCGAGCTTGACGCCTATCATCGCATTGCGATCATCAAAACTGACCCCAATCCAATTGCCGCTCACCTGCCAATAAGGAACCAGCCGTTGTAAGGATTCAAACCACACCCCATTAACACCACTTTTTCCAGTTCGGTGCGCGCCATGCCATAAATATAAGGGCTGGAAGCATTGATTAGCCCTTGTGGGGCCACATCAATGATGGGTTGAAATGTTTTTTGTTCGAGGGTGCTGCCATGCCCAGGGCCGATGTAAAAGTTTGCACCAAAAGTACGTAGTTCTTGGCTCATTTTGGCATTGATATCGAAATAAACTGCCGACATCGCCGTGACAATGGCAGCACCGACGGTCAGCGCCGCAAATACCACACTAACCCGCTGCATACGCAGGCGCAGTGCCCGCAGCACCAGCCGCCAAAACATGCCATCACTGCCTTTACGCCGAGAGGGTCTGGCAGTAACAATTTTGCTATTAGCGGCCATAAAGTACCTCCACCGGATACAGTCGGGCTATACGCCGTGCCGGGAACCACGTCCCAATAACCGCAATCAATACCGATAGCACTAAAACACACGGCACCACCATCCAGGCAAAACTGAGTGGCGCACCAAATAGCATCAGGCCGATCGTTTTTGCCAGCCCCCAGCCCGCCAGACAACCGGCTAATCCACCAATAAGCCCACTGATCGCCGCCTCCAGATAGAACAGCATGAGGATCTGCCACTGACGGGCACCTAACGCTTTCATCAGACCAATCTCTTTGGCCCGCTCCATAATGGTACTGGTCATCAATGACGCAATTCCCATTGCCGCCGCAATCAATGCCGCCAGTGTCACCACCGCCAGTAACAACTGTATCTTCTCAATCACTACCCCCTCAGATGCAGCAACCTGCCAGATTGGACGAACCACCGAACCTGAAATCGCCTCTTCCAATTGATGGGCGATGGAGGACACATAGGCGGTGCAATACCACAGGTCGTACTCTTCGGCGTTGAGCGACTCAAGATTCTCACGCGCTTTGCGTGATAACTCGTTTTCCGGCACTGTCAGCGCCGAGACGCGCACCGCCTGAACTTTCCCCGCCAGCCCCAGCAACGATTGCACCGCAGTCAGTGGCATCACCAAACGCCCTTCCTCTTCACCACCGCTGCTGAGTATTCCACTGATTTTCACCGTCAACGGGCCAGATACGCCCTTAAGATGCAGTTCATCACCTATTTTCCAGCCGGTTTGCTGCGCCAGTTGTTTACCTAACAGCGCCTGAACCTCGCTGGCATCTGCTTTGACCGGCTCTTGTGGCCAATCACCACTCACTTGCCAGTACGGGCTAATAATCTGCTGACCGGTGTGGTAATCCTCTTCATCAGGCACATCTACCGGCTGATTAAAGTATGTCCCCAGCAGCGAAATCACATGGCCATTCGTTTCTGTCTCGCCACTCAAAAGTGGGGCGAAACCAACAATATTGTTACGCCAAAAAATATCTTTAATGTTGGGTAACTCAGTTTGATCAATAAAATCTTGCCCTGCCAGAGGGTTACTCCGTTCGCCAAACAATGAAGGTATTGCCACCTGACCGGCGGGTTCTATCAGGATATTGGCTCCGTATGATTTCAGCTCACGGGACATTTTATCGCCGATATCAATTGACACCGCCAGCAGCGAAGAGATTAGCCCCGCGGCAAGGAACACCGTGAATACCGCCAGTGATTTGCGCCGAACATTACGAAACCAAGACTGCTTCAACATGCGCCACAGCATAATTATGGGTTCTCCTGCGGCTGATCGTTTTCATCAGCAACCGGGGTGACAAACTGCTCTGGATGATCGCGGAAACGGTTGTAGTTGGCCTCTGAGGAGAAGAAATAGGTTTTGCCACCATAACTGTACTTATGCTCAGCGTTTTCATTCGTCAGGTGGCTCTTATCAACCGGATCAATGACATCCAGCTTTACCACGGTGGTGAAGTAATTAACCCCTGCGGTCAACGATGCTTTGGGGATAACCAGCTCCCGGTCATCACTTTTCCACCCCTCCAGCGGGATCGGGTTACAGCCGCCAGCCTTACCAATGGACGGAATAAAGATATGTACCGCGCAGGCCACACAAATGACCTGATTACCTTCCATCACATAGCCCTGATCACCGCACAGCAGACAGGCGTCAAAAACCACACTAAGGCGCAAGCGGTCCGGATAGCGGTTAATGATAAAAAAGCGCACCGCCTTACCATCATCTGCCACCCAAACAAAACGATGCAACTTCCCATCACGCACTTGCTCTACCGGAATATGAACCAAGCCATCAGCAGATAGCGTGACGGGTAGGGCTTCTGATAATTGTGGCGGCTGAGAGGCCACTTTATCCCAATAGAGTTGGCTGGCGGCCACGACAACCACGGCAAAAATTGACAAGCGCCAAATCCGCCGCACATTGCGGTAATTGGCCAGTGCTTTACGTTGAGCAATAGCCTCTGATGCCTTACTGACAATATGGTGGGCATAGCGCAGAGGTTGCAAATAACAGAGTGTTGTGAGAGCCAGTAGCAATGCACAAATGTAGTTCAGCCAGCGATGCCCATTGGTCACGAGTGCCACATAGCTCAGCAACGATTTGGTTAGGGCCACCACCTGTAACTTCATTAATAACAGAATGGCATCGCCACTGAGCGGTAGAATCAACAACAGGGTTAATATCGTCAACAGTGGCCAACGGCAACGGGGCAGTTGCCGAATCATCATCAGCAAGAGCACCGAACAGAACACAACCCAACCAAACGCCACGATAGTCGCCGCCAGATTGAGCAATAAATCAGTATTCACGACATGGGTATTGGTGAAAGCGCCTAAATTCGGGTTATTGCCCCAATTGAATGCGGCACCGAATACCAACAACGCCTGCCAGAAATAGCCTAATGACACGCGGCGAATAAATTGACTGAGGAAGAATAACAACAGTGACAGAATTTGAATTCCTGCCAATGCCAACTGCAATTGTTGTGATTTAGGATAATAAGTACCGGCCCAAATCCCCAAGACGACCATCACCAGGGTTATCCATACCACACGATTCAGCGCAGGCGCTGGCCGGGTTGCCCAATTTAACCCTAATAGCAATGCCACAGGTAAAAAGGCTTGCAGTACGGAGACAAAAAAATAGCTCATTAGCCCACCTTGGGTATAGCTGTCATATTTACATAGTGTCGAGAATAACCACTCTTTTACTGCTGTTCAGTCTACAACGATGCATCATGAAAAAAACCGCGATCACGGTGTCAGTCATCGCGGTTCTCATTATCAATTCAAGCCGACATATTTGAAGTCGTAGCTCACATCGAAGGGTTTCCACCAGCGACCAACACCGGTTTCACTGTCGGTATGACGATGCAAACCCGCTTTCGATGGTTCGCTAATGTGATAGGTCACTTTATAGTTACCCACCCCCATCATCTTGATATTTGCCCCGTAGTGCGGCCCATCGCTGGCGACCATCGGCATGAACGTCCCTTCCTGCTTGGCACCGGTATCGGTGTTCACTAGCGTATAAGCAATAGTCAGGTACGGCATCCATTCACCGGCCCCAAAGCCATTTTTATTACCTTCAGTCGCATGAATGTCCGCTTCCAGATGGATATCCGCTTTCGCCGCAGGCAAGCCCATGCCACGCGGTTCCATATCGATCGGTTGCAAATAGACGGCAGCGATTTCCATATCATTGATCTTAATAGGTTCGCCCGCAGGATACTCTTTGAAGGCAAAAGCGGCCGGTGCTGCAAAAATGCTGGCAATAATGCTACTGGCAATAATCGTTTTCTTCATCGTCATGGAACACACCCTCTGGTATCAATTATGATTACATTGTCGTTATTCACACCGGCATCATACCGGTCATTATGCGGTTACAGCATCGCCACGCCGTTGCATTACCCATAGAGCAACTAACGCAGCAATCACTAAAATCACCTGTGGAATCAGTGTTTCTATATAGGGGTAAATTCCCAACCAACTGATTTCTGGCACCCACGGCAGTAGCGTTGGCTCGAATAGTTTACCCTCAATCAGCTCAAGGACACTTTTACCGGCGAACACAAATGCCATCAGGTACATAAAACCACCGGTAAACATAAAGAAGGGTTTGAGTGGCAGTTTGACCACGGTGAAACGCATCACCAGGTATGCGGCCAGCAAGATGACACAACCGATGCCAAAACCGGCCAGAATCGACAAGTGACCGCTGGTACTGTTGGCATCCCCTACCAGCGCCAAATAGAACAGCACCGTCTCGGCCCCTTCGCGGTATACCGCCAGAAAGCTGGTTAGCCACAGCCCTACTATTGACCCACTGCTGAGTGATTTGGAGAATTTACCTTCGAGATAAGCTTTCCATTGGCGCGCTTCAGTTTTTGACAGCAGCCAGTAACTCATTGAGAACAGCATCACCACGGCAATCATCATGGTGAAGCCTTCCAGCAACTCTCGACTTTGCCCTGAATTAGCAAACAGCCACTGGAAGACAACGGCGGTCAGCACACTCGCAATTAGCGCCACGACCACCGACTGGCGGATCAGCGGCAGTTTGTCCTGATGGTTGTTTTTAACCAGATAAGCGACAATCGCCGCAACGATTAGCAATGCCTCCAGCCCCTCCCGCACGATGATAAGCAGGCTGTAGATAAACAGACTCCAATCGGTTTCATCGCCCTCACCCAGCATCTCCACCGCACTGGACAGGTCTTTTTGCAGTGCAACAGCCTCTACGTGCAACTGTTCTACCGGTTGCCCCGCTTTCATCAGGCTAACCAAACGGGTGAAATGCCCTTCTAAGGTTGATTTAAACGCAGCATCACGCGAACCCACTTTGTTTTCCATGCCACTGGCTTCGAACAAGTCAAAATACGTATCCTGTACCGACAGCATCGCAGGCGACGTCTGCCCTTGCTGGTATTGGCTAATCGCGTCAGTAATGGCCTGGTTTATCTTGTGGGAAACCGCGGCCCAGTCTGCATTAGGTTGTACGTCAGTATCGCTGGCGAAAGAAGATTGGCTTGTTGTCGGTTGGTCTGCGCTGACTTGCTGCTGTTCACGAGTGGTTGGTAAGCCCGGTAATATCTCTTCAATCGTTTGTAGCAAGCGGGTAACCTGATAAGCCACATCGGTCATTTGGCCCGGTTTGCGGGTCAAATCGATCAGTGCGGTGAACTGTTGGTTAATCGCCGCCGCAAGTTGTGAGGAACGATTACCGCGTACTGACATCTCCATTTCAGAGTTTTTAAACCCCTGATAATGGGCTTGTTGCACACTCTGGCTTGCGGCAGCAAGGTTGCCATCTTGATATTCACTGATAGCCTGTGCCAGCAGGTCATCGATGATTTTAAAACTCTGTTGCCAATAGACAGCAATATCGCTGTTCTCATAAGTCGTATGCTGTTGTTCTGCGGTGAGTTTATGCCCATCAGCTAATACCGGCAGCACGGCGTTTAGTTCGCCCTTGAGCCAGTTAATTTTATTATCAATCTCAGCCGAGGGTTTACCTTCACCGATCATCCGGCGAATTTCACCAAATGCGGCCTCCATCTGGTAACTTTTTTGTGCCGAAATATTGATTCGAATCGGCCCTTCCAGATTTTCAAACACCTCAAAATACGCCATCTGAACCGTGGTTCTGGCTTCATCATTCTTGTGTTGTTGATATAACTGAGAAGTTTTATCGAGACGAGATTGAATATCATTCACCCACTGCTGGTAATCTGCAGCGGCCCACGCTAATGAGACAGACAACAGCCAACAACAGCACAACAGAAAAGACTTGAGCCAAATTCGCATAATGGTGATGAGTATAAAGTTGATAATGAGATTTGTTTACATTAACACTAAATAAAGGAAATGTGTCTTGATCCGTATCAAATAATATTTAGTCTTTTGAATTTTCGTCTAAAAATGCGGCAAACGCCGCAATTCGGTGACGTGAGTGACTGCTGTTGGCAAGAGGATTAGGGGTGCTTCGCAGAGAGTCGCATGAGCGATATAAGGCAGGAAAAGACTGACAGTGGCCAGTTCACAGCCCACTGTCAGTCTTTTTTACTAACCACGTACACTACAACCACTTATTTACGCGCTTTCTTATCCAAATTATCCGCGGGCAATTCACCCGGCAGGTAGTTTGGTAAACGACCGGCAGGGAAGATAGCCAGCAGTGACAACAGCGCCATAATCAGCAGACCAAACTTCAGCGCTCGCAGTCGTGCTTCCTCATTCACCCGCACCGCTTCGGCCACCTGCTCAGGAGTGGCTGTTGTTTGCGCTAACACACCATATAGGCGGTCATTGCTGACGAAGTTGATACTGTCCATATTGACCTGAGCCTGAATCTCGGGTGTCAGGATCGGCGTTTCGGCCACACCACGCATCACGTTGGCACTTAACAACCCCACCAGCAAGGCACCGGCAACCGCAGTACCGATGGCATTTGCCAGATTATTGGTGGTGCCACGTAAGGAGCCAACATCGCCTGCCAGCTCTTTCGGTGATGCACTGACCAATACGTTGAACAGCAAAGTAACCAATGCCCCCTGAGCCAAACCAAATACCACCAGACCGAATAATACCGCGAACTCACTCCAGTTATTGCGCACCACAAATGCCAGCCATAACAGCGCAATGGTACAGGTGATAAAACCGTAACGGCCAATGTTACGGGGCGTCAGTTTCTTATAGAAACGCACAATGAGCATCGCGGAGAAGAACACCGATAAATTGAACGGCATCATGGCAATCGCCGTCGCCATCGGCGTACTGCCCTGCACTATCTGGATATACAGCGGAACCGAGAAGTTCAGCATCGCTTCCAACGCGACCACGGCGAACATGGCGAATACGGCGGCTTTCTCGGTCGGTGAAGTGATCACTTCCAGCGCCAGTAACGGCGTTTTGCCTTGTTCCTGACGGCGGCGAGTCCAGACGACAAATGCCTGACCCAGCACGATACCTAACACAATCATGAAGGGGGCGGGTGAGAAACCGAGCAGGTCAAACGGCGCACCATCGCGCACCAGCCCGAAACCCCAGCGGTTCAAATTATTAAAACCAAACGACAGCAGAATAATCGCCGATGCCGCCAGCACCACACCGAACAGATCGATACCCACTTCCGGGCGGGCATTGTCAGATTTCAGACGGAAACTCAGTACAAAGATGACTACCGATAACACGATCAGAATGCCGAATGCGGGACGCCAACCGATATACGTCCCCAATACACCACCAATTAAAAATGCTGCCACACCCGCACCAGCACGGGCTGAACCCAATGCCCCCAGCGCCGTAGCCTGTTGCGTGCCACGGTAGTTTTCAGCAATTAACGCCACCAGAGCAGGCACTAATGCCGCCCCCGCCAAACCGCTCAATGCTTGCGCGCTGATCATGACAGTGACATTCGGGCTGAAGGTCATCATCACCTGAGCGATACCAAACAACAGCACGGTACTGCGGAACACCACCAGCGGCCCAAAACGTTGGTTAAGTTTGGCCCCAACATCACGAAACCGGCAACTGACAGTGAGTACATCACAATTGCAGTGGCAATGGTGGTTGGGGGGACATTAAAGCTCTTAACCATCCCACCCAGCGCTACCGGTAAGGAGGCTACGTTGAATGACATCAGGATTTGGGCCAGTGCGATGGTTATCATCGGCACCCATGACTCTTTTATTTCCGCGCTCGCGCGGTGAATTGATTGATTCGCCATAAATTTTCCATCCTTCTGACATGCTTTATCGTTTTAGAAACAGGCCGGTTTCACCACAGTGCAGTGTGCAGCACGGTTCATCTTTTAAAAAAGCTGATGCTCAAAGCGCTATCCCCTTTATGACTCAGCTTTTTTCGGTATAAGGTTGCGAAACAAACATGTCCATCCCCAAGCTACGCGATAAGAATCGTGCCGCCAGTTGCCCTTTGACGCTGTTACCCGCACTATCAAGCCGCGGTGCAAAAGTACCCAGCCCCCCTTTTCCAGGTGACACTGTCACAATCCCACCACCAATACCGCTCTTACCCGGCAGGCCAATGTCATAAAGCCAATCACCCGAAGTTTCATACAACCCCGCGGTAACCATTACGGCCAGGGCATAATGGCAGACATCATTGTCCACCACCCGCTGACCGGTCAGCGGGTTAACCCCACCATCCGCCAGTGTCGCCCCCATGACGGCCAGATCACGCGCACTGACGTCCAGTGAACATTGGCGGGTATATAAGTCCGTGGCGATCAACGGATCGCATCCCAGACGCCCGTACCCTTGCAACACATTGGCAATACCCCGATTACGGAAGTTGGTCTCACTGGCGGATTGATACACTTCTTCATTCAGCGTCAACTCTCGCCCCGCGAATCGACACAAGCCGTCATGGATGAATTTCCACTGTTCATCGCCGGTGGCACCGGGAACCAGACTGGTCGTGGCGATGGCACCGGAGTTAACCATAGGATTAGTACGACCATCTGGCGTGCGCTCAATGGCAGTAACGGAGTTAAAGGCCATACCCGTGCTGTTAACCCCCAACTTTTCACGGGCAACTTTGGCCCCGATAGCCTGACAAACCAGTGCAAATACAAAAGGTTTGGAGACACTCATAATAGTAAATTGATAATCCACATCACCGGCGGAGTGAACTTTACCCTGGGTACCCACCATGCAGACACCAAATAGGTTCGGTGGAATACGTTCTAAAGCCGGGTAAACGGTAGAAACCACACCTTCAGTATCTGCACCAAAGCGCCGATGGGCTTCTTGTACTAATCTCATCACGGTGTCCGAGTCGGGTAAGTGCCCGGTTGACACGTAGTCGATAATTTCATTATTGCTATCATCTGTCGGCATAGGAGTTATCCCCGTTTATATTCTGTTTATTTCTCTGATTTTATCTTTTAGTGCTAATACTCATTTTAAGCGACAGAAGTACTTTCTGCGTTTTAATTTAATGAGAATAGTGACCATGAATGGGTAGCAATTGGAACCTGAGGTTTATCCGTTCCCTTGAAATTTCCAGCCCAAGAGAGCGTAGAGCGACAATGTCATATTTGATTTTTTTCAATTGGTTAGATTGAATTAAAAATAAAAACAACGTAGCAATCTCATGATAATTACGCTATGTAAGACCGTCGAATGACCGTTTATCCTTAATTAGAGCAGCAGATAAACATGTTAGTGGGTATTATGCTGGCATAATTGCGGCCTATTATCGCTAAAGAGACGCTGAATAAACGCCACAAAGAAAGTGAATGTAATAAACGTATGCCATTCCACGCCTCTTTTATTATGCTCAATCATTTCCTTTATCGCCACATAACCTCTCTGGCGACGAAAAGGATATCGCTTCTATTCCTCAGTGAGGAACTTGTCTAGCGGCAACACCTGATAGCCTCCTGAATGACATTGCTGCTGCTGTCACGATAACGTCAACAATTACCTTAGCGCCCTCATATATAAACAGCGTAAACTATGGGTGATTCACTTTACTCACTCGTCAGGGATACAACCTGTCAGCGTTCCCTCTTAACACATGCAATTACCTGATTACCCCACACACCGGTGTCTCTGGAGCATGAAATGAACAGTACAACAGCGGCAGGCAAGCAGAAAGTGCCGTTACGACTCAGTACCTCAATCACCCTGATGGTTTCTGCGGTTGTTGTGGCGGTGCTACTGGTGGTTTACTCATTGTTATTTGTTCAACTTAGCCAGATGGCTCAAGACAGTTTGCAAGCCAAAGCCACTGCGGTGGCACGCACGGTTTCACTGTCTCCAGTGGTCATCCACGGCCTGACAACCCCTGCTGTCGGGCAAGAAATTCAGGCTTATGCTCGTGCGGTACAAAAAGCGAATGACCTGTTATTCATCGTTGTCACTGATATGAATGGCATTCGTCATTCACATCCCAATAGTGCGATGATCGGTCAACATTTTATCGGTAATGACTTACTGCCAGCGTTACAGGGTAAAGAAAATAGCGCAGTCAACCGCGGGGTACTGGCTCCTGCCCTGCGTATTTTTGTGCCGATTTATGGGCTACAAGGTAAACAAATCGGTGTGGTAGCCATTGGAATTGCACTTACCCGTATCGCATCAGTTGTCAGCGAGGCCCGCTGGACCATCCCTTGGACTATCTTATTTGGTGCTCTGATCGGTACACTGGGTATCTGGGCTTTGGTTAAAACGCTGAAAAAGATCATGTTGGGTTTCGAACCCTATGAAATTTCTAATTTATTTGAGCAGCGCAACGCAATGTTGCAATCAATTAAAGAAGGCGTGATTGCCGTTGATGCCGATTCACGTATCACCATAATAAACCACGAAGCGAAGCGTCTATTTAAACAAAGCGGGCCGCTGGAGAATTTATTATTAAGTAACGCCAGTAAATACTGGCCTGCCAAACTCTATCTACAGCAAGTATTAGAAACGGGCATCGCTCGTCCCGATGAAGAAATAAATTTTGATGGCAGCATATTACTGACCAATACCGTCCCAGTGATGGCAAAAGGTAATATCATCGGCGCGATTGCGACTTTCCGTGATAAAACCGACGTCAGTAAATTAATGCTACGCCTGACGGGTATGTCCCATTACGCCGATGCATTACGGGCACAATCGCATGAATTTATGAATAAATTACATGTCATACTGGGCCTGTTGCACATGAAGCATTATCAACAACTCGAAGCGTATATTGTCAAAACATCCAATAATTATCAGGCTGAGATCGGCTCTCTGTTGCACAAAATAAAATCACCTATTATTGCGGGCTTCCTGTTAGAGAAAATTAACCGGGCGCATAATTTAGGTATCACTTTATCCATCAGTGACGATAGTTTGCTGCCAGATACCCATAATGAACAGATCACCACTGCCTTAATTACTGTATTAGGCAATCTAATTGAAAATGCTATCGAGGCTATTGATAACCAAGGCCAACGGGAGATCAATGTCAGTTTCCACTATCAGAATAGCCGGTTACATTGTGCCGTAAGTGATGATGGGCCGGGTATTGGCGCAGCACTGCAAACGCATATTTTTGATAACGGTTTCTCGACCAAAGGCAATGAGCGCGGTATTGGCTTGAGTTTGGTGCGGCAGTGTATAGAGAGTCTCGGTGGCAGCATTGAGTTTGACTCTGAAGCTGGAGTCTATACCCAATTTTTCATTAACCTTCCCTACGATATCACCACGAATAACAACGGCGCATAAAATCATGATTAATGTATTGATAGTGGAAGATGATGCGATGGTGGCGGAGTTGAACAAGTGTTATCTCAGCCAGGTAGCCGGTTTTAACTGTTGCGGCACCGTATCCAGTCTGCAACAAGCCAGAGACTATTTTATAGCATCCAGGCAATCTATCGATCTGGTGCTGCTGGATGTCTTCATGCGTCAGGATAATGGTCTGGAACTGCTACCGACATTGCGTGAATTAAGTGAGCAGACTGATGTGATTGTTATTTCATCGGCCACCGATGTGAATACCATCAAAAAAGCATTGCAATACGGTGTCGTGGACTATCTGATAAAGCCGTTTCAGTTTTCCCGCTTTGAGCAGGCGCTGTCGGCTTACCGCGAAAAACAAAACTTGCTGGGTCAACGTAAATTTTGCGCTCAAGAGGACGTGGATACCTTGCTGCGGCGCAATAACCCCGCCCTCACAGAGGGTAAAAAATTGCCTAAGGGCCTGACGGTACAGACATTACGCACTGTGTGCGAATGGATTCAGGAGATGCAAGACCATGAGTTCTCTACCGAACAGATGGCAAATGCGATTGGTATTTCTCGGGTATCCTGTCGTAAGTATCTGATTTATCTATCAGACACGGAAATTCTGAGTACCAAAGTGCTTTATGGTGCTACCGGGCGGCCACTCTACCTCTATAAACGGTTGCCAAACCAGCAAGACGCATTAAAGCAACATTGTCAGTAGCAACGCTGTGAAACAGGCCACTTCAGCACAAAAAGCAAGTGGCCATCAAGACGAGTGACTACCCGCTATAGGCCGCTTGTGCTTTTATTGCCTCAATCGAGGTCAGACAAATCCACATGCAGTATTGATCGACACGGCGGCAATCAAGTGTATCGGGATCGATATCAGCATAATCACCCGCGCGGTAGCGAAACTTGGAAAACTGAGTGGTTTCTTGCGTCGCGTGAATATGTAGCGTGAGAGTATCGATGTTACCAGCCGTGCTACTCGGCATATCCAGAATGCGTTCGCGGCCATCGCGTAGATAGGTGTGCCAGCGTTCGTTGGCGGTGATTTCGGCTGCATACATCGTCAATACGCCACGATACCACCCAGGCCACCTCCCCCAGTTTGCTTTATCTGTACCAAAATCCTCAACCAACTTACGACACCAGTAGATCTGGCGTTGCAAGAACGTAATCATCAACTCGCTGCTTAACATGACAGAATGCCCGCAACCGAAGCGTTGCCAATGTTCAACGCCGTGTCGATGGCAGAAATCGAGCATCTTCTCGCGGAACTCAACGGAGAAATAGTAATTACCACGACCATGCACCGGGTAGAGTGGCGTAAAATTCGCCAGATGGTGTGTAAGAAAAACATCCGCATCGGTGCGAAGTAACCATTGGTAGCGTTTAAGTACGGTATCAATATGTGGTCCGCTAAGACAGGCAATAGAATTGATAAAGTGGTAATTGTGAAACTGGGGATCATGCTGTGAAACCGGTGCAAACGGTATCAAAATAATACCAGGCTCTTTCGGCAACGTATCAACTAGCGCAGGATGATGAACCACAATCAGATCTGATGTCTCCCAGCAACCACTGTGAATCCAGCTTTTATGTAGCCAACTGAACTCTTCCAACATCGTCTGCGAATTATCGATGTACGTCATAATGCCCACTTTTTTATCCTTAACTCCCACTCCATCTCTCCTTATCTATCTGCAATTTCGTTGAAAACTCAGTTGTACTGATGCCTGTAGCGGTGCAGCATATAAAAGAACCTCATGGGCGACAATCAACCAGATAAGATGTGACATAAATTCAGAAATCAGCCCGATTACCCGATCAAATAGCGCCTTAACCTGGCCGCGAGCGTGCAATATAGAGTCAGAGTTAGCACAATATTATTCCTGTGATATAAATACAAAAGTCATACTGTTTATTATAATAAACCAGACAAGTAAAATAAATTATGAAATAAAACATCATATTTATTCATTAATATAAATGCGCTTTATGTCAAATAAGATAAATTGCAATACTTTATTAATGACATCATATAAATAGGTAAATTATTTTAAAATAATTATATTTAAAATAATATGTAGAAAATTTATACTCACAATAATCAGAGCAACGTCTTTTGCCTGTTTAACAATGAGTTATGGAAAAGGTCAATATTTAATCAATGATTACAGTGAATACTGTATGGCACAAACATGGGTGACGGTTATAAATTAATCAGCCCTATTTGATTACTTGTTGTGGTAATAGAGCAACAAAAATAATTAATAAGTGAATATTTTTTTTGCCACATACCGGAAGAAACGATAGCATGCCCACCGAGATTAAATGTCACTGATAAAAACCATAACAACTGCAGGCGCTAAGACGCTATTTATGCATTAACCTTTAGCAATCAGATTCTGTATTACATTCACCATGATTGCACTACAGACAAGAAAATAGGGAAAGTTTATGATTTCAGGAAAGCATTCTGCGGAGACTCATCATGCGGCAAAAAAGCGCTGGTTAGATTCCCATGACAGTGGTTATCACAAAAGCATGGGCCGTCGTCATATACAAATGATAGCCATTGGTGGCTCCATTGGAACAGGGTTATTTTTAGGTACAGGTGCCCGACTACAAATGGCCGGCCCCGCATTAGCACTGGTTTATCTGGTCTGCGGAGTCTTCTCATTTTTCATCCTTAGGGCTTTGGGGGAATTGGTATTACACCGCCCCACCAGCGGTAGTTTTGTTTCTTATGCGCGTGAATTCCTCGGTGAGAAAGCGTCATATGTCGCCGGGTGGATGTACTTTCTTAACTGGGCGATGACGGGCATTGTCGATATCACCGCCGTGGCGCTCTATATGCATTATTGGGGGACGTTCTCAGATGTCCCCCAATGGCTATTTGCTCTGGGCGCGCTGTCCATTGTCGCCACCATGAATATGATTGGTGTGAAATGGTTCGCCGAGATGGAGTTCTGGTTTGCGCTAATCAAAGTTGTTGCTATTGCACTTTTCTTAGCCGTTGGCGTGGTCTTCCTCGGCACCGGGCAAAGTGTGGCTGGCCATGCAACGGGTTTACATCTGATAACTGACAATGGGGGTTTTTTCCCTCACGGCTTATTACCGGCGTTAGTGCTGGTTCAAGGGGTTATATTCGCCTTCGCGGGTATCGAATTGATCGGCACGGCAGCCGGAGAATGCAAAGACCCGGAAAAAACACTGCCCAAAGCGATTAATAGTGTGATCTGGCGGATTGGCTTGTTCTATGTCGGCTCCGTGGTATTACTGGTCTGTTTGCTGCCGTGGAATGCCTATCAGGCGGGCCAAAGCCCCTTCGTGACATTTTTCAGCAGCTTGGGTGTCCCTTATATCGGCACTATCATGAATATCGTGGTATTAACCGCCGCACTTTCTAGTCTTAATTCCGGGCTTTACTCCACTGGCCGAATTCTACGCTCCCTCTCAATGGGCGGTTCGGCTCCGCAATTCATGTCCCGAATGAGCCGCCAATCAGTGCCTTATGCGGGTATTCTCGTGACTGTCGGTATCTATGTTCTGGGCGTGATTCTTAACTATCTCGTTCCATCACAAGTGTTCGAGATCGTGTTAAATATCGCGTCGTTAGGCATTATCAGTTCATGGGCATTTATCATTATCTGTCAGATGAAGCTACGTCAGGCAATCAAACAGGGAACGGCAAAACCGGTGTCGTTCAAAATGCCCGGCGCGCCCGTGACATCCTGGCTAACCCTCTTTTTCCTTGCGGGCGTGTTAGTCATGATGGCTTTTGACTATCCTAACGGAACCTGGACCATTGCCACCGTACCTCTGGTCGCGATCTTGCTGGTTATCGGCTGGTTTAGTCTGCGAAAACGTGCCAGCGAGGTGGCCGCAGCACCGCTTGCCCCAATGCCAAAACAGAGTATGCGAGAAGATGTGGCAGCAAAGGAAATGAAACCGGCCGAGTTATACAAGTAACAGATTGTTTGTAAAACATTTATTCAGTCCGTAGGCTGACAGCGCTACGGGCTGAATTTAACGAGAAGCCGCCAGTGGACGTGTGGGAGAGGCTAGCATCATCTGTTGAGCAGAAAAGCCCGTAATACTACAGCTTGATTTGATATGCATCTTTGCGGCCATACCGCAAAGTTATAGGCTGCTGTTAATCATTGGTTCATACCACTCATGCTGATCCAATCGATTACTTTTGATAAAGATCCCAACGGTTGCCATAAATATCTTCGAAAACCACTACCATGCCATACTCTTCTTTGCGTGGTTCTTCGCAGAATGCAACCCCTTTCGATTTCATCGACGCGTAATCGCGCCAGAAATCATCTGTCTCAAGAAATAGAAATACCCGCCCGCCGCACTGGTTACCAATAAACGCAGCCTGAGAATCATTTGATGCCCGAGCCAGTAATAAACGGCACTCACTCTCCGGTGTTGGCGAAACAGACACCCAACGCTTACCGACTTGTGGTTCATCTTCCCTTAAGAAAAAACCCAATTTTTCGGTATAATATTCAATAGCTTTATCGTAATCGTCAACCACGATTGCAATATAACCCATCCCTCTTTTGGTGCTTTTCATCAAGGCATCTCCCTATTATTCATAGTTTTTTACTATGTTATGATTCTTGAACCAAGCTCGCGACTGATTTCTCAAGTATCTGTTGGGAAAATACCCGCCGACACATTGCCGTCCGCTTTATCAAATAACGCATTTCACTGTGAAGTATCTGACTTTTTTAGGTACATTACGTTAAGATATTTTCTATTAAGTGACTATTTTTTGACTCTAAAGAGGGAAATAACGTGAGTATAAAACTGATTGCTGTTGATATGGATGGAACATTCCTCAATGACCAGATGAACTTTGATAGAAAACGGTTCAGTACTCAATATTCTCAGTTAAAAGAAAATGGTATCAAGTTTGTCGTCGCCAGTGGGAATCAATATTACCAACTGATCTCTTTTTTCCCTGACATTGCCCATGAAATTGCTTTTGTAGCCGAAAATGGTGCCTATGTGGTAAATGAGAATAGCGAGATTTTCTGCGGTAGAATATCCGATGACGATTGTAAAACCGTGCTCAAAACATTACAGGCGATCCCCTACCTTGATATCATTGTTTGTGGGAAGAATGGAGCCTATATGCTCAAAACATCGAGTAATGACTTTTATACCACAATGAGTAAATACTATCATCGCCTTGAAATTATCGATGATTTTAGCAAAATAACTGAACCTGCTTTCAAATTTGCAATCAGTTTACCTAATGAAAAATTAGCCGATTTTATGGTATTTGTTGAGCGAAAACTGGCAGGAATAGTCACTCCCGTTTCTAGCGGGCATGGTTCTGTTGACCTGATCATTCCAGGGGTACATAAAGCCAATGGCCTGCGATTACTTCAGAAAATAGAGGGCATTGCGGATGAAGAAGTGGCGGCGTTTGGTGACGGTGGCAATGATATTGAAATGTTAAAACAAGCAGGCTTTGGCTTTGCTATGGCAAATGCACCGCATCATATTAAGCACGTTGCCAGATTCGAAGCTGAGTCCAATAATGATTTCGGCGTATTAAATGTAATTGACAAAATACTCAACAAACAAGCCCACTTCGCTTAATAATTTAAGACTAAAAGAATGCCGGTGGATAAACAAATAGAATGGTTCTCAGCGTGACTGGGGTCAACGCCGAGAATATATTCATTTATCCCTCACTCAGTTGATAGGGCACTCCGCAGGTTTGATTCCGGCCATTTCTTTTTGCCTGATACAGTTGTAGATCAGCTTGAAGCAGCAGTGTGGTTGGCATACCGTCGCTTTGAGTTTCTTTGCAGCAAACCCCAAGGCTAATACTGACAAAGGGAGAAACAGTAGAGCCAACATGAGGGATTTCCTGCTCGAGAAGCTGCAACCTGATAGCCTCAGCAACCTCCATAGCCCCAACCAACCCAGTGTTAGGGAGTAGGCAGACGAACTCTTCACCACCATAACGGGCAACCAGATCGGTTGGGCGCTTGAGGGTATCTCGAATAATTTTTGCGACCCGCCGTAAACAATCGTCACCGGCCTGATGACCATAGAGGTCATTGTATTTTTTGAAAAAATCAACATCAATCATAATCAAACTGAGTGGTAAACTATTGCGATTCGCCAGTTTCCACTCCTGTTCTAATTTTTCATCAAAATAACGCCGATTATAAACCTCAGTTAAGCCATCCAAATAAACTAATTGACGTAACAAATCAGATTGGGCTTTGAGTAACAGGTGAGTTTTCACTCTTGCTCTTACGGTGTTGCGGTTAATCGGCTTACTGATAAAATCGACAGCTCCCGCACTAAAACAGCGGGTTTCTGTCTCCTCATCAATATGTGCAGTGACAAAGATAACCGGAATATCGCTAGTTTCGGTACAAGCTTTGAGTTTGGCGCAAACCTCAAAACCATTCATGTCGGGCATTTCGATGTCCAGTAAAATCAGGTCAGGCTGCTGGCTATGGCAGACATCAAGTGCCTGTTTACCACTAGTGGCCATGCAAACATTATGATCCGCAGAAAATGCTTGATAGAGTACCTGAATATTTATCGGATGATCGTCAACAATCAGAATCTTAGGCTTCTTGGCACCAGGAAGCATCAAGGCCAAATTCTGAGAAAAAGGCTGAACTATAGTCATATCTTTTTATCTCTCTGGCTAGAAAGGTTTTCCAGCAGGGCTTGACATAGCTGGATAGCTTTGGCGAAATCTAATTGATTGATGGCCTCATTGAGTGGCAATAATTGTCCATTCAGTTGCTGACCCACCGTCGCCTGTAATTGACTTATCACCTCCAGCGCCGCCATATCTGAATTTTCTAATAGCACTATCAAACTGTTCAATTGCGGCTCAATAGATTGCGTACTCCGCATTTCTGCCGGGTCTGCCTGCGTGGCATCAGCTGATAGCAGTTGAATTAAGCTCGCGATATCAGCCTGCATCGCCAGCACTTTAGTTTTCAGATCATTCAGTAGCGGATTAATTATCTCCGTGGTCGCGGTCACACTGTCATTGAGCAATTTCTCCCCTTGACCGGCACATAACGACAGCTCAGTGGCCCCTAATTGGGCGGCAAGTCCCTTGATAGTGTGTAGCAAACGAGATGCTGATTGATGATCGCCCTGCGTCATCAATGCATCCAATTGCGTCGGGAACGTCGCCAAATCTGCCGCGAATAGCGATAACATTTTTTGATAAAGCGAAACATCCCCACCTAATCTATTCAGTGCCGATTCCACCTCGATACCGGTTGTTGCTACGGCACTCTTCAACTCAGCAGAGAATGATGACGGGCTGGCGCGGCTAACGGTGGCCGTGATATCAGTACGTCCACTGTATTTGCGGATAGTCTGTATCAGATTATTCAAGTCAAAGGGTTTACCAATATGATCATTCATTCCCGCAGCCAAACAAGCGTCACGATCTGATGCCATCGCATTAGCGGTCATAGCTATAATCGGTAGCTCCTTCAGCCCAAGAGATTCACGGATATAGCGCGTCGCATTAAATCCATCCATGACGGGCATCTGTAAATCCATTAATACAACATCAAAGAGGGCCGGAGTCCGCTCTAATATCTCGATAGCCTCTTTACCGTTATTAGCAATAGTGACTGTCGCCCCCTCATCTTCCAGTAACTCACGGGCTATTTGTTGGTTATTCAAATTATCTTCTACGATCAATAACTGAATATCGGACAGTTGATATGAGGATTCGGCGACTCTTGGTTTCGTAATATCAGGTTGTTTACGTTCACTTAATGCATCGATCACTGAATCCAGCAACATAGACGCTGTAATCGGTTTGACCAAATAGCCATCCAGTAATGCCTGATCTTCTTCACTGCGCTGTAACAACATTTCACGATCATGAGCGGTTATCATCACAATCATCGGCGCATTATCTGCCGGCATCAGTTCACGGACATATTTACTGGTCTGCCAGCCATCCAACCCCGGCATTTGCCAGTCAATAAAAAGTGCTCCATAGGTAATACCGTTATCACGCTGTTGTTTCATCAATTGCAGTGCCTGGTCGCCACTGGTTGCGACATCAACCGTCCATTTTAATGACTCACCCATCCGCTTAATCAGGTCACAGGCCGTCGGATTATCATCAACAACTAATACCCGCAGATGATTCAATACCTGCGCTCTGCTCACCAGCGTACTCGGTATTTCATTATCAATAACCAGATTAGAAGGAGAGGATAGCGGCAGTGTTATGGTGAAATGGAACAAACTCCCTTGCCCCGGTTGGCTTTCTAACTCAAGTCTGCCCCCCATTAATGCAACAAAACGCTGGCTAATCACTAAGCCCAATCCGGTGCCACCAAAGCGGCGGGTGGTCGAGGCTTCTGCTTGAGTGAAACCACCAAAAATACTTTCCTGATGCTCAGGCGCAATACCAATGCCGGTATCGCGGACACCAAAGTGCAAAGTAACCTGCTGGCTATCCTGTTTAAGCACCTTGATAAATAACACCACTTCACCTTGCTCAGTGAATTTCAGCGCATTACCGCCAAGGTTAGTTAATATTTGCTGAAGCCGCATACTATCGCCCTCAACAAACTGCGGCAGAGTGGGGTCAATATCAAACAACACTTCTACTTTTTTAATTTTGAGGTTACTCGATAAAATAACCGCCAGATCGCGCAGCATCACATGAATATCAAATGGGATACATTCCAGCACCATTTTACCGGCTTCGATTTTGGAGAAGTCCAGAATATCGTTCAGTAACCGGAGCAAGGTTCGGGTGGCGGCTTCACTTTTAACAGCATAGTCGGCTTGCTTATTATTCAGCCCTGTTTTACGCAGTAATGTCAGCATCCCAAGGATAGCATTCATCGGGGTACGAAGTTCATGGCTCATATTGGCCAAAAATGCAGACTTGGCTTTATTGGCCTCTTCCGCCGCTTGTCGGGCGGATTGCAGTATATTTTCGGCCTCTCGCTGCTGAGTAATATCCCGATTGATCCCCATCATCAAAACAGCATTACCATATTCATCTCGCTCTACCGTCCCGGTCGACTGGATGTAACGAACCTGACCGTGAACAATAATACGGAAAATCTGACGATAGATGCCGCCGTTATCTAATGCCGTTTTTACGGCATTATTTACAATAGGCCGATCGTCAGGATGAACAAGGCTATACCAATACGCCTGCGGAAGCGGTGTATTACGCATCTCCTCCGGCAGTTCATAAATATCATTCATTCGATCATCGAAAGAAAATGTCCCTTCCTGAATGTTCCAGGTCCAGATACCTAATTCAGCCACATCAGCCGCTCTGACTAATTGATTTTTGGCAATAATCAGGTTGGCCTGTTGAATTTTATTGGCTGTAATATCAATTTGGATGGAGATATATCGTTCAATTTGGCCGGTACTGTTTTTAAACGGTGCAATCGTGGTATCAACCCAATATAAACGCCCTCCTTTCGCTTTATTGCAGATCTCTCCACGCCAGGAGATGCCATTGGCAATGTTATGCCACATTGATTGCCAAAATGCAGCATCGTGAGTATGTGAGTCAATTAACCGGTAGGTCTGCCCAACCAGTTCCTCTCGGCTATAACCACTAATATTACAAAATGCATCATTAACGTCAGTAATTAATCCTGCACTGTCTGCGGTAGAGATAATACCGTGCAGATTAAGGGTGCTGAGTAAGGCATTATTTTCACGTAAGGCTGCTTCAAGACGCTGATAGGTGGCTTTACGTTCACTAATATCCGACTCTATCGCCATAAAACCGATGGGTTCATTCTGATCGTTATAGCGAGGTTGAATTTCCAGCTCAATCCAATATTCTTGCCCCGACTTAGAACGGTTTACTATTTCCCCTTTAAAGGGTTCACCCGCATCTAACGCGGTTTTCATCGCCGTTTTCACACTGTGGTCTGTACTACTACACTGAAGTAATTTTCCCGGTGATTTACCTAATGCTTCGTCCTGGCTGTAGCCGGTAATACGCTCAAAACCCTCATTAACCCAGACGATTTCACGGTTTACATCGGTAATAACAACGGCATTAGAGGTGTTTTTCGCTACCAACGCCAAACGTTCAAGATCTGCGGTCATGTTGCGTGCCAGCATTTCAGCTCGATTGCGCCCACTGACTTGCTGCCGAATAAGTAATGCCAATGCTGAACTGAGCAAAAGACCAAAAGCAAACACTAACCAAGGCGCATAACGTTCAGTCAGCGCTTCAAAGGCAGGCGTGCTGCTAATACGCAGTGTCATCTCTCGCCCTGGTAGCGGCAAGATACTGGTATTGTGGAATATTCTGGCCGCCATTGTTTCATCATTGTGATCTTCATCCGGTATGAGATTGTCATATTTACTGCCATCGGCATCGAAGACCATCGTTTTATTAGATAAATCATTAAGACTATCAAACAACTCAATATCCACTCGCCCACTCATAAACTCGGGAATATCACGTAATAAATCAGCAATGACAATGGGCGAATACAACAGACCGACCAATGATGCCTGGCGTTCAGCAGGTGTCATTGGGTGAGTGCCCGATTTATAGACCGGGACAAAAAGTAATACGCCGGGAGTTTTAACGTTAGACTGAACCAGATAAATTGTGCCGGAAATCGTGGGGTTCCCGCTGTTGATTGCCAATAGCGCGGCTTCCCGCCTGACCGACTCAGAACCAATATCAAGCCCCTCAGCCCCTTTTATTTTTTTTCAGCAGGTTCAACATATTTAATAATATACAAATCGTCATGTTGCTTATCTTGCAGCTGACGAAGGGAAAAGTCAGATGCACCGTCAGCTCTGGTATTAGCAATAAACTCATTCAACTGACTGCGTGGCACCCGTTGAATAAAACCAAACCCTCTGACGCCAGGAAACTCGACAGGTAAATTACGCGAGGCCACATATGCCCGAAATTGTTGGCGGGTTAGATAACCATCGGCCGCATAAGCACCTTTGATGCCATTCAACCCATATATTGGCTGAGAGAAGCGCCAAATGACCTCACCTGAAACTCGGTCAACATTACGTTGAAAATCAACTTTAGCATTGTCCTCAATTTCGTTAAACAGCCACCATGCTCCTGCGCCCGAAATAGCCGCCCCCAGTAAAAATATAAATAATGGCAACAAAATGGTTTGTTGTAATAGCCCAGCCATCCGGGATAAATATGTTTTGGATGGCTGGGTCGGTACTTTCAATGCTGAAGGATTCATATAAAATTTATATCCTTATAATCATCATAGACTCAAGCATAGGATCGCTATGTGATTTAAGACAGTGCAGACCATCCTAAATGTTATTGCGATACTGAAAATGTCATTTATCTGTGACCACAATAGGTATCAAGGTTGAACCTGTAATTGCAGCTCATTGTGGCCGATGACCTCGCCCCGGTGGTTAAGAATGTCGCTCATCACCGTTATCGTTTGGTCACTGCGCGGGGTGATTTGCAACTCCATCACTTTTTGACCGCTATCAGCCATCAGATTGATGTCCTGCGCACCCTCAGATAACATCACACCACTTTGCAATATTTCCCAATGCAATGAAGCCTGCGGATAGTCATGCCAGTTATCATTGATGGCCCATAACCCAATGCGCCCAGTCTGCCCCGGCACCCACGTTGCTGTTTTAGGCTCAATTGAGGGTAAAACCGGTTGGTAAGCTCGCTGTAAGGCAAAATAACCGGGTTTGGGATGGCGAAGATAGTCAACTACCCCCCAATTAATTGATGGCCAGGTTTCGGTAAACATAAAGTGAAATAAAGCAGCAACCGGTTGATAACGTTGCCGTCGATAACTCTCTGCGGCAAGCTGGATCAAACTTGCCTGATACTGTTGACTATTAGCGATAAACGTATTGATATCCGTTCCACGAGTGACTTTAGCTAACTCAAATGTCTCGTGAGGTTGGAAATTATGGTAGGCCCAGATACGCCATCCCTCATCTTTTTTATCCGTGGTCTTAGGCCATAAGTCCGTGCCAGAAATAAAGTTTTTTAGCGTGGTTAAATCGGGTAAAGCTTGAGCACCAAACTCGCTAATTATTGCGTTGGTTGCTGGTTTAAGGTGGTCACTTTTCTGCCCTGAATACCAACCTTGCCAGTAATGCTCGCCGGTTGACGAATAAGCATGAGTGATGCGGCTAGCATCCTGACTCAACACTTTTGCTACACGCGCAGTTAACGCTCGATTGATACCTGGCCGCCAGTCCGGGTAACGGTATTGCATCCATGTCGCATCCCAAGGCGGTTCATTATGCCCAGACCACAATATAATGGCAGGATGGCTGCCAAACTGCCGAGTCATATCTGCGGCTTGTCTTGCGGCTTCTTCGGCGAAAGTGGCCGAATCGTCATAGCCCCACTGTAGCGGGAAATCTTGCCAGAGCAGTATCCCCATCTCATCTGCCAGGTCGTACAACGCCCGCCCAGCCACATGGGCATGTACCCTTATGGCATTAACATTCGCCTGCTGCATCATAACTAAATCACGATGATAATCGGCTGGCCGCAAGCTCCCCAGCCACGGGCTGCCAATGTAATTAGTCCCTCGAATGAAAAGGCGCTTACCATTGATTGACCAACTTTGTTCTTGCGGATCTATCACTATTTGCCGTAACCCCGTGCGCACATGGGCGGTATCCATCGTGCCAAGACCATCAGAAAAATGCACCTCCAGCCGGTAAAGATTCTGTTTACCCTGACCCGATGGCCACCATAGCGCAGGGTTATCGAGAGGGAAATTAGCCGTAAGCCGTTGTGCATTGCGTGGGCTGGCAACCAGCGAAACATTTTGCTTCAGCTGATAGGATGGCCCGATGAAATTGTCGGGGATCAGCTTTAGCAACATCTCCACCGAACGGTTGCGATTGGCGCGATAATCCAAACTTACCTGCAAAATAGGATATTGCAGCCCTCTGGACCAGTCCGGTACGGCCAATATATTGTCGATAACAGCCCCACGGCTGATATGTGATGCCACGGCAGCCCAAATACCGCCAGAATTAGCATCCTGACCGTGGTCTGACCATGCACCTCCTGGCCGGGTATCATGGTGATTAAAAACACCTTTAATCAGTTGCTTATGAAAAGACCAAACTTTACCGGGGATCTCATAAGGGCTATCTACCCGCACGGCCAACAGATTATCTTTTCGGGCAGCATCCGTAATATCCGTGCTAAATCGCTGAAAATACCCCTGGTGCTGCCCTACTTGCTGATTATTAAGCCAAATATCAGCTTGATAATCGACGCCATCGAATATCAAGGTCGCCATATCATCGGCACCTAAAATCGGCAGGGTAAACCGAGTGCGATACCACAATACGCCTTGATGGTCGAGGCCCTCGCTGTACCAATTAGCAGGAACTTTCAGTTGTTGCCACAGGCTGTCATCCAGCGTGTCACGCCAGGCCTCAGGAGCAGGTGGATTGCCGTTCTGTACTCGCCATTGGCCAGATAAGTCTTGAGTGGCAGCGGATTGCCGTTGAGCAATAACCACTGGCGGGGCCAGCAGTAAAATAAGCCCCAGGGTCAGAATTGATTGCCGCAAACGGCGAATATTGTTCATTTTTCTGCCCCCAGACCGATAACACGTTCTTGCGGTAGGCATAATTGCGGCCGTGAAAAGACATCACTCATGCGCGCGTCCAGATATCCCGCAGCAGGCTCAGTATTAATTAAGTTCCCCGCCGTTTTATAGAGCAGCGTTTCTAATACCATAGCGTTAGTGGTCAGACTAATCGTTTTATTATACGCACCATTATTCTCATAGCGCCCTTCATACCATCCACGTTGTTCATCATACTGCATCTGAGTCAACTGCATTAATGCATCGGTATAAGGGCTATTCCATAACACCCATAAACCGAAAACTGCGCGGGTTGATACCAACGCCAGATCTGGGTGAAACTTGCCATCCTCACTAATAGTATTCCAGTGGTAACCATTGGCGAATACCGTATCGTAAACATGATATGGCGCAACTGAGGTAAAATAATCGCTACGGGCAGTCAATATATGTTCTTTTTGCCACCGTTTTTCCTGTACTCGATAAACATTATCAATACGGTTTTTCTGCTGTTTAAATATTGGCGTGTTTTTTAACTCCATTGCGGTAAGTAGATAAGGTAAGCTGACGACAATAGACGGTACAGAGGTTATTCGGGCATCTCGAATATCGACATCAATGGGGATACCATAAATAAATATGGTATTGTAAGGAAGGTTAGCTGATATTCCCACAGGAAACCCCACAATCCAAAAGCACCCGCAACATAATTGCTATACCCCAATCGCCCTTCTGACCTTGCTATAAACTGGCCATTAACTGCCGTTGACTTTAGTAATCGTCCATCATTATCAATGACCTGACAAAAACTCCAGCGTAGTAGGAGTTTATCCAGATACTCCGCATATTCAGGATAAAAACGTACGACAACTTTCAAACCCATCATTAAACGGCCGATATCTTGAGCTGACCATCCCAGCGGTTTTGGCTGGTTAGCATAATCAATCATCTGCCCATTAACGGTATTGTAAAGTAGATTTGGCGCTTTCCCCGCCACTAAAGGTAAATGGCTGATGGTGGCCAATAATAGTGATAGACGCTGATCAAACTCCTGCCGATTAATAATCCCTAACTGCGCCACCGCAGTTAGGCTGACAAGCGTGTCGCCGATTTGCCATAAACTTACAACTGTATAATTATCCAGAGAATTAATCAGCCCGGTCCCGGATTGTGCATTATTAATAAAATAACGCCATGCGACTTTCGCCCACAATCGTTCATTGTCAGATAACACACCACTGCGGGCCGAATAGGTAACAGAACTTTGATCAATATTGGCACCGACAGACATACCGCCAATAAATGCAGCACTAAATAGCCCCGCAGCTATCACCAAGGCAAGCGCGGAACACCTCACTGTTTTGCGCATGATGGTGTCGCCGTAGCCGGTAATTTAAATATGTTATTACTACCAGAGTCATCCTGACATTGGGCACACTGGCAGCTCTTACAGTTTGGCGCTTTACGTATCGCAATACCCGTTTGATCACAAAATGCGGCTAAACTCGGTGTTGCATCAATAAATGGTCGATTCTTTTTACTGTTATTATCATCAAAAGCATTAATTAACTGCCGCTCCCACAACGATGGAATGTAATCTTTATCGCCAGGATCGCCACTGGTAAAACGGAGTATCTTCCCTTCTTTTTTAAATAATAGTGCTTCCAACATGATGCCATTATTATTTGCCGTAAACTCTTTAATTGGCCCTTTGCCATTTTCGTATAAGCCCTCGTTGAAACCAATATCCTTAACGTTGGCATTTTCTATTGCATCAAATAACCGGTCAGTGTACGGCGAATGCCAAAACACCCACATACCTAATGCAGCCTTTAATGATACAGCCGCATTCTCAGGGACAAAAACACCCTGATCGGTAATTGTATTCCAGTTATAACCATCGGAAAAAACTGTGTCATAAACAAAGTACGGAGCGCGATCCAACTGATGCTCTGAACGCGCGGTCAGTATTCCCGTTTCACGATAGCGGTTTTCCTGCGCCTGATAGACCCTATTGGCAAAATCTTTCATCCAGGGATGGCTGTAACTCCCAGATTTATTTGCACGATCATTACTGCGATCCCACCCCATCTCAAGGCCATGTAAGATATACGACTCGGTAACCACATAGTTGTGTTGATTAGTTTTACGTGCATCTCTAGAATCATAAGGAACTAATACACAATAGATTTTTGCCAAATCATAAGGTTCAGGCCGTGATGCCTTGCAGGTAGAAAAATCCCAAAGCTGGAAACCACTGGCGGCATACTCCTCATAACCCAGTCGCCCTTCCTGCACATACTGAGGCGTGTTATTTTTATCTAAAATCGCACCATATAACGTACCGCAATCATCGATAACATGTGAAAAATCCCACCCCAAAACCACATTATCAATGCTATTGGCATATTCAGGATAGCGCTCCTTAATAATTTTAAGCCAAATTAACATACGGCCCGTATCAATAGCTGAAAATCCTATTTCACCGGGTTTATTCATATAGTTAACTTTTTCTGCGGTGATGGTGTTATAAGCTTTATTGGGTAACTGCCCTTGAAATAATGAAATATTGTTCAGTGTCTTTAAAAAAGGTAACATCCGGTGGTCAAACTCTGCCTTATCAATCAGGCCCAACTCGCGAGCCGACACCAACGCCGCTAAATAAGATGCACTGTCCCACATTGTAGTCGAAGGATAATTATTAACAGCATTAACAAGCCCAGTTGTAGGTTGTAAATTGTGGACAAAATATTGCCAGGCATTAACGGCAACCGCCATCTCCCGCGGTGTTAATTCGCCGTGGCGGACAGGATAGGTTTCAGCCGCTAATTTATCACCCGTCGATGTGGCATCAGCATAAAAAGACAACATCGCCAACAGTGCCAATATCGAGCATACAACCTTAATAAATAGGCTTGAACTTCGCAAAACTGACTGATTTCTCATCATAAAACCTTCCTACTAAAGTTATTTATCCGTTGCGCCGACTGGCTGTTTCACCTGAGTACAGCCAGTACAAAGTAGTTTTCCGCCATTAATAAACGCCAAACTTTCCAGTACGACACCATTAGTATTGGCATTCAGTGAGGTATTTACTTTGTTGTCTATCTCATAAATACCGGCGTACCAACCCTTTGATGGCACCATCAAACCACTTAATTGACGGCGTGTTTGCTCACTATAAGCCGTGCGCCACAATGCATACCAACTAAAGGCTGATTTGGTTGATAACTGCCGCAGTTTATCAACTCGCACCCCTTTTTCAGTAATAACCGCCCAATCGTTGCCTGAATAGTGCAAGGTGCTATAGATAAAATAAGGCGCGGTGTCCACATGGTCTTCACTGACTGAAGTATAAATTCCTGTTCGCTGAAAACGATTTTCCTGAGCTTTAAATACCCGCCAGGCTAATTCAGACGAATAAAGATCAAAACCCAGCTCTAAGCCCGTCAAAATATAAGGTTCGCTGACGATAAAGGTATTTGCACCTTCTTTTTGTGAGATACGAATATCATCAGGCACCAATATCCCTTCAACTTTAATAAATTGCAGATGTGCTGTGTAATCCAGGGCTAAACTGGCATTAATACCCACCAGTTGCAGGGTTCGTGCAGCATATTGCTCATAACCCATGCGCCCTTCCTGATGCAAGGAGACGGCCTGAGTTTTATCGTTAATCGTTGAACCTTGTAATTGATCATCTGCCACTAGCGCATTTAATTTCCAATGTGAAATAACCTTATTCACCTCAACAGCATGTTGGGGATAATTCCAGACCAATATATTTAATGGCACCATCATTCGACTAATATCAATAGCCGACCAACCAATACCTTTAGTACTGGGCTGATTAATATAATTCACCATAGATAATGTCTGCGTGTTATACGCTTTGTTGGGTAGTTTACCCTCAAATAGAGGCAGTTTAGCCAACGCGCCTAATGCATTACTGATACGGGAATCAAACTCGTCTTGCTGAATAATACCAATCCGTTGAGCGGAAATAATTGCCATAAAATAGCTACTCGTATCCCACATCGTAGATGACGGAAACTTATCTACGGAATTCACCAAGCCACTTGGCTGGGTATTATTTACAAAATATTGCCATGCGGCCTTGGCCCAAATTATTTCTTCCGGATTCAGTGGGCGCGGACTCGGTGTTAATGGTCTTCCAACACTGGGAGCAATATGAACACGGGAATCACCGTTATCCTCGGAATGACTCTCGACATACAACACAATAGAAAAAGCGATTAAAATACCAATCACCATCGCCAGATAACTTCTCGCCTTCAGGAGGTTATATTTAAATGACATCAGGAACCCTCCTGTGCATTAAGTTCAGCATGGTCAGGCTGCCAAAGAGCGGCCAAAACCATTGGCATCATGGCAGCAATGTTTGCGGCCCCCAAAAGATATTAATCACGAAGCCTGAGGGATCTTTTATATTCCCCTCGGCTATCTGAATCGCCCCCCAAATCAGCCCCAATAAAGTCAGCCCGATAATGGCGAGCTGGGGCTTAACTAAGGATAGAAAATTACCTTGCTGGCGCTCCTTGGGCGTCACATGAAATTTAATCTTCTCCCCCCGCAGCACAGTATCTAATGCCCGTAAATTCATAGAAAATAAAGCCAGGAAAGATGACTTCCCATCCCAGGCGGAGATACCCCATGTGCCAAACATAAACGCTAATTCCGAGACAATCATAAAGGGCAGAAAATGCAGATAAAAAGGTGATGAATAAGTCGAAACAGGAGGAATACCCGTGAAGAGATAAATTAACGGGGCAATCAAAAACACCGTATTCCAGATACAGGCAAAATAGGACCAGAAGGTGGTGCCATACATTATTTTTTGTTATTGCGCTGAGTTTAATCCGTTTGCTGGTAAAAAGCCGGTCATGTAAAGCGATATCCATTGAACCTGCAGCATATTTAAATCGCTGGATCATCCAAGTCAGTAAGTCCTGTGGCGAAAGCATTTTTGATTCTATTTGTGGATGCATCACGGAGCGCCATTTACGACCAGGATCGCCATGTAAAACGATAGAGGTATAAATATCTTCTGACACATGAAATTTATACGGCATCAACTCGGTATCATGTACCACATGGGGCAGCATGGCCTGGGCCAAATCCGCTTTTATTTCACTGTCGGTTAAATCATTAGTATATTGCTCTATCTCATCTTCTATATTATCGACATAGCGCCGCAGTGCTGCCTGCATAATAGCTTCACGCCGATGAATTGATGCAGCGCCACAACAAAAAGCGGCATTAGCCCAATTACGTCTGCGCAAAATAACATCATAAAACATCTGGGGATCATTAAAGAAAGGATCATGGCCTACTGTTAATGGGCCAATCAATTTTTCTATCCCTTTACCAAACAGATAGCCGGTTGTGCCCAATTTTTGTTTAGCCCATTCAGGTAATGGTTTACCCTGCGGTAAGTCATAAAACCACTGTGGTGTTTGCACCCAGGCAACATCAACATCACGGAAATACCCTAACGTATCGGTTAATATTGTTGGGAACACACGGGTATCCGCATCACAAATAATAATAAAATCTCCCTGTGTCATCTCCATGCCGTTACGAAGATTACCGGCCTTATACCCAATATTATTTTCCCGACTTAAATAGTTAACTCCCTCTTCTTGCGCAACCACCGCCATTTCGCTTCGCTTTCCATCATCTAATACATAAATACGATAATCTAAGGGGAAGGGATAAGTTACGGCCAGTGCATCCCGAATCGATAAGCGCACCAATTCAACATCTTCATTATAAGTGGCAATAAATAAATCAACTTTAATCTGCCGCCCTTCTTGCATCTCTTCAGCTACGATACAATCGTCGATTGTTTCAGGTGCTGGCTGAGCAGGAATATCTCTCACTTTCCAGAGGTTGATAGTAAATAAAGCTGAGCCAATAAATGCCAGAGTTTCAGCCATTACCAACGGGATTGCATACCAAAGCGCATCGTAATTAAGTGAATTCATCCAACGCCAGCGGATATAGTTTGCCCCCAAGATGAGAGCAGCAACCGCCAGGCTTTGCCATAAAAACTCAATAGCCCAATGAGTTTTTAGTGGTGATGGTGGTTTTCTGTTTTCAAACGAAGAGAAATAAAAAGCCATATCACAACCTCAGTCAATCCATGAAGATAAGTGAGATAAATCAGTCCATTCAATGAGCTATTGGGGAAATTCAGCCTGATTATCAAACACAATACTTATGTCGGCCCTTCTGTTTTCTTTATCAATGATAAAGAATTAATACCGTCTTTTATTTCGTAATCAATTTCATCGACAGCATTAAACATCATCATTAACCCCATACCATTCTCCGGCCAGGAGTCAGGTGTGGACACCTCAGGAAAATGAGATAAACCACTTTTATTTTGTAACAACTCAGCGGGTATCGATTTTCCTTTATCTTGCAAGTTCAAGACTAACTGATTATTTCCATAACGCATTTCGACAATAATATTTTGAGTGGCATCATAATTAACACCATGTTTTACTATATTGATAAATGCTTCATTTAATGCAAGTTCCATAGCATAACTGCTGGATGAGTCAATTTGTAAGGGCTGCATAAATTGCACCAACTTCTCATGCAAAATATGCAGACTCGACAACGAGGCTGGCAGGCTTATGCGTATTAACTGAGCCTGTGACGTGCCTGGATGATAACTCATAGCAACATATCTTTATGAAGAAACTCATTGAATAAAGACTTCTCCGCCGTAATAATATCCTTACGTCGTTTATCATCAATTAGCCAATTTAGACCGGCCTCAGATAAATCAATTGCGATTCCCTCAGGCGAAATAACTTTCCCAGCAAAAATTATCTGTTGATGTAAATGCGCGATACCCCCAACGCGGGTGTAATCAGCAATAAAACTTTGATCAATGACAGCCCCCTGCTCTAATAAACACCCAGCACCAATAATTGCTGGCCCTTTAATCGTCACTCCGGGTTGTATTTCTGTACTACTGCCAATATAAACAGGCCCTTCAATATCTAAGGTCGAAAAATCAGCTTTAACGTTAAGCCCACACCAGACTTGGGGGGCAACTTTAATGCCTGGCATGGGATAATGTGGTAACTCTTGATTGAGGATCATCCGGTTCACATGCCAAAAATCCTGTAATGACCCAATATCAACCCATTGGAATGGTAAGGCAATACCATAGAAAGGAATGCCTAATTCAGCAAGCTGAGGAAATAACTGACTACCAATATCATACTCAATACCATCAGGAATATAATCGAATATTTCGGGTTCAAAAACATAAATGCCAGTATTGGCATTGTTTGATAATGCCTCTTCTATTTTAGGTTTTTCCTGAAACTTACTGACTCTACCTTGATCATCAGTGACAACAATACCGTATTTATTCACCTGATCCGCTGAGACAGGGCGCATCACCAAGGTCGCCACACTTTTTCTGGCCCGATGGAAAGCCAATACCTGGTCAAAGTCTACATCAATTAATGCATCACCACACACCACCACAAAAGTCTCATCAAAAAAACCCGAGAAGTTCTGAATATGTTTCATGCCACCGGCGGAACCTAATACATTATCGACAAAGGTATTCCCTTCCATAATGCCTTCATAGGAGTAACCCATTTCGACGCCCCAGGCATGACCATCACGAAAATAATTCTCTATATCCATAGACAAATAACTGGTATTCACCATTAACTGATTAAAACCATACTGTCTTAAATGCTCAACAATTGATTCCATAATAGGTTTGCGAATCAATGGGATCATCGGTTTCGGCAATATGGTGGTCAGTGGTCTGGCTCTGGTTCCTTTCCCGGCAGCAAGGATCATGGCTTTCATAAATAAATATTCCTTAGAAATTAAGGTGCTACGGAGCGCATTTGTTGTAACGTTTCGGTTTGATCAGTACCGATAGTAAATATCCTGTCCATCCGGGTTAGCTTAAACATGCCATGAATGTTGTTATTGAGTGAGCAAATAGCAAGTTCACCTTTTCCATTCAACGTTTTCAGCAGCGAAACCAGAGCCCCTAAACAGCTACTGTCGATGAAATCTACCCGACTAAAATCTAACAAAATACTTTTGGCTCCCAGGGCAATCATTGCCTGTATATCTTCCTTAAACTTCAGGGCAACCGAGGCATCCAATCGCCGTATCAAGGGGGTAATAACCAGCACATTATCAATTGTCTGAGTTTCAAAGTTCATTATTTCTTCCTTACAATGCCGTTACGTGGGGTGAACAGTTATTGCGCTCGATCACCAGTAAAGAGATATCATCACTAAATGCAGAACGCCCGTTCTGAATATCACTTTGATGCTCATCTGTTAGTATTGGGTGCCAGCAAGTTAACGCCTGCTGTACTTGCCGAAAAACGGCTTGCACACTGTCCCGATGACTTACAGCCAGCAAGTCTTGTAAGCGCTGTTCACCAAAGAGTTCTTGTTCTGCGTTCTCACACTCAACGATGCCATCGGTAAATAAATAGAGCCGATCACCTGAGGCAAGCGAGAAAGCGCTATCCTGATAATCCATTGAATCAATCAGCCCAACCGGTGCCCCCCCATTACCAATTGGGGTTACCTGGCCAGAGCCACTGACAATAAACGGGGTTGGGTGCCCAGCCTGACAAAGCACCCCGGTCGCGGTTTGCACATCTATAACGCCATAGATGAGAGTGAAATAGCTGGCTATATCATCGTTCTCAATGCAAAAGCGCCGATTAAGTTCAGCGACAACTTTATGAGGCGGGTTAATCCGATAACCTGAAGGAGTATTAGCAGGTGAAATCAGTAAGTTATCAGCGGCACGCCCATTAAGGAATTGGCGTGCAACTGACAGTGAGAGCATTGCTGCGGCTACACCGTGACCTGCAACATCAATACTATAGAAACCAATGTGTTGGGTGCCCAGCTGGAAAAAACTTAACAAATCCCCGGATACATAGGCAGAAGGCATAAACATCCATTCAGCCTGAAAGCCACTTACCATCAGCTTTTCCGCGGGTAATACACTGCGTTGCAGTTTTGCTGCGGACTGCAAATCAGCTTCTATCTGTTGATACGCTTGAGATAACTTCTGATTACGTGCATCAAGGGTTGCTTCTAGCATTAATATTCGTTCGCCAGCATGCAAACGGGCGCGTAGCTCACTTTGATTTATCGGTTTTGACAGAAAATCATCGGCCCCCGCATCTAAACCCGCGATCAAATCCTCAACAGATTGGCGCACAGTTATCAATACTAAATAAATATACCGATCAGAATAGTGTTTGCGGATAGTGGTGCAGAGCTTCAATCCATCCATGACGGGCATCTCCCAGTCACTAATCACCATATTGATGGCATTATCATCGAGAATAGCCAACGCATCCTGGCCATTTTCTGCTTCAAAAACAGAGAATTGCCATTTTTTTAGCAAATTGACCAGTAAAAAGCGGTAGCTTGCTGAATCATCAACAACAAGTATAGACGTCACACCTGTAACTGGAGCATGAAGTTGCATAAGTTATCCAAATACTTCGTGTAAACATAACTAATCAAACATCATCAGTAATGGATGATATTCGACGTCCCTGACTTTTTCATACACCGATAAAACATGACACTATCTTAACTATTAATAGTGCCATTAAGCGTAGCACAGAGTTTTAACCTTTCAATTTACAAGGGTAAAGTCCAGCTAAGATTTATTGTTCCACTGCGAAAATTTGCATTTGCGTTCTCCCGCCACGGGTAGCGAGTTCCGGTGTAATTACCATAATAAAGCGACCAGGATCCCGGAGCATAACCAGACGTATAGCCAAAACTATAAGTGTAATCATAATTCCAAGGTTGCTGCTGGTTCTTGTCTGGGTAATAAAAAGCAGATAAGCGAAAAAAATAGTGTTGTAGTAAGGTATAGCCACAACTCCCTAAAAAACTGTTCTTATTTTCTTTCATGGTTGATGAGGCGTCAGAGTAATAACGCGGCACATAGCTATAGCCAACTTGACAAATCAGTGAGTCGTTTTTGTTAATCAATAACGCAGACTCTACCGTCTTAGGTAAGGCAAATTTGTAGCCCAAAGTCCAAGAGCCTTGCTCAAATCGTGTTCTTTGAGCACCTGTCGCAGGAAAAAAACTATTATTATCGTTGTAATTACCATAAACCAGGCTGAAAGTACCCGGATGCCAATCGTCATAACCAAAACTATAGACAAAATCGGTACTGTATTTACTGGTATTTTGTAATGGAACCCGAATAGTCATATTGCCAAAAAAGTAACTTATCGGGGAATACTGCATACTAAAAAGCCCCCGCTGATTGAGTTTGTATACTTCTTCGGAGGTATGTTCCCCAGTAGGAACATTGACCATCTTTTTTTTAAGTGGTGAGCTATAGGTTAATGCCGTCGAAAATGTATCCTCATCACCAGAAAAAAGGCGCGACCAAGGGCTGGTAAATAATTTAACAGCCGGTGGATTAGCTGTCTCCGCCATAATATCTAACGGGTAGACAAATAATCCACCAAGTAACATTGTAAATAATATGTTGTATCTCACTTCAAACTATCCTCTCCCCAAATATCCCTGCTATAACCACGAATAGTCCTGTCACTGGAAAATTCTCCCATACCACTTATTGTATTTAATGCTCTGCTATGCCAATTGTAAGTATTATTATAATCAGTCAAGGCTTGATGTTGGGCCTGACAATAGCTGGAGAAATCAGCCAAATGGAAATAGTGATCACCATGATTTACCAGCATATTAAATAGGGGATAAAATAGATTCTTATCTGCATGGAAAAAACCTGAAATGAGTGAATCAACAGTCATTTTCAGTTCTGTATTAGATGCATACTCGTCATATGGAGAACGTCCTTTTGATCTTTGTTCTGCAATTTGTTCCGCTGATAAACCAAAAACATAGAAATTCTCATGGCCAACAGCATCTCTTATTTCGATATTAGCACCATCTAGCGTGCCAATAGTTAAAGCACCATTCATTGCCAACTTCATATTACTAGTACCCGAAGCCTCAGTACCTGCAGTAGATATCTGTTCAGATAAATCAGCAGCGGGGATAATACTCTCAGCTAAAGAGACTTTATAATCCTCTAAAAATACCACTTTTAGCTGCCCATTAACGTTAGGATCATTATTCACCTTCAGAGCAACTTGATTAATCAGCTGTATGATCAGCTTGGCCATCGCATAGCCTGGTGCAGCTTTACCTGAGAAAATATGAACTTTAGGCGCGATAGAGACCACACCGTCAAGAATCCTATGATAAAGATTAATGACATAAAGGACATTAAGTAGTTGCCGTTTATATTCATGAATACGCTTTATCTGGCAATCAAACATTGCATCAGGGTTAATAGTTATGCCTTGCTGACGGGTTATTATCTGACTTAACTTCAGTTTGTTGAATTTCTTAATCTCTGCAAGCTCAGCAATAACATCCCGGTCGCTCGCTAACGATCTCAATTTGGTTAAAAGTGTCAGATTGGTAACCCATTCATTACCTAGGTGAGCATCTAAAAATAGTGATAAGCGTGGATTAGCCTGCTGTATCCAGCGCCGTGGAGTAACTCCGTTTGTTTGATTGGTAAACTTCTCCGGCATCAGATGATAAAAATCAGGCACCAGGTTTGACTTAATCAAGTCCGAATGCAATTTAGCCACACCGTTAACTTTGTGGCTGCCGATAATTGCAAGATAGGCCATCCGGACTTTCTTTTCAGGCATCTCTTCAATCAAAGACATTGACGCCAATAAGTCTGTACGTTCCGGCTGCCATCTGTGTACTTCCAGTAAGAAACGCCGATTAATTTCATAGATAATTTGTAGATGTCGCGGCAAGAGCAACTCGAACAAATTAACTGACCACTTTTCTAACGCTTCAGGCATTAAGGTGTGATTGGTGTAGGCGCACGTCCGTTGTGTTAAATCCCAAGCAATATCCCAGTCGACAGCATGTTCATCAACTAATATCCTCATCAGTTCAACAATAGCGAGTGCCGGATGGGTATCATTAAGTTGTATTGCCACAAACTCTGGCAACTGATTAAGGTCAGTGGAATGCAAGAAGAAATCATGCATAACATCTCGCAATGTACAAGCTACCAGGAAATACTCTTGGGTTAGGCGCAACTCTTTACCCGCCAGAATTTCATCTGATGGGTAAAGGACTTTAGAAATATTTTCTGATGCTATTTTTTGATTAACCGCCTTCAGGTAATCACCATGATTAAAAATATGAATATCAAATGAATCTGAAGCACAGGCACTGTATAGACGAAGTGAATTCACCGTATTATTATTATAACCCGACACCAGATAGTCATGAGGTACGCCAATTATAATCTTCCAATCCATCCACATTGGATTGTAATTACCTTGTAGATCTTTTATTTCCTCAATACGGCCATAAAGCGGAATTATCATCGCCTGACTTTGATGCTCTATAAGCCAGGGTGAATGAGCAGAGTGCCAATCATCAGGTTTCTCTATTTGCTTACCATCCTGAATTTGTTGGTGAAATAAACCATACTCATACTTGATCCCATGCCCCGACCCAGCAAGATCTAATGTGGCCATTGAATCAATAAAACAGGCAGCTAAACGCCCTAACCCACCATTACCCAGTGCCGCATCTTCTTCACTTCTGACAATAATTTCAAAATCTACACCGAGAGACTCTAATGCGGCTTTTGTGATTTCCATCATTCCTTGATTTATTAGGTTATTCCGTAATGACTGACCAATCAAAAACTCCATCGATATATAGTAAATACGTTTTTTTCTTGCCTGATAGTGGCGTTCTTGGGTACTGAAGTAGTCATCTACTTGATTTCGTCGCACAACCAATGCCAATGCACTAAATACATCACTGGATGATGCAGTTAAAAGCGTTACTCCGAGAGAATATTTCAATTCATAAAGTATGCTATCACGCAGTTTGTTGACCTGATCTTTATCTGGAGTCGACTGTGTATCTTTCATCTCTGGCCTCTTTATCATTTTGAGTAAAAATATCAGTTAGGAATAAACTTCCTGCCAACATTATATTTCGCTAATAACCATAACATCAGTAAAGCACAGAGATGAACCAGTGTATTTAACAGCCATGCACGATGCCATAATCCAAAATCCACAATTTGATTAACCAGTAAAACCACATATACATGGACAATGAAAACATATAAAGAATGTTGACCTAGCGTTATTAAAAACCAGCCAAATATCTTATTAATCGGCACCCACAAATAGCTCAATATCAAATAACATGTTATTAGCAGACTAAAATCATTCATAACGCGCAGTGGCCCTAACGCATTTTTAGCAGCGAAATTTTCATAGAACCAATTGAAGCGTGGCGCATTTATAACATGCAGCATAACGTCATAAGGCATAAATGGATTATTATGATTTTGTGCAATAAACATCATTACAAGTGTAAATAAAACTATAATACATAAACTCCAAAATCCAGCCTTAGTGCGAGCCAGAGAAAGCAACTCTTCTTTATACCAACCAATCGTCATGCCCAGCACATAGATTAATTGCCAGGCCAAGAATGGAAAAGCAAATTCAAACTGAGCCGAGGTCAACTTAATTCTAGTGAAAAAATAGAGTATATATAATGAAAGGGATATAATTAATAGCCATCCAACCCATCTACGTTCCAATAAATAGAGAAAGAAAGGCGTTGCCAGCAACAGATAGAAATATAGACCTAAAATCTGACTTTGGTGTGGCCCAATTTGCAAATAGAACACCATGTTAAACCAGGATTCTTTTATCTGATCGTAAACTGGATATAACGGATAGTTCACGTCTGAAAATCGATCGGTAAAATGTGTCACTTCAAAGGTGTTTATGAATGTCAATTTAGTTAGCAGTAGTATACTTATAATGATAACTATATTGACGATATATATCTTGCAAGCTCGCCGGTATAGTGCATAGCTAACGGTTAGCAAGGCTTCTTTTTGCAGGCGTTGACGATTAATTACGCCCAACATAAACCCCGAAAGAATAACGAATCCTTCCGCGCCGGTCGTCAGACCAAAGCGCTCCCAGGTAAAAATATCCAGTACAGACATCACTTCAATGTGGGCAACAACCATCATCACTAAGGCAATACCCCGCAACAGATCGATTCTTAGGTCACGTTTATCTGGTGACACATAGCGCAACGATTTTATCCAAACGGGAGCAGTTCTACATTTATTTTCAGATATAGCAAATGCGTGAATCATCCAATCACCCGCAAATTTTACCTATCGATAATGAAGGATATTAGCTATCCATCCGTGTTTTAATCTCACGCCATTCACGCACCCATACACATTAGAACATTTTAACTGTAGAACAATGTGAGTAACCTTACAATTGTGGTTAATTATGAGGATAATTTATGAGTATCAGGATACGCAAAAGACAGCCCCTTCACGGTGAAGATAACTATTGACCTATGGTAAAAATCTTATGGGATGCCCGCATCAATAAGAATCAGACCAAGGCAGATCAAATTCATCTTATTGAACCAGTAAAAAATGTCATATAATACATTTAATTACATAGCATCACCCTTACAGGCAGGTTAAAATCCAAACTGCCCCAGCATCTGCTACAAATACTAAATCATCAGTATTTTAACCATCATATTTATTCAGAAGCTTCATTCGTTTCTCCGGCATGGCTGTCGTGGTGCTGAACTTATTCTCTCCTCGAGCCGTTGGCCAGCTTAAGCAAACGAGAATGGCAACTGAACTGGCGATAAATACTTTATTAATAGTGTTATGGCGGAGAAAAGCTTTATCTCCTGTTCTATTCAGGAGGCCAGTTTGCAAATGAATGCTGGAAACCTTTGTGTTAACTCAAGGGGGAAAACAGTATATGTCGACGGGGAAATACCATAGAAGTGCCGTAGCAGAGAGTTTTTCAGTTACTGAAAATAGAATGAGGCAAGGGTCTGTCTAATTGAGTACGGGTAGTGCTGCTTCAGCATTCGCATTATATTAGCAATGTTATTGTCGTGGATTAAGTGCCTGAGAGTCACTGTCGTTATGCGTAGTGATTGGGGATAATTGTGATCGAGCAAACCCCAAATAAAATAGTCATCGTCAATCACCCAGAACGCAATACTTCGCATAACGATAGATTTTCACAAACATGATTATGACGTGCTTAGTATCATTGCCCTATCAGCCCCCGTTCTTAAACCGATGGTGCATATTAATCAGTGTTGCTATGGCGGCGACCAATGCCGGAATACACATAAACAGAAGAATATTATCCACCTGCCAGTGCATATTGAGTAATTGTGCGGCCAATAAAGTACCCGCGACACCCCCAAAACGCCCTATTCCCTGCATCCAGGAAATTCCTGTCGCACGGCTATGCGTTGGATAGAAGTTAACCGCCAAAGATTGTAAACCAGACTGAGCACCGTTCATGGTGACCCCCATCAGAAAAATCAAACCACCTAATAAGAGTATCTGGCTATTCTGAGTAGACATCAGGACAATCAGCAGAGCGGTAATCATAAATCCGCATGACACAACTTTATAAGCATTCCAGCGATCCATCAGCCAACCTGCAATGATAATACCCAGCGTTCCACCGAGGGTAAACAAAGAGGTGAGTATTGCCGATTGTTGCAGTTGATAGCCAAGGCCATTCATCAGGATCGGCATCCAACTCAGTAATACATAATAGATAATTAACCCATAAAGTAGGTTAACCATAGCATCAGTGTGCCAATCAGGTAGCGGGAAGAGAAAAGCAGGCCAAGGCTACTTTTAGTCTGTGTCAGTGGATCTTGATAAAGGTAGAACTGAGTCGTAGGTTTGATATCCCGTTGCATAAGCAAAATAAGAATCTGGCGAACTTTCTCTGGGTAACGTTGCTTACTGACGAGATATTTCACGGATTCAGGTAATAAAAACACTAACAAAAGGGTCAATGCTAGCGGCATGATAGCCCCAAGTAATAACACGCTTTGCCAGCCATAAAGTGGTACCAACCAGGAAGAGATAAATCCACCCGCAGCAGCACCGAGAGGAAAACCACAGTACATCGTGTTAATCGCCAGTGCCCGGCAACGTGCAGGGGCGTACTCTGATATCAAGGTAATGGCATTAGGCATAGCCGCTCCCAGCCCCAAACCCGTCATAAAACGCCAAAATGTGAGAAGGTTAAGGCTGCTGGCATACGCGGAGGCCAAACTGGAAAGGCCAAAAAACAAGCAGGAATAAATCAGCACTTTTTTGCGCCCTATCCTGTCGGATATTGGCCCGGCCACCAACGCACCAAGTGACAATCCGAGCAGTGCGGCACTCAATACTAGCCCCAAACTCTGCTTGGGAATCCCCCAGTCATCTGACAATGCCGGCGCGATGTAACCCATAGCGGCTGTATCGTAGCCATCAATTGCCAGAATAAGAAAGCCTAATATGATGATTTTCCAATGAAAAAAAGAGAAATGGCTGTTATCGATCTCTTGCTGAATATCCAATTTATAGCTATGAGTCATCATTAAGCTCTCATCGAGTATGTACATGTATATACATTTGTTGCATTTAATGAGCACTTGTCAAATATATTTACTATATTTGTCTGTAGCTTGTTATTTTTGTTGTATATTCTTCCTATTAATTAAATTTCAGTGTTATGTTTACTAATCTGTTACTTAACTAGCAATATAATCTGTGTAACTTAACTTAGTGACTGGAATGTATCGTGTATTGCGGCCTTATTCACGTTGTATGCGCTGAAATTTATTACAGCCGATATCTTTCGAGCAACGCCAACAGATCGCCTTGACGTCACGATATAGACAAACATAAGGTGCAGAAGCGGCGACATGTTTACATCAGGAGTCCAGCTCGATAATTTAGAATAATCCGACAAACGATCATCTGAGTCAGCGCTCCAGCCAATGATGAGCCGGAATGGTTCGACTCTTACTATAAGGAGTTAGTATTGAATACAAAGAATATGCATTACGTCGATATAGGTTCGGGTTTTCCCCTGTTGCTCGGACACAGCTATCTTTTCAGCAGTGATATGTGGTCATCGCAACTGCCCGAGCTAGCCAAGCGCTACCGGGTCATTATTCCTGACTTATGGGGACATGGCGCGTCCCCAGAACTCCCTGATGGCTACAGTAGCCTTTCAGATATTGCCCATGACCATCTCAGCTTAATGGATGATTTGGGTATAAAAGAATTTGGCATTTTAGGGTTGTCAGTCGGTGGAATGTGGGGAGCTGAATTGGCAGCCCTTCATCCTGAAAGAGTCAACTTACTTGCCCTGATGGACACTTTTCTTGGTGAGGAGAGTGACGCTGAAAGGTTGCGCTATTTTGGTATGTTAAATGAGATAGATAAAATCGGGAGCATACAATCTCCACTGCTAGAGTATGCGGCGAAATTATTCTATTCAGATAATGTTTCCAATATGCTGTTACACCCTCTAATCGATCATTTGAGGAGTATCCCAGTCGAACGTTTACGCCAAAGTATTGTTCCTTTGGGTAAGTTAATCTTTGGGCGTCCAAATAAATTATCTTTACTTGAAAAAATCACTGTTCCTTCGATAGTCATTACGGGGGAGTATGACAAACCCAGGCCACCATCTGAAGGTGCATTAATGTCAAAATTACTGCGATGTGATCATGTCATTATTCCTGGTGCGGGACATATCAGTAATAAAGAAAAACCCGACATAGTGACAGACACCTTACTACAATTCTTATCCAAAGCTCATAGCGCCAATTAGTGCAGCAGCGTTAGTCACTAATCTGTCGGGTAGGATTTGCTCCAATCTTGCTATGTTACCCTTGTATTTATACATAAAAAATAGGTCGTTAGGATGAAAGCAGCCATACATCAATTACCCAACGGTATTTCTCTGACCCTGCGTACCACGGAACATCAAGGCAACAAGCCAGTCGTGATCTTGTGTCACGGTTTCTGTGGCATTCAGGAGATTCTGTTACCGGCATTCGCAGAAGCGTTTACCTTAGCGGGATTTAACACGGTCACTTTCGATTACCGCGGTTTTGGCAGCAGTTTAGGTGAGCGTGGCCGTCTGGTTCCGGCAATGCAAATTGAGGATATCCTCAGCGTTGTGGCATGGGTTAAAGCGCAGACAGACATGAATGCCAGCCGTATCGGGTTGTGGGGAACATCATTCGGCGGGTGCCATGTATTTGGTGCTGCGGCAGATAATCCTGATATCGCATGTGTAGTCAGCCAGCTCGCATTTGCTGATGGTGAAGATATCGTCACGGGAAAAATGTCTGAGGAAGAGAAACAGAGCTTTATTGCCACACTGGATAAGATGGTAGAAAAGAAGCAAGCCACCGGCAAAGAAACATTTGTTGGTGTAACTCGCGTGCTGAATGACAAAGAATCAAAAACATTCTTCGAAACAAACAAAATAATTTATCCTGCAATGGACATTAAGATCCCATTTCTTACCGTTCGCGAAACCCTGCGATATAAACCTAAAGATAATGCTGCACGAGTCACCTGCCCAACGCTGGTTGTTATCGCAGGTGCTGACACTGTAAACCCGCCGGATCAAGGGCAAAAATTATATAATGCCGTGAGTTCATTACATAAAACGTTGCATATTGAGGATGGGGCTATGCATTATGATATGTATAGTGGTAAACATTTTGACAATATAATCGCTATTCAGACTGACTGGTTCAGGAAGCATCTTTAGATAAAATAAAGCATGCGGTGAAATATTGTGGGTATATCACCGTT
>NZ_ACCB01000002.1 GCF_000173735.1 Yersinia aldovae ATCC 35236 | reverse complement strand
AACCAATAACTAATAACCAATAACTAACGGTGTTTTATTCTTAGAAATAATAGATCATTTATATTCATAATAAATTTCAGACTCTAAGTATATCTTAAAGTGATCATGGTTATCTTTTGGGTCTGATTTAAGTACTATGTTTATAGTGTGCTGGCATTTTAAATAGATTTACTCGTTAGGTGAGGTGGTTATACAAGCACAGGTTAGCAATCTGATGACATCCAGAGACGTACAAGGTGATGGCTAGTTAAAATGGATGTCAATTGACCCAACCGCCATATCAACCACCTTTAATTGATGTCACCGGCTTGACTATTGACTTTGAGATAGCCCGTGAGTAATGACAGATTTGACATAATTTAGCCGCTAGATTTAACACAAATCGCTTAGCTGGTCGTAAAAAGGTGCGTTCTGCACCTTTTATGGTAACCACCAGCGACTATTTTAATAACCTGTGGTTATTTTCTTTTGCGGCCAATAAATTTGGCAATACCAAGCAGGAATACTGCGCCGACTAAAATCAGTAATGCATCGACCCAAAATGTCAGTGATGCCAAGTTTTCATCATGAATGTCAGCCAGACCTGCGGCAATAAGAAACACACCAAAGAGAATACCAAAAATTGTTGTTCCCATATTTACCTCCTAGGCTGGTTTTTATTTGAGAATTTATATCATTAATTATAGGGCAATTTCTAATCGGTCAGGTATCTTTTTTAACCTCATTGAGAGTAGGTTTAGATTTATACATTCTATATTTTGACTATTTTATCAACGAACACTATCTTTCAAAATAGACGGCAGTGTTTACCATTGAGCGAAATAGGATCGGCTTTAATCTTTGTAACAATGATTTTAAGAATGTGTGGTGCGCAGAATATTGCTGTAATTTATAATGCGCCGAACCAACCATAATCACTCCCGATAACCTATTTAAGCTGACTAACATGCATGTAAAAATCCGTTTTGCACTATTGAGTTTTTTGCTTTTATCCACCGGTATCAGTGTTGTTCCTTTAGCAACTGCCAGTGGAGGAACGGCAGTTGCCAAAGGGAAAGCGCCTTTGGAACTGGCATCCGGCAGTGCGATGGTGGTTGATTTACAAACTAATAAAGTCATTTATGCCAATAATATTGATGAAGTGGTGCCGATTGCCTCGATAACCAAACTGATGACGGCGATGGTTGTTCTGGATGCCAAATTACCGCTTGATGAGGTTATTTCAGTAGATATTCATCAAACTAAAGAATTAAAAGGTGTATTTTCACGGGTTAGGGTGAACAGTGAAATCAGCCGTAAAGATATGCTGTTATTGGCGTTGATGTCGTCTGAAAACCGTGCCGCGGCCAGCCTGGCACATCACTATCCGGGGGGCTATAACGCATTTATAAAAGCGATGAATGCTAAAGCTAAGTCACTTGGTATGACCCACACACGTTATGTCGAGCCAACTGGTCTGTCGATTAATAATGTTTCGACAGCACGAGACTTAACTAAAATGCTGATGGCGAGCAAACAATACCCACTGATTGGTCAGCTGAGTACGACCACTGAGAAAATGGCGACCTTCCGTGAACCGAATTATACATTGCCATTCCGTAATACTAACCATTTGGTTTACAACGATAAATGGAACATTCAACTCACCAAAACCGGCTTTACCAATCAGGCTGGTCACTGCTTGGCGATGCGAACGGTCATTGGTAATCGCCCCGTTGCCTTAGTGGTGTTGGATGCTTTTGGTAAATATACCCATTTTGCCGATGCTAATCGCTTGCGTAGTTGGATGGAAACAGGCAAAGCAGCCCCTATTCCAGGGGCTGCTAAAAGTTATCGCCAGCAGAAAGATGCTCAGGGGCGTTTAGCTCAAGTATCAGAATAAGAGGATATATAGCTATTAACTTGCGGAATTTGTGCTTGAAATTGCAAATTACGCAGGTTGTAGGTGACCGCTTATCTCTCTTTGATAAGTACTAAAAAATTAATTTAAACACACCGGTTATTGTCAGTAAGCCAACAATAAAAATTATGGCAATAATCCACAGTATAATCCTCATATTGTTCTCCCAGACTCAGTATTGAAATCAACCTACGTAATATGACTATAGTTTGTCTGACACAAATTTGGTGGTTACAGAGCAGAATTCAGATAATACCTAATCCTATTTAGTCCTTATGGTTTTATCACTCTTTGTACTGCCAGTGTTTGAGTTTTGAGGTTTGACCAATGCCCGGATTAAAACTATTAGTTGGATCTATCTGTTGATAAAACATTTTTAGCGCAGGTTTTGCCAGATAGAGATGACCTACATTGTGTTCTGCTGGGTATTCCGCCCCTTTATCATTCAACAGCGCTAACATTTTTTGTTTTAATGCGTGAGTATCGACGCCTTTTTTAACAATATAATCTTGATGAAAAACGTGACACAGAAAATGACCATAATAGAGTTTTGCCACCAGGCAATTATCAATTTCTGTAGGCAGTGTCTCGAACCAATCCTCCTCATTACGTCGTAGCGCAATATCCAGTGCCAGAATGTCTTCTACTTTATCTGCATGTACTGCGTGATAACGCACCGCTGCACCTGCGGCGGCAAAACGATGTAAGAAAGCTTTTTTGCCTTCATCTGTGGTGCAGGTAATAAAATTACCTTCTGCGGTCGCGAAAAAATCGCGCAAAAATTGCTGTGCTTCCGCGATACCCTCCCCGGACATTTTTAGCATCAGGTGATGTTCATATTTATTACGATAAGTCTTAAGACGCTTTGGTAAATGGTTGGGGAGAATCTGACTAAAGCCTTGCATTACTCTGTCTGTCAGATTGTCGACCAGAAAAGGAACTTTACTGAGACGGGCATCAATTTTACCTTTTAAAGTGAAGAAGCGAGGTATGTTATTGGTACCCATACTATTGATCATAATAAACGTATCTTTACCGTACACTTCTGCAATATCAAAAATATCACGATGCATATATTCGCCAGCGACCGGCAAATGCTTGAAGTCACGTAAAATAGTACGGCGTAATTCAGTCAAAACCTGAGTTTGATTCGTCCCGATATAAAATACTTGCTGTCGCTTCTCTCTGGGGAAAGTATCCAGCCGTACAGCGAAAACAGCTAATTTCCCGGCACAGCCCGATGCTTCGAATAAACGCCGGGGATCGGCGTTAAAACGCGATGGTGTTGGGGCATCAATATCCCTCACCCGAGTAGCATATTCATGGTCTGAGGCTTGCTGTGAGTCATGCTCAATATCACTGGCATGATATTTTCCCTGTTCCAGTCGCACCAGGATCTCTTCTGGCGTAATGCCTAAGCTAATGCCTAAATGATTGATGAGTTGCAACTCACCTTGTTCATCAATTTGTGCGTACAGCGCCATTTCGGTGTAAGCCGGGCCGCGCTGTACCAGTGACCCCCCTGAGTTATTACATATTCCCCCAACGACAGATGCACCAATGCAGGAAGAACCAATGACGGAGTGAGGTTCACGATCATAAGGTTTTAATCTTTTTTCCAGTTGATTCAGTGTGCTACCAGGAAAACCTATGACTTGCTTACCATCGTTGAGCAATTGGATTTGATTGAGGCGTAATGTATTCAATATCACAATGGGTCGGTCGTAATCATTTCCGCTAGGTGTAGAACCTTCCGTTAGCCCGGTATTCGCCGCTTGCATAATAACAATGGTATCCGCAGCCACACACGCTTGTAATATCTGCCATTGTTGCAATAACGTTGAAGGAAATACTACGGCGAGTGCAGCACCTGAACCGGACCGAAAACCGGTACGATAACGCTCGGTTTGGCGATCACCGCTCAGTAGGTAGCGCGCTCCAACAATATGCTGCAATTGGGCCAGAAAAGTTTGTGTTTTTTCATCATTGAATGGCTTCATAGGTTTGGCTTCCTGATTATGGTGCTAACCATGTATTTGGGTTTTGCACCCACAATCGTCTTTATAAGAAAGGTAAATATTTTTCCTGCCATGAAGTAAACATGAGGGAGCGAGGGGTTTCCTGAGAAATCGTTTGCTTTGTGAACAGTATCACATTATTAAATCTGCAATCATTCTTAGCAAATCTTTCAGATACATCACTAAGCATTTTGGTCATAAAGCGAGAGGATATAGAGTAAAATCTAATAATGTGACTGATTAATAAGGTATTTAATTTATATGGCTAAATATAAAACAAATGATTATTGAAGGCCGTGATTCAAAGGCACGGCCAGCGTCATTTATTTTTTCATTAAAGACTTCAAATTAGCGAATGGATTGTGGGTAGCAACCCCTTGGTCATCCTGCGCGTCATCACCGGCGATCACTGTCGAACCATATAGATCTGCTTCAGTATATTTGGAGTGTTCATGATCATGACAAAAGAGACATAACATCTCCCAATTGCTGCCATCTTCAGGATTATTGCTGTGATCGTGGTCAATATGGTGAACTGTCAGTTCACGTAGATTTGAATAAACAAACTCCCGCGAACATTTACCACACACCCACGGAAAGATCTTCAGTGCCTTCTCCCGATAACCGCTTTCCAATCGAGAGTAATTCTTCGGTATATATGCCATGTAACCTTCAATATTGCGTAGAGTAATATCTTCATTTTAACGTGAAAGTCTATGGTGGACTACCCACGATTCGAGGAAAATATTTAGGCTACATCCTAAGATTAGTCTCTAATACGGTAGGAACATATTGAATTAGCTATATAAATACACAATATCTGAGCTAAAATTTATTGAGCGAATTTTTGAGACTTTTGCTGATGATTTAAAGGGATAAGACGTTTTACACTGTTCGCATGAGATAACAAGTTTCAATTAATAAGTCTATTTATGCGACAGGCAATAAACGCATTCCGCCTGAAACCCTTTGCCGAAGCAGTTGAGGTGATATGAGAGAATCTGAAGTACTGGCCGAAGTCAGTAACGAAAACCAAACATTGGTAGCCGTAGTACAACAAGATCAGCGTGTTGTGTATTTCTATATCTATCCACAGGAAGCATTTGAAGAACGTTTTCCTGTCCGAGCTTGTTGGGTACGAAATTTGGTCGCAGCACCACAATCAGCGGATAATACAGAAATAGAACGAGGATTAGCACCTCGATTGGTGGCAGAGTTTTGCCGAAATGTTACCGGTGAGGCCGAACTTGATCCGCAACTTATTTCTATCATCTGGACAGAAAGTGATGATGGGGCCGCGTTATGGTATCAGGAGCAATTGCTGGCAATCATTCCCGGTTGGAGTTTATATATTGATCATTCAGTTTACTATTCTGCCAGTTGTATTAAAGATAATCCGCTAACATTACCACTGGGGTCGGCCTCAACCAACAAACAATATGCGCTTGCACAGCAAACGAGGCAATTCTGGCGCACCTGGCAACAAGAGATGGGAAATCCGTGGCCTGCACTACAGCTCGAATATATTCAATATTATGAGCAGCACTTTGGCCCCTCATTGAAGTATTTTGCTATTGATCAGGGGAAGTGGCCCCCTATGGCTATCTCCCAGCATGAAAAAGATGGGATATATTATTTCCTGACATTAGGGGTTAGTATTCGCCCACAGCCTTGGGTTGAAATATTATTTAATGACGATGCAACTCAATATCGGCGCATGGAGATGGCAATAGCCATCGATAGTCAATACGTTAATGAAGACAATGCGATACATATGGCCAGCGCACTGGCGGGCTTTGCGCATGTTCCCTGGAGCAAAATTACCTGGTTGGGTGAAGGCCACACTTTAGCGTCAGAGGTTGCTCCCCAAGGCTATGAGGGCTATATCTTATCGACTATATTATATGCTGATGCAGAGCATCTTATATTGCCTCCGCAACAGGGTGATCCGGTTAATTTATATTGGGCAAGCCCTGTCTTTACTAGCGAGCGGGAGTTTGCACATAGGGAGCCAAATGGGGGGTATGATTTACTGGAGAAACTTAAGTTACATGGTGTTAATCACATTTTCACCCCGCGTCAGGCTGTTATTTAATCCATTTCTGGTCACACTGGTCTGATTTGCAGATTTTGTTATTAGGGTCTTAACTTGATCATGTAGGTGGCAGTTTGAGTGGTGTATTCTTACTGAATAATCAAATCAGCTGCCAAAAAATATTAATTTATGGAGGGAGTTATGGGCATACTATCTTGGATTATTTTTGGTCTTATCGCTGGTGTTCTGGCTAAATGGATTATGCCCGGAGAGGATGGCGGTGGATTTATTATGACCGTAATTCTTGGGGTGGTTGGTGCATTGGTCGGCGGTTATATCAGTACATTCTTTGGTATGGGCAAAGTTGACGGTTTTAATTTCGGTAGCTTTGTCGTAGCAGTGATAGGTTCGTTGGTTGTGTTGTTTGCTTATCGAAAACTGAGAAGTTAACTCTTCAATCTCTTGCAATAACAGTGATCTCAGATCACGCATAATCGCGCATTATGCAAAGAGGGAGGTGGCTATTTTGTCACCTTTTTCTCATAAAACCATCATCAATATGCAATAAAAATAGCTGTTAATGGCTCATGTTCACGGGTTTCTGAGAGACATGATATGGGCCAGGCATTACGTAAATTTACTGCTGCCGACTATCCGGCAGCGGCACTAGAACCGCGTAAAAGGGTACTTGCCGTTAAAGGATTGGTTAAAGCATATAAATCTCAGCATCGAGTTCTGGATGATATTAATTTTGAACTTCATACGGGTGAATTTGTTGCTATTATCGGCCGTTCGGGGGCAGGTAAATCAACATTATTGCATATTTTAAATGGTACTATTCCAAGCAGTTCTGGGGCGGTTATTAATTATCACGACAACGGTGATATCCAAAATATTGCCGAGCTGACGCCCAGAGAAATGCGTAAATGGCGTGCAAAATGCGGTATGATATTTCAAGATTTCTGTTTAGTCCCTCGCCTTGATGTTATTACTAATGTTTTATTAGGTCGCCTAAGTTATACCTCGACACTCAAGTCCTGTTTCAAAATGTTTGCAGACCAAGACCGAGTTCGCGCAATCGAATTATTGCAATGGTTGAATATGTTACCACATGCATTACAACGGGCAGAGAATCTCTCTGGTGGTCAGATGCAGCGGGTAGCTATTTGCCGCGCTATGATGCAAAACCCCAAAATATTGTTAGCAGATGAGCCTGTGGCGTCGCTTGATCCGAAGAATACAATTCGTATTATGAGTACGTTACAGAAAATAAGCGAAAACGATATTGCCGTGATGGTGAACTTACATTCGGTCAATTTAGTGAAAGACTATTGTACTCGGGTTATTGGTATTGCCCATGGGCGAATAGTCTTTGATGGGCCCCCCTCAATGCTGAATGATACAATTATTCAGAATGTTTATAGCGATGAGTCAGCTGAATTTTTGTATTAATATCCACTTATCCCTCTATCATAATAGGTTATTTTAATGAAGAAAGTACTTTGTCTTACCTCATTAGTGGCAAGTATGATGATATTTAATGCTACAGCAGCAGATATGCCAAAAGAAATTAATCTGGGAATTCTTGGTGGGCAGAATGCGACACAGCAAATTGGGGATAATCAGTGTGTCAAAAGTTTTCTGGAAAAAGAGTTGCACGTAAAGACTAATTTACATAATGCCTCTGATTATTCTGGTGTTATTCAAGGAATATTAGGCGGAAAAATTGATCTGGTATTAAGTATGTCTCCTTCCTCTTTTGCATCTATTTATATTAAAGATCCTAAGGCTGTTGATATTGTCGGTATTGCGATTGACGATACTGATCAGTCGCGCGGATATCATTCTGTTGTTGTTGTCAAAGCAGATAGCCCGTATCAAAAAATAGAAGACTTGAAAGGCAAAGCGTTTGGTTTCGCTGATCCTGACTCAACGTCGGGTTTCTTAATTCCTAACCAAATTTTCAAACAAAAATTTGGTGGAACATCAGATAATAAATACAACAATTTCTTCTCCAGCGTGACTTTCTCGGGCGGTCATGAGCAAGATATTCTGGGAGTGATTAATGGCCAATTCGCAGGTGCGGTAACCTGGGCTTCAATGATTGGTGACTATAACACTGGTTATACGAGTGGTGCATTTACCCGCATGATCCGTATGGACCACCCAGATTTAATGAAACAGATCCGCATTATTTGGCAATCCCCATTAATTCCTAATGGCCCGATTTTAGTTCGCAGTGCATTACCTCCTGAATTTAAAGCTCAGTTAGTCGCAGCAGTGAAAAAGTTGGATAAAGAAGAACATGGCTGTTTCATTAAAGCTATGGGAGGCAAACAGCATATCGGTGACACATCACTTAGTGAGTATCAAACGATTATCGATATGAAGCGCGAATTAACCAAAGGCGATCGTTAAATCGATCCACTGGATAAAACAAAATAGCTCTGGTTACCCAGAGCTATTGCTTTTAGGTGGTAACTTATTTTGAATACAGACTTTAACCACTATTACCAGCGCATTCGTAGCAAGCAAAAGCGCGAAACCTTGATTTGGTCGCTGGCTCTGGTAATTATTTATCTTGGTGCAGGAAGTCTTGCCGAGTTTAATCTTCATACTATTTTTATTTCTATCCCACATTTTTTTGATTATCTGGCTGAAACTATTCCAGTGCTTCATTGGCATAGCTTATTTTCTGATGGCCATACTGAAGGCTCTTTGGCTTATTGGGGATATCGGTTGCCAATTCAATTACCTTTAATTTGGGAAACCCTGCAACTGGCGGTAGCATCGACGATTTTATCGGTAATGGTAGCAGTTGTTCTGGCATTTATGGCCGCCAATAATACTTGTAGCCCTCCTTTATTGCGATTATTTATTCGCACTTCTGTCGCTTTTTTGCGCACGATGCCAGAATTAGCTTGGGCGGTGATGTTTGTTATGGCATTTGGTATTGGTGCTATTCCCGGCTTTCTGGCTTTGGCATTACACACTATTGGTAGCTTGACTAAACTATTTTATGAATCATTGGAAACAGCTTCGGATAAACCGGTTCGTGGATTAGCAGCTTGTGGTGCGGGTAAGTTGCAGCGAATGCGTTTTGCACTCTGGCCACAGGTCAAGCCTATATTCCTCTCTTATAGCTTTATGAGATTAGAAATAAACTTTCGCCAGTCAACCATCTTAGGCTTGGTTGGCGCTGGAGGGATAGGGCAGGAATTGATGACATCTATAAAATTGGATCGTTATGATCAAGTTAGTATGACCTTACTGTTGATTATTATTGTGGTTTCACTATTGGATTATACCTCCGGTAAGTTGCGCAAACGAGTTGTGGAAGTAGCATCATAATGTTGGTTAAACACCTAAAAACTGAACAAGTATTATCTATGAAACAACAATATCCGCAACTTTTCTTGCAGCAAAGGCGCTATATCCGTTTAGTAACCGCGGTCACTGTAGGCATTATTTTGTATTATCTTTTTTTCTTCAAGATATTCGGTATACCCTGGCAGACCTTTGCCAATGGCAGCCAACAAATAAGTCGTTATTTTTTGCGCATGTTTGTCTGGCATGATTTTGTTAATTGGCCATTTAAATACTATTTTGGTCAGATTTTTATCACCTTAGCAATTGTTTTTGCTGGGACATTAACCGCCACACTTGTTGCCTTACCGCTGTCATTCATGGCGGCGCGCAATGTTATGTCGACCCCCAGGTTGCGTATTGTTTCATTTATAGTACGCCGTTTCCTCGATATCTTCCGTGGTATTGACATGGCTATCTGGGGCTTGATTTTCGTCCGAGCAGTGGGGATGGGGCCACTGGCGGGGGTATTGGCAATCATCATGCAGGATATGGGATTGCTGGGTAAACTATATGCCGAAGGTCATGAAGCTGTTGATAAATCGCCTAATCGTGGTTTAACCTCTATGGGAGCAAACGCCCTGCAAAAACAACGCTTTGGTATTTTTACACAATCTTTTCCCACATTTTTAGCATTAAGCCTTTATCAAGTAGAGTCTAATACTCGTTCTGCAGCCGTATTAGGCTTTGTTGGCGCTGGTGGGATCGGTTTGGTATATGCCGAGAATATGCGGCTATGGAATTGGGATGTGGTGATGTTTATCACATTGATTATGGTTGCCATTGTTATGGTAATGGACAAGGTATCTGCTATATTGCGCAGAAAGTATATAATTGGCGAAGAGATTACACTGTATCAGCCTATTAATAGTATTAAAGATAATATTTAATGATGCTAATGAATAAGTATTATATCGATTACCTTAATTTGATGTTTCCTTCACTGCTTTACTTGTTATAAGTATTTATTTAGATAAGTTTAGCACTTTAGTCATTTATCAGATTTACATTGAGAAAATCGGCATAAATCTATACAATACTGCCCGCTAGACGTTAAAGAAGCCTTTTTTTCTTGCGACATTCGCATGCGTCTACTCTAAATAATAGGAATAGGGCAGTAATATGATCAACAACGATGTACTCCGCAGTGTTCGCTATATGCTTAACGTTAACGATACCAAAATAGCAGAAATTATTAAGCTGGCCGATTTTGAAGTGGATAATGCGGATGTCATTAATTTTCTTAAAAAAGAAGATGAAGCGGGTTATCAGGATTGCCCCGATTTGGTGATGGCGCATTTCCTTAATGGCCTAATTTTCTTCAGACGTGGTAAAGATGATAAGTTCCCCGCGCCTGCGGTAGAACCTGTCATCACCAACAACATCGTGTTGAAAAAACTGCGTGTAGCATTTGAGCTAAAAGATACTGATATGCACGATGTTTTCAACGCCGTTGAATTCCCAGTATCCAAACCTGAGTTAAATGCGCTGTTCCGCAAAGAGGGGAGTAAAACTTCCGTCCTTGTGGTGATCAAGTACTACGTTATTTCTTGAAAGGTCTGACATTACGCATCCGTGGCCCTAAAAAGTAATATCAATAACATGAGTAATGCGTAACTAATAATAAGACAGGAGTGGCAATGAGCCATTCCTTTTTCGTTAATATAATGTCTGCATTTATATCTATCTTTTACTCCATCAGACACCTATATATAATATATGCAGCTCTTGCTGCATTCTATTTTTCTATTTCATCGCAATTATAGTTATCTGCACTATTGCGGCCCATCCACAGACTGGCAAGAAGTTATATGACCAACACCATGACCTTTCACTGTGAGTCCGATTGAAATTGCATAAGCGGGTATTGAGTGCAAATTTCAAAAACCGACGATATTTGAAACGCTGAGTGTGCTAGAAGGTCTTGAATTGGCTAAAATACCAAAACCGCCTGGGCCTGTTTATGTGTAAAACTAAATAGTGAGTAGCAGGTTCAGATTGATAAAGTATTCCTGATGTTGCGTTTAAGTGATATGAGTTTGTGTCAGGCTGGTTTGATATATCACGGGCAGGCGCTGTTTCTTGACATTGATATGTTACTGGTGCAGGTCCACATCCATATTTGTTGTTACTGGATGAACTTATCGCAGGTATGACAGATGTAAAGACAGCCTATACCGCAGGGCTATTTAACCCCTAGACAGGCAAGCATTCATTCGTGGTCGCGGGGCATGATATGGTGGGTTATCGAAACGATTGCCAATAATGAAATACCCCGTTGTGGCGGAGATATCTTTGCCAGCCAGCAGCAATTGGCTATGCATTTTCTTGCCAGCCTTGGCTGCTAATGCTGGATAAACCAACCGAGGACATTCAATCCTCGGTTATCAAGGAAATTAGTGCTGTTATCAAAAAACTCTTCGCTCAGGGGGATATGGCTATCCTGGTGGGTTGAACAGTTTTATGTGTGTTGTCACAGAACTGGCGGATAGCAGTCTAGTGATGTTCCGCAGAAAAATTGCCCAAAAAGTGCGTGGAAACGATATAGGTCTTGATAATATCCGCAATCTGGTAGTGATTGAGTTCCAAATCACGGGAGCTGTGTGTCCTCTATTGGCAGTGAGCCAGATGCACCCCATTCAGCCCAAGAACCGTCATAGAGCGACACTGATGGCGTATTTAACGCAGCTAAACCTAGTGTAACCACAGCTGCTGTTACCCCAGAACCGCAGCTGGTGATAATAGGTTTAGTTAAATCGACTCCTTGTGCGGCAAAAATATCTGCCAGCGCTTGCGGCGACTTCAGATTACCATTTTCGACCATGCTCCCCCACGGCACATTAATGCTGCCAGGAATTCGTCCCAGCCGTAGGCCGGGGCGAGGTTCAGGCTCCTGAGCCTTGAATCTGGCTGCTGGTCGGGCATCAAGAATCTGCACTTCGTCGTTACCTAATACAGCGAATACTTCATTCACACTTTTGACTGCTGCGGCATTAAATGTAGTTTTGAAAACCTGCGAGGCAGGATTGGTTTGACCACTTTCCAAGGCATAGCCAGCCTGTTGCCAACCGTTTAAACCACCAGCCAGTATATGCACGTTTTTTGCACCGAAAGTACGGAGCATCCACCAAACTCTTGGTGCAGAAAATAGGTTGCCGTCATCATAGATCACTAAAGTTTGCTGCTCGCTGATACCCAATTTTCCCACTTTCTCACTGAATACTTGGGGCGAGGGCAGCATATGTGGAAGCTCGGTGCTGTGGTCAGCTACAGCGTCGATATCAAAATAAGTTGCACCTGGGATATGACCCAGCTCAAATTCAGCTTGAATATTTCGTTTTGGCACCAAGCCCGGAGGCGACATTCTGGCATCCAGAATAACCATGTTGGCATCATTAATATGTGCGGCCAACCATTGTGGCGTAACTAAAAAAGGTGAATTCATGGCAAGTTACCTGTCAAAGTTATAAAGAGGCAGTTCAGCCGATAGCTTCTTCGTGCTACCTACTATATAACGAAATTTTTCTAATGAAACTCGGCTTTGTTATTAATGCGTAGCGTTTCGCATTTGTTGGAATTTATTATCCACTTTATTGCATTTGATAAATGAATGGTTCATTTTTCTGGTGTTTAGATATCTTCATTTGTGAGCCTGCTACAAGGATTTACCTTCTGTTTATGCAATGTTTCATTAATCCAAAGTCTTTCTTAGTAGTATCTCGCAAAAAGAGTTTTTCGTTCTATTTTTATCTTGATGATGAAATTTTAATTTCGTATAACCATGAATAAGTAAAGCCTCTTTTTGGGGCTTGATCTATAAACAGGCGAGGGGAATAGAATGAATAAAGTTCGAATTGGCCTTATCGGTACTGGATATATTGGCCGCTGTCATGCCATTGCTTACGCACAGGTTTCAACTGTTTTTCCGTTAAAAGGGCAACTGGTATTAGAGATGTTGGCAGAGGTTACACCTGAATTAGCGCAGCAGCGTGCAACTGAGTTTGGTTTTGCTCGTTCTACTGCAAATTGGAAGACGCTGGTTGCTGATCCTGATATTGATGTCGTGGATATATGTGCACCTAATTTCCTGCACAAAGAGATGGCGCTGTTAGCGATTAGTCACGGTAAACATGTTTATTCAGAAAAACCGCTGGCTCTTAATGCTGCGGATGCCAAAGAAATGGCTGACGCTGCACGGGCAAAAGGAGTGAAAACACTGGTGGGTTTCAATTATATGAAAAATCCAACCAGTCAATTGGCAAGGGAAATCATCGCTAATGGTGAGATTGGCGAGATTGTCCATTTTTACGGTACTCACAATGAGGACTACCTGGCCGACCCACGGACACCTTTGGATTGGCACTGTACTAAAGCACAAGCGGGCTTGGGGGCTTTGGGGGATTTAGCGGCCCACATTGTTAATATGGCGCATTATCTGGTTGGTGATATCACGAGTGTATCGGGTGATATGCAGACTATCATTAAACAGCGGCCTGACCCTAAGGAGCCTGCCCAGCTCAGAACAGTGGAAAATGAAGACCAAGCCAGTGCCTTGGTGCGTTTTGCCAATGGTGCAATGGGCACAATCGAAACATCACGTATAGCTTGTGGCCGTAAAATGGGGCTGACGTATGTTGTCACTGGTACCAAAGGTACAATTAGCTATTCTCAGGAGCGCATGGCTGAATTACAGCTATATCGTCATGATGACCCACAAGCCAGACAAGGGTTCAAAACCATTCTTACCGGGCCACAGCATCCAGACTATGCCGCATTTTGTATCAGTGCAGGGCACGGCATAGGATTTAACGATCAAAAAACCGTAGAGATTCGTGATCTAATTAACGGAATTGCTGCTGGAGATCGGATGTGGCCGGATTTTGAAGAGGGTTGGAAAGTCTCAAAAGTATTGGATGCAATCGCCGTGTCAGCGCAGGAAAAATGCTGGAGAGCAGTATAAATATATTTAATTGAGCTGCTGATCCTGTTGTAACGTAAAAATACGGGGTCAAAGTGGTCAGTAAGTTTTCTTATAATCGTAATGCTTTTAGTTGGTTAGCCGTAATTCTTATTCAGATCATGCAGATATAAATTATGCCTGGTATGAGCCGAGATATACCGCCCACTAATATTAAAATCGATAACCATCAACGCGGAGTTGCTCATTGTTTCAATGAACAACTCCGCGAGCGGATAAAGCGACTGTTTTTGGCTGATCATGGCCGGGGGGCTACCCCACTTGGGCAGGGGTTGGCATAATCCTCCTTTGACTGCTTTTTATCTGCTAGTCGTTTCGTCTCCAACACTGAGTTTGACAAGACTCAAGCCTTTTTTGAACACCGTACAACAGAACGAGTGCGACATATTCAACTTTGAATGAGGCGGCACAGTACCGGTTTTTGTTATTTTTAAATCTCAATCCTAGCCAAGCCACCATGATTTACTGTTTTGCCCTGTTATGGGTTGCGTTAGATTTATTTTAAAAATTGCTATCAATATTAGTAGGCAGCAAGCAATTTGTGGTGAGCATCTATACTTAATGGTTGTAGACATTTGCATTTTCAATATTAGAAATGGAAGCATATCCCAGTTATCTCAGTGAGAAAAAGTGCCCGAGATAGCTCTCCTGCAGAGTGTAATTGAAAGAAGTAATAGCCGTTTCCCATCGGATTAAAGCGTTCCATAGGCTTAGGTAATGAATGCAGTTATGGAAATTGGGTGATTGTCCCGATATTGCTTTTAGTTTGTTCAATAATTTGTAGTTGGCTGTTGTTATATACAGTATTTTGTGTAATCTTAACTTGGCTACTGTTAGAAAATTTGATCGTAAGTTCTCAGCAACTATACAGTTATTAATTAGGAAGGTGAATTGATCAAACTCATTTCACGTTAATAATACATTTAATATCAGTCAGTTATTTGGTTTGTTTTGAGCCAATTCAACTATAGTTACTGACGTACAAGTTACGCGTTTTACAAATGGTAACGCCTGAACTCTCTTATCCCCTAAGTATATAGAGGTAAAGCATGGTAATGAACCTAATCCGTGGCCGGATTTTTGTGTTGGTGGCAATGATGATTACGCTATCAATTGGTGTATCTCACGCAGCAGATACTGTCCGTGTTGGCTCTAAAATTGATACTGAAGGTTCACTGCTGGGCAATATTATTGTGCAGGTTTTAGAAACTAACGGGATCAAAACCACCAATAAGTCACAACTGGGTACGACTAAAGTTGTTCGTGGCGCGATATCTGCTGGTGAGATAGATATTTACCCTGAATATACAGGCAATGGTGCTTTCTTCTTTTCAGATGAAAAAGATCCTGCCTGGAAAAATGCCAAAGCGGGTTACGAGAAAGTCAAAGCTCTGGATTATGATAAAAACAAATTAGTGTGGCTTGAACCTGCGCCGGCTAATAATACCTGGACAATTGCTGTACGTAAGGATTTGGCTAAGGCAAATAATCTCAAGACATTGGAAGATTTAGGTAAATGGATTAACGCAGGGGGGAAATTCAAATTGGCAGCTTCTGCCGAGTTTATCGAACGTCCGGATGCATTACCCGCTTTCCAGCAAGCCTATGGTTTTCAATTGAATCAGGACCAACTGCTCTCTTTAGCGGGAGGTGACACTGCGGTCACTATCAAAGCGGCTGCGGAGCAAACTTCCGGGGTGAATGCTGCTATGGCTTATGGTACCGATGGCCCGGTTGCGGCTTTGGGCCTGCAAACATTGGATGACCCTAAGGGGGTGCAACCTATCTATGCTCCCGCCCCGGTTATCCGTGAGGCTACACTGAAAGCACACCCAACTATACCTGCGTTGCTTAATCCGGTATTTGCCTCACTTGATGCTCCGACGTTACAAAAACTGAACGCTCGTATCGCTGTTGAAGGACAAGATGCAAAAAAAGTAGCGGCTAATTATCTGAAAGAAAGAGGGTTTACTAAGAAATGATGGTGTCTATCAAGGATGATGCTACAACGCGTTCATTTTATTGTGCCATCCAATTCACGGGTAGCCTAAGTTTTATCAGGCTATTTGGTAAGGAGATGGATTTGTTATGGTTGTGAAAAACCGTGTCTTGCTAACACTGACTATTTTGATGGTTTTAGCGGGTGCATGGCTCTCATTTCTTAGTCATGCACCTAACCGGTTAATCTCTGGTCAAGGGATCCCGTTAGCGTCATTAATAACCGGTTTAGTCTGGTGGCTTCTTGTGCCAATGCTGGTATTGATTGCGTTCGCTTTCGTTAAACAAAATATTCTGAGCTATTGGTTGATTGCACTATCAGCTGGATTCTTGCTGTTCGGCTTGCTGCTATTAGCAGGCACTACTGCAACACAGCTTGCGGGAGGGGAAGACAGTTTAACGCGCATTTCTTTAGGCGGGGGGTTCTGGCTAATGAGTGGGCTGAGTGTATTGATTGCCGTCGATAGTTGGTCTCGCGCAATTGTTAGTCCAGCCTGGCGCAGCTTGGCAAACGTCTTACTGATACTTCCTGTCGCAGTATTGTTGACAACCGGCCAACTAAACAATCTCTCATTGATGAAAGAATACTTTAATCGCGAGGACGTGTTTGATGATGCCCTGTGGCAACACGTGCAAATTCTATTGGCAACATTGGTTCCGGCTATTGTTTTGGGAATTCCTCTTGGCTTACTTTGTTTTCGAGTACCACGTTTTCAACGCGCGATTTTCTCAACATTAAATATCATTCAAACTATTCCATCTATTGCACTATTCGGCTTATTGATTGCTCCTTTAGCCAGCTTAGCTGCTGCTATTCCCTGGTTGGCAGAGCATGGAGTCAGTGGCATAGGGCTGGCACCTGCGATAGTGGCGTTAGTGCTCTATGCCTTGTTACCGTTAGTACGTAATGTGGTCGCTGGGTTAGATGCTGTTCCTGACAGTGTTGTGGAATCTGCGCGGGGAATGGGGATGACTCGCAGTCAGTTATTCTTTCGGGTACAAACTCCAATCGCAATGCCACTTATTTTGTCAGGCATTCGCATTATTTCTGTTCAAACTGTGGGGCTGGCTGTCGTCGCCGCACTGATCGGCGCTGGTGGGCTGGGAGCAATTGTATTTCAAGGATTATTAAGTAGCGCATTGGATTTGGTGCTGCTAGGTGTTATACCCGTGATAGTGATGGCGGTCATTGTTGATTCACTGTTTAAATTTATCGTTACTTTTATGGATACTTCTCGTCGATGATTCATTTCCATCAGGTGAGTAAATATTTTGCCGGTAAACAGGCGGTAGATAACTTATCGTTGCAGATTGCCAAGGGGGAATTTGCCGTGCTTATTGGTACTTCTGGTTCCGGTAAATCAACCACACTGAAAATGATTAACCGTCTGATTGAACACGACGAAGGAGAGATCCACTTTGCCGGTGAAGAAATTCGTAATTACAAACCTGAAGATTTACGGCGACGGATGGGCTATGCCATTCAGTCAATAGGGTTATTTCCTCATTGGACTGTGGAGCGTAATATTGCCACTGTACCTCAGTTGCTAAAATGGCCACAAGAGCGTATTCGGCAACGTGTTCTTGAATTACTTGAACTATTGCATTTGGCTCCAGAACAGTTTCTTCACCGTTATCCCCATCAGCTTTCTGGTGGTCAGCAACAGCGGGTAGGTGTCGCGAGAGCTTTAGCCGCTGATCCTGAAGTGTTATTGATGGATGAGCCATTTGGTGCGTTAGATCCTGTTACTCGTTCAGCTTTGCAGTTAGAAATTACCCGTATTCATCAATTGTCTGGCCGAACCATTGTGCTGGTAACCCATGATATCGATGAGGCGTTAAGTCTGGCTGATCGTATTGTGTTAATGGATGAAGGAAGGGTTATTCAACAAGGTACACCGCTTGAGATGCTGACTCAGCCTGTCAATGATTTTGTCCGCGATTTCTTTGGCCGCAGCGATCTCGGTATCAAGTTGCTATCGCTGGGATGGGCTGAACAAAGAGTTCGGCGCGGTGAAACACTGGTAGGGCAGCCAATTCTAGGCTCGACCAGTCTGCGCGAAGCTCTCTCCCTGTTTGTATCGCGTCAGACTGATAAGTTACCAGTAGCCAATGAGCAGGGGCAGCTATTGGGGGTGCTCTATTTTGCTGATTTGGTGGCAGATAAGGAGGAAGCATGAGGCTACAGAGAGCCAAAGTTAATGATATGAAGATAGTGACTATAGCAAATATATCATCTGGTCTATCCCGTTGGCTAAAAGACCCTCTGTTTTGGGCACTGCTCTTATTATGTGCATTAGTTTTTGGTATGACCTCGTTGCGTGGTTTTTTGCCATATTATTTCCTGACCTTGACCGGCCCATCTATTTGCAGGATACATTCTGGTCACTGGTTGTTGCCCATGTTCTGCTGGTTCTGGCATCCAGCATTATTGCTATTTTCATTGGTGTTTCTGCCGGTATAGCCGTAACACGATCGGCGGGGAAAGAGTACCGATCCGTAGTGGAAACCGTGGTAGCGATGGGGCAGACCTTCCCACCTGTAGCTGTATTAGCGATTGCCGTGCCGGTTATGGGGTTTAGTGAGAAGCCAGCGATTATCGCGTTAGTGCTCTATGGCTTACTGCCTATTTTACAAGGAACCATTGCGGGTGTCGAATCAGTTTCACGCGGTATCCATGAGGTAGCCGAAGGTGTGGGAATGAGTACCCGCCAGATTTTGTTGCAAGTCGAACTCCCTTTGGCAGCGCCAGTTATCGTTGCGGGTATTCGTACTTCAGTAATTATCAATATTGGTACTGCGGCTATAGCATCCACTGTAGGCACCAAAACACTGGGTTCTCCCATTATCATCGGTTTGAGTGGTTTTAATACCGCTTATGTGATTCAAGGGGCAATCATCGTTGCCCTGTTAGCCATTATTACCGATATGATTTTTGAACGGTGGAGTCAGCGTTTATCACGCTGGCGGGGTCTGCAATCTTAAGCGGGAACGAGGACTGACTCTCGCTTGTAGTGATTGTTATCTCTACAGGCACTTATGTTGTTCTCATTGTCCATATATGGTGGGCATTAAGCCGCAAGATGCTCAACGTCATTGGTAAGTCTGATATTGCCATTTTGTCTGCGTACAAGGTGTTTTTTTATTACCTGCTAATTTAGCCTCTACCGGTGGAATAGCCATTTGGGGATGGTTGGTTACTATTATCGGTGCTTTAGCTCTATCAATGGTTTACGCCAAAATGTCATCTTTGGATGATAGCCCTGGAGGGTCTTATACGTATGCTCGCCGGGCCTTTGGGCCATTTTTAGGTTATCAAACTAACGTTCTTTATTGGCTGGCATGTTGGATTGGTAATATTGCTATGGTCGTTATTGGCGTAGGTTACCTCAGCTATTTTTTCCCATATTAAAAGAACCGATACTATTAACACTTACTTGTGTGGTCTTTTTATGGATATTTGTCGGGCTGAATATTATTGGGCAAAAATGATTACTCGGGTTCAGGCGGTAGCCACATCATTGGCGCTGATACCTATTGGACAAGACTAGGTATGCGTATGCCCGTTTTAATCCTCTTTACCGTGACCGTTATACTATGCGTGGTAATCCAGCGGATCACGACTCACGGGGGCCGACCGTTTTTGCCACTCAATCAACGCATAAACTGCTGGCAGCATTGTCACAAGCATCATATATCCCTGTGATAAATGGTAAGAAGCCAATTGAACATTCGCGTTTTAATGAGTCCTATATGTTGCAGTCCACAACGTCCCCATTGTACGCCATTATTGCTGCGATGATGGAGGGGGATCAAGGGGGGGCAGTATCATATTTGGGTATTGAAACCGTAGGTTGGAATCGAACGATGATTACCGCAATGGCTGTGGGAGATATTTTTCTTGAATCTATTGTGCCCCTACCGTTCTTAGGTATTTGAACGGATCTGGGGCTTACTGGCTTTTTGCCGCAATAATTGCGCGACTTAATCGGTAGTTACGGTGCTTCCTGACCATTATTGGATAAACCCGCCGGGCCAATATCAGATAACGGAGAAGATTCAGTCGCATTGGTATCAAGAGGCGTGGTTGAACGGGTATAGATATTCAGCCCAGCCAGGAAAACGCCGCCTAATGAACTCAGTGCCATTATCGCAATCAGGATAATGAGTGCTTTTCTTAGCATAATTTTTTTCACTTTTTATCTAAACAGCAGGAATTATAGTCTGTTCACTAAATGAAACAACCATGTTGAGGTTAATGACAATGTGGCTACAGCGGTGAGAACGGATTGATCGTAAAAACGCCTACTCTCTTTATAAAAATAAGCTCCCTTGTAGAGCCGAGCTGAGGCATCCCTGACGTGGGCACTTTACCGTTCTGGCAGCCCTCGCCAGCAGTAATAGTGTGGTTGGGGTTTGCCAGCAATCTGATGTTGTACTTTTGCCCCCTAAAGGGGTTGGGTGTGGTGTTTAAACTGAGGTTTCGCGGCGTTTAAATAGAAATTTACCCAAGGTAACCAATACTACCGCCGACACTATGATTGCCAATGCGCACCATTCAGTGGTTGATAAACTTTCACCTGCAAAGCTAATACCCAGTAACACCGCCACAATGGGGTTGACATATGCATAGCTGGTAGCGACTGCTGGGCGGACATTTTTTAGCAAAAACATATATGCGCTGATGGCAAGCATTGAGCCAAAAACAATCAAATAGAGTAGCGAGAGTATTCCGCTCATCGAGGGCATTTGACTCAGTTCCTCACCACTTAATGTACTGCCAATCAACAATATCACTCCGGCTACCAGCATTTGTGCCGCGCCAGACATCGGGCCGTTGGGAAGTGATAATTTGGAGCTCCAGACTGAGCCAAACGCCCAACTGGCTGAAGCCAATAAGATCAGCATTGCTCCCATAGGGTTACCTAATAGGTTACTGCCAGTGTTCAGCAATATTATCCCGACTAGCCCAAGAGCTATTCCAGCCCATTCCAATTTGGTGTTACGCATACCCCATAACAGACTGAAACACAAAGTGAAAAGAGGCACCGTTGCCACCATTACTGCGGCAATTCCTGATGGGACATGTTGGTGCTCCGCGATAGTGACCAGCCCGTTACCGATGGCCAGCAATAAAATACCGATAGCACTGGCTCCCATCCATTGCCGTAAAGTAGGCAGTGTGTGGCCTCGGATGGTCAGGAAGCTGAACAGCAAAATTCCGGCAATTAGATAACGCAAACCCGCCATCATTAAAGGAGGCCAGCTTTCTACACCGATGCGAATGACCAGATAGGTTGAACCCCAGACGAAGTACAAGGTGAAAAGTGAACCAACCAGCAACCACATATTACGGCTATTTTGCTTCAACATAGTTATTCAACTAAAAAGGGGCAGTAAACAGATAGGCATCAGTAAACCTGAGAATAGCGATGTTTAGCAAAGGTTTTTATCATTTTTTTACTTTTCAATTTTTCACCTGAATTTTTCTCTAAAACAGCAACTTATTCTTTATTTAATTGGGCAGTTAAAGAGTTTCCCGTGGTAAAAATTACCTACTTAATGAAAGGTAAATAGCCTTCAGACATGATGCTTAAATCTTATTTGTGGTTATCAGACAAGGTAATGATTTATGGCTGCAATTGCTTTAGCAAGAAATTCCGTTCTTAGTACTCGCTATGTTGCTTGTGACCGTGACAGAGGCGGCACAGACAGATTATGCTTTCTTGTCTGCTCACGCTTTGCAGCATAACCAACAAGCTATTGCACAATAAAAAACCGTAAAAGAGAGGTTTCTGGATTATCATCAATTGTTGCAATGGGCGGATAGCGCGTTGAAACAGCCAGACCCCAGTGTGACGGAAAAAAATCACCTCATCCAGCGGTTCCAGACATGATTATCTTAGTATCAGTGGCTATTAGTGGTTGGTTCCACTACGGGTTCAGACCGATAACGGCGTGAGTGAAGAACACTATTGGCAAAGCGCAGAGGGGAGATGATTGAGTCGTTATGCGAGACATGGTTACTGTTGATGCGGCTTAATTAATTTTTTATCCCTGATTTTTTATAAAATAGAGCGTTGTTTATAAATATAGAGAAAATAAGCCGGGAATTATCCCGGCATAATAGACACTACATATATCACTAAATAGATTATGCAAAAATATAAAGGCCATCCACAATGGAGCAATGAGGGTAATGCAACGGGTTAAATACTAGAATTGATAAACTAAACCTACAGCAACCACATTGTCTGTATTGAGCTTCAGTTTGTTATCATCACTTAGTTGGTTTATTTTATAATCGACATAAGTGGACATGTTTTTGTTAAAGTAGTAATAAGCACCGATATCAACATATTTAACCAGATCAGTGTCACCGATTCCTTCAATGTCTTTGCCTTTAGATTGAATGTAGGCTAAAGATGGTTTTAATCCGAAATCGAACATATATTGTGCAACCAATTCTATGTTTTGTGTTTTATTGGCAAAACCACTGACGCTAGTAGACACATTATTGATGGATGCCGTGCCTGAAATTGGCGTCATATTGCGGGTTTCTGCATAAGTTGCTCCCAGATAAACCCCGTTATTGTCATATTTCAGACCGGTTGTCCAGGCATCGGCCTTGTCACCTTTGCCAAAATCGCCGTTTTTCTGTGCGGTGGTGCGATTTGATGAAGCATAGGCTGCACCTACGCTAACGCCGGCACCGATCTCATAGCTGGAAGACAAACCAAAGCCGTCACCATTTTGTTTGCTTGCGTCGGGACGCCCGTTATTGCTGTCTGACGGGCTGCCGTTTTTACCCTGATATTGCAGGGAGAACTTAAGGCCATCAACCAGATCAAAGAAATCGGTATTGCGGTAAGTTGCAACGCCAGTAGTGCGGCCAGTCATAAAGTTATCTGTTCTGGTGTAACTGTCGTTACCGAACTCAGGCAGCATATCGGTCCAGGCGGCGACATCATATAAAACGCCATAATTACGGCCATAGTCGATTGAGCCTAATTTCCCGTAACGCAAACCCGCGAAAGCTAAACGGGTTTTATTGTCTTTAGTTTCCTGACTTTCAGCGTAGTTTGCGGCAACGTTATATTCCCACTGACCATAGCCAGTGAGTTGGTCAGTAATTTGAGTGACGCCTTTAAAACCGAAGCGTACATAAGATTTGTCGCCATCACTCTTATTATTATCAGAAAAGTAATGTAATGCTTTTACTTTTCCGTATAAATCCAGCTTATTACCATCTTTATTATAAATTTCTGCTGCGTGCGATGTGGTGGCAAATAATAGAGCCGGTACCAGGATTGCCAGAATATTACGTTTCATGTTTTTTGCCCTGTTTCTCTTATTAAAAAGACGCGAGTAATGGATTTATTGACCGTATTCAATGTCTGTCTTAATTCATCCAGCGCAGAATTTTTACCGCATCTGTGTGATGTATTTATGACAAAACATAAATAATTGCGACATTAGGTAAATATTTACCTTTTTCACGGGGATAAACTGACTCTTCACCTCAGGCCACCCAGCTTGTCATCGCTCGGTTTTTCAACCGGTGTAGCTTTCGGGCTGACGCGAGCGCCGCTCTATGTGACAATAGGGCAACACTCAGTTTAGATAAGATATGCATGGCGTTGTCCCCAGCAGTAAAAGAGCAAATCAGTCAGTGGTATAAGGCGCTTTCGCAGCAGATCCCAGATTTTATCTCACGCGCGCCACAGCGTCAGATGATTGCCGAGGTGGCGAAAACATTGGCAGGTGATGCTGGCCGCCACTTGGCAATAGAAGCGCCGACCGGTGTCGGCAAGACGTTGTCCTATCTGATCCCCGGCATCGCGGTCAGTCGTGCGGAAAGTAAACCGTTGGTGGTGAGTACCGCGAATGTGGCGCTACAGGATCAGATTTACAGCAAAGATTTGCCATTGTTAAAGAAAATCATTCCTGATCTCAAATTCACCGGTGCTTTCGGGCGCGGGCGGTATGTTTGTCCACGTAATCTGGCGGCAATGTGTACCGATGTCTCCGGGCAGGGGGATTTATCCCTGTTTCTCGGTGATGAGCTGGCCCCGGCTAATGGTGAGGAGCAAGCGACCTGCCTGACATTGTCTAAATTACTGAGCAGCCATGTCTGGGATGGGTTACGGGATCACCATCAGTTGGCACTCAGTGACAGCTTATGGGCCAAACTGAGTACTGATAAGGCCAATTGTCTTGGGCGGAATTGCCATTATTTCCGTGAGTGCCCGTTCTTTATTGCTCGCAAAGAGATTGAAAGTGCTGATGTGGTGGTAGCAAACCATGCACTGGTCATGGCGGCGCTGGAGACTGAATCCGTGCTGCCCAATCCGAAGGAGCTGCTGCTGGTTTTAGATGAAGGGCATCACTTACCGGATGTGGCGCGGGATGCCTTAGAGATTGAAGGTGAGATCACCGCAGTTTTTGCCAATATGCAGTTGGATATGATTGTGCGGCTGGTGGATCAATGCATGGTGCAATATCGGCCCAAAAATCCCCCCGGATTGGCAAACCCGGAACGGTTAAAAGACCATTGTGAGCAGTTACGCGAACTGATGTTGAGTGTTGAGCAGCAAGTTAGCCTACTTTTACCTGAACAAGGGAATCCGGTTGTGTACCGCTTTGAAATGGGCGAGCTGCCGGGCAGTTTGACTGAGGATTGTGCCAAATTATTTAAGCTGACCGACGCCTTGCGTGGGCTGGCTGAGTTTGTGCTTAATGATTTGAGTGAGCAGACTGGTAAGCACGATATCGTTCGTTTACATCGCGCTATCTTGCAGATGAGCCGGACTTTGGGCTACCTGGAAGCCATGAGTAAGCTGTGGCGGCTGGCTGCGATGGAGAAGGCATCGAACGCCCCCATATCCAAATGGGTAACCCGCGATTACCGCGAAAACCAAACCCATCTCTATTTCCATTGTGTGGGGATCCGTGTCAGTGATCAGCTTGATAAAATGTTATGGCGCAAAGTTCCCCATGTGATTGTTACCTCTGCGACCTTACGTTCACTGAATAGCTTTGCACGTTTACAAGAACTGAGTGGCCTAAGTGAGAAAGCCGGTGATCGCTTTGAAGCGCTATCGTCACCGTTTAATCATATTGAGCAGGGGAAGCTGATTATCCCCAAAATGCGTTTTGAGCCGACGATGGCTCATGAAGCGGAACATTTGGCGGAAATGGCCCAATTCTTCCGCGCGCAGCAGGCCAGCGGGCGGCATAAAGGAATGCTGATTCTGTTCAGTAGCCATCGTGCAATGCAGACTTTTCTCAGTCATGTCACCGATCTGCGTTTGATGTTGTTAGTGCAAGGGGATCAACCCCGTTATCGCCTGGTTGAAGAGCACCGCAAGCGGGTGACTAACGGTAGCGCCAGTGTATTGATTGGTCTGCAATCATTTGCCGAAGGGCTGGATTTAAAAGGGGAATTACTCACCCAGGTACATATTCACAAGATTTCATTCCCCCCGATTGACAGCCCGGTTATTCTCACGGAAGGGGAGTGGCTGAAGTCTTTGAAACGTTATCCGTTTGAAGTGCAGAGCCTGCCAAGTGCTTCGTTTAACCTGATCCAGCAAGTTGGGCGGTTAATTCGCAGTAATGAATGCCACGGTGAAATTGTGATTTACGATCGGCGGTTGTTGACCAAGGGCTACGGTTCCCGGCTATTGGCGGCGTTACCGGTCTTCCCGATTGAACAACCTGATATGCCTGAAGGGGCTGAGGCACCGGTTGTCAACGTGGTGGCTAAACCTGTGACAAAAAAGGTAAGGCGCAAGCGCGGATAAGGTGATATCTCTCTTGTTAACGCATTATTAATACAAATTACCGTTTCATATGAAATCTTTCCCGATAGGCATGAATTCAATGACTAAGCTTATATAAATCGCAGGTGAGCTGATCTTAATAGATTCAGCCGCATTACCTCCGGTGAGAATTGCTGGTTATTGGTTAGCGATGGCGCTAACTGTTATCGATATATTTAGCGGGCAAGGGTGAAGCAGAATGAAACAGCTAATGGCAGAGTTTATTGGCACTTTCTGGTTGGTATTAGGCGGGTGTGGTAGCGCGGTGTTGGCTGCAATGTTCCCGGTGGCGGGTATTGGATTTCTTGGTGTTGCACTGGCATTTGGTTTGACCGTCGTCACAATGGCTTATGCCCTTGGGCATATCTCTGGCGCGCACTTTAACCCAGCAGTTTCACTGGGGTTATGGGTCGGTGGGCGTTTTTCAGGTGCGCAATTGGTGCCTTACATCATCGCGCAGGTATTGGGTGGGCTGACAGGTGCAGCAATCTTGTATCTTATCGCCAGCGGCAAAGCGGGCTTCGATGTCAGTGCCGGTTTCGCCAGTAATGGTTTTGGTGTTCGCTCGCCGGGGGGATATAACTTGCAGTCGGTGCTGGTGGCTGAAGTAGTTCTGACGATGGGATTTGTGATGGTTATCATGGGGGCGACAGATAAACGTTCTCCTGCAGTCGCAGCTCCGCTGGCTATTGGGTTGTGCTTAACACTGATCCATTTAGTCTGTATTCCAGTGGATAACACTTCGGTCAACCCCGCGCGCAGTACCGGTGTGGCAATCTTTGCCGGTGGCATTGCACTGCAACAGCTCTGGGTATTCTGGCTGGCTCCGTTGGTGGGCGGTGCTTTAGGCGGGGCAATCTATCGTGTTTTATTCAGCCCTGCGGAAGAGGTTAGAAAACTGTCATAACTGATATTAATTCATGTATTATTACTCTCAATCGGTCACTGCTGTGTTTTTCACTCGGCAGTGACCGATTCTCCTTACCAGTACCAGCCAATTATCTCACTAGTGACATTGTCGCTCATCGCTATAAAGCGGCCCAATATCCTTGAATAAACCGGGTTAGCGTAAACTTATCGGCATAATCATCACTATAAATGATAAAGTTTCGGCAATATTTAACCTGATTTATGTTTAACCGATCCTGGCAGGAGAAATACCAGATCATGGATTACAGCAAGATTATCAAAGAAATTGGACGCGGTAAGAACCACGCGCGTGATCTGGATCAGTCCACTGCCTATGAGCTGTATAAAGCGATGTTAGCAGAACGGGTTCCGGCACTGGAATTGGGCGCTATCCTGATCGCTTTTCGTATTAAAGGTGAGTCCGATCAGGAAATACTGGGTTTCTATCAGGCGATGCAAGAGCAGGTGATGTCATTACGTGCACCACAGGGCCGCCCGTTACCGGTGGTTATCCCCAGTTATAATGGTGCGCGCAAACAAGCTAATCTGACCCCGTTGTTGGCGCTGCTGCTGTCACGTATGGGGTTACCTGTGGTTGTGCACGGTGTGACAGAAGACAGTAGCCGCGTTACCAGTGCTGAGATTTTCCAGCAGTTGAGCATGCCGTGGTCGCTTAATGCACAAGAGGCTCAACAGCGGCTAGATCATGGTTTGCCAGTTTTTGTTCCCGTAGCCGCATTGTCGTCTCAACTTGACCAGCAATTGCAGCAACGCTGGCGTATGGGGGTGAGAAACAGCAGCCATACGCTGGCAAAACTGGCAACACCGTTTATTCACGATAACGCGCTCCGGTTAGCCAGTGTTTCTCATCCCGAATATATGCAGAAAGTGGGTGGTTTTTTCCAGGCTATCAATGCGCCAGCCTTGTTGCAACAAGGTACTGAAGGGGAGGTTTACGCCAACCCATTACGTTGTCCACCAATTCATCGTATCAATGATGGTGAGCAGAGTATCTTGTTGGAGCGTCAAATCGAGCCAAACGAACCTGAACTCCCCCCGTCGAGAGATGCCGCCATCACTGCTCATTGGATAGAATCCTGTTTGGCTGGCAAGCAACTGATCCCTGAGGCTATTTTAAAGCAGGTTGCGTGTTGTCTGGTGGCAGTAGGGCGGGCGGAGAATGTCGGGCAAGGGCTGCAACAGATCGGTTTACTTCATTTTGATGGAAATGCCCATTCACCCGCTTTGCAGTGATTTATGCTATCTTACGCGCCAGAAAATGCTTATCAGAGAGTCAGTACGATGGAAAACAAAAAAATATTCCCAAAAGAAAAAAGCGGATTACATCCACGAAATCGTCATCGTTCGCGCTATGATTTTGATGTACTTTCAGTTAGTTGCCCAGAGTTGGTTTCTTTCCTGGCACCGACCGCCTACGGGGATATTTCTATCGATTTTTCTGATCCTCTGGCAGTGAAAATGCTTAATCGGGCATTGTTGAAGCACTTCTATGGTATCGAGCATTGGGATATTCCTGCTGATTTTCTGTGTCCACCGATCCCTGGTCGTGCCGATTATCTGCATCATCTGGCCGATTTACTGGCGAGCAGTAATGCTGGCGTGATCCCGCAGGGTAAAAATATTGCGCTGCTGGATATTGGTGTCGGCGCTAACTGTATTTACCCGATTATTGGTCAGCGTGAATATGGCTGGCGTTTCACCGGTACTGAGATTGATCCACAAGCTGTCAGCGCGGCAAAAATGGTGGTATCAATGAATCCTACGTTGAGGAATGCGTTACGCCTGCGGCAGCAAAAAGATCCACAAGCCATTTTCGACGGTGTCTGGCTACCTAATGAACGCTATGATGCTACGCTGTGCAACCCGCCGTTCCACGCCTCTGCCGAAGAAGCGGCCGCAACGACCCGCCGTAAACTGCACAAACTGGGTAAAGGCGATGTTGCCGCCAAGCCTGTGCAGAATTTTGGGGGTAAAAACAGTGAGTTATGGTGTGAAGGTGGCGAGGAAGGGTTCGTCAAGCGCATGATTGTGGAGAGTGTTGCTAAGGGGCAGAACTGCTTCTGGTTTACCTCACTGATTTCCAAAAAAAACCACCTTGCCAGCGATTTATCATGCACTACGTTACGCGAACGCTGTTGAGGTGCGCACCATTGATATGGCGCAGGGGCAAAAGGTCAGCCGTTTCGTTGCCTGGACATTCCTGACGCCGGAGCAGCAAGCCGCCTGGGCCGCAGAGCGTTGGTAATATTATGGCGCTGATAGCGATTTTTTGCTCAGATTAAGGATCAGCAAACAGTGATATAAGCAGTGTCAGTTACCGCAAATTGCATAAAAAAGGCGGGTGTCATTGAAGATACCCGCCTTTTTTCACGTAATGCCAAATGGCTTATCAGGAAACGTGTTGCAAGAATTCCCGTAAACGATCACTTGGTGGATGGGTGATGAGAGTATCCGGATCACCGTCCTGCGCCACCCGGCCTTTATCAATAAAAATCAGGCGTGATGCCACTTTTTGCGCGAAACCCACTTCGTGGGTCACGATAACCATTGTCATGCCTTCTTCCGCCAAATCTTTCATTACGGTCAAGACTTCATGACGCAACTCAGGGTCCAGCGCCGAGGTTGGCTCATCAAACAGCATTAGCTTGGGTTTAACCGCCAGTGCGCGGGCGATAGCCACACGCTGCTGCTGGCCACCAGACAACTCTGACGGATAATGGTGGGCGCGATTTTCCAAACCGACCTTAGCCAACAACGCGAGAGCCTGCTTATTAGCGGCTTCTTTGGATGCGCCGCGAACCCGTATTGGGCCGAAGGCGACATTTTCCAGTGCGGTAAGATGCGGGAACAGGTAAAACTGCTGGAACACCATGCCCGCTTCCTGACGAATCAGGCGTTCATCCACTTTGGGGTCATTGACATCCAGGCCATCGACAATCAACTGACCGCTGGTAATGACTTCCAGTTTATTGATACAACGCAGCAGGGTAGATTTCCCCGAGCCGGATGGACCAATAATCACCACCACTTCTCCCTTAGTGATATTCAGATTGATGTCGTGGAGCACCTGGGTTTTACCAAAGTGTTTGGAGACGTTTTTGAATTCAATCATATTATTTTCAGCTTTCTTTCTAACCGACGCAGAACGAAGCTCAGCGCCAGCGTGATAATCAGGTAAATAACCGCCACCGCACTCCATATTTCCATCGCGCGGAAGTTCCCGGCAATAATTTCCTGCCCCTGACGAGTCAGTTCAGCGACGCCGATGACGATAAACAATGAAGTATCTTTGATGCTGACGATCCATTGGTTACCTAACGGTGGCAGCATACGGCGTAGTGCCAGCGGTGCAATCACATAACGTAAGGTGTCGCGTTTGGACAAACCCAGCGCCAGACCCGCTTCACGGAACCCATTATGGATTGACAGCACCGCACCACGGGTAATTTCCGCAATGTAGGCACCGGAGTTAATCATGATGGTGACGATCGCTGCGGTTAAGGGATCGATGCGCATTGGCATCATCATTGGCAGCGCAAAGTAGATAAACATCACCTGGACCACAATTGGCGTGCCACGGATCAATTCGATAAAAACTAATGCGATATTTCTACTCAGCCAACCGCCGTAAGCGCGGGCAAAACCTGCTACAACCCCAATAATCAGGCCGCCAAGCAACCCCAGGACCGAAATCCACAGGGTTAACTTGGCACCTTCAAGCAGGATTGGGATGGCGGGCCAAATAGCGCTCCATTCAAACTGCATGGATATTCTCCTGGTCTATACTCGTCAGACTTCGAACTGCATGTGTTGGCCGCTTTCATAGACCCGAATCATTGACAGGTGTCAACTCATCGGGGCTTATTCGCTTGCCGCCTTCCTGCAACTCGAATTAGTTAGAGTATAAAAATTTTAAAAAAAGAATTACTTAGGTTCTACACCGAACCATTTTTTATAAATTACAGCGTAAGTGCCGTCTTCTTTCAGGGATTTCAGCGCGGCGTTAACTTTTTCACGCAGGTCACTGCCTTGTGGGAATGCGACACCATACTGCTGAGCTTTAATGGGTTCACCCACCGCTTTGAACTGGCCATTACCGGCAGTTTTAATGAAGTAAAGGATGTTTGGTGTGTCATGTAGCACCGCATCAGCGTTGCCCGTACCTAACTCAAGATAGGCGTTATCGATATTCGGGAATTGGCGCAGATCCTTGGTTTTGATGTTGGCTTTCGCGTAATCGACCGAACCGGTGCCGCTTTTCACTGCCAGCACTTTGCCTTTCAAGTCAGCTTCGCTTTTGATGTCGTTATTATTCGCTTTGACCATCACCAGCAGGCCGCTGTTGTAATAGCCATCAGAGAAGTCGACAGCTTTTTTACGCTCGTCGGTGATAGTGATCCCAGCCAATGCCAGGTCAACATTTTTGGTTTGTAGCGCAGGAATGATACCGCTGAAGTCCATTGGTTTCAGGGTATATTTCAGATCGAGTTTTTTCGCGATGGCATCCCACAAATCGATATCAAAACCGACATATTTATCCCCCTGTTTGAATTCAAAAGGAACGAAAGCGGTATCTGTAGCGACGATCAGTTCTTTTTCTGCGGCGTAGGTGTTAACGGCAAAGGCCAGCGTAAGTGCGGCCAATGAAACTTTGACAAGTGACTTCATAAGTGGGAGTTCCTTTATGCTTTTGTGGATTACCCTTGGTACATGGTGTCGCAGCAGTGCTGGCGGTTCCTGTTACTCGGCCCGAAAACAGGCCTCACTTTCAGGAGGCCGCTGCAAGCAGCGTGAAAATTTGCTTCAGACAGATTTGACACCCTATTTTCTGAACTAAATCAGTCTATTGGGATTTTCTGGTCGGTCTGGCTACAACGCCAATTACTTTGAGCATGGAGATCCGTTTTTTATATTTCAGAGTGCAATATGAAAAGATCGTGCCAGAAATGCAAGTTATTTAAAAATAACGATATTTTACTAAGTGATTAGCGTGCAATTACTTAGCTGACACCATTTGCACCAATATGACTCACCAAAACGGTGCGTTAATATCATTTTGGTGCAACTAATCCATTATTTGTTTATTATTAACTAGGAAGTAAATAATATGCAATCAATAGCTAACATTTATATAACAATATTGTTAACTATCTCTTATTTTGTTTGAAAAGGGGGTGATAAGGGTTTAGACGCTGGGGGTTATCTGAGTTGGCTATCTTTACTACCACGGCGGTTATATCCGGCATGGTTAGCCTGATGTTTATCTAATTCATTTTGGCAGGTCAGGCAATACTTAACTCCGGCGAGGGCTTTGCGCCGCGCTGCGGGAATAGCTTGTCCACACTCAAGGCAATACATTTCACTGTCACCTTTACCGAGTGCCTGGCGAGCGCGTTGCACGGCATCATCAAGGGTGGAGTCAATTTGATCCTGCACTGCGCCGTCACCTGCCCATCCGCTTGCCATATGGCCTCCGTAAACAGGGCCGGAATACCGGCCCTGTTGCGTAATAATAATGCATCTAATGCGCGTGATTACTCAATATTTGCTTCAAGGAACCACAGGAATTTATCCAGATCACGCGATGCGGCAGTGAACATGTCTGCGCTATCCTCATCCTTGACTTCTGTTATGGCCTTACGCACACAGTTCGCCACCACACCATATCTGTCTGCCAACTCTTTTAGGTGATCTTGCACCTTTTGAATGTGAGTTGGATAGCTCTTCAGTGGTGTTTTATCTGTAACGAGTTGTGCAGTACCCAGTGCCACGCCACCTAATTGCACTGCGCGTTCTGCAAAGGTATCCAGATGATCGGTGAGGGCAGTGCGGAAGCCATCCAGCATTTCGTGAACCGCGATGAAGTTAGCACCACGCATGTTCCAGTGAGCCTGCTTAGTGATAAGCGACAGATCGATAAACTGGATAACCATCTGGTTTAATAGCTTAATCGTAAGCTCTTTAGTATGTTCATCAACATTATTACGCGTATAGAGGAGTTCGGAGGATTTAGCTTTCACCAGTTTTGCTGTACTCATAATAGGTATCCCTTTATTGAGTTGATTACCAATTTCTTCACCGCAATAAGTATAACAAAGATATTCTATTTTGCAGGTTAGATTCGGCCTATCAATTAAATCGTCGACAACGACAGTTATTTTTAAATGTAATTTAATGTTTCGCTTTGAGAATAACGCGGATTTTATCCCAAGGTCTAATCGATAAAGGCTATCACTGTGATTTTTATGTTTCTTATTATTTAAATAGGGGGGTGAGCTGTTACATAACGCTGATTTATATGTAGCGATGGGGGAAGTCATTATTAATTAATGACTTGTCACCGTACTGGTGGAATGACATAGAAAGTAAGTAATATATTAAATAGAGAGTTTATTAGGTGGGCTGTTTGGCGAGCATATTATTTATAGGAATGAGCTGGAGAATGAATCTCACCAGCACTGCCGACGCGGTTATTATCGGGCCTGGGCGACAATAAATAAACGTGGCAACCCCAGTAAGCGGCGGACATCGGCTTGTTGCGGGCTGCTGTATCAATGCGAGCCAGATAATCTTGCAGGAAATCCTGCTGTGAGGTGTCGGGAGTGGCGCGCAGACAGTCGGCAATCGCCGCTGATAAGAACATTCGGTGGTAATAGATGGTGCGCCAAGTATCTATCTGATTAACATGGGAGGACAGCAAATCGGCATCAATGCCCACCAACTGGGCATCAGGAAAGTGTAAATGCAATATCAACGCTAACGTTGCTCCAGTGAACGGTGCATCACGTAAGCATCAACGTAGCCCAACTGACTATGATTAAAGGCTTTTGGCAAAGTGGCGATAATGTCGAAACCGAGTTTTTGCCACAATGTGACCGCCAAGGTATTGGTGCTGACAACAAAATTAAATTGAATAGCCCGATAACCGAGTGCTGTTGCCTGCTCAATACAATGTATCCCGAGAGCCTTGCCAATACCCAAACCGCGTACTTTGCTATCCACCATAAATGATGCATTCGCAACGTGACTACCGAGTCCGCGCTGATTATCGATCAATTTATAAATGCCAACCACTTGCCCCTCATGCAATGCAACCCAGCAACGAACCCCTGCACCAAACCCCTGCACCAAACCAGTAATCGTAGGCATCCTGTTTGGGTGTGTCTGGGGTAAAAACATAGGTATCACCATGACCAATTACGGCCTGAAATAGTGGACATATTGCGGCAAAGTCTGCTGATGTGGCGGTTCTGACGTCCATGACAATTCCCCTTTTATCAGGTGATTTGCTCTAACTGTGGCTTGGGTTTGATGGTCAGGGTGGCACCGATGGATGCGCAGATAATTGATGCCAGCGCCAACCATTGCACCATCGTCAGATGCTCATTTAAGAAAACCAGCCCTGAAACAGCCGCTAAAGCAGGCTCCAAACTCATTAATGTGCCAAATGTGCGGGCAGGAAGGCGGGTCAGAGCGACCATCTCCAGCGAGTAGGGGAGGGCTGTAGACAATATTGCTACCGCCAGCGCAATAGGCAATATTGCCGGATCGAACAGCGCCATGCCGTTATAGACGACACCAATCGGGCAGAAAATAAGTGCGGCAATCAACGAACCGATCGCAACAGTTCCAGGGCCGTGATCGCCACCGGCCTTTTGCCCTGAAACAATATAGATTGCCCAGCAGGCACCGGCTCCTAATGCACAAGCTGCACCAAACAAGTCAATAGTATCGACGCTATGTCCCAGAGGCAGCAGGAACCATAACCCCAGAATCGCCAGCCCTACCCAGATAAAATCCACCGCGCGACGGGAGGAGAACATAGCGACCGCCAACGGGCCGGTAAACTCCAATGCAACAGCAATACCCAGTGGCACGGTTTTCAATGACAGATAAAACAGAAAATTCATGCCACCTAACGCAACCCCATAGACGAGCAGGGGCAAACGACTCCCCGCAGCAAATCGCATTCGCCAGGGTTTGAAGATAATAAACAGAATAAGAGTGCCAATCCCCAGGCGCAACGAGGTAATTCCTTGCGCGCCAACCAGTGGGAATAGGCTTTTTGCCAGTGATGCTCCACTTTGTATTGAGATCATGGCGATCACCAGCAACAAAATAGGGAGCAATGGGAGTGTATTTTTGGATGAAGGAGACAAAGACATCCTTTTGAGCCTCAAAGAAAAGTAGACGAACCCGTTTTTGCTAGTGTAAATGAAATGTCAGCGGAGTGTTTAAAAATCATCAATGCGGAAAAAAAAGAAAAAAAGAGCGTAAAAATTTATTATTGTTGTTTTTTTATTCTGTGATTGGTGTTTATTTATACTGTTAAATTAAGAATTATCTGGAATGACTCTTAGTGATGTATGTCACAATAAGATGTATAATGTACCAAAATATCTGAAGTATTAGTAACATAGAAGATGCTTGAAACTGTTTGTTACACCAAATAAATGATTAGACAACCATTAGCGGGCAGAGTTTCCCGCTGTTTATTGTTATAATTACATGGTGTTTTTGTTTCACTCTAAAATTTGCGTTTTTCGAGGTGGTTATGAAAAAAATTACATGTCTTTCAGCAGTGGCAGCTTGTGTATTAGCAGTGTCCGCAGGTTCAGCTTTTGCCGGTCAAAGCACCGTTTCTGGTGGTTATGCCCAGAGCGACTACCAAGGTGTTGCTAACAAATCTTCTGGTTTCAACCTGAAGTACCGTTACGAGTGGAGTGATTCTCAACTGGGTTACATCACTTCTTTCACTCACACTGAAAAAAGCAGCTTCGGCGATAGTTCAACTGTTTACAACAAAGCACAGTACAACTCTATCACCGCAGGTCCAGCTTACCGTATCAACGACTGGGCTAGCATTTATGGCCTGGTAGGTGTAGGTCACGGTCGTTTCAGCCAGAACTACCCAACTTATGCTAGCGACAAAAACAGCACCAGCGACTATGGTTTCACCTACGGCGCCGGTTTACAGTTCAACCCAATGCAAAATGTTGCACTGGACGTCTCTTACGAACAGAGCCGTATCCGCAGTGTTGATATTGGTACTTGGGTTGCTGGCGTAGGTTATACTTTCTAAGTATAGCTTGTGCTCATCAGCATTCATCCTCAACAGTGATATGCTGTGTCTGATAAAAATCCGCCTTCGTGCGGATTTTTTTCGTCTGTCGTTTGCTGCATAAGCAGGCAGTTGCAGAGTTTTGTGCTATTTCATTGTTGATAATGATAATTGATTTCATTATTATTGCTCACCTGATTTAATTAATAACAGGGAGTAATTAATGAGGTACGGCACAATAGGGTTGCTGGCATTACTGCTAACCGGATGCGGTGGCACATGGTTTCCTGAGCAAGGCAACTCAGAACCTCGCAAAGCAAAATTCAGTGTTTATGGCGATCAGCGAACCAGCGCACAGCGGGCATTATCATGCCATCGCAGCCGCCATTGCACTAATGATGATTGGATGAACCCTGATCCAGACTATGTCGGGTTTGGTGTGAGTTACTGATGATATGATTGCGCGGGTATATTGCTTTGCCCGCGTTCGTCACAATTATACGCATCATCCGACCATTTTTATCGCATCGTCAATCAGTGCGAGTACCTGCTGCGGGTGGGAGACTAAGGCAAGGTGACTCGAAGGCAATTCAACAACTTTTTGTGCCTGAGTTCGTTCTGCTAATTCGCGTTGTGTCTCGACCGGCAACATTCTGTCTTCTGTCGATATCTGATACCAACAAGGTTTAATCCGCCAAGCCGGTTGAGCAGATTTATCTGTAAACACACGGGCGGCGAGCGGTTTTTGTGTCAACGCCATGACCAATGCTTCGTTTTTATCGATGTCATGACACATATTTTCATGGTACTTGTCAGTATCAATCCACAGAAAACCATTATCATCAGGGCGAATAGAAGCTGCGCCAATGGGCGGTTTACGTAATGCGAAAGTACTGGACAAACTTTCACCGGCATCGGGGGCAAAGGCCGAAAGATAAACCATGCCGACGACGTTCTGTAGGTGGCCGACCTGTGTAATCACCATGCCACCATAGGAGTGACCGACTAAAAGTGTAGGGCCATATAACGCAGCAGTAATCTTTATGGCACGTTCTACATCGTATGCCAGCGATGTTAAGGGATTTTGGATCGCAATAACCCGGTGGCCCTGGGCATGTAATTCAGGAATGATATGACGCCATTGCGAGCCATCAGCCCAAGCGCCATGTACCAGCAAAATATTGAATTTCTTCGCCATATCATCCTCAGCATACTTGCAGTTACGGATACTATCTTGATGTAAAAATAGCGTTATATAAAGATAACCTTATGCAGAAATAACGTTTTTACGAATAGTACTTTCCCGTAGTTTAGCCATTGGCTAATGGTTTATACGGAGATGCTTAAATAACGCTATTACTAAAATTAAGTATAAGGAACTTTCAGGAAATAGCCTTAAGATAAAGACGAAAATGACAGGCTAAATTAATACACTAAAGTGTAGTAGGCGATATAATATCATTGATGACAAAAACATCATATTTTAAATAAGTGAAAACAATAGATTAACACAGGATATGGCTAAGGACTTATTGTGCTATTTATTTGTAAAACTAGAATAATATGACAAACTATTATCAGCTCTGATTTATCTTCACTGTTCTAATTGCGATTCACTTGCCAAGGTGGATTATAATTAAAAACAATGGGTTGTAATAAAAATAGGTGTAATCATGACGATACTCAGTGAGTCGGTTCCACCCATGCTGCATGACACCAAGCTTGAGCAGAAAATCCTAAAGCGTTCAATTTTTTGTACGCTATTTATTGCATCAATGGGGATAGTCTTCGGTATCGTATGTGGCTCAATGTCGATTATTTTCGATGGAATGTTCTCTGCACTGGATGCTGGAATGTGCAGTTTATCTCTGCTGGTTTCACGATTACTCGGGCAGCCTCACAGCCGGCGTTTTCAATATGGTTTCTGGCATGTTGAGCCGTTAGTATTGGCTTTCAACGGCAGTTTGCTGGCCTTTCTCTGCCTTTACGCATTTGTTAATGCGATCAAAGGTATTTTTGAGGGGGGGCGCGAACTGGAGTTGGGCTGGGCTATTGTGTATGCATTAGTGGTCAGTATTTTCTGTTTCACTCTCTTTTTAAAGCAACGTCGTTTAAATAAGCGGGTTAAATCTGAGTTGATTGCACTGGATACCAAAAGCTGGTTGATGTCAGCCTGCATCAGCGCAGCCTTATTGGTGGCATTTCTGATCTCCTGGAGTTTGGAGGGCACCCGGTATGAACACCTGATTGTTTATACCGATCCTAGTGTTCTGGCGTTATTAACACTGATATTAATACCTGTTCCGATTAAAACGGTGATTGCAGCTGTGCGCGAAGTGTTACAGATGACGCCGGATAGACTGGATAATGCCATTGAAACGCTAATGGAGCGGTTAATGGCAAAATATAAATTTATCGATTATTCCCACTATGCCACCCGTATGGGGCGAGGATTATTTATAGAGATTCATGTGGTTATTTCACCGGAAATGGAGACCCGTGGCGTGAGTTATTTCGACAAGATACGTGATGAAATCGCTAAAGAAATTGGTGAGTCTGGGCCTCATCGCTGGCTAACAATCTCTTTTACCCGTGATGCCAAGTGGCTTTAAACTGATTAACCAGGGAAATAATTATTATGGAAAAGATGATAGCTAAACGCCGTGTAACACTGAACTCGGTTGTGGCACCAATGGGTTTTAATACTGCTTGCTGTGTTCCACTGAGTGATAAAACCATCTCTTTTCGCAAAGAAAAAATAATCAATAATATGCTCCGTGACGATATCGATTACCTATTGGTTTATGCCGATAAAGAGCATGGTGGTAATTTTGAGTATCTAACTGGATTTATCCCCCGATTCGAAGAGGCCGTAATGGTGCTGCATGTTTCAGGGGCCGTCTATTTATTGTTGGGTAATGAAAATTTAAAATTGTCTCAACATGCAAGGATCAATAATACTGCGATTCATGTGCCCTATTTTTCCCTGCCTAACCAACCGATGGAAAATAGCAAAACCTTGCCAGAATTATTAGCAGAAACAGGTATTGGGCAAGCTAATAAAGTGGGTGTGGCAGGTTGGAAACTATTTACCAGTAAGTTAGAGGATAACGATCAACTATTTGATATCCCTAATTTTATTTTGGATGCTGTCAAGCAGGCCGTTTTACCCACAACAGCGGTTATTAATGCGACAAACGTATTTATTGGTTGCGACAACGCTGCCAGAATGACCAATAATGCCAATGAACTGGCACATTATGAATACGGAGCCAATTTAGCCTCCAATTGTATCCTCAATGCCTTGGCCGCAGTAGATATTGGCAAAACAGAAAAACAGCTTGGCAGTTATTTGGCGGGAGAAGGACAACCCAATAGTGTTGTCATGATTGCGGCCACCGGTAATCGTTTTGAGCAGGCTAATTTGTATCCTGGCGATAAGGTTGTGCAACAGGGCGATAAAATATCACTGACGACTGGGTTTAAAGGTGGTTTAAGCAGTAGAACCGGCTATGCAGTCCATCAGGCAGAGGAGCTGCCAGCAGCGGAAAAGGATTACCTCGATAAAGTCGCGATACCTTATTACACTGCCGTCGTGGCCTGGCTGGAAAATATCCGAATCGGTATGTCTGGCAAAGAGATGTATGCGTTGGTTGAGTCTGTATTCCCAAAATCGCAATACCATTGGTCGTTAAATCCAGGCCATTTGGTGGCGGATGAAGAGTGGCTATGTTCGCCTATCTACAGTGGCTCCGAAGAGAAGATTAACAGCGGGATGATATTCCAAATCGATATTATTCCCTCGGTGAAAGGTTATGCGGGGGTGAGTGCCGAGGATGGTATTGCATTAGCTGATCAACAGCTTCGCCACCAACTGGCCACTGAGTACCCCGAAGTATGGCAACGGATTCAACAGCGGCGCGACTATATCCGTAACGTATTAAATATTTGTCTCAGTGAAGAGGTATTACCGATGTCGAATACCGTGGGTTATCTGCGGCCTTTCCTATTGGATAAATGCAGCGCACTGCACTGTATTGCGCAGTGATAACACAGATAACGTTATCAACTTGAGGGGCTATATCGCCCCTTTTATCGGTATCTGGCATTACCTTAATAGCCACTAGCCCCGGTATTTACCCGCTTGGTGAGATTTCGTGCAAAACTGAGGGCGATACTCTCGCCATCTTGTGGCATAATGCGCGCCGAATCACATTTTCTAATATTCTTGAATATCCCTATTCAGTAATCCAATCGAGAGCGAGCGCTGTGCTAAGTACTAACAATATCACCATGCAATTCGGCAGCAAGCCGCTGTTTGAAAACATTTCAGTAAAATTCGGTGGCGGTAATCGCTATGGCCTGATCGGCGCTAATGGTTGTGGTAAATCCACCTTCATGAAAATCCTTGGTGGTGACCTGGTGCCAAGCGGCGGTAACGTATTCCTCGATCCGAATGAGCGTCTGGGTAAGTTACGTCAGGACCAATTCGCCTTTGAAAACAACACAGTGCTGGATACCGTTATTATGGGTCACGGCGAACTGTGGGAAGTGAAAGAAGAGCGCGACCGCATCTACGCGATGGCTGAAATGAGCGAAGCCGACGGCTATAAAGTGGCTGATCTGGAAGTTGCCTACGGTGAAATGGATGGGTACAGCGCAGAAGCCCGTGCTGGTGAATTGCTGCTCGGTGTCGGTATTCCGGTTGAACAACACTATGGTTTGATGAGCGAAATCGCTCCTGGCTTTAAATTGCGTGTATTGTTGGCGCAGGCCCTGTTCTCAGACCCGGAAATTTTATTACTCGACGAACCAACCAACAACCTGGATATCGATACTATCCGCTGGTTGGAGCAAGTGCTGAATGAACGTAACAGCACCATGATCATTATTTCCCATGACCGTCACTTCCTCAATATGGTGTGTACGCATATGGCGGATCTGGATTATGGCGAATTGCGTGTTTATCCGGGTAACTATGACGAATACATGACGGCAGCGACTCAAGCGCGTGATCGTCTGCTGTCTGATAACGCGAAGAAAAAAGCCCAGATCTCAGAATTGCAATCTTTCGTCAGCCGCTTTAGTGCTAACGCCTCTAAATCCAAGCAGGCGACTTCACGCGCCCGTCAGATTGATAAAATTCAGCTTGATGAAGTGAAAGCGTCCAGCCGTCAGAACCCGTTTATCCGTTTTGATCAGGATAAAAAACTATTCCGTAATGCGCTGGAAGTTGAACTATTGACCAAAGGTTTTGATAGCGGCCCGCTGTTTAAAAAACTGGATCTGCGCCTGGAAGTGGGTGAGAAAGTGGCTATCCTCGGGCCAAATGGTATCGGTAAATCGACTTTGCTGAAAACTCTGGTAGGGGATTACGAGCCGGATTCTGGCACCGTGAAATGGTCTGAAAACAGTAAGATCGGTTACTACGCGCAGGATCACGCCAGCGATTTTGAAATTGACCTGACAGTATTTGACTGGATGAGCCAGTGGAAACAGGAAAAAGACGACGAGCAGGCTGTGCGCAGTGTGCTGGGCCGTTTGCTGTTTAGCCAGGATGATATCAAGAAGAAAGTTAAAGTACTTTCTGGTGGTGAGAAAGGCCGGATGTTGTTTGGTAAGCTGATGATGCAGCGCCCTAACATTATGGTAATGGATGAGCCAACCAACCATTTGGATATGGAATCGATTGAAGCTCTTAACATGGCATTGGAAATGTACGAAGGCACGTTGATCTTCGTTTCCCATGACCGTGAGTTTGTCAGTTCCTTGGCAACCCGAGTGATTGAAATGACACCAAACAAGTTAGTCGACTTTACCGGTAATTATGAAGATTACCTGCGTAGCCAGGGTATTCAGTCGTAATAAACGGATGAGTTGTTGATTGAATTGATTTTTAATAAAAAGCTGATGCATCGATAGCATCAGCTCAGTTTTTTAAAGGCAGGGTTTCCCCCTGCCTTTATCTGTTATGTCTTCTCAGCCTTACTTAGCAGGCTCCTTTATCCTCCCAGACCTTATTCCAGCCGGTGCCGTTGCCTGTGGTGTCGGTTACTGCGTTATCACCGGGTATAGTCTCAGCAGAGACCCACCACTTGTTGATATAAACTCGCCCATCTTTACTGACTGTCGTCGGGCCGCTATAGACTTTCTGCTGCCAGGATGGCGCGCTACACTGTTGCGCAGCGACAGGTTTTGACTGGATTTTCAGCTCATCTTCAAGCGTGGTATCGCATATTCCATCGTCTTTCCAAACCTTACTCCCATCGGTGCCGTTACTGGTGGTGTCAGTTACTGCGGCATCACCTGGTACGGTTGCGGCGGATACCCACCACTTGTTGGTGTAAACACGCCCGTCTTTACTGATAGTAGTTGGTCCGTTATAAACTTTCTGCTGCCAGGATGGTACACTGCACTGCACTGGTTTTTCTACCGTTTCTGGCGTGGCTTCCTCAATAATTTCACCGCTTAGATATTGAGTGCCATCGTAACTTTCCAAGTATTCCCAATATGAATTGCTGGTTTGATTACTAGGGAAATACCAATATGATTTTGTTTTTAAACGGAAATAATCTCGAGTACCAGTGTAGTGATTATCGTATAGATAGAATGTACCTGTGATACCTTGACGGGATGCTTCACTCCAGTGATTAAAATCGCCCCCTACTTGGTAGCGCTGTTTGATCAGTTCATTGTAGGCTTCGCGGGGCGAACTATTTTCACCATTGGTTTTCAATTGCGTCGAACTGGCCAGTCTCATAGCCATATTATTGCTATCCGTTACAGTAACCGGAATGGACAGCATGGCATTTTGTAATACGTTACGTGGTGCTCGCAGGGTAATTTCTTTGCCATTATCCGCAATAACGTCAATGCCCTTTGGAATATCCCATTGGTAGGTCAAGGCTGATACATTGCGATTCGTCACCTCTACAGATACGCTGAATATATCCCCCGCATTGACTGTGTCAGGCACTCGTACATCGCCGGTAATATTTTGCTGGGTTAACGGGTAACTATGGACAACATTACTGTCTCTATTTTCCCAAATAGGTGTCCTTAAATCAGATAAATTCATTGCCTTTAATTGGGCGCTGGTTTCTTTTGTCGGTTTTATTCCCCATTTATGGAAAAAGGCTTTCAGATTAATACCAGAAACTCGGCTGGTTTCGAGCAGGAAACGCTGTTTTTTCTCATCGTTATTCTTTGGCCATTCTGCTGGCGGAAGTGTGCGATAACGATCACCAAGGCGTTGGTAGAAGTCCTTGCCGAATGCTAAATCCAGTTGCCAAAACATACCCAAACGGACAAATCCGTCGCCATCCTCATAGCTTTTGCTTCTTTCATTTAAAAAGGCGGTGATAGCATCCCAGCGTGATTCAGCTTCAAGACGTGAGGTCTCTCCCAGCGCTCGCTGAACATACAAAGAGGTCAGGTTTACCGTGGTTTCAGTATCATTATCAAAAGTCCATGCTGGCATTTGATAATGGTGGCCCAATTCATGCCACGGTCCCCAGCCATCACTTTGTAATTTTTGGGGATTAATGACTTCTGCAATACCGCCAGTGTTGGAACCCAGCCAGTAATTGGATGCTGACATATAGCCGCCCGTACTATCTGGCTTGCTGACAAACTGGTATTGGAAAGGCGTTGCACTATGGGGGAAAGCCCTCTCGTTACTGAGGCCGAACTGTTTTTCTGCGAGGTCGACAATACGATCCCACAACACTAATACACCTTTAGGATCGCTCGCTTTATCACGCATATCTTCGAGCGGCATGGTGAGAATCATGCGTTTGCCCACCAGTTCGGCAAAAGGAGCATCACCAAATTGTGCCAACTGTTGCCGCCAGTCTTCAACAGTATTTTCATCCAGAATAAAGCGAGGCATTGGCTTGCCGCCCTCTAGCAGATTAACTGTAATCTCACTGCTACCGGGTTGATTCGTTGCTGTAAAATAAATGGGGCCAGTATTCTGAACCTCAATCTCATTGATGCCTTGCTGTAGTTTAACGACCTGACGATCAAAGTCCTTTTGCTGACCTTTATTAACCGGCACAATCCACAGCTCAGGCAACGTATCAATATCTTCCCCCTGATGTTGGTACTCAATCCGCAGGTTGTCACCTTTACTTGCCCAAAAACCGCTGGATTGCGTTGGATGTGTAAGGAATTGACGCTTTTGTTGTGTATTAAAGTAATACGGAGAACCCTTTTGAGTCAGATGAATTTGTCTCGATGCTTCAGATGTACTATTGCTATTTGCAATTTCAGTTTGCTGAATTGACATGTTGGTCGGAATATCTGCAACGGCGGCGGATAATGTGGAAGAGAAGCCCAGTGCCAATAATAGGCTCAAAGCAATAGGTGTAGTACGTAAAACAGGGGGCAACATAAAGCTAACTCCGGATAGCATTCAACTCCACCATGAATAAATGAAGATTGAATTAAGTTAAGAAAATAATTTACGAGGAAAACATATTAGTACATCAATTATTAACTCACTATTTGACTAAGACGGAACAAAGAAAAGTCGAAAAAGGTAATGGTAATTAATGGAAAATAAGGATTGTTGGTATGACTTACGCCCTTATTCCTTAAGAAAGAGAAGTAATAGATAAGCCTTAAAATGTCGGAATCCAAAAAATAAGGGAGGCTATTAGCCTCCCGCAGAGCGATAACAACGTTGATGAGCCGAGAATATACCGAGTGGGCCGTGGTGATGCCAGCTGCCAGAACGCGGCCCGGCCCAGTTGTCTCGGTGCTATAAAATAGGTATGTCCGCAACCTTACTGTTGCTGCAAACTTCACACTGGGGATCTTTTGCCAGCTTCAGGCTACGAAATTCAGCGGTCATGGCGTCATACATCAACAAGCCGCCAGCGATTACCTGACCATAGTTCGCCAGCAGTTTTATCGCTTCCATCGCTTGTAAATTACCAATAATCCCAACCAGTGGGGCCATAACACCAGCTTCAACACAGGTTAAGGCATTGCTGCCAAATAACCGGCTCAGGCAGCGATAACAGGGCTGATTTTCCTGATAAGTAAACACACTCACTTGCCCCTCCATGCGGATTGCTGCACCGGAAACCAGTGGCTTTTGCTGTGCATAGCAAAGGCGGTTGAGTTGCTCGCGGCTGATAACATTGTCGGTACAATCCAACACGGCCTGGTGTTCTGCGATAACGGCGGAGAGTTTCTCGTCATCTAACTGAGAATCAAGGGTATTGAGTGTCAGGTGGGGATTGATTTCTGCTAGTGCTAGTGCCGCTGAAGCGACTTTTGGCAGCCCGATACGGTCATCGTGATGCAGAATTTGCCGTTGTAAGTTAGAAAGAGAAACGGTATCAAAATCCAGTAGCGTAAGGTGGCCCACGCCTGCGGCAGCCAGATATTGCGCTGCCGCACAGCCAAGGCCGCCTAAGCCTACGATCAATACTCTGGCTGCTTTGAGTTTTTCTTGCCCGTCAAAATCGAAACCGCGCAGGACAATTTGCCGATTGTAACGCAGGGTTTCAGCATCGGAAAGTTCAGGCAACATATCTGTCTCCCAGCAATTTATTAACTCAATAAGCCATTAAACAGTTCTATTTCAACCGGTTCGCCAACAGCGACTGAACCGCGTTCACGTTCAAGGACGATAAAACAATTTCCCTGACTAAATGAGCTAAATACGTGAGAACCCTGATGGCCGGTGGTGCGTACTTCCAATTCACCTTGTGGGGTGGTAGAGAAAATTCCGCGCTGAAAATCTAAACGTCCCGGCGATTTCTTCAAGGCGGTGGTGGTTTTGGCTTTCAGGCGCAACGGTGGCTGCCATTGTGAGTGACCTGAGAGTTTTGCCACCAGAGGTTGCACCAATTGATAGAACGTCAGCGCGGCAGACACCGGATTACCCGGTAAGCCACAGAACCAGGCATTATCCAGTTTGCCAAAAGCAAAGGGTTTACCGGGTTTGATGGCTAATTTCCAAAAAGCGATATCGCCTAGCTCTTCCAACATCTGTTTGGTGTAATCCGCTTCACCGACTGACACACCACCGCTACTGATGACCAGGTCTGCTGTGGCATCTGCTTGCTGAAAAGCGTGGCGCAGTGCGTCTTGATCATCATGGATAACACCTAAATCAATAATTTGGCAGCCTAACTGTTGCAGCATCAATCTGACAGCAAAACGATTAGTGTCGTAAATCTGCCCCTCAGCTAGCGGTTGACCGACCGGCTGTAACTCATCACCGGTTGAGAAAATGGCTACTTTTAGAGCGCGGAATACGCTGACTTCAGCAATCCCCAATGATGCTAACAGCGGGAGTTGCGCGGCACCTAATTTAACGCCTGCGGGGAAAACGGCTGCATTTTGTTCGATATCCTCACCTGCCAGCCGGATATTTTGCCCGATACGCGCATTACCATTAAAGGTAACACCCTGCTCACTAATAACGGCTTGCTCTTGCATGATAACGGCATCGGCCCCAGGAGGAATTGGAGCACCGGTCATTATTCGAATACAGCTATTGGCTGGCCATGCATCTTTAAACGGCGCACCGGCAAAGGCTTTTCCCGCCACCGGTAATGGCATTCCACTGCTAAGCTCATTACAGCGAATAGCATAGCCATCCATCGCGGAGTTAGCAAAAGGAGGCACGGCAATCGGGGAGGTAATTGCGCAGGCGGTGATACGGCTCGCAGCTTGCGTTAATGCGACCACTTCGGTTGCTTGTAATGGTGTGACCTGTGACAGCATTTTGCTCAGTGCTTGTTCCAGAGAGAGTAAATCCGAGGTATTACAGTGATCCATGCTGGACTCCGAGGTCTGGGGCACCGCAGTAAAAGGTGTCGTGGGTGCGGGGCTGTCATTCAAATAAGTATGGCATTATGGCAGAGATTACCTGGTGGGTGAATGGATGGGCGTGCCAAACCAGCCACAGACTGATGTTATCTTGATAAGTGTTATCCTTTTGCATTGGTATTAACATTATTCAGACAAAATAGGGGGCTGACATGGATTATCAAACAATTCTGAAGTTCTGGTTTAGTGAGATGGACTCTACGTTGTGGTTCAAAAAAGATGAGGATTTTGACACCCTTCTGCGCCAGCGTTTTGGCCCGGTTTGGCAGGCTGCATCGAAAGGGGAGTTAGCCAGTTGGCGGCAAAATATTGAAGGGCGCCTGGCAGAGATATTGATTCTGGATCAATTCAGCCGTAATTTATTCCGCGATTTACCGGCTTCTTTTTCCTGTGACGGGATGGCACTGGTATTAGCGCAGGAAGCCATCAGCCGTGGGCAGGCGGGGCAATTATCGGATACTCAGCGCGGTTTTCTTTACCTACCTTTTATGCACTCAGAATCGGCATTAATTCATCAACAGGCGTTAGAACTCTATACTGAATTAGGTAATGATATTCAGTTGGATTATGAATTACGCCATAAAGCGATTATTGATCGCTTTGGCCGTTATCCACACCGAAATCTTATTCTCGGGCGAGTCTCTAGCGCGGAAGAGCAGGCTTTCCTGTTGCAACCTGGCTCTGCTTTTTAGTCTATAATGCGTACAGCGATAAGTTGCCAGTGGCATAGTTACGCAGGTCACCTATCGTTGTCTTATTTATTAATTATCAATTTTGCTATTGCTCTCACAAAAATATTCTCACTGAACAGTTAGGGCGACATATTTATCTGTTATGCCTCACAGGTTCATTTGAGGTTATTCCTAAACTACTGCCCAGTCTATAACTCCCATTGAAACGATATTGCCACCAATATATAACAATCTAGCAATAGGCAATATGTAAATGAGAGTTCGGTGTCTGCGATGTCTTGGCTCTGAGCTCATATCAGCATGGAAGTTTAATAATATGGCAGACGCATCAATATGACTGAAACAACATCATTAGATACTACTGCGGCAAAGGGTAAGGCGACATCAGTACGTCTGACGGAGAGTGCGGATACCCGGCAACGGATACGAGCTATAGTAGGGGCTTCTTCTGGTAATTTAGTTGAATGGTTCGATTTCTATATTTACTCTTTCTGCGCGCTCTATTTTGCTCCGTTATTCTTCCCAAGCGATAATCCGACGACTCAATTAGTGCAAACCGCGGGGGTTTTTGCTGCCGGCTTTCTGATGCGGCCTATTGGTGGGTGGCTGTTTGGTTATATTGCGGATAAGCATGGTCGCAAGTTATCCATGTTAATTTCAGTCTATATGATGTGTGCCGGGTCACTGATGATTGCTTGCCTGCCAACCTATGCTTCAATAGGCAGCCTGGCACCGGTTTTGCTACTGGTTGCCCGCTTATTCCAAGGATTATCTGTTGGTGGTGAGTACGGTACCAGCGCGACTTATATGAGTGAAGTGGCAGTGAAAGGGCGCAAAGGGTTTTATGCCTCTTTTCAGTATGTCACCTTGATTGGCGGCCAGTTGCTGGCGTTACTGGTATTAGTTTTGCTTCAGCAAACCCTGTCATCTGAAGTGCTTCACAGTTGGGGCTGGCGAATTCCCTTTGTTCTCGGCGCATTACTGGCAGTAGTTGCACTCTATTTACGCCGTTCACTGAATGAAACGTCAGATGAAAAAACACGCAATAAGAAAGATGCGGGCAGCCTGAAAGGGCTATGGAAGAATCGTCGTGCATTTATTATGGTGCTAGGTTTTACTGCTGGCGGTTCACTCTCTTTTTATACTTATACCACTTATATGCAAAAATATCTGGTCAATACGGCGGGAATGGATGTGAAAACAGCCAGCCTGGTAATGACTGCGGCGCTGTTTATTTTCATGCTGATTCAGCCATTATTTGGTGCGCTCTCAGATCGTATAAGCCGGCGAACGTCTATGCTGACTTTCGGTTTGTTGTCTATGTTACTGACAGTGCCGATTCTCCATGCGTTGAAAGGGGTAACCAGTCCTTATATCGCTTTTATGCTGATTGTTACCGCTCTGATTATTCTCAGCTTCTATACTTCTATTGGTGGGTTACTGAAAGCGGAAATGTTCCCACCGGAAGTCAGGGCATTAGGGGTTGGTCTGTCTTATGCGGTAGCAAATGCCATGTTTGGCGGTAGCGCTGAATATGTTGCACTGTCTCTCAAATCTTTTGATATGGAAAACAGCTTCTTTTGGTACGTTTCCGCAATGTGCTTCGTCACCTTCCTGGTTTCATTGCGCTTGCACCGCAAAGGGCAAGAGGTTGATTTATAACGCGAAAGCTACATTAATTGCTAAAGCCATATACCAATGTGGCTTTAGCCGGTGGTTGCTAAATACTCCTCAATGGTAGCTAATAATTTCCCGGTACCACAGCATGTATCATTATATTCCTTGGTATGTCTGCGATTAATAACCCGATCATGGGGGCAACCGCCATGACAGATAGAAAACCACTTACAGTAGTGCATTTTTTTAGTTGCCTCTATTTCTTCGCTTACCGCCTGCTGATTATGTGATGAGTTAGCAAGCAGGTCGGCTAAATCAATATTCAGTATAGAACCATAAATACTATTGGCGTCACCTCTATATTTGTCACAGGGAGAGATATCACCATTAGGTTCTAATGTGATGATTTCTTGTGAGCAATTGCCGGACCAATAACAGGCAGAGAGTTTTTCATTAGGATATTTTAATGCCTTGATGAAATCTTCGAAAATAGTAATATGTATTTTTCTACGATAATCTTTGAACCAAATAATAAATAAATCTGATAGGAATTTGATGAACTCAGCATAACTGATAAAATTATTTCCAATATATTCACCCGCAGCTAGACGATTATCTGGAACAATATTAAGAAATTCAATGCCAGTTAAATCTATTGAAATAAAGTAATTCAACATCTCTCTCATATCTGTTTGATATACTTCCCGATCGACAACGATAAGTGCACCGTATAGTATATTGTAATGCTGTAGTTTTTTATTCCCATGGCTACCCGTTCAGATGTTCCTTTTCCCCGGTAGTCCACTCGCCGCTTATCATTAACCGCAGGTACGCCATCAAGACTGATCCCAACGTTCATTCCTATGCCCTTGATAAAGGTTAACCACTCCTCAGAAAGATTCACTATATTTGGCTGCATGGTATTGGTGATATATTTCTCAGGGCGTTTAAATTGCTGCTGTAACCAGATAAGTTTTTTGAAAAACAGTGGCTTAAGCAATGTCACTTCTCCACCATGCCATACAAACTCGAATCTATTTACATTCGGAATGGAGAGGATTTTATGTACCGCACGTATTAGTATATCGAATGAAATGCTTTGGTTAGGGCCTTCGGCCCAAGAGTGACAATAGGTACAACGAAGGTTGCATAACCGTGTGGCCTTCAGGACAATCACGAGTTTATCTGCATTTATTGCTTTTACCTCCATTGGATGAGTTAACTCTTTATTGAATAGAGTTAACTCATCGCCATCCAATAATTGGCTGGCAGGAATCTTCCCGATGAGATAGGCCGATAATGTTTTATATTCACACGAGGTTAATTCCTCCAGTTTTCTAATATTTATGTCTCTAATATTAACGCTATCTATGTTTACGATGGGTATTATATCACGCATGTTAGGCTCCTATTTTTAAATTAATTTTCCATCTCTCATGGTTATTACTCTATTACCATATGTGGCGGCCTCATCTGAGTGTGTAACCATTATTATGGTGGTTCCGGTCTGATTTATTCTGCTTAATTGTTCAAGTACATTTCGGGTGTTTTTACTGTCCAAATTACCGGTTGGTTCATCAGCTAGCAATAATGTTGGATTGGATACCATGGCACGGGCAATAGCGACTCGTTGTTGCTGACCACCCGATAATTGCATTGGTTTATGATCTCTACGATTCTCGATAGCAAAAAGGTTTAAAATCCGATTAACGAGTTCAATACGTTCTTTTTTTGCAACATGACGATACTTCAGTGGTAACTCAATATTATCGAATATTGATAAATGTGGAATAAGATTAAAGGACTGAAAAATATAACCTATCAACTTACGCCTTACTATAATTCGTTGTGAGTAACTTAAGGGTACGACATCCTTTCCTGCTAAGGTAAGTGAGCCACTATCAAGTGAGTCAAACATGCCTATAATGTTGAGCAGAGTCGATTTACCCGATCCTGATGGCCCCATAATAGATACAAATTCACCTTGCTCCACAGCGAGGTTCAGGTGATTAAATACCTGTGTTTTAATCGTTTTTGTTATGAATGATTTTTCTGCATTTTGTATGTTTAGCATATTATTTAAACTCAATTATATTATATTCGTTACTGTTTGAATATGAAGGAATGATAATGCGCTGACCTGAATGTAGCCCTGCTGTTATTTCTGTTTTTTCCGCGTTGCGGCGTTTAATTTCAACTTTAGTTTTAATTGCATGATTATGTTTTTGTTGGTAGACATAGAGGTAGTTACCCCCATCTTTATCTGAAATAATACTTTCATTGGGTACTAATAATATCTTCTCTTTCTCATCTTGTAATGAGATTTCTATTTCAATAGATTGACCTCTTTTTAGCGGGACTTTATTTAATTGAATCGGTGTCAGCTTTGCCTTAAACTTGCCATTATCAATAACGGTGGAGACCGATTCAATAAGCAGTACAATATTCTGGCCATTTATTTTTGCAATAACACGAGTTTGTGGTTTTATCTTGTCCAAATAATATTCACTCAAATAGACATTGAAATAATATGAATTAAAATTATCTACGACTGCTATTTTTTCACCCGGTTTTATTTGCTGGCCTAACTCAATGTCCAAAACAGATAAAGAACCGTCAATAGGTACAGTTATTACTAATTGATCGATGCCGGTTTCAATCATTTTCATCATTCTTTCAAGTAATAAAATAGAGTCATTAATATTATTTAATTGCTTAGGGAGTGATTTTTGGTTTTTGTTATTATGTTCTAGTAGTATCTCACTTTTAGTTTTCCAATTTTTTAGTATATCTTTTTGGTTTTCTAACTCTGATTTTGCAATCATCGATTTTGTATCGAGGACTTGATGCCTGGCAAGGTTTTTGCTAACTACCTCGATCTGGTATTGAGCTTCTTGTAGGCTGAGTTTGGTATCCCTATTATCTTGTTCCAATTGCATTTTCATATTACGCAGATTATTTATTTGTTCGGTGATATCTGCCATTCTGGAGGTTGTTTCTAACATGAAATCATAATTGGATAAACGAACGATAACATCACCTTTGTTAACCGTTTCAAAGGCTTTTTTGGCAATTTCAATGACTTTCCCCCCACGTTCACTTGATATAATCGTGCTTTCCTTCGGTACCGTAATGGCACGTGTAATTAATACGTCCTGAAATTCCTCAGGCTTAACCGTAATGAAAATAGTGTTTTCCCGCGCAACTAATAACGTATTTTGGCTTGTGAATAAAGAGTAAATGTAAAAACAACAAGCAATCAGTATAACGGATACACCTATAATAATTAATTTTATGCGTAAGTTTGTATGCGCATTTTTTTCAATTTTTATATCCATGTGTTTATTATTTCTTTTTGGTATTTATGTTGTCTTTATTAAAGATCAACGTAATAGTCATAATGACAACTATGCTAATTATGAAAATAAAAAGTATAGCAGTGGCATTGACGTATGAAAGATTATCCACAGCATGGTATTGAACCAACCATCGATGCAATAAAAAGAAACCAATAGAGAATGAGGCTATAGCAGCAATAATAATCGGGGAAATGTTTTTTTGTATAAAGAAAATAATGTGAGTATAAATAGATCCGCCAATGGATTCCATTATTTTTAATGTCTTACCTATTCGTTTTGTTTCGGATACGCTGATGATCATTGTGCTTGTTAATATTAATGAGATTGAAAGTAAGGTAACTAAATTAACTGTTTTTTGCATAAGCCTATGGGTGTTGAAATATTCTTTATGTAAATGGTTAACGGTTTGTATCTGCATAGGATTAACACGGTATCGTTCAAGTATTTTTTTAACCTCCTCAAAATCTTGTCTATGTTGTAATTTTATCGCGGCATATCGTTGATGCTTATTTTCAATAAATATTAATAGCGGCGTGGTGTTTTTATTTATATTCGAAAGATAAAAATCATTGATAACTCTAAGGACTTTTACTTTACGTTCAGATCCATTATCCTGAATATAGAATATGCTATTCAGTGTTTCATCATAGGATGATTGTCCCATTAAAGTCATAAAGGATTGTGTCGCTACCGCGTGGACAAGGTTACTATCATCACTGGGCATCAGCATATTCTCATGTCCTGCTAATACGTTAACTCCCCAAATGTCAGGGAAGTGTTTATTGGCGTTGAGCGTGTTTACTGTTACTAACTTATCTTTCTCTTGTTGATTAAGATGAGATATTGAAGTATTTGTCCTCGACATGTCAAAGGGTTGCCAGCTACTGAGTGCGATGGACTCTATATTTGCAGTGTTTTTTAATTCATTTTGTAAACTATTCATCGATGCCAGATTAGTTAATTCAGAACTTAACGTAAATGTCACTATATTGTCTTTTTCATAACCAAAATTATGATGTTGCATGAAATTATTTTGTGTCAATATTCCTGCCCACAAATAAACCATTATTCCTGTTGTTGTTATTTGTATGCATAATACTCCTTGATGTAGGTAGCGTGACACTGGCTGTTGATTATATATATTATAATGGCAGGATTGATTGGGAAAGACGGTAACACTCAAGTATATTAAATGAGAAAGTAGTATTGCTGTATAAAATGAAGTTAACGTGAAAAAGAAAGAGATTAATAATGTTTTAGTATCTTGAATGAGAATTAACTCTTTAACGTCTATAGATAGCTGTATTAAAATAATCAGAAAGAGGATTGTTAATAGGAGCACAAAAAGAGTTTGTAACATTGCGATGGAAAGTGATTCAGTCAATAGCTGATAACGAGAGGCTCCGAGCGATTTTTTTATCTGGAAACTATTTTTTTTATTGGTATTTATTACATTGTTAACATTAAAAAAGTTCATAGTGGTTGTTAGAAATATAAAAATGCCGGCTGCATATAAGCTGTATAAATAGGATTTTGCAATAACTGTGCTGATCTCATCAGGTAACCCATTATCGTAATGGATATCGGTAATATTACGTGCAGACAATTGAATGAATTCTTCGGGGCTAAATGGTGCTCCAGGGAGTTGGGGAGCGTAACGGGTAACGAGTGTATCCAATTGTTCAGAATTGGGTTTTATTCCTGCTTCCATTGTAATAAAGGCATAAGCGTGCATATCGTACCAATCATGCCTTTTATCATGATAGCCATCTATGAGTTCGGGAGAAAATGCAATCACGGCGTTGGTTTTAAAACGGCTATCCTTATGCAAACTAACCATATCTTTAATGACGAATTGGCCTTTGTTCCCTAAGGTGATAACGTGCCCGACCGGATTATCCAGATGAAGATATTGACGATTAAATTCTGGCGTAATAATAATTTCATTCTGAGTCAGATGGGGGCGATATTGAGAAATATTTGGTTCATATAGATTAGGTTGATCATTGCTCAGTTTATAGGGATTAATGATACTGAAGAAATTCGGACTAACGGCATAAATCTCTACTTTGCTATGAGTTTGGTCATTCACTTGTAAATCTGTAAATAGACGTAGTGCATAGATAACCTCTTTAATGTTCTTTGCATTCTGCAATGCTGGGATCAATGGAAAAGGTACTTGTGCTGATTTTACATCGTCACCGTTTGGTAAGTTAAACTGAGTTTCTATGCGATATATCTGTGTGTGGTCATTGTGGTAACTTTCAATACTTCTATCCGTTAAATAAAGCAGTAATACTAAAAATGATGAGAGCATCCCTAAAGCCGTTATTATTATCGCTAATATACTTGCCATCGGGCTAAGCTTTACATCATTAATGAATTCACTTGTAAACATACAAGAATATCTCACTTTATTTATGCCCATGATTTCAAACATGTAAGTGTGTTGGATGCGTTTGTTTCTGCCTTCCTACATATTGAAACATATCAGGTGTGTTGAATTGCTTTCACTGTTACTGCTATGTGTAACAAGGTTAGGCCATTAATTATTCATGGCCTAACCAATATTTTCTGAATGGTTCATTTTTCTATTCTTCAGCAAAACTTCTTGACCAGTTCCATGCTGTTATTTTACTTCGCAGAGTATTACTTTTTATTTTTTCTATTTCGTTATCACTTATATGTAATGTATTATTTTTAAATGATTCATCTAACGACTCTAATTTAGCCTTTAATGCCATTAAATGAGCGTTATTTATTCTTTCATTTGATTGATTCGAAGTAAACATATAAATCTCCTTTTAAGTTTATTCCTTTTTTGTGTTGCTCAGTCTCGGTGAGTATTGAGCCATTTATTTGTAATTCTTTTCTCCGATTTTATCAATGTTTTTTTCATCATGCTTTTTATAATAATTTATTAATTATGTTTTTAAACTAAAGGATTATTAGTTATTATCGTAACGATAATAATCTCTATATTTACTATAAAATAAAAAGCCCCCGAAGGGGCTTTAAGGTTTCTATTATTGTTGATCGGCTGAGTTATATCCGTTAGCGATGTAAGTATTCCGCATGGAAACGCAGATGATCTTCAATAAATGTGGCTATGGTAAAATAGCTATGGTCATAACCCGGCTGAATACGAAGTGTCAGTGGCCAATCGCGTTGCCGTGCCAATTCAGCTAATTTTGCCGGTTGTAACTGGTCTGCCAGAAACTGATCACTATCACCTTGATCTACCAGCATCGGCAGTTGGGTGTGGGCATGTATAAGTAAGTGGCAGCTATCATATTGCAACCACTGGCTCTCATCGGTACCCAAATACGCAGTAAAGGCTTTGCGGCCCCAAGGCACCTGACACGGATTGACTATCGGCGCAAAGGCAGAGGCCGACTGATATTGCTGCGGGTTACGCAGTGCTAACATCAATGCCCCGTGGCCGCCCATTGAATGGCCACAAATAGATTGACGATCACTGACACTAAAATGCTGGCGAATCAATGCGGGCAATTCCTGACTGATATAGTCGTACATATGAAAATGCTCAGACCAGGGCGCTTGGGTTGCATTGAGGTAAAATCCTGCCCCTTGACCTAAATCGTAGCCCTCGTCATTTGGCACCTCATCGCCACGTGGGCTGGTATCTGGCATTACCAGAACCAGACCCAACTCTGCCGCGATCCGCTGCGCGCCAGCTTTTAGCGTGAAATTTTCATCATTACAGGTTAGCCCCGACAGCCAGTAAAGCACCGGTGGCGGGTTGTCATCCCGTAGGGGGGGCAGATAGATGCTGAAGGTCATATTGCAATTCAGGCTGCTGGCGGCATGGCGATAGCGTTGCTGCCACCCGCCAAACATCCGGTGCTCTTCGAGAAGTTCAAGTGACGTGTTCATGCGTTGTCTGCCTTCCTGCTCTATTTGTTTTGTAAAGAATGGTTTTGTGACGATTGATCAAAATGGATCACGGTACGGATAGATTTACCTTCATGCATTAAATCAAAGGCTTCATTGATCTGATCCAGCCCCATGGTGTGAGTAATGAAGTCGTTTAAGGCAAACTTTCCATCCAGATATTGCTGCACAATACCGGGTAATTCTGAGCGGCCTTTGACTCCGCCAAAAGCAGAACCACGCCAGATTCGGCCCGTTACCAGTTGGAATGGGCGAGTTGAAATTTCCTCACCTGCGCCAGCGACACCGATAATGACTGATTCGCCCCAACCTTTATGGCAGCACTCTAAAGCTGAACGCATAACATTGACGTTACCTATGCATTCAAATGAAAAATCGACACCGCCATCGGTCAGCTCGATAATCACATCCTGAATAGGTTTATCATAATCTTTCGGGTTAATCAGGTCAGTCGCCCCCAGTTTGCGGGCCAGCTCGAATTTACTGGTATTAAGATCGATACCGATAATCCGGCTGGCACCGGCCATTTGTGCGCCAATAACCGCAGATAAACCAATGCCACCCAAGCCGAAGATAGCCACTGTATCGCCCGGTTTTACTTTGGCCGTGTTGATAACCGCCCCCATGCCAGTGGTGACGCCACAACCCAGCAAGCAAACTTCTTCTAATGGCGCTTCTTTATTGATTTTTGCCAGTGATATTTCTGGCACTACAGTCAATTCTGAGAAGGTTGAGGTGCCCATGTAATGAAAAATAGGCTGACCATTTTTAGAGAAGCGAGTGGTGCCATCGGGCATCAAACCTTTACCTTGGGTACTGCGGATTGCCTGACACAGGTTGGTCTTACCGGAACGGCAGAATTTACATTCACCGCATTCAGGTGTGTACAGTGGAATGACGTGATCACCCACCGCAACACTGGTCACCCCTTCGCCGATGGCTTCCACAATCCCACCCCCTTCATGGCCGAGGATGACTGGGAATATCCCTTCGGGATCTTTGCCCGATAAGGTGTAGGCGTCGGTGTGGCAAACTCCGCTGGCGACAATTCGCACCAACACTTCGCCTTTTTGTGGTGGCATCAAGTCAACTTCTTCAACGGATAGCGGCTGGTTTGGCCCCCAGGCGACAGCGGCGCGAGTTTTAATCATCTGCATGATGTTTCTCCTAATAGCTATGTGTGATTGGTGTTATATAAATATGTTTTTATGTATCATATTTGTTGCGTATATCTGTTTGTGATGTCAGCAACAGTACCGGTATAAATTATGGTCGAGAAGATGCTGTCCGTCAGGTAAGTCACTGAGTTTCAATTTGTTCGATAATCAGCTCTTTTAACGCGCGGACATTAGGGCTAAAGGCATCCTTGCGCCAAATGAGCCAGGTTGCTGTCTCGGCAATATTGGGTGGCAGGTGATGCACTTTTACCCGCTCATGGCCGGGGAGCAGCGCCAATACCGAATGCGGGATCAGTGCCAACCCCGCGCCACTTGCCACACAAGCGAGCATAGCGTGGTAAGACTGGATTTCCATGATATGCCCAGGTATACAGCCTGCCTGTCGGAACCAGCTTTCCAGTCGCAATCGGTATGAACAACTGGGGCGGAAGGCAAACAGAGTTTCATCCACGGCATCACGAGCTTGATTAATCGGTAGATGATCCAGACAGGAAATGATAACTAATCGCTCTTCGAAAGAGCGGCAGCCGTGCAGTTCATCATGCTGTACCGGGCCATCAACCAATGCTGTCGCCAGTGTTCCGGCTCGGACTTGTTCGATGATTTCACCGGAGGTTCCTGTGGTTAGCGACAAAGAGACTTTGGGATAGCGCTGATGATATGCCGCGAGCAGGTTGGGCAGGCGAGTGGCTGCGGTGCTTTCCATTGAGCCTAACGGGAAATTACCCGCCGGTTCACCGGCATGGGTAATGCGCATTGCCTCTTCGCTCAGGGCCAGAATACGGTTGGCGTAGCAGAGAAAGTTATGCCCCATCGGTGACAGGCGCAGACGCTGCTTTTCACGAATGAATAGATCTGCACCCAGCTCAATTTCAAGCTGGCGCAGGCGTGTCGTCAGGTTTGACGGGACGCGGTGCATCTGCTCCGCTGCTCGGGCAACGGAACCGGTTTCTGCCACGCAGCAAAACATGCGCAGCTGGGTCAGATCCATAACTGTTCTCTTTTTGTGATGAACTTGGTTAGTATTATTCATTTTTTGTGATTCTAATGCTCAGGCATGATATTGGCAACTTTCTTTTCACCGGCTGGCAGTGCAATGAGCTGACAGCAACCAATGGGCAGGGCAGATGGCATTAAGAATCGCATTAAGTGGTTTTTTGGCATTGGTAGTAGCAATGGGTATTGGCCGTTTTGCGTTTACACCACAAGTACCGTTGATGATTGCAGAGCATCAATTCACTCTGACTGGCGCGGGGCTGGTCGCGGCGTTTAATTATCTGGGATATCTGTTTGGTGCTTTTGATGCCATGCGGGCCAGCCGCCATGTCGAGCGCCGTTTATGGCTAGGCTTGTGGGGGGCGGTAACATTAACATTGCTATCTGCGCTGGTAGATGGGCTGTGGTGGCATGGTGTGGTGCGTTTTGCTATCGGCTGGGCCAGTGGTTGGTCGATGGTATTGATCGCGGCCTGGACCAATGAACGATTGGCGCATTTTGGTCGCCCGGCACTCAGCGCCGCAGTTTTCGCGGGGCCGGGGGCTGGAATATTCATTAGCGGTATGTTGGCTGTGACGATTCATAACTATGGCCTATCAGCAGCCCAAGCATGGGGCGTTTATGGCGTATTGGCGCTGATTATTATTGCGGCCATTAGCATCAATCTGCCGCGTAGTGGTGAGTTACATCGACCGTATATTGCCGCCATCCCACTGACGTTGACACCCGCGCTGAAACGGTTGGTGTGGAGCTACAGTCTGGCGGGCTTTGGCTATATCTTACCGGCAACCTTTTTATCGCAGATGGCAAGCGCTCGTTTCCCGGATAGCCTATTTGCCCAGTTTGTCTGGCCAGTGTTTGGTGGGGCGGCGGTGATTGGTATTATGCTCGGTATTGCAACCCGCCATCGGCTGACATCACAGACACGTCTGGCATTGACGCTGTGGGTTCAGGCATTGGGTGTGTTGTGTGCTGAATGGGTGCCTGGGGTGAACGGGCTGGTTCTGGGCGCGTTGCTGACTGGTGGCGGCTTCCTCAGTGTGGTGCAACTTTCATTACAGCATGGCCGTGAGCTGGCACCCGATCACACCCGTTATATGGCGGGTTTGCTAACCACAGGTTATGCCATCGGGCAGTTAGTCGGCCCGCTGTTATCTGCCACATCGACAGCATTGACTCATCGGCTGGAGCCTGCATTGTATGTCGCAGTGGTAGCGCTGATCATCGCCGGTGGCCTGGTGATTAAAACGCCAGCCCGCACCTGTGAAGCCGCTATCGGCTGATTGAGAGGGGGAGCGGTGCCGCAGATGCAGTTATTTCATCTTATTATGAGAAAAAAGCACTTTGAATATCTGCCTGCGATGGAGAACAATCACTGGATAATCATTTTGCTCTCCACTACAGTGGGGAGCAAAATCCGAACGTGATCTACATCATGTTTATCTGTTCGGACGCGTACGCCTGTTGGAGAAAAGAATGTCATCGCTAAGTAAAGAAGCCGAGTTGGTTCATGAAGCACTGCTGGCCCGTGGCCTTGAAACCCCATTGCGCAAACAAGAATTAGATGCACAAACGCGCAAGACCCGGATTCAGGAACATATGACGCAAGTCATGCAATTGTTGAATCTTGATTTATCTGACGATAGCCTGGCCGATACACCAAGACGTATTGCCAAGATGTATGTTGATGAGATTTTCTCTGGACTGGATTACGAAAATTTCCCTAAAATCACACTGATCCAGAATAAAATGAAGGTTGATGAGATGGTGACGGTGCGAGATATCACGTTGACCAGCACTTGTGAGCATCATTTTGTCACCATCGACGGTAAAGCTACTGTGGCCTATATTCCGAAAGACAGTGTGATTGGCTTATCTAAAATCAACCGTATCGTGCAGTTTTTCGCCCAGCGCCCACAAGTCCAAGAGCGGCTGACACAGCAAATCCTGTTGGCGTTGCAGACCTTGTTAGGGACAAATAATGTCGCTGTTTCCATTGATGCGGTACATTATTGTGTCAAAGCACGCGGCATCCGCGATGCAACCAGTGCGACCACAACAACATCGTTAGGCGGGTTGTTTAAATCCAGCCAGAATACTCGCCAGGAGTTCCTGCGCGCTGTTCGTCATAATAGCTAACACTACAACGGCTAATTAGCCTTTTGCCAGAGCGGGCACCAATGGGTGCCCCTAATACAGGATGTCGGGTATGCGTCAACGCATCGCAACGTTAGACAGTGCGCGAGGGCTGGCCATCCTTGGCATTTTGCTGCTCAATATCAGTGCCTTTGGCTTACCAAAAGCCGCTTATCTTAATCCCGCTTACCTTGGTCTGCCTTCTGTGTCTGATAGCTGGACGTGGGCCATTCTTGATATCGTCGCGCAAGCCAAGTTTCTGTCTATTTTTGCTATCTTATTTGGTGCCGGTCTGGAGCTGCTGCTTAAACGTGGTAAAGGCTGGATTAGGGCGCGGCTTTCTATCTTGTTGTTGCTGGGATTAATCCACGGCATCTTCTTTTGGGATGGAGACATACTGTTCGCTTATGGGTTAATTGGCCTGGTATGTTGGCGAATGATTCGTGATGCCAAAGATGCAGCCAGCTTATTACGCACCGGGGCGGTGCTTTATTTACTCGGGGTGGCGGTATTATTGCTGCTGGGGTTTGTCACCAGCGGGGAGCCGGGCCGTTTCTGGCAACCGGGGCCGGCTGATTTGCAATATGAGCAATTCTGGAAATTACAAGGTGGGGTTGAAGCCTGGAAAAACCGGCTCGATCTATTGTCATCCAATTTGATTGCTATCGGCGCACAATATGGCTGGGAACTGGCGGGTTCAATGCTATTGGGGGCCGGGCTGATGCGTTGTGGTTGGTTACGTGGCGAATTCAGTCTGCGTCATTACCGTTTGTTGGCCGCCTGTTTGATACCGCTTTCATTAGTTATCCAAATACCGGGTGTGGCGCTGCAATGGATGGTCGGATGGGATTTCCGCTGGGCCGGTTTTTTGCTACAAGTACCGCGTGAGCTTGGCGCACCCTTGCAGGCGGTAGGCTATCTGGCCTTACTTTATGGCTTCTGGCCAACATTATCGCGCTGGTGCGTCAGCCATTGGCTGGCACAGGTTGGCCGCATGGCATTGAGCAATTATTTATTGCAGACATTGCTATGTACGCTGATCTTCTATCACTTCGGCTTATATCAGCAGCTGGATCGTTTACAACTGTTAGCGGTTGTTCCGCTGGTCTGGCTGTGCAACGTGATTTTTTCACTGCTTTGGCTGCGCTATTTTACTCAGGGCCCAGTGGAGTGGCTGTGGCGTAAACTGACCGCCTATGCCTGCGGTCAATCGTTACAACCTCGTAACACTAAGCTATGAATAACACTGTAAAGTGAAAGTGGTCTGGCGGGTTGCAAATTTGTATGTAAACGTTTTCTTTCTTGTGACGTATTTCACGTGGAAATCTCAACAAACTGGGTAGGATAGGCCACCTGCCATGACAGGTTGTGCTCAACATATGCATGGCGACTTATTGACAAAATAAGACACAGGATAAGGTCATGGCCGCTTTGTATTCAGCTGGAAACAGTATAACTATTCGCGATGTGGCCTCACGGGCGGGCGTTTCGCTGGCCACAGTATCAAGAGTGCTTAATAACAGCGCCTCTATCCGACCAGAAACTCGAGCTGCGGTGCTGAAGGCGGTGTCAGAGCTGGACTACCGCCCTAATGCTAATGCACAGGCATTGGCCACTCAAAGTAGCGATACGATCGGTGTGGTGGTGATGGATGTGTCTGATCCCTTTTTTGGTGCATTGGTGAAAGCGGTAGACACTGTGGCACAGCGGCATCAAAAATATCTGTTAATCGGTAATAGCTATCACCAGGCAGACAAAGAACGCCATGCTATCGAGGTGTTGCTGCGTCAACGCTGCAATGCCCTGGTAGTTCACGCTAAGGCTTTGAGTAACCGCGAGTTAATTGCCTTTTTAGAGCAAGTTCCCGGTATGGTTCTGATTAATCGAATTATTCCCGGATTTGAGCACCGTTGTGTCGGATTAGACAATGTTAGCGGTGCGCAAATGGCGTGTCGTCTGCTGCTCAAAAAAGGCCATCAGCGTATTGGTTTCCTCGGTTCCAATCACCCTATCGATGATGTCATTCAACGTCAGTGCGGTTACCTGAATGCTCTTAAAGAGGCAGGCATCACTGCGCCAGAGAGTTGGCGTGCATGGGGTACGCCTGATTTGGTTGGGGGCGAGCGTGCCATGATTGACCTACTGGGGCGCAATTTACAGCTCAGTGCGGTGTTTGCCTATAACGACTCAATGGCTGCTGGCGCCTTGGCAGTGCTGAAGGAAAACGGTATTAGCGTTCCGGAGCAGTTCTCGCTGGTGGGGTTCGATGACATCCCCATTGCTCACTATACCAGCCCCAATCTGACTACAGTGCGTTATCCCATTGTTTCTATGGCGACTTTAGCTACCGAACTGGCTCTGGATGGGGCAAGTCGTGAATCTGATCCACATGCTGCTTATTGTTTTCAACCCACATTAGTGCCGCGTCATTCTGTCGCAAATTGTGGTATCGCTCACTAGTTCGGAATTTATTCTTGTGTAACCGTTTTCAATCTGTGAGAAAATTCACAGATTCTTAACAACGCCACGTCTATGCTCTAGTGGTTTTCTACCTTAATGTATCAATATGTCATCAGTTGCCGGATAAAAACATCACCCTGTACAACCCTACATAAACCCGGAGATACAAATGAATAAGAAGGTTTTCACATTAGCAACCCTGGCTGCCAGCATGATGTTTGGCGCGGTTGCTCAAGCTGATACCCGTATTGGTGTCACTATTTATAAGTATGATGACAACTTTATGTCCGTGGTACGTAAAGCTATTGAGAAAGATGCTAAAGCATCCCCTGACGTTACCCTGCTGATGAACGACTCCCAGAATGACCAATCCAAGCAAAACGATCAAATTGACGTGTTGCTGGCTAAAGGCGTAAAAGCGCTGGCAATCAACCTGGTTGACCCGGCAGCAGCGCCAGTGGTTATTGATAAAGCCCGCGCAAACGATGTCCCAATCGTGTTCTATAACAAAGAACCTTCACGCAAGGCGCTTGATAGCTACGACAAAGCTTATTATGTCGGTACTGACTCCAAAGAATCTGGCGTTATTCAGGGGGAGTTGATCGCCAAACATTGGCAGGCCAATCCAAATTGGGATCTGAACAAAGATGGCAAAATTCAATTTGTGCTGTTGAAAGGTGAGCCGGGCCACCCAGATGCTGAAGCTCGTACTACTTATGTCATCAAGACCCTTAACGAGAAAGGTATTCCAACGCAGCAGTTGCAGCTAGATACTGCAATGTGGGATACCGCACAAGCCAAAGATAAGATGGATGCCTGGTTGTCTGGCCCGAATGCAAACAAAATCGAAGTGGTTATTGCCAATAACGATGCTATGGCAATGGGCGCAGTTGAAGCGTTGAAAGCGCATAACAAAGCCAGCATTCCAGTGTTTGGTGTGGATGCCTTACCAGAAGCTCTGGCTCTGGTGAAATCAGGTAAAATGGCCGGTACTGTTCTAAATGATGCCAACAATCAGGCGAAAGCGACCTTTGATCTGGCTAAAAACCTGGCGGCCGGCAAACCTGCTGCTGAAGGCACCACCTGGAAAATCGACAACAAAATTGTACGTATTCCATACGTTGGTGTTGATAAAGATAACCTGGCTGAATTTACTAAATAGCGGTCGATATTTGCTAGATGCCCAAGAACAATGGGTAGGAAATAAATATTAACCTTCAGGTCCCGATACTTAAGCGGGCTGTCCAGTGTCGGGGCTGAAGGTTTTCTGTTGCATTGATCCTTATTTTAGAGCGCGCGCTGGCAGGCGGGAATTTTATACCCAGCAATTCAGTAGCGATTCTTAGCCAGGTACAACTATGGCCGATATTAATACAGCACAACCTCGCGAGTGGTTGCTGGAAATGAGTAATATTAATAAATCATTTCCGGGCGTAAAGGCGTTAGATAACGTAAATCTTAAAGTGCGGCCAAATTCTATCCATGCCTTAATGGGCGAAAATGGTGCAGGTAAGTCAACGCTATTAAAATGTCTGTTTGGTATCTATAAAAAAGACTCCGGGAGTATTCTCTTCCAGGGGCAAGAAATAGAATTTAAAAGTTCTAAAGAAGCATTAGAGCATGGTGTGTCGATGGTACATCAGGAGTTAAACCTGGTATTACAACGCACCGTAATGGATAACATGTGGCTGGGGCGTTACCCAACCAAAGGTTTCTTTGTCGATCAGGATAAAATGTACAAAGATACCAAAGCTATTTTCGATGAATTGGATATTGATATTGATCCACGCGATAAAGTTGCCACTTTATCGGTATCCCAAATGCAAATGATCGAGATTGCTAAAGCTTTCTCCTACAATGCAAAAATTGTCATTATGGATGAGCCGACTTCCTCGTTAACCGAGAAAGAAGTTAATCATCTATTTACTATTATCCGTAAATTGAAAGAACGCGGCTGCGGAATTGTTTATATCTCCCATAAGATGGAAGAGATATTCCAACTGTGTGATGAAATCACTATTTTGCGTGATGGTCAGTGGATTGCTACTCAGCCGCTGGAAGGGCTGAGCATGGATCAAATAATCTCGATGATGGTCGGGCGCTCATTGAGTCAGCGTTTTCCAGACCGCCTCAACAAGCCCGGTGAGATCATTCTGGAAGTGAAGAATCTGACCTCACTGCGTCAGCCTTCAATCCGTGATGTGTCCTTTGATCTGCATAAAGGTGAGATTCTGGGGATTGCCGGATTGGTGGGTGCTAAGCGCACCGACATTGTTGAAACATTATTTGGTATCCGCGAGAAAGTGGCTGGTACGATTAAATTGCATGGTAAGAGTATTAATAACCACAGCGCCAATGAAGCCATTAATCACGGTTTTGCATTAGTGACGGAAGAGCGTCGCTCCACCGGGATTTATGCTTATCTCGATGTGGGTTTTAATTCCCTGATTTCTAATATTCGTAATTATAAAAATAAATTCGGGCTGCTGGATAATACTCGCATGAAGAGCGATACCCAATGGGTTATCGATGCTATGCGAGTAAAAACCCCAGGCCATCGCACCAGTATTGGTTCTTTATCGGGTGGAAACCAGCAGAAAGTTATTATTGGCCGCTGGCTATTAACTCAACCAGAAATATTAATGTTGGATGAACCGACTAGGGGGATCGATGTCGGTGCTAAGTTTGAAATCTATCAGTTAATGACTGAACTAGCGAAGAAAGGCAAAGGAATTATTATTATTTCCTCTGAAATGCCGGAGCTATTAGGGATCACTGACAGAATTTTGGTAATGAGTAATGGTCAAGTTGCGGGGATTGTTGAAACCAAACAAACCACGCAAAATGAAATATTACGTCTTGCATCCTTGCATCTCTAATCTAGTCGAAGGTTCTTATTATGAATGCGTTAAATAAGAAAAGTATGCTCACTTACCTTAAAGAGAGCGGGATTTACGTCGTATTATTCGTATTACTGGCAGTCATTATTGTCAAGGATCCGACATTTTTAAGTCTTATGAACTTAAGTAATATTCTGACCCAATCTTCCGTGCGTATTATTATCGCGCTCGGTGTTGCAGGGCTGATTGTGACTCAAGGTACCGACCTGTCAGCCGGTCGTCAGGTGGGGTTAGCGGCGGTGGTTGCAGCAACCATGCTGCAAGCCATGGATAACGTTAATAAAGTTTTCCCAGATTTGCAGACTGTACCTATCCCAATCGTTATTTTAACCGTGTGTTTGATTGGCGCGATTATCGGTTTGGTCAACGGTATTATCATTGCTTATCTGAATGTGACACCATTTATTACCACATTGGGCACCATGATTATTGTTTACGGGATTAACTCCTTGTATTACGACTTCGTGGGTGCATCACCGATTGCCGGTTTTGACCCTGCATTCTCAACCTTTGCACAAGGGTTCTTGCGATTTGGTGATTTCAAACTCTCTTACATTACCTTCTATGCATTGATTGCTATCGGGTTTGTTTGGGTGTTATGGAATAAAACGCGCTTTGGTAAAAATATTTTCGCCATCGGTGGTAACCCAGAAGCAGCAAAAGTTTCTGGTGTGAATGTGCCACTAAACTTAATCATGATTTATGCGCTGTCTGGGGTGTTCTATGCCTTCGGCGGGATGTTGGAAGCTGGCCGAATCGGTAGTGCGACCAATAACTTGGGCTTTATGTATGAGTTAGATGCGATAGCTGCTTGTGTGGTGGGCGGGGTATCCTTCAGTGGTGGTGTCGGTACCGTTATCGGTGTTGTGACCGGGGTTATCATCTTTACCGTGATTAACTACGGATTAACCTATATCGGTGTGAACCCGTACTGGCAGTACATTATTAAAGGCGCGATCATTATCTTTGCGGTCGCTCTGGACTCACTGAAATACGCCAAGAAGAAATAATCGGTCATTGGCTGTGAAAAATAGAGTAATAATGAAAGCCAGTTTGGAGTTAATCAGACTGGCTTTTTATATTTATGTCAGAGTTCGGTATTGGGGCATTATAAATTGCTATAAATAATGGCAATATGCATTTTATTATATAGCGGTGGCGACGTGTTCTGTAAATGAGACGTGATTGCAATAGGGCTGTGCCCTGCAATTTTGCTGAAATAGTTTGTTAATCCAGATCAAGCTTATCGCGATTTAATATATATTTGTTTATTTCAATACTTTAAGGTAGTTATCAACCATTTTTTGGGCTTAATTACTTTGGGTATATATGGATAGCGCAAAAAAATTACCCCGCCCCACATTGGCTCAAGTCTGGCAAGACACATTGTTCACGGTATCGAAAAAGTTATTATTGCTGCGGGATATAACCGATTTAGTTAACGAACTCAGGAAACTCTCTTTTTCTGTCGTTCGTTTCCAGCGGGTCAATTTATTACTGCTTAACCCCCTGTATAACCAAATGACGCTCTATACCCACGATGATGTGTCTGACACCGTTGTGGCGTCGCAAAATATTTTATTTGCCGAAGGCCCCGGTGGGCTGGCCTGGCAGCAACAGACGCCTTTGCAAACTGATAGTCGCCGTATGCAAAGGGAGTTTTCTGCTGTTGGTGATTTAGCACCGTATCAGGAATTACATTCTGGTTGCCATTTCCCTTTGGGCCATGATAACCATTGGTCGGGCTGTGTTGAGTTTATTAAAACCGATAGCAGTCAGTTTGATGAGCAAGCTATTACCTTTCTGGGGTTATTGGCAGAAGTGGTGGCTATTGCTGTCGATAATATTACTGAGATAAACCGGGCATTCTCCGAGCGCGAACGGTTGCGCTTTGAACGGGATCATTTTCGGATATTAGTGGATGTCACCAATACGGTTATTTCTAAACTGGAGTTGGATGTATTAGCGGCGGAGGTCTCAAAAGAGATACACCGCTTTTTCAATATTGATTACATCAGTTTGGCAATATGTGGTACGCACAATGACAAAAGTAAACTGAATGTTTTTTCTACCCGTTACCAGTCGGGTAAAGCGGTACAGCATCAACAAGCCTGGGTTGATATGACGGGTACACTCGCCGGGCAGGTTTTACACCGCCGGGAATTATTGCTCGTTAACCTGGCTGATATTGCTCTTTTGGCTCCGGATGATAAACAACTGGCAAACATGCTGGATGCTGGCTTACAGGTAGTTTGCCTGTTACCACTATTTTTCGGCCATAAGATGCTAGGCATATTAAAATTAGCACAATGTCAGAGTGATATTTTCACCGACAGTAACCTTAAACTGTTACGACAAATAGCCGCGCGCATTGCTATCGCTGTCGATAACGCCTTGGCTTACCATGAAATTACCCGCCTGAAAGATTCATTGGTCAATGAAAATCTCTATTTGACTGACCAGATTATTCATAATGAAGAGTTTGGTGAAATTATTGGTCACAGCACAGCTATTCGAGCGGTGTTGGAACAGGTTGAAATGGTGGCATCCAGTGACTGTACGGTATTAATTCTGGGTGAAACCGGCACCGGTAAAGAGTTAATTGCCCGGGCTATCCATAATTTAAGTACCCGTAAGAATAAACGCATGGTGAAAATGAACTGTGCGGCGATTCCCTCCGGTTTAATGGAGAGTGATCTGTTTGGTCATGAAAAGGGGGCTTATACCGGTGCCGCGTCACAGCGCATTGGTCGCTTTGAAATGGCGGATGGCGGTACGTTATTTCTTGATGAGGTCGGGGATATTCCTCTTGAATTGCAACCGAAGCTCCTGCGGGTGCTCCAAGAGAGAGAAATAGAGCGATTAGGGGGCAGTAAAATTATTCCGGTTGATGTTCGGCTAATTGCCGCAACCAACCGCGATTTAAAATCGATGATGGTGAATCGGGAATACCGCAGTGACCTCTATTATCGACTGAATGTCTTCCCAATTGTGATTCCACCTTTGCGTGAACGCCCGGAAGATATTCCTTTACTGGTGAAATTCTTTACTCAGAAAATAGCTAAACGGATGAACCGCACTATTGATACCATTCCGGGTGAGACATTGCGTTTACTCAGCCGCCTACCTTGGCCGGGTAATATTCGCGAACTGGAAAATGTGATTGAGCGCGCAGTGATCCTCAGCCGTGGCACCACGTTAAATTTGCAGTTACAAGAACTGGAATATCATTTATCGCCATTAGAAGTGGCGAAACCTGTATTGGAGCGAGTGGTTCACAAACCATTATTACCTGAGAGTGAAGAGCCAGAGTTTTCAGAATCTGAACGTGCGCGAATTATTCGGGTATTACGAGAAACCAATGGCGTGGTTGCCGGGCCGAAAGGTGCCGCAATTAAGTTAGGGTTGAAACGCACTACTTTGTTATCACGGATGCAGCGGTTAGGAATATCAGTAAAAAGTATCGAAGACGAAGATGGAATGGAGTAACTCATATCATTGTTTTCTTTGTTCTGATTTATATTCTATTTTCGTAAGCAGCAGAGTTGAACCAAGGGGAAACACGCCGTTGGGGTCGTCAGCGGCGTAAGCCGCCGAAGTGCCCCCTGGCGTGGTCAACCCTTGGCCCACTAGCACTTTATTCGTAGAGCATTAGCTGTCGAATCAGTACATGACGGTGGCGAGCACTGCGTAAACCCAGAATGGCAAAGCGCAGTAGCCGTTAACAGATTAAAATACTTCGGCTTCCCTACGTAACCGCGCCTTCAACTGACTATACTCTTGCTGCACGTAATTTTCCGCCCAAGTTTGATCGGCAATGGCCTCCAATTTCACCGCACAATACTTATATTCCGGCGTTTTGGAAATAGGGTCCAGATGGTCCAGTGTCAGCTCATTACACGCGCCGATCCACCACTGATAAGTCATATATACCGCGCCGACATTAATACGTTCACTGACTGACACCCGAGTAATAACCTTACCGCGCCGCGATGCAACCCATACCAATTGTTGGTCCTGCAAGCGCATTTTATCTGCATCCTGCGGGCTGATTTGCACGTAACCCGGTTCATCGGCGAGTGTTTGTAATGCTGAGCAGTTGCCGGTCATGGAGCGGCAGGAATAGTGGCCGACTTCACGCACGGTACACAGCACCAGCGGGTATTCTTCATCCACCTGTTCCATTGGCGCACGCCATTCGCTGGCAAACAACAGCCCTTTGCCGCCGGGGCGGTCAAACTTATTACCCGCATATAACCACGGTGTGCCGGGGCTGTCTTCAGTAGTACAAGGCCACGGAACATAGCCCAAACCGGCCATTTTTTCGTAAGTTGCACCGTAATACAGCGGGCATAGCTCGCGTAGTTCGTCCCAAATCTCTTTAGTATTGTGGTATTTCATCGGATAGCCGAGGGCTGTCGCCATTAGGCTGATAATTTCCCAATCCGGTTTGACGTCACCTTGGGGTTCTACTGCTTTCTCAAACCGTTGGAAACCCCGGTCGGCGGCAGAATAAACGCCTTCATGTTCGCCCCACGACGTTGCTGGGAAAATAACGTCGGCTTCGGCGGCAGTTTTGGTCATAAAGATGTCTTGTACAATCAGCAAGTCCAATTCGCTGAATGCCTCGCGCATCATCGAAAGGTCTGGTTCGGTTTGCAGCGGGTCTTCGCCCATCACATAGTTGGCTTTGATTTTTCCTTCTTTAATCTTGTGCGGAACATCAGTCAGCGAGTAGCCAATTTCGTCCGAAAGAGAAGGAACCCCCCAGGCTTTGGCAAACTTCTCCAATGTTGCAGGGGCAGTTACGGCTTGATAACCGGGGTACATATTAGGTAATGCCCCCATGTCGCAGGCACCTTGCACGTTATTTTGCCCGCGCACTGGGCCAACGCCGACATTTGGGCGGCCTAAATTGCCTGTTAGCAGCGCTAATCCTGACAACCCTTTAACCACATCCACGCCCTGGCCCCACTGGGTAACACCCATACCCCATAAAATGGTGGCAGAAGGTGCGGCAGCATAGATGCGCATCGCTTCACGAATGGTTTGTGCTGACAGGCCGGTGATGCTTTCGACATATTCCGGTGTGTATTTGGCGACTATTTCACGATATTCGTCAAAACCTTCGGTATAACGCGAAACATAGTCTTTATCGTAGAGTTCTTCGGTAATAAGCACGTTGGCGAATGCATTCACCAGCGCCATATTGGAGCCATTTTTCAATGGTAGCCACAGATCGGCGATACGCGCAGTTTCGATATGGCGTGGATCGCAAACAATAACTTTAGCGCCTTTCTCTTTGGCTTTGAGAATGCGGCGAGCCACGATTGGGTGTGAATCAGCGGCGTTATAGCCAAACACTAAAATACATTTGGTATCTTCAATCTCGCAGATGGAATTACTCATCGCGCCGTTACCCAGAGTCACCTGCAAACCCGCGACTGATGGGCCGTGACACACGCGAGCACAGCAGTCAATGTTGTTACTGCCAGTGACTGCGCGGGCAAATTTTTGCATCACATAGTTGGTTTCATTGCCCGGCCCACGGGACGAACCGGTGTGCATAATAGCTTGTGGGCCATATTTTTCTTTAATTGCGCGTAATTTACCGCTGGCGAACTCGATAGCTTCGTCCCAGGAAACCGCTTCCAGCTTGCCGCCTTTTTGACGACGGATCATCGGCTGTTTTAAGCGCGGCGTCAGCAGCTTGGTATCATTGAGAAAATCCCAGCCATAATAGCCTTTCAGACAAAGTTCACCCTGATTGGTGACGCCATTTGCCCCTTCAGCGCCAACAACTTTGCCGTTTTCGACCAGTAAATTGATTTTGCAGCCGGAGCCGCAGTAAGGACAGACAGTGAGTGCCTTGTGCATATTAATTATCCTTTGTTCAAAAGTTCATCTCGTTGGCTTCGTCCAGTGCGGCGCGCAGCTGTTTCTTGCGTAGCATGGCTTGCAGGGTGTCACGACCAATCAGGTGTAGTGCCTGAGTGGGGCAAACTGAGATGCAGGCCGGCCCGGCGGCACGCCCTTCACATAAATCACACTTTTGCGCTTCAGCTTTCAGGCAAAAGCCCTGCGAGAGGCCGTTGAACATCACTTCAACCTGTTTGGTCACCACGTTCATGGCACCGTAGGGGCAGGCAACGACGCAGGTTTTGCAGCCAATGCATTTTTCCTGCAACACCTGAATACTGTCTGCCGCCCGTACAATCGCGCCGTTCGGGCAAACATTGGCACAAGGCGCATCCTCACAGTGACGGCACATAATGGTGGTACTGACATTCATTCCTTTAACCACTTTCAAGCGCGGGGCGAAATTGGCTTTGGTCATGGTATCCAGCTTGCCGCCGTTGTGTGCCAGCACGCAGGCAACCTCACAGGTGCGGCAGCCAATACAGTTTTTTGGGTCTGCGATTATGAACCGGTTCATTGTTTCCTCTCCTTACCCTTCATCTTTCAAAGTTCAGGTGTGTTGGCTGCGTTCAATTACCCGAATCACTGACTTGAGTCAGCTCATCGGGATTCACTCCCTTGCCGCCTTCCTGCACATTGAAAGCTATTGGGTATCTATGCCGTCATCTTTCAAAGTTCAGATGTGTTGGCTACGCTCAATCACCCGAATCACTGACTTGAGTCAGCACATCGGGATTCACTCCCTTGCCGCCTTCCTGCAACTTGAAAGCTATTGGGCATAAATTGAGTGGTTCTGGCAGATTCACGTTTTGATCAGTCAATCTGGCTCATTACCTTACATACTGCATGGTTTATGCCAATTTGAAGAGGTTCGATAGAAGTTAATAAATCTAATTGTTTTAAAAGGATTTATGGTTTTTATCGAGGAGGCGTAACTGAAGGGAAACTGTCGGCAGGTGTGACGTCGGCAAATTTGACGACGCCACACCGTCACTCAATTAGAGGTGGCTAAACCCACCGTCACCGTGCCAGTGCGGTAATTGCTGATACAGTGTTTCGACGGCCTGTTTGACAACATCGGTCATCGGGAAGTAGAACGCTACCAGGGTAGGTTGGATGCCAACGAAGATAACTTCGCTGATATCTTCCTTTAACTGATCAATCAGAAAATTGAGCGGTAAATTATGCGTGCTCATGATGAACATCTCGGCAATTTTCTCCGGATCAATAATACGAATCTCTCCTGGAGACAGTTCCATATCGGCGGCATCAACAATAATCAGGCGGGTGGGCTGCAAAGCACGAATGCGATGCACCACATTTTCCGGTGCCGAGCCGCCGTCGATAACTTGCCAGCCAGCTAAGGGTTGCTCTGTCATACGCTCAGCCAGTAACGGGCCAGCGCCATCATCGCCCATCATGCTATTGCCGACGGTTAACACGACATTTGTGACTGGATATTGATGTTTCATGGGCGGCGCTTCACCATTAAATAAATTGCCGGTTCCTGCTCAATATCGTACAGGGTTTGCAGCAGTTGTTGGCTCCAGGGCTGATGCAATGAATCTGCATTCTGTGCCAGTGGCGCAAAGGCTTGGGCCAGCAATTGGGTATGGGTGCTGTCGATGGTGATTTCGCCAAATTTCAGCAAACCCGCCATTTTGCGGCGAGCTTCACCTTCGGGTAATTGACTGAACCACTGCTCATACTCAGCCAGTGGACATGCCATAATGGCTTTTAAGCAATCAATGACGCCGACATGGTGGCCGATAGCCAGTGAGTAATACATCACTTGCTGCGCCTGCTCGGGCATGTCTTCATCACTGTCGAGGAACTTCTGGTTCAGCGCATAAAAAATGACTTTAGCGGTCATCAATACGCCCTCCCGCCAGTTGCATCAGGGTTATCTGTTGCAGGTTGACAAATATCTCATTTAAACGCGGATCATCTTGTTGCTGGAGGTAGCTCTGGCAGCGCTGTTCCAGCCCTTGCAACGGTTGATTGACCAGTAATGACAAAAAGCGGTCAGTGATTTCACGCCCGTGACGATACCCAGCCATACGGCGGGCCTCACGTTCTAATAATACCCGCAGCGTTAGCGGGGCATCAGGGTGAATAAGCGCCACGCGTTCATCGGCGGCTTGCTGGTGATCCTCACCTTTTAGCTTTTGTTCCAACAAGCCCAAAGCGACCGCAAAGCCATAAATGGTCGCTGCCGGAGTGGGAGGGCAACCGGGGATATAAACATCAATCGGCACAATGGTATCGCTGCCGCCCCAGACACAATACAGGTCGTGGAAGATGCCGCCGCCGCAACCACAAGCGCCATAAGAGACACAAATTTTGGGATCAGGAGCGGATTCATAAGCACGTAAGGCCGGTGTGCGCATGGCGCGAGTGACGGCACCGGTGAACAGTAAAATATCCGCATGGCGTGGTGAGGCAACCACTTTGATACCAAAGCGCTCGGTGTCGAATACCGGCGTAATCGAGGAAAAAATCTCGATTTCACAGCCATTACAGCCGCCGCAGTCCACTCGATACACGTAAGCCGAGCGTTTGATATCTTTCAGTAATTTGCCTTTTAACTGGGCGATAGAAGAGTCAAGTGCCGCAGGTTGGCTAACGTGATGGCCCCAAGTTGGTTTCGATGAATGTGGTTGGCTCATGAGTTGCTCCCCTCATTGCGGTGCTGATTGAGCATCACATTGTGATGACTAACAATATTCTGTTTGCGCTTACAGTCAGGACAGGTTTCAAAATGAGACCGTTGTTGTTCGACATCTTCAGCGCTCATCCCGGAATGAATCAACAGTGCCATGACGTAATCCACCTCTTTTTTCGGCGCAAAAGGCTGCCGGCACTGCTGGCAATGGGCGAGAGTAAAGGTGGCGCGCTGATATAAATCGGCTTTATTGAATACCGCCAATTCAAACTCTTGTGACAATACAATGGCGCGGGTCGGGCAGACTTCTTCACAGCGGCCACAAAAAATGCAACGTCCCAGGAACAGCTGCCACTGGCGAGTGCCCTTAGCAAGATCGGTTTCCATCGTCAGCGCATTGGCGGGGCAGGCCATCGTGCAGGCACCGCAGGCAATGCATTGCCCGGCATCATATTGTGGTTTGCCACGGAATCCGTGACTGACCTCAAGTGGCTTAAACGGATATTTCACCGTGGTATCGCCGACTTTCAGGAGGGTTTTAAACAGTTTTAACATTCTTCATCCCTCTATTTGAGCGGCGAATGGGTGCGCTCAATGCCATAGCGTTCGATCTCTTTGTACGGCACGGTGACGGATTTCTGCTTGCGTACATCCACCAATGTCACCCGGTCGGTGCAGGAATAGCAGGGATCGAGGCTGCCGATAATCAATGGCGCATCAGAAACCGTATTGCCGCGCAGCATATAGCGCAGCACCGGCCAATTGGCGTAAGTGGCGGCACGGCAGCGCCAGCGGAACAGCTTCTGATTGTCGCCGGTCATGCTCCAGTGGACATCTTCGCCACGCGGTGCTTCCGAGAAGCCAAGGGCAAACTTATACGGCTGATAGTGGACTTTCTCCTCCAGCAACGGCCCGCCCGGCATATGGTTTAGCCCGTACTCAATCATTACCAGCGAGTCGAAGAACTCACGCACCCGCACCAACAGGCGCGAATGCACGTCACAGCCATCAAGGCTAAACAGCTCTTTCGGGATATTGGCGTAGTTGGCGTAAGGGTGGTCGTGGCGCATATCGCGTGCATAGCCACTGGCGCGGATCATCGGGCCAACGGGGCTGAAATCACGAGCGATTTTGCGATCCAGCATGCCAACGCCCACGGTGCGCTGCTCGATATTGGCGGTACTCATCAGCATATCCACCAGCTCGCTGATATCAGCGCGCATCTCTGAGACTAATTGCAGCGTTTTAATACGGTCGGCTTTCAGAATATCGCGCCGCACCCCACCAATGAGATTCAGGCCGTAGGTTTTTCGCGCGCCGGTGAGCATCTCGGCGATAGTCATGGCTTTTTCGCGCACTCGGAAGAATTGCATAAAACCGGTATCAAATCCGACAAAGTGGCAGGACAAACCGATATTGAGTAGATGGCTGTGTAGCCGTTCCACTTCCAGCAAAATGGTGCGGATCATCTGCGCTCGCGGTGGCACAATAATGCCGAGCGCATTCTCAATTGACGAGGTGTAAGCCACGCTGTGGGTGAAGCCGCAAATGCCACAGATGCGATCTGAGAGGAAAGTGACGTCGTTGTAGCCCATGCGGGTTTCAGCCAGTTTTTCCATGCCGCGATGGACATAAAACAGGCGGTAATCGGCGTCGATAATGTCTTCGCCGTCGACGAACAGCCGAAAGTGACCTGGCTCATCAGAAGTAATATGCATCGGGCCGATGGGCACCACCCGGCTGCTACTGCCCGCTTCGTTTTCAAACTGATAGGTTTCAGTGTTGCTGGTGGGAGTCGGGCGCTGGCGGTAATCCAGGGTGTCTTTGCGCAGCGGATAGAGGTCGTCTGGCCAATCATCGGGCAATACTAAACGGCGCTCATCAGGCAAGCCAACAGGTTGCAGACCATACATATCGCGCACTTCGCGCTCACCCCAGACGGCTGCCGGAACTCGTGGTGTCACGGAAGGGAACTCGGGCCGTTCGGGGCTAATCAGCGCTTTGACAATCACCCAGCACTTATCGCCATACTTTTTACCCGTATCAATGCCGTATTGTTCGCGGCCTTCCATTGACAGCACATAGTAGATGGCAAAATAGCCATTCAAACTGCGTTCGTCATTACCAAATAGCACTGATAACCAACCGCCTTGCTGATAATAAAGGTGTTCAACCACATCCGGCAGACTGTTCAGTTTGATGGTTATCGTCAGTTGATCAGGGGTTTGCCACTCTTCATCAAGAATTGCTGTTGGAAATTGTTCCCGCAGCCGGGCCACATAGGCGGCTCCCAGTTTTTCACCGCTGTGTGGCTGCCCTGAAACCAAATGAGCTGAAAAAGGCGTTTCGTGAGTCACGTTACATCTCCTGACGAGTCGGGGTGAATGGCAGAGCGGCGTGCGTATCTGCGATGGATGGGGTCAATAGGGCCGGAGAAATCTCTTTTATTGGGCAGGGCAATGGCCACGGCAACATAAAGGGTTGTTGGATAGGGTCGCGGCTGTCGTTATTGAGGACAATTTGCGCCGCATCAGTCAGCAAGCGGGTCACTGGCGTGGGAATATGCACTCCGAGCAATAGCATCAGCAGTAATAGAATCGCCATCGGCGCGGTAGTCAGAATACCCAGTTCACCTTTGCTCACTGCTGCCGGTGGGGTACCCAGCACCGTGCTGGCTATCATGCGTACCAACCCCGCCAGTACCAAAGTGAGCAGCAATAGCAACACAATAACTAAGGTAATATGGCCGGCTTTAATCGCTGCGGCGACCACCATAAATTCACTGATAAACACGTTAAATGGCGGCATTCCCGCCAGCGCCAATGCGCCACCAGCCAGCATCACCGCAGTGAGCGGAGCCACACGGATAATGCCTCTGATGGCCCCCATATCCCGCGTGCCATATTTCAGCAGCACATTGCCAGAACCGCAGAACAGTAAGGTTTTTGCCAGGCTGTGATTCATGGTGTGAAACAGTGCGGCTAATACCCCCAGTGGGCCACCAATGCCTAAGGCCACGGCGATTAACCCCATGTTCTCTACACTGGAGTAAGCCAACAAACGTTTCATATCGCGCTGTGCCAGAATGAAGAATGCAGAGACGGCAACCGACATCATGCCGAAGACCAACAGCAACATTTGTGGGAAATGTGGCCCGATGGCGGCACTGATAATAATGTAATAGCGAATGATCACTAGCAGGGCGCAGTTGAGTAAGACCGCGGATAACAAGGCGCTGGTAGGGCTGGGGGCTTCGCTGTGAGCATCCGGCAGCCAGGAGTGCATGGGGAACAGGCCGGTTTTGGTACCAAAGCCAATCAGGATAAAGACAAATGCCAGATGCATCAGGCTAGGATCCAGCTCTTTGGCATGCTCGGCGACCACCGTCCAGAAGATAGCGCAGCCGGGGTCGGCCAACACATTGGCAGCATTGGCATACACCAACACCGTGCCATACAGCCCGAACGCCACACCAACGGTACAGATGATAATGTACTTCCACGCCGCCTCCAGTGAGGAGCGCTGGCCGTATAATCCCACCAAAAAGGCCGAACTGAGGGTGGTGGCTTCAATGCCAACCCACATCAGAATCAGGTTATTACTGGTCACCACCAACAGCATGGTGAATAGGAATAGATGGAAAAAGCCGTAGTAATTACACAAGGTGCTGACAGTAATTTCACCGTTATTCACTTCATGGCGCATATAGCCAAGGGAGTAAAGGCCAGTGATAAAGCCGATAACGCCTAAAATAGCGAGGAACAGCGCACTGAGGCTGTCGATATGCAGCCAATGGTGAACCGCCAGAATTTCCCCGCCCACTGCCACCCGGCACACTACCGTCAATGCCACTATCAGCAGTAAACTGATGCCTGCAAAATGTACCCAAGTGGTTGCCATGCGGGCGGCACTCCCCAGGGCACGGCAAGCAAATGCCAGCAGCGAGGCTATCAGAGGTATCGCCAGCAGTAACAGCAGCAGGTCAGTATTGCTCATTTTATTACCCCTTTAGCGCTGTCAGTTGTTTAACATCCAGCGTATGCAACGTGCGGTAAATTTTGCGCGCCATTAGCGTCATCACAATCACGGCGAAGATGGCATCAGTGGCAATACCTACCTCGACCAACTCCGGCGCGCGGAAAGCCAACAATGCCAACATCAGGTGCGCGCCGTTTTCCATCAGGCAGTAACCGAAGATGTTTTTCAGGATATTGCGTTGGGTGACGATACACAGCAGACCAATCAGGAAGTGCCCAAGTGACACCGCCAGCGCTGGTTTCAGCGCACTGACCATCGGTAATTGCACCGGCTCGACCACGAAGTAGCTCAATAAAATGATGATGGCGGCGATAAATATCAGGCCAGCGGTACCTACCACGCCGCCGTTGGCTTTAGGGTCTTCCATCTGGCGAAATGCGCGATACATAATCCACGGCACCAATATCACCTTGGTGATAAAGGCGGTCAGCGACCACATATACAACTCGTGGGCGTGCAAGGTTTCGGCTAATACCAGGAAAATCAGCACCAATACCAGTGACTGCAAAGCATAAAATAGCGCTGATGTGGCGGGTTTTTTCACGATAATCACCAGCAGCGAGGTAATGATCAGCAGCCCTGCCAGATTGTTGACGACCAAATTGTTGATAAGAAGTGTTCCGGTCATTTTTTACTCCCTTATCCGAGCCAGGTGACGGCAATAAAACTTGAACACACTGACATCACCACCAGCACGACCAGCACACCTTGCATGGCTAATGGCAGTGGCTTGGCACTGGCGACGTCTTCTGATGGCTTGCCGGGTACAGTTTGTCCGAACCAGTAGAGGAACCAGCCAAAGCTGGCAACCGATTCAATCAACGCCAGTACCAGCAGCGGTATCAGCAGCCAATGTTCATGAGAAAGTGAGAAACCAGCAGCGAAAATGGGGAATTTACTGAAGAAACCGTTAAATGGCGGTACCCCGGTAATGGCCAGTGCAGCCACACAGAATCCGACGCCCAGCAGTGGCATTTTGCCCATGATGCCTTTAAGTTTGGGCAACATACGGGTGCCGCAGCTGTAACTCAGCGCCCCGGCGACCAGGAAGAACAGGCTCTTGGCGAACGCGTGGTTGAAGATGTAGGCAATGCCGCCATCAAAGGCCAGTTTCGAGCCGTAGATAGCCAAAGACAGTGCGAAGAAAATATAAGACAGCTGGGTGATGGTGGAGTAGGCCAGTAGCCGCTTCATATCTTTTTGCGGCAGATACATAAAGAAGCCGTAAATCAAGGTAATAACCGCCATCACCATACCGACAGTACCGATAATCTGCGGCACATCACCGGCGGAGTAGATGGCGCGAGCGAAGATATAGACGCCGACTTTGACCATCGACGCGGCGTGCAGATAGGAACTGACTGGGGTCGGGGCCTCCATCGCATCCGGCAACCAAATATGCAGTGGTAACTGGGCCGATTTCCCCCAGGCGGCAAACAGGATGCCTCCGAATACAATGACTTTAGTGGTGTGGTCCAGTTGCGCCAGTGCCGTTAAAGCAAAGGTACCGGTATTGACCAGTAGCACTGCTGCCGCCAAATACAGGCCGATAGCCGCCACATGGGTGACCAGCAAGGCTTTTAGCGCCGAGCGCAGTGACTTCTGGCTCTGGTAGTAACCAATCAAACCCCACGAGCAGCCGCCGGTAATTTCAAAGAAGAACAGCTGTCCCAGCAGAGTGGATGATAAGACCAGCCCTGCCATAGCGCCAATGAATACCAATAGCAGCGCATAGTAGCGGTTGGTGCCTTCGTGCGGGTGCTCGCGATTACCTAATGTCAGATAGCCGGTGGAATAGATACTGACCAGCAAGCCGAGGAATACCACAGCGAAAGCAATCAAGGTGCTGATGCGGTCGATGGTCAGACCGAACAGTGCCATATCACCGTAATGAATTAGATCAAAAGTGACATCCACCTTGCCGCCACTCAGATAGACATAAGCCAGCAGCACGGTGCCGAGGGTGGCCAGCAGTGAGAAGAAGGTACAAGACCATTTCGCCCATTGCTGTGGCAAACAGGCAGTGAGAATGGCACCGGCAAACGGGGCCAGAATGGTCGCAAGGGCGATGTTTATAAGGACTGAATCTATAAGAGCCAGGTTATCCATGATGGGGTTATTAGCTCCTTAAAGGCCGGTGAGATAGAAAACCAGAGACAAGGCAGCGACGCCAAACCCCAGCCAGGTAACACGGGAGGTCAACAGGAAGCGCCCACGGGCAATACTGTTTTCCACGATGGAGGCCAGTACAAACACCACCACCAATTTGATAACGCAGGCCACCAGCGCCCACAGCAAGCCCGGCCCACTCAGTACCGCCAGCTTGCCAAAGGGGATAAACACGCCGAGGAAAAGCTGCGCTACCACCACCTGTTTCAGACTTATACCCCATTTGACCAAGCCCAGTGACGCACCGGAGTATTCGGTCAGTGGCCCTTCCTGTAGCTCTTGTTCCGCTTCAGCGACATCAAACGGAATTTTGCCCATTTCGATAAACACCGCAAAACCGCAGGCCAACAGCGCCAGAGCCGTTGCGGTGGGTGACTGCCAGTGCCCTTGCGACAAAGCGATACTGATGGTGCCGATATTGGTTGAGCCAGCAATCAGCCCAACCACCAGCAGCGAAAGGATTAATGTCGGTTCAACCAACACCCCCAGCGTCAACTCGCGGCTGGCACCGATACCGGCGAAGATACTGCCGCTATCCAGACCGGCCAGTGAGAAGAAAAAGCGAAATAGCGCGAACAGATACAGCAGCGCTATCAGGTCGCCTGCCACGCCAAAGGGAGAGGCCTGCGTGAAAATGGGTAACGTCATGGCAATCAATAACATGCTGCCCAGCAGTACATAGGGCATCAACCGGAAAATAATCCCAGCATTGGCCGGTGCCACATCCTGACGTTTCAGTAGCTTGGCTAAATCTCGATACTCTTGCAGGATGCCCGGGCCACGGCGCGAGTGCATGCGGGCTTTCACCATGCGCGAAATCCCCGCCATCAGCGGCGCCAGCGCCAGCATCACCAGCGCCTGCCCGATGGCGAAAGCAATCATAGAGAGCGCAGGCATATCAGTAGTTGGCATTGCTCGTCTCCTTAAATAGCCGCAATAATCAGCAGGGTTACCAGCGCGGCGACCACATACAGACAGTAGAGGCGGAAATCACCCTGTTGCAGCCATTGAATGCGTTGGCTGAGCCATTGGATAGAACGGATAAGCGGAGCCACTATTTTGTCATCCCAGACAGGTTCCACCCGGCCCGCACCACTGACGCAATATTCCAGCGCACGCTGCATCATCGGGGCGGGATCGAGTGTTTTACGCAATCGATAGAGCGGGGCAAACATGGCGCGCAGGGGTTGAGTAAAGCCACCAGCCGAGACAGTCATGGCCTGCTCCCAGGCATAACCGCAAGCCCACGGGTCGCCACCATGACGAAATGCCAGACGGCTGCCTCTGTAGAAACTGGCGACCAGTAAAATCACCAGCGGCAAAATCAATAAACCAAAGAAGATAGATAGGGTGGACAGCATGGCCTGAGAGCGGTGTTGTGGGAATAACACCGCGCCTTGCGCTACCTGAAAAGAAGGCACCGGAGGAGCCGTTATCAAGCTGGAGGCAATGCGGCCAATCACCGGAGCGATATGGGTGGCACCTATTCCCAAAGCCAGGCAGAGCAGCGCCAACAACAGCATGGCGCTGGTCATCGGCCAGGGGACTTCGCGCGCCAGGGCGGCTTTTTCTGTACGCGGCAGGCCGCAGAAACTGATGCCATAAACTTTCACAAAACACATTGCCGCTAATGCGCCCGTGATTGCCAGCATCACGATGGCGATTGGCCCGGCGAGGCGAATAATAAAACCGCCGTCTTTAGTCATGGTAAACAGTGATTGGTAGGTGAACCATTCACTGACAAAACCATTGAATGGCGGCAGGGCTGAAATCGCCATACATCCCACCAGAAAGGCCAGTGCGGTGTAAGGCATCATTCGGGCCAGCCCGCCCATCTTTTCCATGTCTTTGGTGTGTAAGCGATAAATGACCGCACCGGCCCCGAGGAACAGCAGCCCTTTGAAAACGGCGTGGTTAAGCAGATGGTAGAGCGCACCCAGTAAACCCAGCGCGGCGAGTACCGGCTGATGGCTGGCAATACCAATCATACCGACACCGACCCCCATCAGGATGATGCCGATATTCTCAACCGTGTGATACGCCAGTAGCCGTTTGATGTCGTGCTCGGCTAATGCGTACAGCACTCCCAGCACGGAGGACACTGCACCAAAGCCCACCACCACCACGCCCCACCACAGTTGGCTGGCACCGAGCAAATCAATGCCGACTTTGATGATGCCGAAGATGCCTATTTTCACCATCACGCCGGACATTAGGGCAGAAGCATGGGAAGGGGCTGCAGGGTGCGCACGCGGTAACCAGCCATGCAGTGGCAGCATCCCGGCTTTGGCTCCAAAACCGAAGAAAGCCAATAAGAAGATAACCGAGGCCATAATGGGTTGCGGATTAGCCTGCCGGAAGGCGGCAAACTCCAGGCTGCCGCTCAGGCGGTACAGCAGGAAGAACGCAATCATAATCAGCACGGAACCGGCGTGGGCAATCAGAAAATAGAGTAAGCCCGCGCTGATGGCATCGTCATCTTGATCGGAAATCACCAGGAAGTAAGACGCCAGCGACATCATTTCGAAGAAAATAATAAAGTAGAAAGCATTATCCACCACCACCAACGCCACCATTGAGGCGATGAACAGGTTCATAAACACCCCCATTCCCCACGCCCCGCGCCCTTTGTATTCCTGCACATAGGCCAGTGAATAGAGCGCGGTTATCACGACCAATAGTGAGATGACCAGCAGCATAAATGCGGCTAATGGATCAAGACGCAAGCTCAATGCCGCGAACGGGAATGGGCCGGCGGTGGTGAAGGTGATAAGCCCGCCGCCCAGCAGAGTGGGGGCCGCAGCAAACAGGCCAGCAACGCCCCCCAACAATGACGCCAATCCAGAGGCATAAATCGCCCATGTTTCACGCCGTGCCAGCAGCAGAGAAAGCAGTGCGCCAGCCAGATACAGCAGTAAGGAGAGCCACAGTAGCTCAAGCGAATTCATCATCTTTTCTGCTCCTCGTGAGAGATAGCTGACGAGGTGTCCACGGCCATAAAGGGCAGCTCGTTGGCAAACCCACTGGCGGCGGCCAGGCGCTTGGCGTGATTTGCCTGTTCAATGCTGTGCTCATCCACCAGCATTAAGGCGTTAGTCGGGCAGACCCGCACACATTCCGGCCCTTGAGATTGGAAGCTGCATAAGTCGCATTTCACGGCAACAGTGCGTACTCCGGCATTCCAGGCAAGGAACGGATTCATGTTGGCTGGGCTGAATGGCACATCAGATAGCAGGGTCAGCGGAATGTATTCAGGGAAATTTTCTGGCACTGCCAAGGGCTTACTACCAGCCGGTGTGATTGCGCCAAACGGGCAGGCGATACCACAGAGCTTGCAGCCGATACAGGTGGTTTCATCCAATTCGACCGCGTTATTGGTCAGGGTAATGGCATTGACCGGGCAAACCCGCGCGCACCATGCATCTTCACAGTGACGACAGAGAATCGGTGCCGTAACCGTGGCGTTACGCATAACAGTCAATCTGGGATGCTGTTGTAAACCCTTGGCTTTATGCACCTGGCTGCAAGCAGCCATACAGGTATTGCATCCAATACAAAGCCTCGGTTCCGCAATCACAAAGCGGTTCATGGCCATACCCTCCGGGACAAGACTCTGGTGACAGTCAGGCTGATAGCAATCATTTCTCAGCTCCAAAGCATATTCTGTGCCAGCACGGTGACCGCCAATGCAAAAGAGTGGTGAAGCCGCGCCAGCAGGGCATTAAGCTGATTGCAGACAAAGGGCAGGAATTTAAAAGGCAGTAAAAACAGAGGGATTTCCGCAGTGAAGTGTCGTCAATAGTGACGAAACCCTCTCTGTCGGATGACACTTCGACAGTGATTATTCATATCGTGAATTTATATCGAAGTGATTCTGATAAATGGTTATATTTATCAGGGTGTTATTTTGAATCTCGATTCCATGATATGGCCGGTATTACTGGCATCGTCTTTGCATTGATTTTGCCAGAGAAATCCATACTGGGAGAACAGTCATGCATGAGATTACCTTATGCCAAAATGCTATTGCCATGATGGAACAGCAGGCACGGTTACACGGCGCACAGAGAATTACCGGCGTGTGGCTGGAAACCGGTGCCTTTTCCTGTGTCGAACCACAAGCATTGGAGTTCTGTTTTGAGTTAGTGTGTCGTGGCACTTTGGCGGAAGGCTGTGTTTTGCATCTTAGCCAGCAGCAATCACAAGTGTGGTGTCATGACTGCCAGCAAGCGGTTAATTTGCTCAGCAGCAAAGTGACCCGTTGCCCGTTGTGTGCGGGCAGCCACTTACGTATTGGGGCGGCTGATGACGGCGTGATAATTAAGCGGTTGGAGGTGGAATGAATTTACTTTTTTTATGCCGTGACACTGCGGGAGTCGGATTATGTGTATAGGGATCCCTGGGCAAATTGTCGCATTAGATGACACTCAACCAGGCACGGCATGGGTGGATGTCTGTGGCGTGCGCCGCTCGGTCAATATTATGCTGGTGGCAGCGGATGAGCAGGCCAGTACAACATTAATCGGTCATTGGGTTTTGGTGCATGTAGGGTTTGCTATGAGCCGGCTTGATGAGGGTGAAGCGCTGGAAACCTTGAAGTTATTGCAAGAGATGGGGGAGGTTGAAAGTGATGTCGCGGCGTTTTTAGGGCAAAGAGGATAATGGTAAGCGCTTTTGATCGTTATTGACGTCAAAACAAAAGCGCATTCAAAATCATGGTGCAGGTGCAGGTGCAGGTGCAGGTGCAGGTGCAGGTTTTTTCGCTTTTTCTTCTGCCAGTCGGTGTTCCAGTTCAACCAGTTGCTCAGGGGATACGGCGGGGTAACCTTGGGCATCATCCGGTATCACGTGTACTGCCGGAATAGGGATTAATGGCCCAAGGAAACGTGGTTCGCGTTTCATAATATAGAGATCTGACAGCGCGCTAAGGCGGGCAAAGATCTCACGTACCCGAACATTGAGCATATTTTTGGGGGACGGCACTGCAAAACACTGCGCTTGAATCCCCATATGCATTGCGATAAACAACGCCCGTTCGCAATGGAAACGCTGGGTAATGATAATAAAATCATTGGTATCAAATACTTTTCGAGTACGTACAATAGAATCTAATGTGCGAAAACCAGCATAGTCCAGCACGATATCAGAAGGCGCGACACCCGCTGCAATCAAGTCACGGCGCATGGTCATCGGTTCGTTATAACTTTGCAGGGCGTTATCACCGCTAAGTAGCAAGTAGCTTACTTTACCGCTGTTGTAGGCGTTTAACGCGCCTTGAATTCGGTATTGATAAAACTGATTAATACCACCGGTTCGATAATACTTAGCCGTACCTAATACCACACCAACCTGCCGGTGCGGTAAGTCTTGCAGCTCATCGTAGATAAAAGGGGCTGTTTTCCAGCTAATCCAGCGATCGAGTGCAATAGCTGTCACCATCAGCAACCCTGCGATGATAATTAAGCTAATAATCAGGCGTTTCCACATTCTCTGGCCTTCGATACATTCAATTCACTGGTGATATTGCAAGGCTACTGTACCCGCCTGTGTTGCGCAATATATATCCCCTTCGTTCTTGAAGCTACCGTGTTGTTAGCTTGCCGTCTGGCTGTAACTTCAAGGACTTTGGGGTGAAAGCAAGCAGTACAGGCCGGATAATAACTAGAACGAGGTTCGTTTGTAGCTACGATATTGCGGTTGCCAATAGTTGTGCTCAATGGCTTTGGCTAATGCTTCTTCAGACGTGACAATAGCGACCCCTTGCAACTGTGCGGCTTTCCCTACTTGCATAGCGATGATTTTTGATACTGCCTGAATATCGTCGATATTGGGCAGTAGCGCCCCTTCACCACTTTCCGCCAGCGGTGAACACTGTGCCAATGCACGGCTGGCTGCCATCAGCATACCGTCGGTGACACGCTTGGCACCGGATGCCAGCACCCCCAAACCAATACCTGGGAAGATATAAGAGTTATTGCATTGTGCAATCGGATACAGTTTCTCTTTATAACTGACTGGCGAGAAGGGGCTGCCTGTTGCGACCAATGCTGCGCCATCGGTCCAGTTAATAATGTCTTCAGGCCGTGCTTCTACCCGTGATGTTGGGTTCGACAATGGCATCACTATCGGGCGTGGACAGTGCTTGTGCATCTCGCGGATCAGCTCTTCGGTAAACAACCCCGGCTGGCCAGAAACGCCAATCAGCACCGTGGGTTTGGCATTACGCACCACATCCTGCAACGAGATTGAGTCGCTGGCCAGATTCCAGCTTTGCAACGCATCGCTTTTTTGCACCAGTTTACTTTGGAAATCCAACAGATTAGGCAGTTTATCCGTTAACAGGCCAAAACGGTCGACCATAAAGACACGCGCCCGAGCCTGTTCTTCACTCAGACCTTCCGAAATCATCTGCGCAATGATTTGTTCAGCAATACCACAACCGGCTGAACCTGCGCCGAGGAAGGTGACGGTTTGGTCACGCAACTGGCTGCCAGCGGCATTACTTGCCGCAATCAAACTGCCCAGAGTGACCGCTGCTGTGCCCTGAATATCATCATTGAAGCAGCATAACTCATCGCGATAGCGGTTGAGCAGTGGCGTGGCATTGTTCTGCGCAAAATCTTCAAACTGCAACAACACATTTGGCCAGCGGCGTTTGACTGCCTGAATGAATTCATCAACAAAGGCATAATATTCGTCGCCGGAAATACGCGGGTGACGCCAGCCCATATACAGCGGGTCGTTCAGACGTTGCGGGTTGTTGGTGCCCACATCCAGTACCACTGGCAAAGTATACGCCGGACTAATACCACCGCACGCGGTATACAGAGACAGTTTACCAATGGGAATACCCATACCACCGATACCTTGGTCACCAAGGCCGAGAATGCGTTCGCCGTCAGTGACCACGATAACTTTCACATTTTGCTTGGTGGCGTTTTGCAGCATGTCATCAATGTGTTCGCGGTTTGGATAAGAGATAAATAACCCACGCGCGCGGCGATAGATATCCGAGAAGTGTTCGCAAGCCTCACCCACGGTCGGGGTATAAATAATAGGCATCATCTCGCTGAGATGGGCTTCCAGCAGGCGGTAGAATAGCGTCTCATTGGTATCTTGAATATTACGCAGATAAATATGCTTATCGTCGTCGTTTTTGAAATCCTGATATTGGCGGTAAGCACGCTCCGCCTGTTCTTCAATGGTTTCAACCGCTTCCGGCAATAAGCCGTGTAAATTGAAGTGGTCGCGCTCATCATTGGTGAACGCGCTACCCTTGTTCAATAAAGGGAATTCTAATAGGATCGGGCCAGCGTAGGGGATGTACAGGGGGCGTTTACTTTCGTATTCAAGTTCCATGAGTTTTTACTCTTATGACTGTGGGGCTGGACAGTAATTGTTACCCCCGATCCTAAAAGATAAGAAGAATATGTACAGCTTTTGTTAGTTAAATATGTCGGTTGCCCGTAAAAGTGCGAGTTAACTTGCATATTTGGTCATTGATAGTGAGAAAATGTTGTTTTTTTGCCAAGGGGTTAACGATGTAACCCCATGTTCGGTTCTATCTGTTTAAAATGTCACGCGTTCTATATCCGAACAACCCAGTGCTGCCAGTGTTGCGCGGGTGGCATCCCACTGAGTTAGTATCGGTTTATTGCCTTCAACCAGCACCGCTCGGTGGATAGAATTACAATTCTTATCGGACATATTCGCCATGATTAACGCCGCTTGCAGCGGTGGCAGGCTTGGGTTAAAAGCGGCATTTTCAGCATAGCGGCCGGTATAAATAGCGCCGTCGGCGGTTTCCAATGCCACACCACTGTGGGCGTTGCTGTATGGCGCATGGCTGTGGTTTGCACCAGCAAGTGCTGCCTGAGTCAGTTCATCAGTTTCAGCAATTTTATAACCGTGATCAACAGGGTCCATCAGCAGGGTGGTGATATCCAAATCTTTCGGGCCGAAAGAGTCTGGCAAATACTGCTCCAGTGTTGATGCAGGGCGGCCCGGTAGATGGATATGCAGGCCGCTTCCGCTGTTCAGCTCATTCATAAACTGGCGGCAATGACCACACGGCGTATAGTTGACCGTAATGGAGACCAAACTGGCCTCATTACGCAGCCATGCATGGGTGACGGCACATTGTTCGGCGTGGATGGTTTGTTGCAGTGGCGTACCACTGAACTCCATATTGGCACCGAAATAGAGATTGCCGCTGATACCGCGAGCAATAGCCCCGACATTAAAATCAGATACGGGTGTCAATGCACAAGCCGCTGCCAGTGGTAACAATGCAAACGCCAGCTCATCATCATCCAACCCACTGTTGCTTTTCACCGTTTTCACTTGCTCTGCTGTCAGCATGGCAGGGAAATCGTTTGCGTTCATGATAGGTTTAAGTGCTGATTGCAGTGAGGTGGACAACGTTGCCCAAGCGCCATGAAAACGTGTTTGCATAGGGTTCTCTCCAATAGTTACGAGGAACTATTTTAGGCAGCTTAGGGGTTTCTTGGTGTGATCTGTATCTCGTTATATATGAAATCTATGCAAGTAAAATCTCAAATGAGAGATGTATCTCAAATTTATACCCTAATCCTTACTATTCCTAACTAGATTTCCAGATGCAGGAATGCGGCTTGCAGCGGCCTCGCTGAGCGAGGCTCATGGACGGGCCGAGTAAAGAACGCAGCCAACACATCCGCAGTTTGAAAGGTGATGACGGTATTATCCAAATAAATGTAGCAGCACCGGAAACAAGAAAGGGGCTAGCAGTGAGGTGATAATCCCACAGATAACCAGCGCGAGTGAGCTGAATGCACCTTCCTGAAAATCCAGCTCGGCACAACGGGCGGTACCCAGGGCGTGCGATGCAGTCCCCATTGCCAGCCCGCGTGAGGCTTTAGTGGTGATTTTCAATATATTCAGCAAGCTGTGACCAAACACCGCACCCAAAATCCCAACAAATATAACGCACACTGCGCTGATGGCGGGCAGGCCATGAATAGATTCGGCCACCGCCATCGCAATCGGTGTGGTGACGGACTTAGGCAACACTGAGGCGGCAATTTCAGGGGTTGCACCCATCCACAGGGCCACAGCAGTACCGCTAACCATCGCGGTGATACTGCCGATAAAACAGATGCTAATGATTGATTTCCAGCGCGCACGAATCTGATGCAACTGCTCATACAGCGGGAAAGCCAACGCCACCACGGCCGGTTGCAGCAGGTCATTAAGCATTTTGCTGCCCACAAAATAGTTGGCATAAGGCATATGCGTCACTAATAGCAATGGAATGATGACAACCATTGATATAAGTAATGGATTGAGCAACGGCATTTTCAGCCAGCGGGCTAAACGACGCGCACTGAAGAACACAATTAACGTGAGTGGCAGTGACCACCATAAGTTGCTGATCATTGTTCCTCCTCCTTACGGGTCGGAGAACCCATCACCTTGCGCTCACGATGGACATAATGCGAGCTGTAACCTACCACCAACATGACTATCAGGGTACTGACAAAGCAGGAAACCACGATCGGGCCAAATTGTGTGGTCAGTTGATCATAATATTGCATCACACCCACACCTATTGGCACAAACAGCAACGCCATATAGCGGATCAATATATGACAGCCCGGTTTTACCCACTTGGATGGCAAGATTTGTGAGGCAAGCAGAGCAAACAGAATCAACATTCCAAGGATGCTACCGGGGATAGTGATAGGCAGCAGTAGAGCCAGCGCTTTACCGGCCCATAAGCACAGATAAATGATGGCGAAAGCCCGTAGGTACTGCCAGCAAAGTGAAGGCACATTGCGCATAGAATGGGGTCCTGAGTTACGGAATGTATTCATCATACAATTAAGTTTGAATCTGTGCTACTGATCACGCCATGAATAATATCAATGGAGACATTCTGATCGCGACTACTTATTTAGGCGATAAATCATGAGGCGTTAGATCCGGCTTTCCTGCGCTTTGGCCAGTCGATAACCACGATAGAAGAATGCCAGCCCTAAAATAGCCGCGATAATTAGCATGTAGAACATCATCTGAGGGGCGGCATAAGCTAACAGGAGGCCGCAGAGCACCGGATTCAGCGCACCGCCCAACTGACCGAGGTTCTGTACCCCATAGTAACTGCCTTTGAGATTCGCCGGAGCAATAAAATCGATAAACATATACTCGACTGGGATAACAATAATTTCACCCAATGAGAAAATTGCCATTGCTAACATCCATAACGGAATTGAATCCTGAGCTGCCATAAACCCTATCAGACCAATAATAAAGAACAGTGTCCCCATCATCAGCCAGCGCATTAAGTTCTGTTGATTCATTCGGCGGCTCAATAGATATTGCAGGGTAATGACAATCACTGCATTCACCGTCATTACCGCGCCGATAACCTGATAGGCAAATTTAGCATCAGAAACTGTAATCAGATATTGTGATAAATAGCCAGAAAACTGGCCAAACACGATGGCACTGAGCATACTGCCGAGAGTGAAGTAAATCAGCCGTTTATCCTGACGCAGGATAGTCAATGTCTGGCGGAAATCAGGAGCTGATTCAGTTTCTGAACGTTCCGTTACCGACATATCAATGTGGCTTATTCTGAATTTCAGCACGACGGCAACCAGTAACGCTAATATACCTGAAATGATAAACGGCATTTGTGGGCCAAAACCAACCACCAGTACCCCCAGCGCTGGGCCAACCGCCCAGCCAACATTGACCAGTGTGTAGTTGGCCGAGAAGGCTTTGATGCGCTCATTGACCGGCAACCAGTCGGCAAAACAGGCTTTAATAGCGATGCTATAAACTGAGTATGCCGAATGCAGCAATGCCAAAATCAGGATAATCCACGCCGGATGTTCAATCCACGGCAAGGTAAAAAAGGTGGCAGAGAACAGGGTAATCGCCAGCAAAATCAAGCGCTTTTTATTGAATTTATCCACCAGATAACCGCCATACAGACTGGTGAAAATCCCCAAGGTCAAACTCGCCCCCAACACCAGTCCAACCTTGTCTGGCGCTAGTTGAAAGTGTTCGGCCAAATAGATAGTAATAAACGGCAGCGTTATCGCTCGGCCAATGGTTAACACCAGCGAGGCAATCAGCAGGTTAGTGACACGCGATGGAAATCCTTTCATGGTATTTTCTTATTTTTAATTATGGGTAATAAGTTGTTTCTATGCGGATTATTGCCAATAAAAGGAATGACACGCACAGCATTTCGACGCGGCTCAGCCAATTACAGTAGACTATTGCAGGAGCGAAAGAGAGAGGGGGAGGAAGTTTTTTGCAAATAGCAGATCGACCTGAATCGACCTGCCATTTATAGACTATTAACCTAAATATTCGATGATAGATAGCCCGCCATTATAATCAGTGCTGTAGATAATCCCTTGAGTATCAACAAACACATCACATGACTGAATAACTTGTGGGCGACCTGGTCGTTTATCCATCATTTTTTCCGGTGCCGCAGGCACCAGAGCGCCCGTTTCCTTCGGCTGATACGGGTTGCTGATATCATAGGCCCGAACCCCCGCATTCTGATAAGTGGCAAAAATCAGCGATGAACTGATAAAACTGCCAGGGCGGTTTTCATGCAGATTATGTGGGCCAAAATGTGCGCCTTTTTTTACATAATCTCGCTCATCAGGCACGGGGAAGGTTGAGATACTTAGCGGATTGCTCGGCTCACGAATATCGAATAGCCAAATATGTTTCTCGCCATCCTCTTGGTTATCCAGTACTGCTTCATCCAGCACCACCAGTAAGTCGCGATCTGGCAGGGGAAGCGCAGTATGAGTCCCGCCACCAAAAGGGGGGCTCCAGTTACGATGACTGACCAGTTTTGGCTCAGTGCGGTCGCTGACATCTAATAGTGTCAGGCCACCATCACGCCAACTGCCGTAAGCTGTATCACCGCTGACAATAGCATGGTGCAATGCATAGCGCTGACCTTCAGGCCAGCTTGCGTGTTCGCCCGCAGCGGTATGCATACCGGGTAAAGCATAACGCCCGGCAACCTGTGGTTTTTGCGGATCAGCCAAATCAATGGTTAGAAAAATATAATCACTGTAGCCGTCGATCAGCGCAGAAACATAGGCCCAGCGCCCACCGACATACCAGATACGGTGGATACCGATGCCATCAAGTGGCAGGAAACTTATCTCACGGGGCTTATCCGGTATCGAAATATCAAAAATACGTAAACCGGCACTCCAACTACGTCCTTCTTGCCGGGTATTGACCGTTTGGGCCACCGAGCGGGTGTAATACACTTTCTCTTCGGCAAAACGGACATCAGCAAACAAGTCACGGGCATTAATCACCAGTAGCAGGTCATCATGCGTTTGTAAGTGCACATTCCACGTATTGGGTGGCGCGGCGATGAAACCTGCCGGACGTGGGTTTTTTGCGTCTCGTACATCAATAATCGAAACGCCCTGCGACACCATATGGCCGACATAGGCAAAACCACGATGCACCATCACCTGCACGCCATCGGGCTTTCCACCCTGATCACTGTGACCAATCAGTCGCATATTGCGGCTGTATTCGGGAGTAGGTAAAAAACCTTGCGTTGCCATCTATTTCCCTCCAAAGCGATTAGCGTTACTGGCCGTTTTGGGTGGCAAGAGTGGCAAACCACGGTGAGTTGAAATCATCTGATTGGCCCCAGCCCGGAATAATCTTACTCAAACCTGTAACGTTAATCGGGCCGGGTTGGCTCGCCAGCAACGCTTGTGGAATAGCGGCAGCACGGAATTCATAACTGGCAGGGGTCTCTTCACCGGCAATTTTCTTGGCAACCAGGCGTAAGTTAACGGCACCAATCAGCTTAGGATCAACTGCAACACTAACTTTCCACGGGCTATTTGCTTCACGCATCAGTTGCAAATCCTGATTCGAGATATCAATACTGTACAATTTGATTTCGGTACGGCCATTCTCTTGTAAGGCTTTATAAGCGCCTTGAGTAAAGGCATCCCAGCTTCCCCAAATTGCATCGATTTTGCCTTTCGGGTATTTCGCCAATATGGCACCCACTTTGTTGGCGGTATCCCCCTGAACATCGGATGAAACAGCCCCGATAGATTCCAGTTCAGTAATGCCTGGATTTTGTTTCAGCAGTGCCTGATAAGCGGCCTGGCGACGTTCCATTGGTGGGAATCCGGCTACCCAGAGTTTGATAATATTCGCTTTACCGTTGAAGTCTTTGACCAATTGACCGAAGGATTCATTGGTCAGTGAGGCATCATCTTGTTGGGTGACAGTCAGACCGGGGATATCCCCTTGAATGGCGGTATCAAATACAGATACGGCAATGCCGTTCGCCGCAATGCGTTTTACCAGCTCAGTTGAGTAGGGGGCACGGCCCTGGGAAAGAATAATCCCGTCGTATTTCTGGCTGATAGCCTGATTAACAAAATCTTGAAAACGTGCGTCATCACCGTTGCTCAAGAAAGTATCGACTTTGAAACCCAGTTTTTTGCCTTCTTTCAATACACCAGACAGGAATTGAGTGGTGTTATCGTCAGAACCTAAATTACGGATCACCGCAATTTTAATTTGCCCTGGATGCCTGGCAATGGCATCAGGAATAGGGGCTACCGTGGCGATGTCCGCAGCGAATACTGGCAGTGCCATCAGCAGGTTTAGGGCCAGTAATGGGGAAGCAATTTTTTTCATCCGGAACTCCGTCATGGTGTTGATAAGTTGTGCAATATGTACAGTGCTGTCATTGTTATGGCTATCTTTGTGTCTAGACGTCTATTTTTTCCTGTGTAGCATCATAACCATAACTATTTTGATAAGGAATTAACTTTGTTATGAATTTTTGGATCGCGTTATATCTTTTAGTTTGGAATGCGTAAACAACAAGCAGAATGAGGGGGAGAGCCTGTATCGATAGTCGTAATAGCCATCCATTTATTATGGTTTATTTTATTATTTACTTTCGTTTGAATTTTTTTTGATGATCATGGTCATTATTAATATGTTATTTCACTACGACGCGAGTGCTGATATTCTAAATAACTGGGGCTGTAGCGATAAATAAAAGAGATAGGCGAGTGCTATAAGTTTACAGTTTGTTAAATAAGGTATTAATGATGCTTAAAGGATTAAAGTCACTATGGGTAAGATTAGCAGTCTATGTAAACTTGGTACGGATAGCGCTCAAATAGCACAACTGAATTTCAACAACTTACGCGACAATACGACTTCTTTTTATGTATCACGCAGCGAATTCTTGTTTCTATTTGTCCGTTATTTGTTAGCGTTAATAATAATTATTATTTTACTGGCGGTGTTATTGCCGGATTTATTTGATGAACTACTGCTCATGTTCTTGCAGTCCTTTCCAGCGATTTTGTCACTGGTCTTACTGCTGCCTTGTTCGCAACGATTAGCCGCACAAGGATTAAGTTCTTATTTATTGATTTGCCATCTTTTCCCGCTAATCAATTACCTCCCAGCAAATAAATTAACCTTACCTTTGGTTGGCGCATTTTGTCTTTATCTACTATTTATCAACATTTATTCAGCCCGGCCACCCGAGTATCAATATCAAAAACAGCAAAAAAGAGAGTTAACAGGAGAGTATCCCTTTGGATTAACATTGGTTTGTTTCTGTCTGTTATATATAAGTTTTTCCTCCTGTTTGAATTAGATGATGCGATTATTTTGCTGATGGCGTTATCGTGGATATTTTTCTTACTGGCTAAATGGCATTGGCCGGTTGTAGCACTGAATACATTAGGGGCTGTGGGTGTTTTTTTGTTTTTCTCTTCAGGTTTAGTGGAGTTAAAACATCATGAGAATATTATTATTGAGGCACTCATCAAGATATCACTGCTGGATAATATTTTATTCCTGATTTTCTCATTAAGTCTGTTTCTTAATATGCTGTTTTGGTTAGAGGCATGGCAACGAGGGCGGCGGCCACTGCGAGTCACGGAAGGGTAACGCTATTCATTAATAAAAAAGCCGGTCAAGGGTAACTTGACCGGCTTTTACCTCCTAACTTCCAGAGGATATTTGCCTGAAAATTATTTAACCTGCATCCCGGGTTGTGCGCCGCTATCTGGGCTGAGTAGGAAGATATCACTGCCGCCAGGCCCGGCAGCCATCACCATACCCTCTGAGATACCGAAGCGCATTTTGCGTGGTGCCAGGTTCGCGACCATCATTGTCAGGCGGCCTTCCAGCACTTTCGGATTAGGATAAGCCGAACGGATGCCGGAGAATACCTGGCGGGTTTCGCCACCAATATCCAGCGTCAGTTTCAACAATTTATCCGAACCTTCCACCAACTCTGCCTGTTGAATTAGCGCGATGCGCATATCTACTTTGGCAAAGTCATCGAAACTGATGGTTTCCTGAATTGGGTCATCGGCTAATGGGCCAGTTACCGCGACTGTTGCCGCCATATCTTCTTTAGAAGACGCAACCATTTCGTTCACCTTATCCACATCAATGCGATTAAACAGCGCTTTGAAGGCATTGATCTGATGGCCTAACAGGGGCTGTTCAATGCCATCCCACGTCAATTCAGTATTGAGGAAAGCCTCAGTGCGTTCAGTCAGGGAAGGGAGCACCGGTTTTAGGTATGTCATCAGTACCCGGAACAGGTTGATACCCATTGAACAAATAGCTTGCAGATCGGCGTCACGGCCTTCCTCTTTCGCCACCACCCACGGAGCCTGTTCATCAACATAGCGGTTAGCCACATCGGCTAGCGCCATAATTTCACGAATCGCTTTGCTAGATTCACGGCTGGTATAAGCATCAGCAATACTAACTGCCGCATCGGTGAAGGTCTTATACAGCACCGGGTCAGCCAACTGGTCAGCTAATTTTCCGCCGAAGCGTTTATTGATGAAACCGGCATTGCGTGAGGCCAGATTAACCACTTTATTAACGATATCGGCATTAACGCGCTGGACGAAATCCTCCAGGTTTAGGTCAATGTCATCAATCCGTGAAGAGAGCTTCGCGGCGTAGTAATAACGCAGGCAATCGGCATCCAGATGTTGCAGGTATGTGCCCGCTTTTATAAAGGTGCCACGGGATTTTGACATTTTTGCGCCGTTTACCGTCACATAACCATGAACGAAGACGTTGGTCGGTTTACGGAAGTTACTGCCTTCCAGCATCGCCGGCCAGAACAAGCTGTGGAAGTAAACAATGTCTTTACCGATGAAATGATACAGGTCGGTTTTAGAATCTTCACGCCAGAACTCATCAAAATCGATATCACCGCGCTTATCACACAGATTTTTAAATGAACCCATGTAGCCGATGGGCGCATCCAGCCAGACGTAGAAATATTTACCCGGCGCATCGGGCACTTCAAAACCGAAGTAAGGCGCATCTCGGGTGATATCCCATTGTTGCAGGCCAGATTCAAACCATTCCTGCATTTTGTTCGCGACCTGTTCTTGCAGTGCGCCGGAGCGTGTCCAGGCTTGCAACATATCGCTGAAAGCAGGTAAGTCGAAGAAGAAATGCTCAGATTCACGCATGACCGGTGTGGCACCGGAAACCGCGGATTGAGGGTTGATAAGTTCAGTTGGGCTGTAGGTTGCGCCACAGACTTCACAGTTATCACCATATTGATCCGGCGCTTTACATTTCGGGCAGGTGCCTTTGACAAAACGGTCGGGCAGGAACATGCCCTTCTCAGGATCATAGAGCTGAGAAATGGTGCGATTCTTAATATGACCGTTCGCTTTCAAACGGCTATAGATCAGGCTCGATAATTCACGGTTTTCATCACTGTGGGTCGAGTGATAGTTATCATAACTGATAGCGAAACCGGCGAAATCCTGTTGGTGCTCCTGGCTCATTTCGGCAATCATCTGCTCCGGTTCGATACCCATTTGCTGAGCTTTCAGCATAATTGGGGTGCCGTGGGCATCATCTGCACAGATAAAATGAACCTGGTTGCCGCGCATTCGCTGGAAACGAACCCAGATATCCGCCTGGATATGCTCGAGCATGTGGCCGAGATGAATAGAACCGTTAGCGTATGGTAGCGCGCACGTCACCAATATTTTTTTCGCGACTTGAGCCATAGTGGGAAATTGCTTTCTTTATGTCGATTAAAGGGGCTTTGATGTTAACCGATATACTGGCTTGTCGCTAGGGTAAGGCAATCTGCACGTTGTCTTAAGCCATAACCGGCCCATTTTGACGACGCTTTGGCATATTTGGTTATTAACCATACCGGGAATGTGGCGTGATGCTATTTTCTCGCGATTCGGGCCACACAGGTGTTATCGAGTTCTGGTACACTGGTATAGGTTAACAACGATAAATTCAAGGAGCCGGGATGAGCCAAAAATCCCCCGAGCAGACCACCCCTGACCTGCTGCAATCACAAATTTCAAAGGTTCTTACTGCCTTTAAACACCCAACCTTGCAAAAAAGCCTGAGTGCGCTGCACGCTATCCATCACTGTGCGTTATTGGATAATGTGCTGCATATCGAACTGGTGATGCCTTTTGCCTGGCGATTTGGTTTTGATGCATTGAAGGAGTCGGTCAGCGGAGAACTGCTGGCTGTGACCGGTGCCAAATCCATTGATTGGAAGCTTTCTCATAATATCACTACCTTGAAGCGAGCCAACGACCAGCCCGGTGTTAAAGGGGTGCGCAATATTCTGGCGGTTAGCTCCGGTAAGGGCGGGGTGGGGAAATCCAGTACCGCCGTGAATCTGGCGCTGGCACTGGCAGAAGAGGGCGTTAAAGTGGGTATTCTGGATGCAGATATCTACGGCCCATCCATTCCAAACATGCTGGGTACCATGAATCAGCGCCCAACCTCGCCAGATGGCAAGCATATGGCACCGATTATGGCCCACGGTATGGCCACCAACTCCATTGGTTATTTGGTCACCGATGAGAATGCTATGGTATGGCGCGGCCCGATGGCCAGTAAGGCATTGATGCAGATGTTACAAGATACCTTATGGCCAGATTTGGACTATCTGGTCATCGATATGCCACCGGGCACCGGTGATATCCAACTGACGTTGTCGCAAAACATTCCGGTCACTGGCGCGCTGGTGGTGACCACGCCACAGGACATCGCGTTGATTGATGCCATGAAAGGTATTGTGATGTTCGAGAAGGTGCATGTGCCGGTGTTGGGTATCGTTGAAAATATGAGTATGCATATATGCAGCAACTGCGGTCATCTTGAGCCTATTTTCGGTACTGGCGGAGCTGAAAAACTGGCACAAAAATATAATTGCAAGTTGTTAGGGCAAATCCCACTGCATATTTCACTGCGCGAAGACCTTGATCGCGGCGAACCCACGGTTATCAGCCAACCAGACAGCGAATTTGCTGATATTTATCGCCAACTGGCGGCGAATGTGGCGGCAGAAATGTACTGGCAAGGTGAAGCTATCCCGACGGAAATTTCATTCCGCGCGGTGTAACAGCCGCTAACACCCCTGCGGCGTCAAAGACGCAGGGTATAGTGCTGGCATCAAACCCGCTAACTCCTTATAATTGCCGCGCTCGAAGCACCTTGCGTGCTTTGTCTCCCTCCACACTTCGTAATCAGGTCTTTAATTTTATGACTGACAAAGCACACCAGTGCGTCATTATCGGGATAGCCGGCGCTTCTGCCTCCGGGAAAAGTCTTATCGCCAGCACGTTATATCGTGAATTGCGCGACCAGGTAGGCGACCAACATATTGGCGTCATTCCTGAGGATGGTTATTACAAAGACCAGAGCCATTTGTCGATGGAAGAGCGGGTCAAAACCAACTATGACCACCCGAGTGCGATGGACCACAACTTATTGCTGGAACACCTGCGATCGTTGAAGACGGGTAAGTCCATTGAGCTGCCGCTTTACAGCTATACCGAGCATACCCGTAAGAAAGAAACAGTACATTTAGAACCGAAAAAGGTGATTATTCTGGAGGGGATTCTGTTATTGACGGATATTCGCCTGCGCCAGGAGATGAACTTCTCCATTTTTGTCGATACGCCTTTGGATATCTGCCTGATGCGCCGTATGAAGCGCGACGTGAATGAGCGTGGCCGTTCAATGGATTCAGTGATGGCCCAATACCAGAAAACGGTACGTCCGATGTTCCTGCAATTTATAGAACCATCCAAACAATATGCAGATATTATCGTTCCACGCGGCGGAAAGAACCGGATTGCGATCGATATTCTAAAAGCGAAAATCAGTCAGTTCTTTGAGTGACGTTATTCTGGACCTTTGCTTCTTTATATGGCAGCTTTCGTAGTATCTAAGCTGTAACATACGAATTTTGATGGGGATTTTGTAATGAGACTGTGCGATCGTGACATAGAAGCCTGGCTGGACTGCGGGAAATTAGGTATTGATCCTCGCCCACCGGTAGAACGTATCAATGGTGCCACGGTCGATGTTCGCTTAGGCAATCAATTCCGCGTTTTCAATGGTCACACGGCAGCATTTATCGATTTAAGTGGCCCGAAAGATGAAGTTAGCGCCGCGCTGGAACGGGTGATGAGCGAGGAGATCAATTTGCCAGAAGGGGAGGCGTTCTTCCTGCATCCGGGTGAATTGGCGTTGGCTGTGACACTGGAGTCGGTAACCATCCCCGATGATTTGGTCGGCTGGCTTGATGGCCGCTCCTCATTAGCTCGTCTTGGGCTAATGGTACATGTTACTGCCCACCGAATAGATCCGGGCTGGCAAGGCAGGATTGTGCTGGAGTTCTATAATTCAGGTAAGTTACCGTTGGCACTGCGCCCTGGAATGCTGATTGGTGCACTCAGCTTCGAACCGCTCTCTGGCCCGGCAGCCCGCCCTTATAATAGCCGTCAGGACGCCAAGTATCGTGGTCAACAAGGCGCTGTAGCCAGTCGTATTGATAAAGATTAGCCATTTTTCTCGCTGAGAATTCTAGCCTGTTTAGACTTTTCGCCTGTTTAGACAAGAGGATGTCATGAGACGATTACTGACGACGTTAGTTATCCTGCTGGTGGTATTGGTAGCAGGTATGAGCGCATTAGTACTGCTGGTAAATCCTAATGACTTTCGCGCCTATATGGTGAAACAGGTTGAAAAGAAAAGTGGTTACCATTTGCAGTTGGAGGGTGACCTCCGCTGGCACGTTTGGCCACAACTTAGCATTATCGCGGGCCGCACCGCATTGACGGCACCCGGTGCAAATTCACCGGTGATCAGTGCGGAAAATATGCGCCTGGATGTCAAACTTTGGCCGCTGTTATCGCATCAGCTTGATGTTAAACAGGTCATGCTGAAAGGCGCGGTCATCCGCTTAACACCAGATAGTGAAGCCCAGCAGCAACCAGATGCCCCTGTCGCCCCGTCAGGCAGTGCTCCTATTAATGCACATAAAGCCTGGAAGCTTGATATCAATAAGGTTCAGATTGCTGATAGCCTGTTGATTTGGCAGCGGTCTGATAACGATCAAGTAAATGTTCGCGACATCAATCTTGAGCTTAAGCAAGACGCCCAGCGCCAAGTCCATGTTACCCTCGCCAGCCGCGTAAACCGCAACCAACGTGATATTGCCTTCTCGCTGGTTATCGATGCGGATATGCGGCATTACCCCCAGCAGTTCAGCGCTAATATCAGCCAGTTTACCTATAAAATGGAAGGGGCTGGTATTCCTGTTGGTGGGGTTAGCGGTGAAGGGGCGTTGCAAGCCAGTTACCAAAGTGATGTCCAACAGTTATTACTTAACCAACTAAGTTTTACCGCCAATCATAATCAACTGACCGGTAGCGCAAAAGCCACTTTGGGTAAGGTGCCGGATTACATCGTCAATCTGGCTACCGATAATCTGAATCTGGATACTATTTTCGGCTGGGAACCTAAAAATGCTTCGGCGAGTAAAGAAACAGCAAAACAGCCAGCGATAACAGCGCCCGTTATTGCCACTGCGGCTGAGGATGATGTCGGGCAGGATTTACAGGTGTTACGCGATTTCACGGCACAGGTTTCACTGACGGCGAATAAGCTGGTTTACCGTGGGATTAACGTCAGCCAACTGTATCTGCAAGTATCAAACCAACAAGGTGATATGCAGATAAGCCGCTTGACGGGCAGTGCGCTTGAGGGGGATTTCTCCCTGCCGGGCACGTTGGATGTCACTGGCAAGAAGGTGCGGGCGATGCTGAAACCCGTGATAAATCATATGGAACTGGCTCCGGTGTTGTTGGCGGCAGGCTTGCCTCAGGTGATGACCGGCAAATTTTCGATGAATGCCTCTTTGTCAGGTGAGGGGGTGAGCGTCGAGGCATTTAACCATCGTTGGAAAGGGGATGCCCAACTCAGTATGAGCAATGCGCAGTTGCAAGGGCTTAATATTCAACAGCTTATCCAGCAGGCGGTCACTCGTAGCTCCAGTGATGTCAAAGGCCAGGATCGTTACGAACGCTATACCGAGGTTAAACAGTTACAAGCTGACCTGGCGCTCAATCGTGGTGCGATGAAAATTAGCAACCTGAGTGCGGATTCAGCTCTGATTGCTATCACGGGGAACGGGACACTTGATTTGCCAAAGCAATTGTGTGATATGAGCCTTGCCGTGCGGGTGATTCAGGGTTGGAGTGGGCAGGATAGTTTGGTGAAAATACTGCAAAATACCGATATTCCGCTGCGGATCTACGGCCCGTGGACCAAACTAAGCTATCAATTGGATGTTGACCAGTTGCTGCGTAACGAACTGCAACAACGCGCGAAAAAAGCACTCAGTGACTGGGCTGAACGTAATCAGCAAAGTCGCAGTAGCAAGGACTTAAAAAAGCTGATTGATAAGTTGTAGATATAACATCGCCTCTGGTATTGCGTTTTTTTATTTCCGGAGGCGATGGTGTCGTTTTGCTGTTGCGTTTTTGTTACTTGGTTGTTCTGGAAGTTAGTCATTGTAAAGATAGAACTCTTCTCTCTGCTCACAATCTGGTTTTTGTTTCTTAAATCCCTATGAATCATTGATAAATGTCATAAACTTGCCAATCGACTTTGGGCAGAGTGCAGAGCGATTAATGCATTTTAACTATAATAATGCTGAGGCAACACTTAGTAACACACAGCAACAGGCGAGTTCAGAGAGGGTATATGTTAGATCTATTAATTGGTGTTGTCGTGGCTGTAGGGGTAGGCCGTTACATCATTAAAGGCTATTCGGCGACGGGTGTGCTGATGGTCGGTGGTTTACTGCTTTTAATGATCAGTGCCTTAATGGGCAAAAGTGTATTACCGGCCAGCGCCACCTCAACAGGCTGGCGTGCTACCGATATCGTTGAGTACGTCAAAATCCTGCTGATGAGCCGGGGTGGTGACCTCGGCATGATGATCATGATGCTATGCGGTTTTGCGGCTTATATGACGCACATCGGTGCCAATGATGTGGTCGTGAAGATAGCCTCTAAACCACTGCAAATGATTAACTCACCCTATTTATTGATGGTTGCCGCTTATATTGTGGCCTGTTTGATGTCTTTAGCGGTATCGTCGGCGACCGGATTGGGCGTATTGTTGATGGCGACCCTGTTCCCAGTGATGGTTAACGTGGGTATCAGCCGTGGTGCGGCTGCTGCAATCTGTGCGTCTCCGGCAGCAATTATTTTGGCACCGACTTCAGGTGATGTGGTGCTGGCAGCGAAAGCCTCCGAAATGCCATTAGTAGATTTTGCCTTTAAAACCACCTTACCTATCTCTATTGCGGCTATCATTTGCATGGCTATCGCGCACTTCTTCTGGCAGCGTTATCTGGATAATAAAAGTCAGGAAAAGCATGAAATGATGGACGTGAATGAGATCACGACCAATGCGCCAAGCTTCTATGCGATTCTACCATTCACACCAATTATAGGTGTGCTGATATTCGATGGGAAATGGGGGCCAGAACTGCATATCATCACGGTATTGGTGATTTGTATGCTCATTGCCGCGCTGATTGAATTTGTGCGCAGTTTCAGTGCCAAAACGGTATTTGCTGGTCTTGAAGTCGCCTACCGAGGAATGGCTGATGCCTTTGCTACCGTGGTTATGCTGCTGGTTGCTGCTGGGGTATTTGCTCAAGGCTTGAGTACCGTTGGTTTCATCAGTGGCCTGATTGGTTTGGCTCAATCTTTTGGTACCGGAGGCATCGTGATGATGCTGGTACTGGTCACCATCACCATGCTGGCGGCCATGACTACCGGCTCAGGTAATGCACCGTTCTATGCATTTGTTGAATTGATCCCAAAACTGGCGGCGCAGATGGGGATAAATCCAGCTTACCTGGTTATCCCGATGCTACAAGCGTCGAATCTGGGGCGTACTTTATCCCCGGTTTCGGGCGTTGTGGTTGCGGTGGCAGGTATGGCGAAAATTTCACCTTTTGAAGTGGTAAAACGTACCTCAGTACCGGTTTTAGTTGGGCTGGTGGTGGTGGTGGTCGCAACTGAAATTTTGGTGCCAGTACACTTATAATCGTGCTATGCAGCCGTAAAAAGCCGGGCGGCGTAGGCTACCCGGCTTTTACTTTTCATTTCAACCGTCAATTATACTTCATAATCAGGGTCAGGCACTTTCAACGGCGTAATTTTCACCTTCAAGATACGATGACTGCTGACTTCCAGCGGTTCAAACAGATAATCACCAATCTTTAGTTGCTCACCTACCTGCGGAATTCGTTGGGTATACTCCATCAATAATCCCGCTAACGTATGATATTCACGTTTATCATCAATCGGCAGCGGCAGATAGAGCACTAAATCTTCCAGCGGCATATAGCCATTCGCTACCCAGCAGCCATCATCAGTTTGCTGAATATCATGGCGAGCATCCAGCTCTTCCCCGGCGACAGGCAAGTTGCCCGCGATAGTCTCCATAACATCAGTCAATGTAACGACCCCTTCAATAGAGCCAAATTCATCCACGACAAAGGCAAAATGGGTTTGCGCCTGGCGGAATTGCTCCAACGCCATCAGCAATGAAACTTGTTCTGGGAAAATCAGTGGTTGGTGGATTAATGCGCGTAAATCGAGCTTTTCGTCCGCCAACTGTTGCCTTAATAAATCGATTACGTGAATAACACCCAGAGGTTCATCAGTCGAACTGTCTTCAGTGACCACAATTCGGGTATGCAGATTTTTCGTCAGTAGCTGAGTTAGTTTTTCTGGTGGATCATTCAAATCGAGATACTCTACATCATGGCGAGAAGTCATAATGCTGCTGACCGTCCGCTGCGCCAGTCCCAATACCCGCTCAATCATCCGCCGTTCTTGCTCATTGAACACTTCCCGGCCCACACTGGTATTATCTGCAATTAAATTGGCTGTATGGTTATCCAATTCTGCTTCTTCATGTTTACCACTCAGCATACGTAATACCGCTTCAGCCGTACGCTCACGTAACGGGCGAACAGTTGAGAGGAAGCGTCGGCGATTGAACTGTGCAAATTGATTCAGTGATTCAATAATCACCGAGAAACCGATAGCAGCGTACAGATAACCTTTCGGAATATGGTAGCCAAAGCCCTCCGCCACTAAGTTGAAGCCGATCATCAGTAAGAAACTAAGACAGAGAATGACGATGGTTGGATGCGCATTCACAAAGCGCGTCAATGGTTTACTCGCCAGCAACATCAGACCAATGGCAATACAGACAGCAGCCATCATTACAGCCAGATGATCTACCATACCGACGGCGGTAATGACTGAATCCAGCGAGAAGATGGCGTCCAACACGACTATCTGTGCGACCACCGGCCAAAAACGAGCACCTTTGCGCTGCTGGCCTTGCAGGTGGTCTTTACCTTCCAACCGCTCATTAAGCTCCATCGTCGCTTTAAACAGCAGGAATATCCCACCAACCAGCATAATTAAGTCACGCGCACTGAAAGGGTGCCCGGATAGCGTAATCAGTGGGGCTGTCAATGTTGCCAGCCACGAAATACAGGCTAATAGAACAAGGCGCATCAATAACGCGCACAACAAACCGGTAACTCGGGCTTTATCTCGTTGATGGCGAGGAAGTTTTTCTGCCAAAATGGCAATAAATATCAGGTTATCAATGCCCAATACAATTTCGAGCACAACCAGCGTTGCCAGTCCTGCCCAAATAGTAGGATCTGCGATCCATTCCATATATCCCATTTCACCTTTTATTTCTTCTGATTAGACCAATAAAGCGAATAATGGGCGCAGACTGACTAAAATTCAATATCCAGCTAGATGATAACTTAACTCGATGAATATTCGCTCGAATAATCAACAAAGAGACAAAGCGTGAATATTGGGGTTTTTAAATTATTAGCTCAGCATATTCTTAAAAAAGTCTTATAGGTATGTAGAATGCGTAAGGCAAGCTTAACAAAGTGTTAAGGTAGAATATAATAAGTGATTGGTATGTAAATCTCTCGTAAGTGGTTTATTGAGACTTTATGAGCGTAATACATTGAAGTAATATAGAAATATAGGAGCTCTTTGATTTGGAGTACAGTCTACACTATTGGTTCAGTGAGTCGGTATTTGTAGATATTTGTAGTCCTGCTCAGTGATTACCCCAGAAAAGGTATGGTAGATGGAAAAAAAATTAAAAGCAGTCATTCCGGTTGCCGGGCTTGGCACTCGGATGTTACCAGCGACTAAAGCAATTCCGAAGGAAATGCTGCCAGTAGTTGATAAACCCCTGATTCAATATATCGTGGATGAATGTGTTGCTGCCGGGGTCAAAGAGATCGTGTTGGTGAGTCACTCTTCCAAGAACGCAATAGAAAACCATTTTGATACATCGTTTGAACTTGAAGCGGCCTTGGAATCTCGGGTTAAGCGGCAGTTATTAAAAGAGATTAAGAATATTTGCCCGCCAGATGTCACTATCATGCAAGTGCGTCAAGGTCACGCTAAAGGGCTAGGGCATGCGGTACTGTGTGCTCAACCGATGGTGGGTGATAATCCCTTTATTGTATTGCTGCCAGATGTGTTACTCGATGATTCAACGGCTGATTTGTCGAAAGAGAACCTTGCCAGCATGATCAAACGTTTTGAAGAAACCGGGCGTAGCCAGATCATGGTGGAACCGGTGCCTCAAGCAGATGTGTCCAAATACGGTATTGCTGATTGCGGCCATGTCGATTTAGCGCCGGGTGAAAGTACTCTTATGACTGCGGTGGTCGAGAAGCCTTCTGTGGCTGATGCGCCGTCTAATTTGGCTGTAGTGGGCCGCTATGTTTTGTCCAAAGATATTTGGCCGCTGCTGAAGAAAACTCCGCGCGGTGCTGGTGATGAAATTCAACTGACTGATGCTATCGCGATGTTAATGGAGCAAGAGCCGGTTGAAGCTTTCCATATGACGGGTAAATCTCACGATTGCGGCGACAAATTAGGCTATATGAAAGCCTTTGTGACTTATGGTGTTCGTCATAATACCGAAGGTGAAAAATTTACTGCCTGGCTGAAAAAACAAATCAATTAACATTGGTTTAGCAGCTAAAAATAGAATAATTCTAAATTCGAAAGAGAAATCAGTAGGTTAATTATGACCAAATTGAAAGCAGTGATCCCTGTAGCCGGTTTAGGTATGAGAATGCTGCCAGCGACGAAAGCCATTCCGAAAGAAATGCTGCCAATTGTTGATAAGCCATTAATCCAATATGTGGTTAACGAATGTGTTGCTGCTGGTATCAAAGAAATCATTTTGATAACCCATTCATCAAAGAATGCGGTAGAAAACCATTTCGATACCTCTTATGAACTGGAAGCCATGTTGGAGGCGCGAGTTAAGCGCCAGCTATTGGATGAAGTGCAATCTATCTGCCCTCCGGGTGTAACGATTATGCATATTCGCCAGGGGCATGCTGAAGGATTGGGTCATGCTGTGCTATGTGCCAAACCGCTGGTGGGCAATGAGTCATTCGCGGTGTTGTTGCCGGATGTATTGATTGATGATGCCAAATCAGATCTGACTAAAGATAATTTGGCTCAATTGGTTAAACGCTTTGATGAAACCGGTGTCAGTCAGGTATTGGTACACTCGGTCGAGCCAGAGGCATTATCTAACTACTCGGTGATTTCTTGCGAAAAATCCGATTTGGCACCGGGTGAAAGTAGCCGTATTAAAGCCATGGTCGAGAAACCACAAAGCCCAGTTGACCTACAGTCAAATCTGTCTGCCGTTGGGCGCTATGTTCTGTCTGCTGATATTTGGCCACTGTTGGAACAAACCAAGCCAGGTGCCTGGGGCCGAATTCAACTGACTGACGCCATTGATGCATTGACGGAGAATGCGCCAGTGGAAGCTGTAGCCTTGACCGGGCAATCCTATAACTGTGGTGAGAAACTCGGATATATGCAGGCATATGTCGCTTATGGCCTGCGCCATCCGCAGCAAGGTGCAGAGTTTAAAACCTGGCTGAAAGAATTTATGTCCTAACCAACGGTTAGATAAATGAAAAGCAATCCATGTGGTTGTCTTTTTTTTTTGTATAAATTGGCACGATAAATAAATCAGGTTGGCCGTTATCTCCGATAAAGCAAACGTGTGCGAACAGCAACTGGTCAGTTGTGCTATCTATCGCACCAATCACTACCCAGCTGACATAATCCTGAGTTAACATGTTTCCCACATCAAAAACCTGTTGGCCTCAAGGCCGGTAACAGGTGTCATCTCTCAGACAGGAGTTTTTTAATGTCCAAACAACAGATTGGCGTTGTCGGTATGGCGGTGATGGGCCGTAACCTGGCGCTCAACATCGAAAGCCGTGGTTATTCCGTTTCTATTTTTAACCGTTCATCAGACAAAACTGACGAAGTCGTTGCCGAGAATCCAGGTAAAAATTTGGTGCCGAGCTATACCGTGGAAGAATTTGTTGATTCACTGGAAAAGCCGCGTCGTATCCTGCTGATGGTGAAAGCGGGTGAAGCTACTGATAAGACCATCGCTTCACTAACGCCACACTTGGATATTGGTGACATTCTGATTGATGGTGGTAATACTTATTACAAAGACACCATTCGCCGCAACCGCGAACTTTCTGCGCAAGGCTTCAACTTTATCGGTACGGGTGTTTCCGGTGGCGAAGAGGGGGCATTGAAAGGCCCATCCATCATGCCTGGTGGGCAGAAAGAAGCCTACGAGCTGGTTGCCCCCATTCTTGAAAAAATTGCTGCCCGCGCTGATGATGGCGATGCTTGTGTTGCTTATATCGGTGCAGATGGTGCTGGCCATTACGTTAAAATGGTTCACAACGGCATCGAATACGGCGACATGCAGTTGATCGCAGAAGCGTATTCTCTGTTGAAACAGTCTTTGGGCTTGAGCAACGAAGAGCTGGCAAGCACCTTTGCTGAGTGGAACAAAGGCGAGCTGAATAGCTACCTAATTGATATTACTAAAGATATTTTCACCAAAAAAGACGAAGCTGGTAAATATCTGGTTGACGTTATTTTGGATGAAGCCGCGAACAAAGGTACCGGTAAATGGACTAGCCAAAGTTCTCTGGACTTAGGCGAGCCATTAACACTGATCACTGAATCTGTGTTTGCCCGTTACTTGTCCTCCCTGAAAGATCAACGCGTTGCGGCCTCTAAAGTGTTGACTGGCCCTACAGTGAAACCTTTCGAGGGTGATAAAGCTGAATTTATCGAGAAAATCCGTCGCGCATTGTACTTGGGTAAAATCGTGTCCTATGCGCAAGGTTTCTCTCAGTTGAAAGCCGCTTCTGAAGAAAATAACTGGGATCTGCATTACGGTGAAATCGCTAAGATTTTCCGTGCTGGTTGCATCATCCGCGCTCAGTTCCTGCAAAAAATCACTGATGCGTATGCCGAAAATGTTGATATTGCAAACCTACTGTTAGCACCTTACTTCAAACAGATCGCTGATGAATACCAGCAAGCACTGCGTGATGTGGTGTCTTACGCTGTTCAAAACGGTATCCCAACACCGACGTTCTCTGCGGCGATTAACTACTACGATAGCTACCGTTCAGCTGTGTTGCCAGCCAACCTGATTCAGGCGCAGCGCGATTATTTTGGTGCGCATACCTATAAGCGTACTGATAAAGAAGGTGTGTTCCATACCGAGTGGCTTTAAGTTAACGGCTACTGCGCGTTCGTATTTTGATATTAGGCAGTGCTCGTCATCCTCACGTACTCAGTGTACGCTCCGGTGACTGTGCGCTGTCCGCAATCAAACGACTTTCGCTCGCCACGCCTTGAATTGATGAACTGTTAGGTCAACTAAACAAGAATTGAGTGCAAGTAGGCGTATTCTTAAGCACGTTAGGCTTGATGCTCAGTGATTCTAAAGGTTTATCTAATAAAAACGCCCTCGATGCTGAGTCGAGGGCGTTTTTTTGCTGATAAGAAAGGCAATCAGGTAATTACTTCTCGTGACGTTCGCGCAGGCGACCTATCACTTTACTCAGATCCAAGTCCTGATCCTGCAATAACACCAGCAAGTGATACATCAGATCTGATGCTTCATTTGTTAGCTCTTCGCGGTCATTCACTGTCGCGGCGAGGGCAGTTTCTACCCCTTCTTCGCCCACTTTCTGCGCGATACGTTTAGTTCCGCTGGCATACAGTTTTGCGGTGTAGGAACTGGCTGGATCTGCTGATTTACGTGAGGCTAACAACTGTTCTAGTTGATACAAGAAGCCCCAGTCGCTGGCCGCCGGGGCGAAGCAGCTATTATTGCCTAAATGACAGGTTGGGCCGATAGGATTGACCAGAATCAGCAGGGTATCATTGTCGCAGTCTGGGTAGATATTAACGACATTGAGGAAATGGCCAGAGCTTTCGCCTTTGGTCCATAAACGCTGTTTAGTGCGAGAGAAAAAAGTGACTTTGCCGGTTTCTTCTGTCACTGCCAGCGCTTCTTTGTTCATGTACCCCATCATCAGAACTTCGCCAGATACGGCATGCTGAACGATGGCTGGCATCAGATTGTCGACTTTTTCCCAATCCAGTTGGTTAATTTGTTGTTCACTTAACACACTCTTATCTCCACGCCTTGTTCAGACAAATACTTTTTCAATTCGCCGATATTAATGATTTGCTTATGGAATACAGAGGCGGCTAACGCGCCATCGACATCCGTATCACGGAATGCTTCCAGGAAGTGCTCTGGTGTTCCGGCACCGCCAGAGGCGATAAGTGGAACATGGCAGATGGCTCGCATCTGTTTCAATTGGCGTAAATCATAGCCGTTACGCACGCCATCTTGATTCATCATATTTAGCACAATCTCACCGGCTCCGCGTAACTGGACTTCTTTTATCCAATCTTCGGTCTGCCAGGTGGTGGCTTTGGTCCGTTTTTCATCGCCGGTAAATTGATAAACCTGATAGCTGTCACTTTCCTCGTCATACCAGGTATCAATACCCACCACGATGCATTGTACGCCATAGCGGTCAGCCAGGCGGGTAATTAAGGTCGGATCAGCCAGTGCGGGTGAGTTGATAGAGATTTTATCTGCTCCAAAAGTGAGGATTTGACCGGCATCTTCCACACTCTTAATGCCACCTGCGACGCAGAACGGAATATCAATCACTTCTGCCACTCGTGATACCCAACTTTTATCAACAACCCGTCCATCAGAGGAGGCTGTGATATCGTAAAATACCAGCTCATCAGCGCCTTCCTGTGCGTAGCGCTGTGCCAACGGCACGATGTCGCCGATGATTTCGTGATTACGGAACTGGACGCCTTTGACCACTTGGCCGTCTTTCACATCCAGACAAGGGATTATACGTTTTGCCAGCATGCGATCGCCTCCTTCACGTTAAACTTGCCGTCCAAGAGTGCACGGCCGACAATCACACCTTGCACACCGCTGCTGCGCAAACGGGCAATATCATCCAGACAACCAATGCCGCCAGAGGCCTGGAATGCCACTTGTGGGTAGCGCTGGCACACTTCTTGATACAGCTCGACATTCGAGCCACTCAAGGTACCATCACGGGAGATATCCGTGCATAGCACATGCTTTAGGCCGAAAGGCAGATATTGTTCGACAATTTGCTCCAGTGTGGTGTTGGAGTTTTCCTGCCAGCCACTGATCGCCACTTCTTTGCGGCCCGCATCATTAATGCGCACATCCAGCGCTAATACAATGGCTTCAGCACCGTAGCGCTCAAACCATTGTTGCACCATTTCCGGCTGTTTAACGGCGGTTGAGCCAACGACAACTCGTGTTGCACCAGCTTCCAGCAGTGCGACAACATCTTGCTCATTACGGATACCACCGCCAACTTGCACCGGGACATCAACACCGGCCAGTAGCTCACGCAATAGCGGGATCTGGCGGGCGGCGGGATCTTTAGCACCGGTCAAATCAACCAGATGTAATACTTGAGCACCTTGCTGCTGATAATCCTGCAAGCGCGGCAAAGGGTGATTGCCATAATCGCGCTGTTGGCCGTAATCGCCCTGATGCAAACGCACCACCTTGCCTTCGATCAAATCCAAAGCGGGAATAATCATGGTGCTTACATCTCCAGAAAGTTTTTCAGCAATTGGGCTCCAGCCGCTCCGGAGCGTTCCGGATGAAACTGCACGCCAAAGAAGTTGTCTTTTTCGACTGCGGCGGTAAACGGCTCGCCGTAATTGGCTTGGGCAATGGTATTTGGGCATATTGGCATTGCATATCCGTGCACAAAGTAGAAATAAGTTCCGTCTGGGATACCACGGAACAGATGATTGCCCGCCTGAGGCGTAATCTGATTCCAACCCATATGCGGCAGTGGCAAACCGAAGTCCATCATCTGTTTTACCGGCGCATCAATGATACCGAGCGTTTCAATACCACCGCTCTCTTCACTGCTGGTTGCCAGCAATTGCATTCCGAGGCAGATACCCAGCACCGGTTGGGTGCAGCTCTTGATAAGCTCAATAAGATCGCGCTGCTTCAACTGATCCATCGCCGCGTGAGCTGTGCCCACACCGGGTAAAAATAGTTTATCGGCGCGCAGAACGATTTCTGGGTCACGGCTGATAACCGGTGCATAACCTAAACGCTGCACCGCGTAGGTGACAGAGGAGAGGTTGGCGCAACCTGTATCCAGAATCACCACATTCATCAAAGTACCCCTTTGGAACTTGGCAGGGTATTACCCTCAACACGGATTGCCTGACGTAAGGTACGGCCAAACACTTTAAACAGACTTTCTACCCGGTGGTGATCGTTGCGGCCTTTGGTTTTCAGGTGCAGGGTGCAGGCCATTGCATAGGAGAGGGAGCGGAAGAAGTGCTCGACCATCTCGGTGCTCAGGTCGCCGACGCGCTGATAGTTAAACTCCGCTTTGTATTCCAAATGTGGTCGACCGGAAATATCCAGTGCGCAGCGAGCCAGGCATTCATCCATTGGCAGTACAAAACCAAAACGGCCAATACCGCGTTTGTCGCCCAGGGCGTTGTTAATCGCCTCGCCCAGTGCCAGTGCGGTATCTTCTACGGTGTGGTGGTCATCAATGTAGAGGTCACCGCTGACCTGGATATCCATGCGGAAGCCGCCGTGAGTCGCGATTTGGTCTAGCATATGGTCGAAGAAACCGACGCCGGTTTTTATTTTGCTACCGCCTTCGCGATCCAGCCAGACATCGACATCAATGGCAGTTTCTTTCGTGACGCGGTTAACGTGAGCATGGCGATCACGCTGGGTCAGTTGCTTGGCAATTTGTGACCAATTCAAGCCATCGCGCTGATAACGCAAGCCACTGATGCCCATATTTTGCGCCAGTTGCAGGTCAGTCTCGCGGTCGCCGATAACATAGCTGTTGGCACTATTCATTACGCCTTCGGCCAAATAGCTTTCAACTAAGGCGGTTTTGGGTTTACGGCAAGCGCAGTTGTCCGCCGGTAAGTGTGGGCAAATCAAAACCTGCTCAAAATTGATCCCCTGAGAGCTAAAAATCTGCATCATCAGGTTGTGTGGTGGGGAGAAGGTTTCTTGCGGGAAACTGGCGGTACCCAAGCCATCTTGATTGGTTATCATGACCAAACGGTAATCCGCTTTTTGCAGCGCTAATAATGCCGGGATTACATCTGGTTCCAGCGCCAGTTTATCCAGCCGGTCAACCTGATAGTCTTCCGGTGGCTCGGCAATCAGGGTGCCGTCTCTGTCAATAAAAAGAAATTTCTGGCTCATATCGTTTCCTTACGGAGGCTGGCGGTATTGGCATTTTCGTTTTTATTAGTGCTATTCGGGCTATCAACTCCAGGCAGAGGAGCAAGAGCGGCAATCACTCGCTCACACTCCTGACGGGTGCCTACCGTAATGCGCAGGCAGTTGGATAACCCAGGTTGCTTATTTTGGTCACGCAGGATGATGCCTTGGTCCCACAGTGTTTTGAATACATTGCTGGCGGCGGTAAAACGGGCCAGTAAATAGTTACTTTCACTGGTAAATACCTGCTCAACACAGGCACAGTCTTGCAGCGCGCTTTGTAACCATGCGCGGTTAGTTCGTACTTCGTTTACCCGCTGGCGCATTTGCTCAAGACCTTGTGGGCTGAGCGCTTGTGCAGCAATATCGGCCACCGGTGTAGACAACGGATAGGGCGCGATCACTTTCAGCAACAATTGGATGATATCGCTGTTGGCCAAGGTAAAGCCACAACGTAAACCGGCCAATGCAAAAGCTTTCGATAAGGTGCGCAAAATGACTAAATTCGGATAATCTTTTAGCCAACTGCTCACTGAAGCTTGTGGACAAAATTCAATATAAGCTTCGTCAATAGCCACAATAGCGCGACCTTGTGCCAACTCCAGTACTTCGCGCAAATCAGCCGGGTTGATCAAGTTACCGGTTGGGTTATTCGGGCTGCAAATATAGATCAGTTTCACCCGGTCCAGATTGGCTTTAATCGCCGGTAAATCTAGCTGCCAATCCGCTTTCGTTTGCACGGTGCGCAATTCAACACCAAAGGTTTCGGCGCTGACGGCATACATACCATAGGTCGGTGGGCAGAACAGAATGGCATCCTGACCCGGTTCGCAGAAGGCGCGGATTAGCAGCTCAATCCCTTCATCAGCTCCGCGGCTGACTAACACCTGCTCGGTTGCTAAACCGGCATAAGCAGCGTAACGCTCGATAACCAGTTTAGGCTGGCATTCAGGGTAGCGGTTGAAGGTCTGCGCCGTTAGCTGATATTCCGTCGCTAATGGATATTCATTGGCATTGAGCCATACATCGCCATTACCGCCCAGACGGCGGGCAGACATATAAGGGGTCAGGGCACGGACGTTGGCGCGGGCCAACTCAGTGACATTGGCAGATTGACTCATGCTTGCTCCTTTTGGGCGGCGGTCAGGGCCGCAACACGTAAGGTAACGGCGTTTTTGTGGGCGGTGAGTTGTTCGGCTTGCGCTAAGATTTCAATCGTTGGAGCCAGACCCAGCAAGCCCTGTGGTGTTAATTGCTGCACGGTCATACGCTTAACAAAATCGGCCAGACCTAAACTGGAATAAGTTGAGGTATAACCATAAGTCGGTAACACGTGGTTGGTACCGGAGGCATAGTCACCCGCTGATTCTGGCGACCAGTCACCCATAAACACTGAGCCGGCATTATCAATCTTATCGATAATATCTTCCGGCTGGCGTATTTGCAGAATCAAGTGCTCTGGCCCGTATTGATTACTGATATCAATGCATTGCTGCAAGTTTTTGGTAATGATCAAACGGCTACTTTCCAGCGCCTGACGGGCAATGTCAGCGCGCGACAACTGCTGAAGTTGTTGCTCAACTTCGACTGCAACGGCCTGAGCAATCGCGGCATCGGGTGTCAGTAAGACCACTTGTGAGTCTGGCCCGTGCTCGGCTTGAGACAGCAAGTCTGAGGCGATAAACGCCGGTGTTGCGCCACTGTCGGCGATAACCAACACTTCGGACGGGCCGGCTGGCATATCGATCGCTGCGCCATCCAGACGCTGGCTGACCTGACGTTTTGCTTCTGTAACGTAAGCATTGCCCGGCCCAAAAATTTTATTCACTTTAGGCACTGATTCGCTGCCAAATGCCATGGCAGCAATCGCCTGCGCCCCACCAATTTGGAACACTTCCTGAATACCGCACAATTGCGCGGCATACAGAATTTCATCAGCAATAGGCGGAGGAGAACATAAAATAACGCGCTGGCAACCGGCAATGCGCGCTGGGGTGCCGAGCATCAATACGGTAGACAGTAGCGGAGCAGTACCGCCGGGAATATACAAGCCGACGGAAGCAATCGGGCGGGTGATTTGCTGGCAACGCACGCCCGGTTGAGTTTCAATATCCACCACGGGCATTTTCTGCGCGTTGTGGAAGATTTCAATATTACGTACCGCTTGCGCCATAGCTTGCTTGATGTCGTCATTCAAGCGCCCGGCAGCGGCAGCTATCTCATCGCTACTGATACGGATATTGGTAACCTGCACGGTATCAAAGCGTTGGCTGAAATCACGCAAGGCACTGTCGCCCTCGGCTTTCACCCGATCAAGGATTTCGCTGACGGTTGCGGTGATTCGCTCAGAGGCATTAATTGCCGGGCGGCTCAACAGCGCTTTTTGCTGCTCTTCGCTGCATTGCTGCCAGTCGATTAGGGTATTGAAATTCGTCGGCTGCATTCTTTACTCCATCATCTTTTCAATCGGTAATACCAGAATAGAGCTGGCACCCAGCGCCTTCAGTTTTTCCATGGTTTCCCAGAACAGGGTTTCGCTACTCACCATGTGCATCGCTACGCGGCTCTTGTCACCGGCTAATGGCAGAATGGTAGGGCGCTCGGCACCCGGCAGCAGCGTGATGATTTCGTCCAAACGTTCACTTGGCGCGTGCATCATGATGTATTTGGATTCGCGTGCTTGAATCACACCCTGAATTCGGGTCATCAGGCGGTCAATCAGCTGTTGTTTGTCCGCTGGCATTTCGCCATCGCGCTGAATCAGGCAAGCTTTAGAGCGGTAAATCACTTCGACTTCGCGCAGGCCGTTAGCTTCCAGGGTGGCACCGGTTGACACCAGATCACAGATGACGTCGGCCAAACCAGCCCGTGGTGCCACTTCAACTGAACCGTTCAGCAAACAGGATTTAAAAGCCACACCTTGTTTATCAAGATATTGCTTTAAAATGTGCGGGTAAGAGGTGGCGATACGCTTATTTTGCAGGCATTGTGGGCCGGTGTATTCGGTATCCAGTGAGGCAGCCAGCGACAGGCGGCAACCACCGAAATCCAGACGGCGCAAGGTGAAGTAACGCGGGTCTTCGCCTTGCGCGCGGCGGCTCAACAACTCTTCTTCCAGCACGTTTTCGCCAATGATCCCCAGGTCAACCACCCCATCCATCACCAGCCCTGGGATATCGTCATCACGCACACGCAGGATATCGATTGGCATATTTTCAGCAAAGGCGATCAGGCGTTGTTGTTGTAAATTGATTTTAATCCCGCAGCGCGACAACAGCTCATGGCAATCGTCACTGAGGCGGCCTGATTTCTGCATCGCAATGCGTAAACGTGTTTTATCTAACATGGTAATCCTCTTAATCTATAAAATAATGAGCAACAAAAAAGCCCTCGGAAGATAATCTTCCGAGGGCTTTCTCTATTGCGTTCTAGCGCCACCTGGAAGATTCGTTAACCGTCTCCCAGCACACATCGGCCTGCAAGACTAGTCAGGATGATGGTGATGATGGTGATTAAATTGAACGCTATTCATAGTTGTTTCTCTGTTTGGGCTTTCTGACATAATCAAATAGCCATATTTGTGACGTGTCATAATTTCTGTCAATCAACGTAAACCATCCTGCAGGTAGCGCGCAACCTTTTTTTCACCTGACGGCTTTATTTCATGGTGACAAGCTGCGGTTTATCGACCAGCAATCGTTTTCTTTTCAGCGGTTATCTCTCAATTTTTTGTCAGTTTAAGCAGGAAATTGTTACGTATAGTCATTACACCGACAAATAAAAATACGCGCATAATCTCGAGTAATTGTTAGGTGACATTGGTTGGCGTAGATTATTAGTATGGAGTGGGTTGTCGGTATGAACCGGTCGAGGGTAATTGAGATGAAAAAAATAGCTATTATTGGTTTGGGCTGGCTGGGAATGCCATTGGCGCAATCATTGGTCCGCCGTGGTGTGCAGGTTGTTGGAAGTAAGACTACGCCAGATGGCGTTGAAGCTGCCAGAATGAGCGGGATTAATTGCTATCAACTGCAACTGACGCCGGAGCTGATTTGCGACCCGGATGACTTAGAACAGTTAATGACGGTGGATGCACTGGTTATCACTTTGCCCGCCAGTCGCACAACTGACGGTAGCGCACAGTATTTTCAAGCGGTGCAGATGGTAGTCGACAGTGCATTAGCGTTCGGTGTGCCGCGTATTATTTTTACCAGTTCTACCTCGGTTTATGGCGAAACCCGTGGCCGAATCAAAGAAAACTCCCCCCTACAACCGGTGACCACGGCGGGAAAAACGCTGGCAGAACTCGAACTCTGGTTGCACAAATTACCCAATACCTCGGTGGATATTTTACGTCTGGCGGGGCTGGTGGGGGCGGAGCGCCATCCGGGCCGTTTCCTTGCGGGTAAAACCAATGTAAAAGGTGGTTCGCAGGGCGTTAATTTGGTGCATCAGGAAGATGTCATCTCCGCCATCGAGTTACTGCTCAATCTGCCCAGAGGCGGCCATATTTATAACCTGTGCGCGCCAGCCCATCCGCGCAAACGCGATTTTTACCCTGAGTGCGCACGCGCGTTACAACTGACACCACCTGAGTTTGCACCAGAAGAGGCTGAGGAAGCACCACGCGAGATTGATGGCAGTAAGATTTGCAGTGAGTTGGGGTTCGAGTATCAATATCCAGACCCGGCAAGAATGCCTTTGAATTAATTATCTTATCGGCTACTGCGCGTTGTCATACTGAGATTGTGCAGTGCTCGTACTCCTCACGTACTACGTGTACGCTTCGGGTACTGCGCGCTGTACGCACTCAGTCTGACTTCGCTCGCTACGCCTCGAATGTATGAGTCGATAAAACATTCGAAATAAACATCAAATATAAGAAGGCCCTCCCTAGGCGCGGCTCATCCTTTCACTCACTTATTTCGCACCCAATCACCGCTTCTGATGAATATAGGTCAACGCCAGCGCCATCGCCAGAACCAATCCTTTGATAATATCCATCGCGTAGTAAGGCACTGACAGCATCACCAGCCCGTTTTGCAGCACACCAAGGATAATCGCACCAATTAAGGTGCCGAAGGCATTGGGTTTGCCGGAACCGGCGAGTGAAAAGCCAATATAGGCTGCTGCCACGGCATCCATCAGATAGCCGCCGCCAGCATTGACTTGTGACGAGCCAATCCTCGATGCCAGTAAAATCCCACCCAGTGCCGCCAGCAGAGATGACAATACATAAGCCAGCACCCGATAACGCACAGTTCGAATGCCCGCCAAACGCGCCGCTTCCGGATTCCCTCCGATGGCATACATCCGACGGCCATGTTTGGTCAGCGACAAATACAACTGCACTACAATTGTTACCGCCAACATAATAAGCACGATCACCGGCACTTGACCCAGTGCTGAAAACATCTCAGGAATGACGCCCTCCGCCATATCGCCGCTGGGTAGCAGCATATTCTGCGTGATAGAGCCGCCATAGCTGTACGTCATGGCCACGCCCTGAATCACAAACAGGCTGGCCAGGGTTGCCAGCATATCGGGGATTTTCAGCACCACAATCAGAAAGGCATTAAACAGCCCCACCAGAGTACAAATAAGCAAGGTCAGGATGATGGCTCCGGTCGTGCCAAACCCGTACCAGACAAACAGCGATACGACGATGGCATTCGCCAGCGACGCGGTGGAACCGACCGATAAGTCAAAGCCGCCAATCGACAGGGAAATCGACACGCCGATGGCAATCACCGTCACAATGGCAATGGAGCGTAAAATGTTGATGATATTGTTGGGATCAAGAAAATTGTCTGAGGCTAGCCCAAATAACGCGATTAGCGCCACAACGGTGAGTAACATCCCCCATTTGTAGAGAAAATCAAACAACTGGTGACGCCACGGCTGCGCGTCTGGCAGGGGTATTTCTTTACTCACTGAGGGGTTCCTCCGGTTGAAAATAGTAATAATGTTTCTTCATCGACATCGGCGGCATTCAGTTCCGCCACAATACGCCCATCCCACAACACACAGATACGAGAGCATAAACCGACTAATTCAGAGAATTCACCGGAAGCATAAATAATACCTTTTCCCTGCTGCGCTAACCCATCAATCAGATTGAATAGATCCTGTTTGGCTTTGATATCCACCCCTTTGGTTGGCTCATCAAAAATCAGCACTTGGGCATTCCCGCGCAGCCACTTGCCTATCGCCACTTTTTGCTGATTTCCCCCCGATAAACGGGCCAGTTTTTGTTGCGGCGATGAGGTGCGGACTCCCAGTCTCTGAATGATCTCTTTGGCCCAACTCAACTCCTGGCGACGGCTAAAAATACTCCAGCGCGAAAAGCTGTCATCAGCGGCCACACTCAGGTTCATCGGGATACCTTCGTGGATAAAAATGCCTTCTTTACGTCGTTCTTCTGGCACCAAAGCCAACCCCTGCGCGACGGAGCGGTCTGGCGAACGTGGTTTCCACGGTTTACCCTGTAATTCACCCTGATCAACCCGGCTCGGCGTGGCGCCAAACAAGGCTTTGCACAATTCGGTTTTACCCGCGCCAGCTAAGCCGGCAATCCCTAATATTTCCCCTTCATGTAATGTCAGGGAGATATCGCGTAACTTGTGTTGGTCATGTAACCCCTTAACGGACAATAAGGTTTTGTTACTGGAAGCGGTTCGTCGAGGGGGGTAAATATCATCCAAGGTATGACCGAGCATTTTTTCGACAATTTGTTCACCACTCAGGTCACCCATTGCATCATGGCTGACCTTGCGGCCATCGCGTAATACGGTCAATTGATCACAAACTTCCCGCAATTCATGAATGCGATGCGAAATGAAAACGATGGCTATCCCTTCGGATTGCAGGCGGCGAACCACTGTAAACAAACACGCACTCTCTTCTTGATCCAGTGGCGCGGTAGGCTCATCCAGAATCAGAAAACGGCATTGATGGGAAAGGGCGCGGGCCAACAGCACCTGCTGCTTTTCGGCTAATGTGCAGGATTCCAGGCGCTGGCGCACATTCAATTTGAGATCGAGTTGCTCGAGTAGCGCTCCTGCCTGACGGTACAATTGCGGCCAGTTAAACAGGTGCCCCTGTTCAGCCAGCGTATCCAGCATAATATTTTCTGCTACCGACAGAGTTGGAACCAGCGCAACATCAACTTCTTGCTGAACCACATGAATACCATGCTGTTTTGCCTGACGGGGTGAGTGAATATCTACCTGCTGACCATCAATGAAGATCTCACCACGATAGTGACTGTGAGCGCCGGAGAGGATCGCCATCAAGGTCGATTTACCCGCACCATTAGCACCGACTAATGCATGAGCCGAACCACCTTCCAGTGTGAAATCAACTTGTTGTAGGGCATGAAATCCAGAAAACGAGATAGAGATATTTCGCATCTCAAGGCGGGCGGGAGTGATGGTAGACATAATTTCGATGACTGCCCTATAAAAGATTGTAACGAAACAGGCAGTCAATAATGCTGCTGATATCATTCTTTTTTAACATAGTTTCTATTATTCGCAACAAACTAAAATAGTTAAGGTATATCAAAAAGTTATTAAACAATGATAAGTATGCCCTTAAGATGGGAAAACGCAGATGACATCACAACTTAAAATAAATAATGAGTTAAAAGGGATAGGGGCATGAGCACGAACGCAATCCGAGTGCAGGTGGGGCCTGCCAACTATTTTTCTTTTCCCGGCGCTATCGACAAACTGAGTGAGTTTTATCCTCAGGCGGTACTGGAAAATGCGCTGTGGATCTATGGAGAGCGCGCTTTGGCCGCAGCTATTGATTATCTGCCAGCAGAATTTAACCGCCCTCAGGCGGTGCGCGCGTCATTTTCGACCCATTGCAGTGAATCTACTGTGGCTGATTTGGTGAGCGCGGCGGGCAGTGATCGCCAAGTCGTGATAGGCATTGGCGGCGGGGCGGTATTAGATACAGCAAAGGTGGTGGCACGTAAACTGGGTTTGCCAGTAGTGGCGATTCCCACTATTGCCGCAACCTGTGCGGCCTGGACTCCGCTTTCCGTTTGGTACAATGATGCCGGACAAGCACTGAATTTTGAAATTTTCAAAGATGCCAATCACTTAGTATTAGTCGAGCCACGCATTATTTTACGGGCACCGGTGGAATATCTGCTGGCCGGGATTGGCGATACCCTGGCGAAATGGTACGAGGCGGGGGTTCTTAGCCCGCAACCGGAAACGTTATCTTTGACAGTCCGTTTGGGGTTACAGGTTGCTTTGGAGATTCGCAATGTGTTGCTCAAACAGAGTGAAGCCGCATTGCAAGCGGTGAAGCAGGGTGAACTGACGCAAGATTTCCTCGATGTGGCTGATGCGATTATTGCCGGTGGTGGCATGGTTGGCGGGTTGGGCGAGCGCTATACCCGCGTGGCGGCTGCTCATGCGGTACATAACGGTTTGACGCTATTGCCGCAAACTGAACATTTTTTGCATGGCACCAAAGTCGCCTATGGGATATTGGTTCAGACCGCCTTGTTGGAGCAGGATGAAGCCTTGCAATCCCTGATTGTGGCATTTAATCAATTGGGCCTACCGACACATCTGGCGGCATTGAATGTTGATATTAATGACCGTGCTGTCATTGAGCTAGTGATTGGCCGAATTCTGAAGCCGAGTGAGTCAATTCATTATCTGCCCGTTGAGCTGAATTCAGACAAAATGTGGGCAGCGATTGAGCGGGTAGAAACTGCCGCTCAGCGCTGATACAGCCTGGAAAGAGCCGTTTAGATCAAACTGCCATAAGAATATTGTTTCAAGCGGTTTAACATCTTGTTTTTTGCTCCCAAGTTAGGGCAAAATACGCGCCATGCAATAACCGACGTTTAAACGCGTCGGTTATTTTTTTGCATTCGTGTTTTCACAAACCCAAGAGGCCGGACAACGATCCGGATAGATAAACAGGTTCGCGAGCGATTATTCACATACGAAAATCGCCGTTATGAGGAAAGAAAGATGGGGCAATTATTCACACTGGCACCGGTGCCCACCGGTATGCGCTGCACATGCAGCGATTATGGCGCAACAGGTATGGCACATACCCGTTTCACCGCTCTCGTTTCCCCACTTACGTATCCCAGGCAGATACGAAGTTTCCCCGTCACCTTTGACCTGCGAGCTAGACTTGCAAATTGGGTTAAAGGTATGGGGAGGCTGAATCATGACGCATAATGCAACTGTTGCAGTCGGCACCAATCAAACTGGCACCAATAACCGTGTTCAACTTAGAAAAACACTGACGTTGGTACAAGTTGTGATGATGGGGTTGGCTTATTTACAGCCAATGACCATTTTCGATACTTTTGGCATCGTTTCCGGCCTGACCGATGGTCACGTCGCGACTTCTTACGCCATTGCGTTGATAGCGGTGCTATTCACTGCCATCAGCTATGGCAAATTGGTTAAACGCTTCCCGTCTGCGGGTTCGGCCTATACCTATGCCCAGAAATCCATTAGCCCCAATGTTGGCTTTATGGTGGGTTGGTCATCATTGCTGGACTATCTGTTCATGCCGATGATTAACATTCTGTTGGCGAAAATTTATCTCGAAGCGATTTTCCCTGGTGTGCCATCGTGGATTTTTGTTGGCGCGCTGGTCAGCCTAATGACGCTGTTCAACCTGCGTGGCATCAATGTGGTCGCCAACTTGAACTCGGTTATTGTTGTGGTTCAGGTGGCTATCATGGTGGTCTTCATGGGGTTGCTGATTCACGGTGTTTATCAGGGGGAAGGTGCGGGTACATTGGTTAGCCCACGTCCGTTCTATTCTGAAAATGCCCATTTGGTGCCGATGATAACCGGGGCCACGATACTGTGCTTCTCATTCCTGGGTTTCGATGGCATCAGTTCGCTGTCTGAAGAAACCCCGAATGCCGGTAAAGTGATCCCGAAAGCGATTTTCTTGACGGCATTGATTGGCGGCGTGATCTTTATTGTGGTGTCTTATTTCCTGCAACTCTATTTCCCGGACATTTCACGCTTCACAGATCCTGATGCGTCGCAGCCGGAAATCATGTTGTTTGTTGCGGGTAAATTCTTCCAGTCAGTTATTCTGTGCTTCTCCTGTGTCACCGTATTGGCATCAGGTATGGCCGCACACGCCGGTGTTTCGCGTCTACTGTATGTGATGGGGCGCGACGGCGTATTCCCGGAGAAAGTGTTTGGTTACGTGCATCCGAAATGGCGTACCCCGGCAATCAACGTACTGCTGGTGGGCGGCGTCGCATTGTCTGCTATTTCGTTTGACTTGGTGACGGCAACGGCATTGATTAACTTCGGCGCGCTGGTGGCCTTTACTTTCGTTAACCTGTCGGTGATTTCACAGTTCTATATCCGTGAACGCCGTAACAAGTCGTTCAAGGATCATTTCAGCTACCTGATTCTGCCTATGATTGGTGCAGGAACGGTTGGTGTGCTGTGGATGAACCTGGAAAGTAGCTCAATGACGCTGGGCTTGGTGTGGGGTGCAATTGGCTTGCTTTATATGGTCTGGAAAACCCGTGCATTCCGTCAGGCACTGCCACAGTTTAATGGCGAACTGGCACAGTAACTGTGTTGCTATTAAGTGATAGTTGACTAGAACGGAGCCTGAAAATAGCTCCGTTCAGACTGCTGACAAACCCTGAGGACTCGATCTTGCAAGGTGAAGGTAGGTAGAATAGTAAAGCGTCCGCGCCAGGGAAGGCGCGGGTCTAGCCCCCACGGAAGGGTTTACGGCGACTTTACGATCTGCCTGTTTTCACCACTACAGGCACTTTGTCATTAACCTCAAACGGAGCCTGAAAATGGCTCCGTTTTTTATTGAGGCATCATCATGATGAGGTTAGCTCACCAGATCTCTGGCATAGTCAAACAGGGCTTTCAGCAGTGCCAGCTTCTCTTTATCATCCTCATACTGGTTATAAAACTGTTCCAGTTGCAGCATATAGGCTTGCACTTTTTCTGCATTAAGCGCTTCGCGACGATGCTCTAACCAGCGCTGTTGTTCACTGTCAGTCAACGTATTTGGATAATTACGTGCGCGGAAGCGGAATAACAATGCTTCCAACCGTGGGTCTTGGAAGGTCAGATCAAGTGCTGGCAGATTTTTTGGCTCAGTTTGTAAAATGATTTTCATGGTGGCGCGGTCTGCATCACTGAAAAAACCGTTATACAACTGGGCGTCCACATCATCAGAAACGGCAAAAGGCTCGGCCTCTGCAAATAGGGCGACCACTTTTTCACGCACTTGTGGATTTTGCCGTAATAATTGCAAATTTTGCAGGCAACGTTGGCGATCAATGCCCAAACGCTCGGCATTTTCCGGTAACAGGGTTTTCGCAGGCGCTAGCACCGGGCATTTATTGATATGCACCAGTTTCAGGGGCACGGCGGCATCTTGGGCTCCGAGTTTATCGCGGCGAGTATAGAGCCGCTCACGCAGTGTATTGCTATCCAACTCTAGCAGGGGTGACATATCACCCGCCAGATCGCACATTATCACCGCATTTTTATTCTCAGGATGCCATGCCAACGGCGCAACCCAACTGGTGTTACCCCGAGCTGCACCAAACATGCCAGATACATGAACCAGCGGTGTCATATCTGCAATATCAATCAATGCGTTTATTTTGTGTTTACTGCGGTGCTGATAGAGATAATCAAACAGCCGCGGTTGTGCCTGTTTTACCCGCTTTGCCATAGCGATAGTGGCATACACATCAGACATCGCATCATGGGCATGCAAGTGTTCAACGCCATTGGCTTTGGTCAAATGCTCCAATTTGAAACTGGGTAAACCCTCTTCGTTTTCCGGCCAGACAATACCCTCGGGGCGCAGGGCGTAACAGGCGCGCATCACATCGAGTAAGTCCCAGCGAGAATTCCCCCCTTGCCAGCTGTAGGCATAAGGGTCATAAAAATTGCGGTAGAAAATATTGCGACTAACTTCATCATCAAAACGAATATTGTTGTAACCAAGAATACAGGTACCGGGCACATTGAAAGCTTGATGGATTTGACGGGCAAACTCGGCTTCATTCACCCCATTGGCTAAGGCATGTTGCGGGGTGATGCCGGTTATCATCACGGCTTCTGGCTGCGGTAGGTAGTCATCTGCGGGGGCGCAGTAAACCACCAGCGGTTCTTCGATGATATTGAAATCCAAATCGGTACGTACCCCGGCAAACTGTGCCGGGCGGTCTAATGCAGGGCGCTGACCGAAGGTTTCATAATCGTGAATATAGAATGTTGGTGATTTATTTTTATCTGACATTATGCGGTTTAACCCTTAATTCTTATGGCCATTCTTTATAATGGGCCGCTGTTTGCGGTAAGTCGCAGTAACCCATGACATTAGCGCTAGAATATCATTTCAGGCGGGTTGGTGCGTCAGGATTTATTTTGAAATAATTATATTTTAGTCTAAATGTGCCGATCTAACTCATATTTACCTGCCGTTTACTTAGCTATTCATATAATCCGCCTACTGAATATAATAAGTAGGACTCATAGTGAAAACACTTCTGTTAACCGGCGCAACCGGCTTTCTGGGCGGAGCTGTGCTCGAAAAACTATTATTGGAAAACTCAGATTTTAATTATTTATTATTGGTTAGAGCCAATACACCGGAACAGGGATTAGCGCGTATACGCGAGAATATGGTGAAGTTTTATCTTCCTAATGGGTGGCTGAATAAAATTGATGTTAGTCATATTTTATTAGGAGATTTAGCTGAACCGAACAGTTTTATTAATGATTCGCGCATTGATGGGGTGACGCATGTTATTAATTGTGCTGCTATCGCGTCATTTGGTAATAACCCGCTAATCTGGAAAGTGAATGTTGATGGCACATTAGCCTTTGGCAAAAGAATGTCGCAGGTTGCCGGTTTACAACGATTCATCCATGTGGGAACGGCTATGTCTTGTACACCCGATGCCGATACTGTGGTGAGCGAGCAGGTATTATCCGCAGAGGATGACGCGCATTTGGTGGAATATACTAAATCTAAATCAGCCATTGAGCGCTTATTGGCGGAAGAATGCCCTGGGTTACCTTTGGTATTTGCCCGGCCATCAATTGTAGTCGGACATACCCGGCTGGGCTGCCAGCCATCCAGCAGCATCTTTTGGGTATTTCGCATGGCATTAATACTGCGCAAGTTCATGTGCTCGCTGGATGACTATATCGATGTTATTCCAGTCGATTATTGCGCAGATGCTTTAGTGTGTATTTTACTGCATCCAAACTTACCCGATAATATCTATCATATTTCTGCCGGCGAGAAGAACAGTGTTAGTTTTGCCCAGATTGATCAGGCGATGTCAACCGCTGCCCGGCAAAAGCCTGTGGGAGCTGATTATCGTCAGGTGGAGTATGGTGTTTTGGTGCAAATGCGTAATCAACTGGAAGGGATTTTCGGCCCCTGTAATGAGCGTTTAATGCTAAAAGCCATGCGCTTATATGGTGCATTTGCCATGCTGAACGTGCGGTTCAGTAATGAACGTTTACTCAGCTTGGGAATGTCGCCGTCGCCACGGTTCACCGATTATATTGCTTGTTGTGTCGAGTCCAGCGTTGGCGTGTCTATTGTGCAACAGATGGCAGTTGACTTTAAATAAGCGTATTTCCCGGCTGGCAATACCTGACCGGGAATACTTATTCCCCCCATTTATTCCTGCTACTTTTGGTAACGGTTAATCCAATGCCAGCGCGTAATAACTCAGCTAGACTTAGGTTTTGGTATTTTATTGAGAGTAGGTATGTGTGCGCCTGAATAAAAAAATATCGCCATTGGATAACCTAATCTACACCCATTACCGCATTACGCACGCTTTACGTATTACGTTGGCGTTTATCTTAACGTTCCTGATTATTCGCCGTGCCGGAAGGTACCTGGCCGTTGATCACATTAGCGGTGGTGATGGGGCCGATATCCTATTGGGGCAATGTGCTGACCCGAGCGATGCAGCGTATTGGCGGGACTGTTTTTGGTGCGATATCCGGTTTGATTGCTCTGTATCTGGAGTCTTATTCCTTAACACTTATGCTGGCCTGGTGTGGGGTTGTGATGCTCCTGTGCGGCTACCTGACGTTGGGCAAACGCCCCTACATGGCTTTGCTCATCGGCATCACTCTGGCGGTAGTGTGTGGGTCAGCGCCAGGCGATATGACCACCGCCCTGTGGCGCAGCGGTGATGTTATTTTTGGTTCATTATTGGCATTGGTCTTTACCAGTGTCTATCCACAACGCGCTTTCACCCATTGGCGTATGCAGATGAGTGATAATCTGCGGGCCATCAGCCAAATCTATGCGGCTTATTTATCGCCCAATGTTATCGAGCGCCCACGGTTAGAGCTTAAATTAAAAGCTGCACTCAGTCAGTCGGTTAAAATGCGTACTTTTATTGCGCCTGCCAGTAAAGAATCTCATATTAATAAAGACGTTTTTGAGGCAATTCAGACACTGAACCGCAACCTGATTTGCACGCTAGAATTGTTGGTGGATGCTTATTGGTCGTCGCGGGAAAGCCATTTTATTATGCTCAATGCCAAAGGCTTGCGCAGTACTCAGTTGATGACAATCCGCACTTTGAATACATTAAGTGACAGCCTGCGCGATGGATCTCCTGCCCGTGAGCGGGAGGTGGCCGGTGAGCTGAATGAAATCTCTACTGAGTTGAAATCATTGATGTTGGCCGTGACACAAGAGCAGCAGATAGAAACGCCGATTTATGGCTATGTTTGGCTGAGTATGGAGTTAACCAAACAGCTTGAGGAATTGGATGATCTGATTAATATGACCTTAAGCAGGTAATCAGTCGGGTCTTAAGGCGGATGAAATTTCTGTCTGGCGGGTAAAGCAGGTAAGATAACGCAATGAATCTTGTCATCAGGTGCGGCAAAGCGGTATGGTGCAGGTAGCCTGGTCACCAGCAATTGAATTTGTGTAAAACTTAAGTGAAGGTGTGAAAATGGATAATGCAAGTAAGCCAACTTTCCAGGACGTTTTGGAGTTTGTGCGTATGTTCCGTCGCAAAAACAAGTTGCAGCGCGAAATCGTTGATAACGAAAAGAAAATTCGTGATAACCAAAAACGCGTTCTGTTGCTTGATAACCTGAATGAATACATCAAACCAGGCATGAGCATCGAAGAGGTTCAGGCCATTATCGCTAATATGCGTGGTGACTATGAAGATCGTGTCGATGATTACATCATCAAAAACGCTGATCTGTCTAAAGAACGCCGTGAATTGTCGAAAAAACTGAAAGCGATGGGCGAAGTTAAGTAACTTTAGCGCAACGTGAAATAGCTTATTTTACCGCTATTAATAGAAAGGCTGGCATGAATCGCCAGCCTTTTCTTTTGGCTAAATTGTGTTTAGTTTGACGGTTTATTTTGCCGTAAGAAACGAAACGCTGGGATCTTCGCACCGTTGACAAAGATAAATGCCAACAGTAATGAACCCCACAGAGCCATGGTGATATAACTGCTCACACCCATGATATTCAGCCCGCTCTCCAGCATCTGTAGCAGGAACAGCGCTAACACAATGCCGACAATCTTACCAAACCCGCCATCAGGATTAACCCCGCCTAACACCGTCGCCAGGATAGTGATAAGTAACAGTGATTCGCCATAGGAGGCTTTGGCCGAGTTTAGCTTGGACATCATCAATAAGGCCGCAACGGCGCACAGTAATGATGAGATCACGTACACCCAAATCAATGTACGGCGAGTATTAATTCCGGAGAAGAAAGTGGCTTTCTCATTGGAACCGGACAGGTATATCTGGCGGCCAAGCGGGGTCTTGGCCAAAATAAGCCAAATAACCAACGCCACCGCAGCAAACAGATAAAGTGGTACCGGAACCCCGAGAAAATAGCTGCGATCCAACGCCAGCACATAATTAGGGAATTAGAAATTGCCGAGCCTTTGGAGATAAGCACATTCACGCCTTTGAGCAAGGTCATGATGCCCAGTGTCGCCAAAATTGGGGAGACACGCACCACCGAGATAAGCACCCCATTGATAAGCCCCACCACCAAAGCGACCGCAGCTCCTGCCAGCAACATCAATACCATTGAGCTGAATGTCGGCTCCAGATGGGTACACATCCAGGCCATTACCAGTGCACTGGCATTCGCAGTAGCAATAATCGACAGGTTGATACCGCCGGTCAGCATGGTAATCGCCATCGCCAGTGTTAATACTCCGGCGACCGGGATTTGTGAAGCGATAGATTGAAAGTTAGCCGTCGACCAGAACACGTAAGGAATAAACAGGCTAAACCCGATAGAAACCAGCACCAGTAAGGCCAGTAACCAGCGCTCGGTATGATCACGTTGAGTAGTTTTCGACATGGTTATATCCCTACCTTATGACGTTGGCCCCAGGCGGTCACACTGATACTGATGACAATCACCAGACCGATAACCACGGTATGCCAGTACGACGAAATACCCAGTAAATTCAAACCATTTTGCAATATTGCCAGCAAAATCACCCCCAGCAGAGTGCCGGTTAAGGTGCCGCGCCCGCCAACAATACTGGTGCCACCCAGCACCACGGCGGCCAGCACGGTGAGTTCATAACCGAGCAATGAGTCGGGCGCTACCGTCAAGACGGTATAGGACTGCACTACACCGGCAATGCCGGATAAAAAGCCCATATAGCCATAAACAAACAGTTGCAGTTTGAGGATACTGAATCCCATGCGGGAGGCTGCTTCCTGATTACCGCCCAATGCATAAATTTGCCGGCCAATACTGGTGCGTGTCATCAGCAGAGCCGTGACAATAATAGTCGCCAGCAATGTCAAGATGGGCAATGAAAGGCCATAGTCATAGCCATCGGCGGCGGTGAAGGAGAACAGCATTGGCCCATGTTCGAACCATTCCGGATAGGTATATAGCCAGACACCACGACTGAGATACAGCAGCAATCCGTAGAATATATTCAGCGTGGAAATGGTGATAATGATAGACGGCACGCGCAGGCGATTAACTAACAGCGCATTAATTAACCCCAATAATAAGCCGATACCACCGGCTAGTGCGAAAGCCACCGGGAAGTTGCCACCAAACTTCACAATTAATGTCACCATGACATATTGCGAGATAATGGTCATCGCCGGGAATGAAATATCAATACCGCCAGAAATCAATACGATAAATAAGCCACAGGCCAAGATGGTCAACATGGCATAGTTATTTATCAAGTCATAAATATTGGCGAGCGTCAGAAAATCTGGACTGGTGAAAGCAAGATAAGTCGAAATAATCAATATGGTGAAAGCCAACATCACTTCATGGCGTTTCAGATGTTCTTTATTAAATAGACCTGTTTTACCAACATCAGGTTTATTAAGTGCATGGGGATTAGCCATTTACTACCTCCGCAATGGCTGCTTCGCTGCTGTTACCTGGCAAGAACTCCTGCACCAGCCGGCCAGACCGCATCACTAAAATACGGTGGCTATTAAAGTAGGCTTCATCAATCTCATCACAAACCATTAACACCGCAATTCCCCGTGCTGCCAGTGCATTGATAATATTATAAATACCGGCTTTATTGGCGATATCTACCCCAACGGTTGGTGAGTCGAGAATCAATATTTGTGGGTCAGTTGCCAGCCATTTGGCAATGGCAATACGCTGCGCATTACCGCCAGATAAGGTATTGACCGGCAACTCGCTATCACCAATTTTGATAGATAGGTGCTTAACCATGTCTTCGACCAATGTATCGACTCGCTCGGTACGCATCAGGTGGAAAGTGTTTTTAAGCCGGTGTAAAACGGTGGCGCTGATATTGTCGCGAATTGATTGTTCCATGATCAGTCCGGTACTCATGCGATCTTCTGAGACATAACCGACGCCTGCGGCAATAGCATCGCGGTTACTGGTAAAATACATCGGCTTATCATTGATACGAATGGTGCCTGACTCTGGTGCAGTTAAACCAAATAGACTGAGGCACAATTCTGTGCGGCCAGAACCCAATAAGCCGACCAGTGAGACAATTTCACCGGGATGCAATGTTAGTGAAATATCGTGATATTCATTGCCACGGGAAAGCTCTTCCACTGCCAGCACTGGCGCAAGCGAAGCGCTATAGGGTGGCAGCACCTGAAAATCAAACTTCATACCGGTCATTAGCCAGGCCAGCCGTGCATTATCAACTTCAGCGGCAGGGTAGGTTCCGACCCAGTTACCATCTTTGAGCACGGTAATACGGTCTGAAATTTCCAGCACTTCGCTCAACCGGTGGCTGACAAATACCACGCAGATATTGCGTGATTTCAGTTCATGCACCACCCGCAGCAGGCCGTTAACCTCTTGCCGGGTCAGAGATGCGGTCGGTTCATCCATCACAATTAGCCGGGCATCCTGCGCCAGCGCACGGCAGATGGCGACTAACTGTTTCTGGGCAATGGGGAGGTCTTCAACCAATTCATCCAGATTAAGATGGGCATCAATGCTCTTGATGACACGCTCGGCGGTTTCCCGCATCTGACGTTTGTTCACCCACAGATGATGGTGATAATGGTTCATGGCGATATTCTCAGCCACGGTCAAGTTGGGGAATAATGATAAATCTTGATAAATCACCTGAATCCCCAGCCGGACAGATTCAATGGGAGTCAGGGTTGAATAGGTTTTGCCATCAATAGTCATCGTGGCGTCGGTATCGGGTTGATAAACACCGGAGATAATCTTGATCAGTGTGGATTTGCCGCAACCGTTTTGCCCTGCAAGGCAATGTACCTCACCGGGTAACAGGGTCATAGCCACCTTATCCAGCGCTTTGACGCCATAAAAGGTTTTACTGATATTTTCCAGGGTAATAAATGGCTGCATAGCTCCCCTTATACCCTTCGCCCTTGAAGTTGCAGGGGGTGTTAGCTACGCTCACTCACCCGAATCACTTACCTGAGTAAGCTCATCGGGCTTCGTTTGCTTGCTGCCTACCTGCAACTCCAATGACTTTGGGTATATCTTAATAATTACCTATTCACATTCTTTGATATTGTGGCGTTAACGCTTATCAGGTGTAAATCAATACAGCGAATCCACGTTATCTTTGGTAACTCGCAACACATTGTGGAACTGAATCAGGTGTTTAGCTTGATCAACTTCCGCTTTACCTACTCCTGGGATCTCCATGCCTGTTTCGATTTTCTCACCTTTCAGCACTTTATCAGCTACCGCTGTCATGGCATAACCAGCAGAACCTGGGTCATAAGTCACGCCCATGGCGATATCGCCACTTTTAACCAGCGATGCAGCCTGAGATGGGATCATCATGCCGAACACATGGACGTTGTTTTTCGCCCGTTTCTCTTTCACGGCACGGCCTGCACCAATCGGGCCTTGTGAACCGAAAGCCACAATACCTTTCAAATCACTGTGCGCTTTCATCAAATCCAGTGTGGTACGGCGTGAGTCATCAATGTTCTCAGCAACCGGCATACGGCTGGTCACTTCAAACATTTCCGGGTAATGCTCTTTCTGGTATTTAACAAACAAATCGGCCCACAGGTTATGTTGTGGTACGGTCAGGCTACCCACATAAATCACATAGCCGCCTTTGCCGCCCATAGCTTTTGCCATTTCTTCCACGTTATCGGCAGCGAATTTGGCGTTATCGATGATTTCGATATCCCAATTAGCGCTAGGCTGCCCCGGAGATTCATTGGTTAGAATCACGATGCCAGCATCGCGCGCTTTCTTGAATACCGGTTCCAGCACATCGGCATCGTTTGGCACGATACTGATGGCACTGACTTTCTTGGCGATTAAATCTTCAATAATTTTAACTTGTTGTGGGGCGTCAGTGCTGGATGGGCCGACTTGGTAGGCTTTGATCCCAAGATCTTTACCGGCGCGTTCCACCCCTTCGCCCATGCGGTTGAACCAAGGCATTCCAGCGATTTTCGAAATATTGACGACTTCGACTTCTTGCGCCAAAGCACTGCCTGAGCACACCATCATGCTAAACAGACTGGCCGCCAATAACGTTTTTACACTCAGTTTTTTCATCTCAAGCTCCCGGAGTTAATGTAGGTTGAGGCTATCGTAGTTAGGTGTTGGCGTAATATTCTGTATATACCCGTCGCCCTTCAAGATGCAGGGGTGTTGGCTGCCCTAACTCACCCCAGTTACTTAGTTATCTAAGCTCCTGGGGATTTGCGCGGTTGCCGCCTACCTGCATCTCGAAGTAACTTGGCTATGACTTAAGTTTTATTTATGTTTTTAAAAAAATGAAGATTTATCAGGAAGCAAATTTTACATCTGCACTACATTTCCTGTAGGTGGACTCTACTGCCCCAGTAGCTATTTTCCCCATATCTGTAAATGCTATTTACATGGATAAAATAGCTGCTTTCCCTGTTTGTGACTGGCGTCATGATTCTGAGGGGGAGAACAAAGAGAGTTGCATAAAAATGGTAGGCGGAAGGGTAATAACAATGCTTTTTACATGGACACTCTGGTTTGATGAGTTTTCATCTGGCGTGAGTTTATGGTATTCCCCGCCAGTGAACTCTTTTCTCAATTCACAATAGAAAAAATACAAGTGTTATCGAGGCTACCATCGGGATTAATTCTGTCACAGCAAAGCTGCGCTTCAAGCTGAAAGCCACAGCGTATAGCGACATTTCTGCTTTTTGAATGACTACCAGACATCCTGATTTCCAGACGTTTAGCGTGCAATGTTGTGAATGCGAAGGTTTTCAATTGATTGACAGCCTCAGTGGCAAAACCTTTGCCTATTGACGCTGAAGCCAGCCAATAACCAATCTCATAAAAAGGAATTGTGGTGTTGCGGATAAAAAGCCCCGCACAACCAACAAGTGAATCAGTGTGAGTATCGATAATTAAAAAGCGGTATTCCTCTTTATCATTTACATAATTATCAATGGCTTCTTGCATATTGCTATAAACTATTTCCCGGGAAGTTTCATCCAGTGCCCAGGGTAAATATCGGAAATGGTTTTTATCACAGGTCGTTAGGGCCAGGTAAAGTTCATCCACCCGCGCCAGTGTAGGGGGAATTAAATGGACAAAAGGGGAATGACTGAGTTCACATGGGGAATAGGTCAGGTTCAAAATAACAATACTCCTGTAGATATAAGAGTTTGGATTTTTTTTCAATAGCGAGACATTTCCACATTTTAGGTAACGCACGAGCAGAAAACAATAAAATCACCCAGAGAAAAACCATAACCATAAGGTAGCAGACTTTAACTAGCGCACCCCGCCGGGCACCATCGTTAATAAGTGTTGGTTCGGGTAGTTTTGCGTGATATTGCGCTGTTGTAATTGCCAATAAAGCTGTTCCACATCATGGCGTTGACGGTCTAATAATAACCCCACCACACTGCCGCTGTGGGCCACATTCAGTCCATATAAATCTAGCTCTTCGACTAATTCCAGCAGAGCGCAGAAATCGGGTTTAACCAGTAGGTGCTGGCTGGCCTGTGCGCTAAGTGTGGTGGACTGGCCTAGCAGGGCGCAATCATGGCGCTCAGCGGCCTGCGTAAACAGTTGCCATGCTTGTTCTAACGATGGGGCGCTTGCCAGTAGGGCTGTTTGGCGATGTCGACGATGATAATCCTCGGTGTTGAGGCATTGTGGGCTTTCCAGCAGCAGAATATCCACGCTGGGTTGCCAATCATAAGAAATCTGTGTGGCGGCGGTTTGATGATCAAACAGGGTCAGCCGTTGAAACAAGGTGCTGTCAGTGGGTTCAAGGCTAACACACAAGGCAGCCAGTGCAGCTTCATCCAGTGTTTCCCCCAAGTGACGTGCGGTTGCCAGAGCAGTGGCGGCAATATCTGCGGTGCTGCTGGCTAACCCTTTTGCCACCGGAATGGTGGAATCAAAATTGATATGCAGGCCACGGGCCATCTCTGCTGGTTGGTCAAAATAAGCCAATACTGCCTTCAGCATTTGGCGCATCCGTGGCCGTTCGTGGCTGCCCGGCACACCGTCGGTCACTGATACCGTGCTAAACCAGTTTATCGGGCAAGAAATGAGCTTCTCCCCACCCAGTATCCAGCCCTGAATCAACTCACCACAGGAGGCGGGGCAGCGGGCCTCAGCCATGGCTAAAAACCTGTTGTAACGCGGTGACCAGTCGTTGATTGTCCGTTGCACTTTTGATGGCCACACGATAGTGGTCGCGGGTCAGTCCGGGGTAATTGGCGCAATGGCGAATCAGAATATGGTGCTGTAATAATGCCGGTTGTAGCGCTATTTCCGGCCTTAAACAGCGCAGGAAAAGATAGTTGGCGCAACCTTGCCACACCTGTAATGCGGGAATGGCGCATAATTGCTGATATAGCCAGCGCTGCTGCTGTGCCAACCATTCATGAGTGGCTTGAATATAAGGCTGGTCATCGAGAATAATCTCACCTGCCAATGCGGCGAAGGCATTGATGGTCCAGGGTTCGCGCTGCTGTTTCATTTGCTGGATGCCCGCCAGATTGCCACTGAGCAAGTATCCCAACCGCAACCCTGGAATCGCGAAAAATTTGGTCAGTGAACGCAATACATAAAGGTGCGGGAAATCCGCCAATTGCGGGATAAGCCCCGGCGCATCCGGCAGAAAATCAATGAAGGCTTCATCAACAATTAATGCAATTTGGTATTGGTGGCAGCAGCGTACAATAGCTTGCAGCAGGTTAGTATCTGGCATTAATCCGGTCGGGTTATTGGGGGTTGCCAGAAACAGGCAGTCAGGGCGCTGCTGTTCTAATACCGTCAGCAGCCGATCATCGGGCTGATAGCCATCAGCGTCACTCATCTGATAATCATCAATCTGGCAACCGACCCGTTGCAGGGCGCGACGGTATTCAGCAAAACCCGGTGTCAGCAGCAGGGCAGTGCGAGGTTGCAGATAATGCACTACGGCATAAATGAGTTCGGTTGCACCATTGCCTGCCATGATATTTTCCGGCAAACAATGGTGAGCGTGGGCCAGTGCACTGTGCAGTTGGCGATACTCAACATCAGGGTAGTGTTCCGCGCGTGCTAACTGTTCAACAATGGCGGTTTTTAGCGAGTCTGGCATTCCCAACGGATTAATATTGGCACTGAAATCAATAATGTTCTCGGCGTTTGTCCCGATTTTCAGTGCCATTTCCAGCACATTCCCGCCATGTTCGCTCATTGCTGCGTTATTCCCCTATTTAGGATATGTGTTCAGAATACCATACCCTTCGCCCTTGATGCTGTAGGGTTGTTCGCTACACTCACTCACCCGAATCACTTACTTATGTAAGCTCATCGGGATGTGCTCACTTGCTGCCTACCTACAACACCAATGACTATGGGTATATCAGCGAGGGAATTGAGTTTAGCGACAGTATTTCTGGCGTGAATGCCAGTATGTCGCGCAAGCGCACCACATCACCAACAACAATCAGTGCCGGGGCTGATAATCCTTGCGCCGCAACTTGATCAGCTAACGTGGTCAGAGTGCCACTGGCCACTTGCTGTTGCTGATGGCTGGCATACATCACCACCGCCGCAGGTGTGGTGGGCGCTTTGCCGCCAGCAATCAGTTGCTGACAAATGGCGGTCAGTTGCGTCATGCCCATCAGGATAATCAATGTACCTTCCAGCTTGGCTAATGTTGCCCAGTCCTGCGGCTCATTGCCCTGACGTAGATGGCCGGTAACTACATGAAAACCTGAGGCATAATCACGATGGGTCACCGGGATACCGGCATAAGCCAACCCGCCAATGGCGGAGCTTATTCCTGGAACTACCTCAAACGGAATACCAGCCAGAGCCAGTGCTTCGGCTTCTTCTCCGCCGCGCCCAAAGACATAAGGGTCGCCGCCTTTTAGCCGCACCACATTCAAGCCGCGTTGAGCACAATCCACCAGAATTTCATTGATTTGTGGTTGTGGCACCAAATGATGATTGGGTGTTTTGCCCACATTAATCATTTCACAACCGTCTGGTGCTTCAGCTAATAATTCCGCGCAGACTAACCGGTCATAGACCAGCGCTTCAGCACGACGAATGGCATGTAAGCCTTTTACTGTAATCAGTGCTGCATCCCCCGGCCCCGCACCGACTAGCCAAACTTTTCCACTTTTCATATTGCCTCTCATTGTGTGGCGAGGGCCGGTTGTACCGGCAGGTTCAGTGCCACGCGCAAAACATCACGGGCTATCATTAATTCTTCATTGGTATTGACGATGGCAATATGTACCGGCGCATTATCTTGTTGAATAAAGAAGTGATTTTTGAGATTTTTCTCTTGATCCAGCACGATACCCAGAAACGCCAGCTCGCGGCATATCTGTTGGCGGGCGCTACGCGAGTTTTCACCAATGCCGCCGGTAAAGATAAGCGCATCAATCCCCCCCAATTGCACGATATAGCTGCCAATCACGGCGCGAATCCGTTCAGCGAACAGTTCAAGAGCTAATGCTGCACGGCGGTTGCCGTTATCGGCCGCTTGTTCCACATCACGATAATCATGAGAAATACCGGAGATACCCAGCAAACCTGATTGGTTATTGATCAGATGGTTAATTTCAGCCGCACTTTTGCCTTCTGTTTGCTGAATAAAAGGCAGAATGGATGGATCAATATCGCCGCTACGGGTGCCCATCATTACCCCTGCCTGGGGGGTAAATCCCATCGAGGTATTGACGGACTTCCCGTGGCCGATAGCGCAAATACTGGAACCATTGCCGAGATGGCAGGAGACAATACGTAACGCTGCCAATGGCTGGCCCATCCGCTCAGCACAGACCGCACTGACATATTTATGACTGGTGCCGTGAAAGCCGTAACGACGAATGCCCAACTCTTCGTAATAGCGCCACGGCAGCGGATATAGATATGAGGTCTGGCTCAATGTTTGATGGAATGCGGTATCAAATACTGCCACAGCGCTGGCATGGGGCAGGGCAAGCTGGAACACGCGAATACCTAATGCGTTCACCGGGTTATGCAGCGGCGCTAATGTGCCAAGCTGTTCAATTTTATCCAGTACGTGCGGGGTAATCAGTACCGAATCGGCAAAGGTTTCACCGCCGTGGGCAACACGATGACCGACGCCAATGATTTCGTCTAATGAGTCAATAATATTGTGCTCAATCAGCGCCCTAAGCAGGTGTTCAGCGCCTTGACGGCAATCCGCGATGGGTAAGGTTTCTCGCCATTGCACATCACCGACTCGCAGGTTAAATATCGCATCATCCATCCCAATGCGTTCAATTAATCCCTGACATAACACCTGCTCCTGATGTTGGCCGGTCTGTTCATTTAACATGGAAAACAGTTGAAATTTCAACGAAGAACTGCCGGCGTTAATCGCCATAATCTTACCGGACATGCGACTCTCCACAATGTTTTAAATAAGTCATAAGGGATTCAAATAAGTCATAAGGTCAGTTAACCCCTCGCCGGTTTGCGCCGAGGTGATAAAAATATGTTGTGCGCCCGCTTGGGTCAGGCAATCCGCCGCCCAGCCCAGTTGGTCGGTGTGGCTGACGGTATCGGCTTTACTGATGATGCCAATCACCGGTTTGTTGAAAACCTGTGCCAGCATTGGCGCAAACCAGCTCTGCGTGGCATCGGCATTTTGTACCAACCCCACCACATCGGCTTCACAAGCACTGGCTAATAACGCACTGTATAAACAGCGGTTTTCCAGATATTCACCCGGCGTATCTATGGCATTGTCCTGCCAGATAATGGACTGGGTTTTCTGGTAATTCAGCGCCTCGCCGCGTAAGCGCTGAATCAGCGAGGTTTTGCCGCACTGACTGGGGCCAATCAACATGATGCGTTGCATGGCATCAAGTCCGGGTCATCGGGCAGGCAGTGAATTTCATCATGTCGCCCAAGGTGTGAATCACTTGTTTCAATGCGTATTCCACCGCGGAAACATCACCGGTAAACACCACGGCACCGGTAAATCGATCAATAAAACCAATCTCGACTGCGCCGGATTTGGTGGCGATATCACTGGCAATAATCGAGGCTTCACTGGGGGTAATGGTCAAAATGCCAATGGCGCTGCTGACATCGTTTAGCCCCAGTTTTTTATAAAGCGCCTTGTTAGGGTTAGCTATCAGGTGCGCCAGGGTTATCTGTTTACCGGGAACATATTCCTGGATCACGCGCTCGGGGGTGCTATTTGCTTCCATCATGCCTCCTGAACTAACTGACGCCACAGCGCCTCATGGGGCCGTGGGATAACTGAGCTGTATATCAATAATCCCTTTTCACCCGCACATTGGCTGGCGACCTCGACGGCGGTTTGCACATCGGCAATATCACCGCTAAGCACCTGATAACATTTGCCACCGATACCAAAAGCCATATGAATACGTACCAGAGTGACATTGGCGGCTTTCACTGCACGGTCGGCGGCGGTAATGCAGGCCACAACACTCCAGGTCTCCACCACACCAGCCGCCTGGCGGTTTTCCACCGGGTTCAGGCCGCTGATGGCAGGTAATACTGATGGATGAAGATTGGGCAAAACGATGCTGTCGACCAATAAGTGACCGCTGTGCCGTTCACCATTTTGTACCGACTGAGTCACCGCCCCGATATCACCTCCCACCATCAGCAAATACTTGCCGGGGCACAGGGTTTTGCTAACCAACAGGTCGACGTTGGCACTTTTTAGCATCAGGTCGCAGACTTCCATCCCTTTGGCAATACTGCTTAATTCAACAATTCCAATGGCTTGTGACATGCCGACTCCTCTTTAAAAAACACGGTCAGCCGCGACTTATCGTGATGGCTCTGACATCGATGGCGGTAACCACGCCGCTGATACTGGCGTGCAGTGGTGCACCCAAGGCGTTATGCGGGATTTGCCCAATTAATTGGCCCTGTTCTATCCGATCCCCCACAGCGACGATGGCCTCTGCGGCAGCACCGATATGCTGGCGCCATGGCAATATCACCTGTTGCGGCTGATAGGGTTCTTCACTAAAGGGGGCAGCCTGATACCAGTCGGTTAAATCCAGGCGGGCGATCAGCCGTGCTGTTGGCACCATGCGGTATTTCGCCATCGGGTCAGCTTCGCGCAGCTCCCCTTGATAGCGGGCACCCTGCGCACGTAACTGAGTTTTCAGCAGGCGGTTAATGCGCATCGGCGAGATATCCACCGGGCAGGCATAGCTTTCACACAGACTGCATTCCGAGCAGGTCAGGGCGCTGAGTAAAATATCTGGCGTGGCAACTTGCTGGTAGATAATCGCCCGTACCAACAGGTGCGGCGGTAATTCATGGCCGATAAGGTGGCGCGGGCAGAGTTCGGTACACATGCGACACTGTTCGCAGACGGTGCGAGCGATGGCAAGCACATCCTTATCACTGCGGGCACGGCGGGTAATCAGCAAATGATCAGCAGGCAGTACCAGCAGGCCGCCTGTGGTTTTGGTGACGGGCTGATCAAGGTCATGCAGGGCATGGCCCATCATCGGGCCACCATTAATATAAGCTGGGTTATTAATGGTCGCGCCACTGGCCAAAGCCAACACTTCCCGCAGTGACGTGCCCAGTGGCACCGTCAAGGTCAATGGCCGAGCTACGGCACCATTCACTGTGAGAGTTCGGCGGGTGACCGGCCACTGCTGTTCAACGGCGCGGGCCACATTGAGCAGGGTTTGCACGTTATTCACCACCACCCCAATGCTGATCGGCAGCGCCGCAGGTGGAACCCGGCGGCCGGTTGCCAGCCAGATGGTGATCACTTCATCTCCGGCGGGGTAAACATCGGGTAAAATATGCAACCTAATCTGTGGTGGCAGCAGCGGTGTCAGTGCTGCGATGGCCTCCTCATATTTAGCTTTCAGCGCAATGATGCCTTCGCCTGCGCCGGTGGCTTTCATGCCGTACAGTACGCCGCGTACCAGCCGTGCCGCCTGACGTGGGATCAATTGCTGATCCACTTTCAACATCGGTTCACACTCAGCGGCATTGACCAGGAAAATCTCGGCCTGTGCCTGTAACTTCACCGCCGTGGGGAACCCGGCACCACCGGCTCCGACCACACCGGCGTCACGCACACGCTGTTGGATAGTCGCGGCATCACAGGGTGTCAGTTCGCCATAAACGGGTGGCGAGTACAGCACGTTGGCCTCAGGCATCTGCATATCACTCATAAAGCGCCTCGATAATCCCACGGATATCCTGGTCGCTAGCTGGGCGCGGGTTGGTGCGCAATGTGATGTCGGCAAGGGCTGCTGCAATCATGTCGGGGAGATGTTGCTGCAATTGGCGCTCATTAACTTTCATTGCCGCCAACGGCTGAGGTAGCCCGCACTGACGTTTTAGCTGCTCAATTTGGTGAACCAACTGATTGACTGCACTGCGATCATCGCCATTGGCCGGGCTGAAATGGCACAGCTTCGCCAATCTTGCATAACGCTTACGCGCTCGCGCATCGGCGGCGTTAAAGCGAATCACCGGCACCAGCAACAGGGCATTCGCTAAGCCGTGAGCAATGTGGAATTGCCCCCCCAATTGGTGGGCGATGGCATGATTGATACCCAGCCCCGCCTGGCTGAATGCTATGCCGGCCAGCGTCGAGGCATTGTGCATTTTGCCGCGGGTTATCAGGCAGTCACCTTTACGGCAGGCGGTTGCCAGATGGCGAAATACCAGTTGCACCGCTTTTTCTGCCAGTGCATCGGTAAAATCACTGGCGCGCGGTGATACATAGGCCTCCAGCGCATGAGTCAACACATCCAATCCGGTATTGGCGGTAATGACGGGGGGCACGCTCGCCACCAGTGCGGCATCCAAAATGGCGATATCAGGATAAATTTCATCGTCAAAGATGGGATATTTAATGCTTTTCTCTGGATCACTTATTACACAAGCGCTGGTGACCTCAGAGCCAGTCCCGCTGGTGGTTGGGATGGCGATACAGGTTTCTATCTCCAGCCCTTGTTTACGGCTAAACCAGACAATGGCTTTGGCGGCATCCAGTGCCGAACCACCGCCAAAACCGATCACTATGTCGGGGCGCAGCGCTTGCATCTGCTCAATCCCCTTCACCACGGTGGCGATATTCGGATCCGGCGTGATATCGCTGAACAGGGTAATTTGGTTGTCGGCGGGCAAGGCCTGTCTCAGTTTATCCAGCAGCGGAGAGGTGGCTAAAAAGCCATCGCAAACTATCCAGATTTTGCGCTGATGAAAGCGTTGCAGTACCTTGAGGCTGCCTTCCCCGCTATAAATGCGTGTTTGCAGGAAAAAAGTTTTCATACATCCTCGCTCAGCGAATAGAGAAACCATTAGTCAGTACACAGCGGCGTTGACGTGCAAAGGTACGCGCCGAGGTCGTACCCTCACCAGTCGGGGTGGCAATAGTAAAGGTGGTAAAGCCTTCACCGCCGACACCGATCCCGGCATAGGACGGGCCATTTTTGACAAAAATGGAGGTTTGCAACAAACGTGCCGCCAGATTCAAGCGCGAGACATTTTGCGAGTGCATGGTTGCGGTATGATGCAGGCCGCCCTCGACGTGCAATGCCAATGTCAGGGCCGCATCAAAATCCTTTACCCGCACCACCGGTAACAGCGGCATCAATTGTTCGGTGGTGACCAGTGGATCGTCACCCGCCACTTCGACCAATAACAGACGCGGGGCTTTAGCCGGGCAGGTGATGCCGGCGGCTTTCAGCAGTTCAATGGGGCTTTTACCCACCAGATTTTTATTGGCATGGCCCTGCGGCGTCAGGCAGGCTTTGCGTAAGCTGTCGGCCTGTTGCGGATTGCTTATCAGTAATGCATCGAAGGCCTGCATCTGTTGCAATAAACGGTCGGCAACACTTTCCACCACGATCAGGCTTTTCTCTGCAATGCACGGTAGGTTGTAGTCAAATGAAGCACCCGCCACGATATCCTGCGCCGCTTTGACTAACTCGGCGGTTTCATCCACCAGACAAGGTGGGTTACCGGCACCGGCACCAATCACTTTCTTGCCGCTTTTCATGCCCATCGCCACAATGGCCGGGCCACCAGTAATAGCGAGCAAGGCAATTTTGTCGTGTGCCATCATCTGTTGGGTGGCTTCGAAACTCGGTTCTTTTACTGTCACCACCAGATTGCGAATGCCGCAACTGTTGAAAATGATCGCTTCAATTTGGGCGATGAGATCCAATGACACGGCTTTAGCACCAGGGTGGGGGCTGAAATAGACTGCATTACCCGCTGCCAACATACTGATGCTGTTATTAATAATGGTTTCGGTCGGGTTAGTGCTGGGGGCGACTGAACCAATAACGCCGAAGGGTGAATACTCGAATAACACCATGCCGCCATCACCGGTCAGGGCGGTGGTAGATAGGTCTTCAATACCCGGTGTGTTTTCCAGTGCAGCTTTGTTTTTCAGAAATTTATCTTCTTTATTCCCCATGCCGGTTTCACTGGCACCGCGCTCGGACAGCGAGACAAGTTGTGGTTTTAATTGCTCACGGATAGCGCGGATAATGGCGCTGCGAGTTTTCATCGGGCTTTGCTGATAGCGTAAAAACGCGCTGTGAGCAGCATTAATGGCTTCATCCACGCTGGCAAAAATGGCGCTGGAGGCAGGGGCCGTGACCGGCGTCAGTTGCTCGGTGAGGATAGTGCGAATGAGCGATTCAAGGTCATTGGTATTCATTATTCATTCCTCAGATGTAAAGCCGATATGGCCGCTTCTGCTATGTGCATATCTTGTTCGACGCTACCGCCGCTTATCCCTAAACCGCCCACCAATTGGCCGTCACGCCACAGTGGGTAGCCCCCGCCAAAACTCACCACTTTGCCGCCAGTGCTGGCTTCTAGCTGGAACAGGCTGGCCCCCGGTTGAATGGCTGCACTGAGTTGGTGGGTAGCGGTTTTCATGGCGACAGCGGTCCAGGCCTTTTTCGGTGCCAGCTCGCTGCTGACCAGCAAAGTATCGGGCATGCGGTAGGTCATAATCATGTTGCCGTGGCAGTCGGCCAGTGCCACAACTACCGCAATTGGTAATTTCATTGCGGCTTCAACCGCTAACTTAACCAGTTGGTGAACATCAGAAAATCCAAGTCCAGCGCTCGCGGGCTGAGTGGCCGCAACGGGTTTCTCCGTGGTTGTGGCTAAATAGCGCGCTACCACGGTTTGTACTGTTTGTTGCAATGTCTGGCGCTGGTCTTCATCGCGGGCCAGGGCATACAAGCAGTCCGATAACCGGTTGAGATACTGCAATAACACCGGACGCACCGGTACTTGCTCGGCCAGTTCGGTTAACCGCCGTTCGCAGCGCCGCGCCAAGGTGCGGGCAAAATGTAAGCGGCTCCCAGCTTCAGTGCTACCGGGCAGGATAAAACCGTGCACCGGTGGCAGTTGCGCCATGCAGCGGTCCACTGCGTGTTCCAGTGCTTGAATATCGGTTTCACTAATACTTTTTCGCCCGCAGGGTGGGGTTTCGATGCCCTCACTGGCCAGTTCGGCGCTGAAATAAAAACAATTGATGTTGTATGGCATCGAGTAACTGAAGGTTTTCTTCACCTTGTGCCACGCGGGCACACAGGCTGAGTGCCGCATTCAGTTCATCCAAGGTGCCGTAGGTTTCCACCCGAGGATGACTTTTTTTGACGCGTTGACCGGTGAACAGGGCGGTAGTGCCCGCATCACCTGTTTTGGTATAGATGCTCATAAAATCACCGCTTAATCAGTAAGAGCATTCATCGACGATGGCGACAATCGCCAGGTCGATGGCATCATTCGGTTCGGCAAAAACGCGCCGGGCACTGGAACCCCCAGACAGCAGCACCAGTTCACCTTGACCTGCGCCAACAGAGTCGACCGCCACTTCATCCGGCGTGTTGCTGTCCGGAGGCAGCGAGCCATCACCGGCGACACGGCGCACCAACAGTAGTTTCTTACCGATCAGCGTCGGCGACTTTTGTGTTGAAACCACCGAACCTACCACTCGGGCCAGTTGCATGATTTACTCCTGCCTTAACAGTTGAATGTGACGGGCTGACAGTGTTTCCTGCGCCAGCGGTGTAACCAATGTGGCGCTGGCAATCAGCAACCAGCCGGGGTCAAGTGTGGCAATATCGCGATAACTCAATACCTTGCCTGCATGTAGCCGTACCGCCAGACCTTGGTTGTCACTGAACGTTAACGGCAACGGGCGCAGTGCCGTTATGGGCAGGGCGGGTAGCAGTTGACGGTGCAGGCTGATATGCACTTTCATGCCCCACGACCAGGCCTCGTTCAAGGCCACCACCGCAGGACAGTGGGTATCGAACTGCGCCAGCTGATGGATAAACGCCAAATCCGGCAACATTAAATGCAGCGTGGCATGGTGCAGGAATACCGATGTATCCAGCCCGGCGCGTAGCTGAGGCAATAACAGGGCGTGAACCCGGCGTTCGCGCTCAGCCAACCGCGTGACAATCTGGCTGACCAGTTGTTCGGTTTGCGCCTGAGTCAGATTCATGGCTGCATTGTCCGTGACGGGCCTAATAACGTGGCGAACGCGGCGGGGTCGTCAGCGCCAGCCGCATTGGCCTCATCGGTATCAATGTGCATTTCCAGTTTCATTTGGGGTGACACACGGATAGCAACATCGTCCAAAATCAACCGGCGGCCACTACCTTGAATTGCCACCTGCACCCGGTCACCGTGTTTGACCCGATAGATAAGAGCATCCAGCGGTGACATATGGATATGGCGCAATGCCACAATCACACCATGCGGTAATTCCAGCTCACCATAGGGGCTGACCAGCCGGATAGCCGGCGTGTTGTCCAGATTGCCCGACATACGCAGAGGGGCATTGATACCCAGTGTGCGGGCGTCGGTACGAGAGATCTCAACCTGACTGTAGCTGCGCAGTGGCCCCAGAATACGGACATTCTTCAAGCTGCCTTTTGGCCCGACCAAGGTCACCGTCTGAGCAGCGGCGAACTGGCCGGGCTGGAGCAGGGCTTTTTTCTCAATCAGCGGCTGACCGGGAAACAATTGTTGGTAATCCTGCACCGAGAGGTGCAGGTGCCGATTGGAAACCCCAAGTGGGATCGGACGAAGACGCATTTCGTCGAGGATCTTACTGACAACGGGTTCCAGTAACGCTTTTTCCATCAGACTTTTCCTCGTTTACCCAAGTGAATACAGCGAAAACGAGGCTCACCTTTATGGCGTCGGCAAGCCGGGTCGAGGCAGAGATTGCAGCTCACACGCAGAGCTGGCGGGGCCTCATTTTCTGCACTTTTTATTGCGACATCCAAGTCCATTATTGCCACACCCAAGGCAATTTCTGGTTCATCGTCGGTGGCGGTATCGGCAGGTCGTGGGGCTTGTGCTTCATCGCACTCGTCGATGGTGGGGCTTTCTGCCATAACCACTTCGGCGACAACCTGTTGTGCAGGTTCGCTCAAAGCGGTGGCTTCAGTGGCGGCTGGCTCAATGTGTGGCGCTTGCCAATACGCCATTAGGGGATCTGCCGGACGGGCCAGCACCGCACTTGAGACCAGCCCTTGATGCAGTTGGGCAAAGGCGGCTCCGGTACTGATTGCCGCCTGAACGGAAGCCACATCACCGGTCAGACGGATTAACATCCAGCCGGAGCCGTTGGTTTTTTCTATGCCAATCAGGGTGACGGATGCCGCTTTTGCCATGACATCCGCTGCACCAATCGCCAGCGCCAGACCGCTAACTTCAAGTAAACCCAGTGACGTTTTCACGCGGTGCTCCTCTTCTTACCCTTAGGCAGAGGTCGGTAAAATGGCTTCTACATCGCTGTGTGGGCGTGGGATCACATGGCAAGATTTCACTTCACCCACTGCGCTGGCCGCCGCAGAACCGGCATCAACCGCCGCTTTAACTGCGCCAACATCGCCGCGAACCATGACCGTCACCAAGCCGGAGCCGATTTTTTCGTATCCCACCAGTTGTACGTTGGCAGATTTGACCATGGCATCAGCCGCTTCGATGGCCGCGACCAGCCCTTTGGTTTCGATGAGTCCCAGTGCGTTGTTCATAGATATGAATTCCTTGTAATTTGAGTGTGATTACTTAAACGGTAAACCTTTGACTAATCGGGCAGCGTTGTTGCCCAGTCGCCGTAATGGGGCTTCGTCTTGTGCCAGTGGCTGCCGGAACAGCGGGCTGGCGGGGGGTAAATGACGAAAATGCACGATAACTTCGTCGGCAGAACACGCCAGCCCTACCAATAGTGGTGAGCGGGTCGCCGCCTGCCAGGCGCGGAGAATGGCGTCCGTGTCATCGTCTTGCTGCCACTGCCAGGGAATGCCTTCTTCCTCAATCCCTAGTAACACTTGGTGCCAGACCGCCTCGGGTGTTGGCGAGGTCAGGCTGATAACAATTGCGGGTGCATCTTGGGTAAAGTTCATGCGTGATTCTCCCGTTGCCAGGACAGAATCAATCCGGTGGCAACCGCATTACGCGGGCCTTCGCTGGCGCGAATGTTGCCGCGACCGGCCACCAGCTTGTAGTGAGAAAGGGCATCGGTGACCAATTGCGGGATTTCGAAGTCCAGCGACGAGCCGCCAACCAGCACCACGAAAGGGATATCGCGGATATTGCCGGTCGGGCTGACCTGACGCAGGGCACGAAGCGCATTGGTAACAAACACCCGTTCTTTGGCGGAGCGGCGGATATTGCGCACTTTTTCCAGCGCGTAATCCCCCGGCAGTGGCACCAATCCTTCCGGCTTGACCACCACCAGTCGGGCAAAGACCTCTGGCGGCAGCGGTTGTGGGAAGAACTGAACGCTGCCGTCTTCGTGGCGCAGGTGGAACAGACTCTCCACTTTTGCCAAGGGATATTTTTTGATGTCTTCGGCCAAATAGCGGTCTTGGAGATCCAGCTCAGAGGCGATTATCATCGTGACCATATCGCCAGCACCCGCCAGATGGGTGGCAACGATTTGACCTTGCGCATTGATGATTGAGGCATCGGTAGATCCGGCCCCTAAATCGAGGATGGCGAGTGGCCGTCGCGTCCCTGGTGTGGTTAGCGCGCCGAGTATCGCCGCTTCGGCTTCCGCCCCCCCGACCTGTACATCAATATTCAGTGTCTTTTCGATTTCACTGGCGATATGTGCCATTTGTAAGCGGTCAGATTTCACCATAGAGGCAATACCCACCGCCTGTTCGAGCGAGAATTCACCCGCCAGACCACCAATGACGTTGACCGGTACCGCAGTGTCAACTGCCAGCAGATCCTGAATGAAGATCTCATTGGTCGGTTTGTTGGTCAGTTCCGCCATAGTTTGGCGGACGTGTTCGAGCATGCCGCCGATATTAGTGCCCGCTTCACCACTGACATTATCCAGATGTCGGAAGCTGTTGACGGCGGTCATGATAGCTTCAGCACCGGTTGCGACATCCACCCGTACTGTGCGGCCATTAGCCAATAGCTCCAGATGCCCAGCCGGAATGGCGCGGGCTTTAACATCGCCCTCCGGGGTTTTCACCACCACTGCGGAGCGTGTGCCAATCAAAGCCCGCGCCACCGGAACGATGTTTTTGGTTTCTTCCGCACTCAATCCGAACACCGTGGCAATGCCATAAGGGTTAGAGAGGGTTTCAATCACCTGACCCGGCATAGCGACTTCAACCGCCGCCAACATCCCCATTGGGATACGGTCAATATGCAGCACCTCATCCACGATGGGCAGGGGGTGTGTGAGGCGGTTGCTGACCAGTACACCATCATCCCGTTGCAGGATAATCGCGGTAATGCGGTATCCAGCGCCGTTAGCAGCATTGACCACGGCCGCCACATCGGCAAAATCAACCGCAGAGGGCACCACCAGAATGTAAGGCTGGTTAGGATCTCGCGTGACTAACTCATCAATCGTGATGGTCAGCCCAACGCCTAACCCCAGCCCGCCGGGAGTTTTAGGGTTGTGGCCGATCATGGTGGATTCAGTGATAATGGTTTCAGTTATGGTTTCCATCGCCACATCACCAATGACCGGGGTCGCCTCGTTGATGCGGATAAGATTGATATCACTGAGTGCGATACCGGCCTTTTCCACCAACATGTTCAGCGCCTTAGTGATGCCAAAAATGTTGCGCTGCGTCCCTTTGATACCCGTGGTTTCGGTTAGGGTACTGGTAACAAAGTGCAACTGACCATCAGCCGCACATTGTGCCAATGCCACTTCCGTTGATGAGTTGCCGATGTCTACCCCGACGATATACCGCATATCCCGTTCCTCTATACCCTTCATCTTTCAAGTTGCAGCGGTGTTGGCTGCATTCACTCACCCCAGTCACTGACTTGAGTCAGCTCCCGGGGATTCTCTCTTTTGCCGCCTACCTGCAACACGAAATCTATTGGGTATAACAATTGGCTAATTGATTAATCCATACTGCTGACATATCCCGAGGCCTCGATCTGGAGCAGAGAGGATAGGCAGAAGAGTAAAGCGTCCGCGCCAGGACGGCGCGGCTCTAGCCCCCAAGGAAGGGTTTACGGCGTCTTTACGATCTGCCTGTTCTCTCTGCCATGGGCACATTGTTATAACCCTCTGAGAAATTGATTAATCGTCGCCTTTTAGCTTTTTGCGCTGGACATACAAAACGGCGGCTTCGCGCACGAAGGCGGCACAAATGGTCGCTTTGTAGGTCTGTTCCAGATCATCAGCAATGGCATTCAGCTCTTCTTTACTCGAGCGGAATGGGCGCAAGGCGTTATAGATATCCAGTACCTTGTCATCCGGCACGGCGGTCAGTTCAGCTGCGCGTTCGAAGTTCATTGCCAGCAGCGGGCGGCCAGCGTCTTTGGCAATGGATGCCTGAATACGCAGGATTTCTGGCGTAATACGTAAATCTTGTGAGGTGACAGTGCCGTTTAAAACGTTCGCCAGCGTCAGATCATCCAGTGTTTTATTGGTGGCGGTTTTCACCCAGTCAGGGTGTTTATTCGCCAATGGATAATCAGAGACTTTGGCATCATTGCGCGAGCTGGCCGCTGGAGCACAAGCGGCAGTTGGCGTTTGGCCTTGCAAGCTGTTCATCTTGCTCAGCACATCGCGAACCATGGATTCAATAGCTTCGGAATTCATTGTGTTTTCCTTTGTTAAAGCGCCACCCGGAGTTCCTGAGGATTCTTGCCGGTCACCACATATTTGGTTTCTTTAATGTGCAGAATCGCTGATTTGGCCTGATATTTTGGCCGTGCCATTTGGTCATTCAGGGTCGGAACCGGTTGTGGTGATTCCCGTTTGGCGTAGCGAGCGGCGTTTTTACCAATCAAACGATAGGTTTCCAGCGTCAGCAATGGGGCTTGCGGGAATAGCTCTAAATTCGAGAGCGGCGGCAAACCTTGCTGATGAATCACCGTGGTTCCTTTTGACTGGATACCGATAGAAATCCCAGAGCCACTCAGGCGGTTGCCCTCGACGGCAACAAAAGCCACGTCGGAGGATTTAAAGCAGCGGATAACCCGCGCTTTTATCCCTTCCTCTTCGATACCAGCAATCAGTTCGCGCAAAATATTTTTGTGCGGAATGCCAACGATATTGGCTGTTTGCGACAAGCCAAATGCCGGGCCGACAGCAATAATCACTTCATCCTGATGGGTACCGGGGCGGGCTTCACCCACTTCGGTGAGGAAATTCCCTTCAGCAACAGTGGCCGCAGCCGCTGCGGGTTGGGTATCTTGCTTAAAGGAGACGGTATTGTTGTCTCCCTGCATTTCCTGCAATACGCCTTCAATAATTTGGCGTAACAGTTTTTCGTTAATATCCACCATCTCGTGAACCCCTTAGCCAAGCTCATTCGGATCAAGCGCGTTTGGAATATTTTTAATTTCTTCCCAACGTGCACCTTCCAGCCGGTAACCGGTAGCTGGCCCCGCGTAGTCATTGACGTCATTCACCGCTGACAGCACCTGGTTATTACCTTTGATGATCGCCGAGGTATGCAGGTAGTCGCCGGCGATTTTGGCTTTCTGGATGTTGAGCATGTCCTGCGCCACATCTTCAAAGCCGCCTTGCGCCAAGGCTTTCACCACTTCCAGACCGGTGCGGTTTTTGCTGATAATTTCCTGAGCGAACTTGATGTCTTCAACGATGTTGCGTTCCGGCATATCTTTCGAGCCGTGGGCGTAGGTCGCCGCAATCACTTCTTCGTCGGTAATTGGCGGTAAACCCATCCCGGCGAATACCGCTTGCAGAGCGCGCGCAGCTTTATTGCGAATTGCCACCACGTCAGCTTCCAGCACCGGACGCAGGCCGCCATCGACTTTCAGGTCACGCTGCAACACGTTGTAATCGTCAAAGTCTTCGGCATCTTCGTTGGAGCCGGCGAACATGTTGTCGTAGTTCGGCACCGCAGAGAAACCAGAGGAGATAAAGTCAGTACCCGGCAGGAACTGCATCAGCAGGCGAGCGGTACGGCGCATATCCGAGTGGGTAAAGGTTTGGTCGTTACTGGAGGCACATTCCAAATCCAGCGCTGAGCAAATCAGGTTTTCGGCCAAAATGGCCCGGATACCCGATGGCACCGCAGACGGCACACCGACACAACTGACGGAGCCGTTTTGCAGCCCCTGAACCCCGGCGGCTTTGGTGATATAAATACAGCGCGCTTCGAGATACAGCATGGATTTGCCTTCGGCATAGCCCATTTGCACTTCGGAGCCAGAACCGGAGGTGAAGCGCATTTTCAAACCGCGTGATGCATAAGACGAAGCGAGAAAACCTTTTGACCACGGCGTGTCATCACCGTCGGTAAACACCGGTTCAGTGCCATAAACCGAGATGGTTTCGGCATAACAGGTGTGGCCCAGCATCCCCAGTTTCAGTTCAGTGGCTTCTTCCAGAGAACATTGCGTCAGCACCCCTGGGCGGCCCACTTGCGAACCGACCAACAGTGCAATGGCGTTGAATGGTGCATAACGGGCCACCGCCACGGTAGTTTCTTGCTCATCGAAACCACGGAATGCGCCTTCCGCCGCATCGGCGGCAATTTGCACCGGGTTATCTTTCACGTTGGTGACATGAGCTTGTTGTGATGGTGTCCGACGAGCGCGCATTTTCTGCATCGACATCATCATTTCCACCACGTTCATATGAGAAACCACCTCGACGATTTTGGCCGGTGTCATGGCGGTCGTCAGCGGAACAATGGTGCGGCGCGACACATTTGGATCACACAACATATTGGCCAACTTGATGGAGTCCATCTTCATCACTTCTTCCGCATGCGCCAGATTGATACCGTAGCGGGCGATAAAGTGGTCTATCAGGTCGAAACTGCTTTGTGGCTTACCGTCGAGTTCGGTCACCACACCGTTAACAATCTTGATGGAAGGTTTTGGATCATTCGGGCTTTCCATGGCAATAAAGCCTTCCTCGATCCACTCTTTGACAAAGCCGTCCTGATTAACCGGGCGTTTCGCCAACGCTTCAAATCTTTTCGATTTCATGAAACAGCCTCACTGTGGCGTCAGATATAAGAAGGGCGGTCGTTTTTCGGTTCAGAACCCAAGGTCGCTAATACCGTTTTGCCAATCTCACGGGCAGAAATTACTGCCTGACGAACTGCGCCAGAATCACCGGAGATAACCAGAATCACTTCGTTACTGAAGCTGGTGCCATGTGCGGGGGAGCTGTAAGCCACCACGTCAACGTTGGCGGATTTCACGGCGGTATCCGCCATCAAAACACCAATCGACGCCGGTGCACCGACTATCACACCGCAAGAACGGCCCAGCGGTGCACCGAATGCTTTTTCCAGTGCATGGCTGGCACGCGCGCTGTATTGCAATTCGATATGACCCGCTTCATTGGCGTAAACATCACCAAATGTGCGGTCTAACTCTTTCAGCGCCACTTCAACTGCACGTTTCACGTCGGAAACATCATCACCACCGAAAATAATGAGCGAGCCATGACCGGCACCGCCTTTGGTATCGCGTGGTAATTCAATGCTGACCACTTCGGTATTGGTGGCTTTTACTGCTTCATCGGCGGCCATAATGTGCGGGCCAGCACCGGTGCGAGCGCCCAAAATACCAATGGAGCGATAGCGTTTTTCCAGCTTCATTGCGTCCAACAGGGCGCTGTCGACGTTGGCGATCACCAGTCCGACCGTGTCACCGATCGCGGTTCCAACAAATTCCGTTAAACTGCAAGTTTTCTCAGCCATAGCCGTATCTCGTTGTTTATAGGATGGTTGTTTAGAAGACGCCGGAGCGTGTTCGCTGACTTTTGCTATCACCTGCGCCATGATTTGGTCGACCAGGTCATTGCTTTTCATTAGCTATTTCCCTTTGGCAAGTTTCCCTTGGGAAGAAAGGCCTCAACATCGGTATGTGGCCGTGGGATCACATGGGTTGATTTCACTTCACCCACTTTCGCAGCCGCACTTGCACCGGCATCAGTGGCTGCTTTAACTGCGCCCACATCACCACGTACGATGACAGTGACCAGACCGGAGCCAATTTTTTCATAGCCTACCAACGTCACATTGGCCGATTTCACCATGGTGTCCGCAGCCTCGATGGCCGCGACCAGCCCTTTGGTTTCCACCATTCCTAGTGCTTCTTGTTGCATAAGTACCTCGACAAATAGCATGTTCAAAAATAATGTTGTTATATTCAGTAATAACGTTGTCAGGTTCGTGCTGAGATTGAATATACAAACAAGCAATGAAAAAGAATGGCTGTATTGAATTTACTGGCGGGAATGGTTAGTGACGAAATAACAAATTATTGTCATGAGTTCATTTAACTGATTGTTTTGTAAATTTATTTATTAATGGGTGGGTGATAATAATTGGTTTTTGCATATTCATAATTACAATTAAGTCAGTGACAATCTCTATTTTCTTTGATACTCACGCACGCAGATATAAAGATGGAAGCTGGCTCACATTAAAATAGAAATTGCGAGCTTGCTAACAATAACGGAAAGAATAAATGACAAGAAAGTCACATTATTTAATTAGACAATAAGTTGCTTATTTACAGGGTTTTGAGGGGGTTATGGGGCAGGTAATAGCAATAATTTGCTATAGGAACTCTATTTTTTGTTTAATTAATGACTAATCACGACAACACTTTCATTTTCCGTCTCTTTATAGTGATCAGGTCAAGGGCCGTGCAATACCGAAATAACAGTTTATTCATCATAATAACTTCAAGCAGGGTAACCCTATGAACGACTCGCTCAAAGCTCAGTGTGTGGCAGAATTTCTTGGCACCGGGCTGTTTTTGTTTTTTGGTATTAGTTGCCTGGCGGCGATGAAAGTGGCCGGTGCCAGTTTTGGTTTGTGGGAAATCTGTATTGTGTGGGGGCTGGGGATTTCACTGGCGGTTTATCTGACCGCGGGTATTTCCGGTGCTCACCTCAATCCCGCGATTACCATTGCTTTATGGCTGTTTGCCTGTTTCCCCGCGCGCAAAGTCATTCCCTACAGCATTGCACAGATTGCCGGTGCTTTTGGTGGTGCAGCGCTGTCTTATATGTTGTATCACAACTTATTTACTGATTTTGAAACTGCCCATCAGATGGTACGTGGCAGTTTGGAAAGTCTGCAACTGGCCAGTATTTTCAGTACCTTCCCTTCACCAGCTATCAGTGTATGGCAAGCTGCATTTGTTGAAATCATTATTACCTCCATTCTGATGGGGCTGATTATGGCGTTGACGGATGATGGTAATGGCGTACCGCGTGGTGCATTAGGGCCGCTATTGATTGGTATTCTGGTGGCGGTGATAGGGGCTTCGACTGGGCCATTAACCGGTTTTGCCATGAACCCGGCACGTGATTTTGGCCCTAAATTATTCACCTTCTTTGCCGGCTGGGGAAAAATCTCAATGACTGGCGGGCGTGATATCCCTTATTTCATTATCCCGATTGTCGCCCCTATTATTGGTGCTTGCCTCGGTGCGGCGGTTTATCGCTTCTTCATTGGCAAAAACCTGCCTTGCAATACCTGCAAATTAGAGGATGAAAAAGCCAGTTTATAAATCAACGTAAGTTTCCTCATCTTGAATCTATGAAACGAGATGAGGAAATTTCGTGATCTATTCTGGTTAATTGACTGATTATAGTCCCCTGTTGATTATGACTCTGGTAAGGTGGATTGTTATTTTCCTTCATTTTGCCAGAGGCTAAACCTTCACAGGGAAATAGGTTTTCCACTTGCTGATAGGAATGTAAATATAACAAATTAGTAACACATGGTTTATTACAGGGATGATTTATAGCAACAAACGAAACTTAATAACAATAAATTAAAATTAACTGAGAGGTTTTATCATGATTTCTGCCAGTTCTCTAAACTCAGAGCTCATAAATAAAATCGCGCAGGATTTTGCTCAGGCCACAGGGCTGGCCGTGGTGGTAGTGAATATTCACGGCGAAGAGATTTCTGATCTTTTTAACTTTACGCCATTTTGTCAGTTGATGCGCAAGGACCCGGTGAACCATCTCCGTTGCCGAATGAGTGATCGTTGCGGGGGTCTTGAAGCGTCAAAGTCCAATGAGCCTTGTATTTATCGCTGCCACGCTGGGTTAACTGATTTCTCTATTCCACTGGTCATTGCCGGTCATTTAGTGGGTTTTGTGTTATGCGGCCAGGTGCGGTTGCACTCAGATGTTTATCTGATTGATATACTTAATGTCGATAATCACTGGCAGCAGAATCCGGCACTGATGGATGAGTTCCACAATGTGCCGGTTATGGATTTTTCACGGGTGATTGCATCGGCAGATTTATTGAAGTTGATTGTTGAGAATTGCCTCAAAAAACATCTCAATTTTGTGGTGATCAACGACAACATGGGCAGCAAAGAACCGGGCAGAATACGGCCAGTTCACCCCCATGACAGTAAAATGAAGAAAGCACTGCGTTATATTGATACGCATTTATCGGAAGAACTACGGCTGGAAGAAGTGGCGGCCAAGGTGTATCTCAGCCCGTACTATTTCAGCAAATTGTTTAAAAAATATCAGGGCATCGGATTTAATGCCTGGGTCAATCAGCAGCGGATGGCCAATGCCCGAGAGATGTTACAGCACAGCGATTGGAGCATTGCCAGCATTGCCAAGAATCTGGGTTTTTCCCAGACCAGCTATTTCTGCAAAGTGTTCCGTCAGACCTACAACGTGACGCCGCAGGTATTTCGCTCACTTTCTTCTGAACGCAGAGAAATGGAATGACAGTTACTGTTCTAATATCAATTGGTCATGCTGTTCATTCAAGTTTGTCTATTTAAATATCCAGTATGATATTAAAAATACAAAATAAATAATGACAATTTTTTGCTATTTTTTTAAACGGTATTTTTCATTTAACTTGTTGTTATTAAGTGGTTATTGTCTATTTTTGTGACAATTATTTGTTGTGGCGATACAAAAAAATCACTCGCAAAAAATGAAATTAACCATTTTTTATGAACAGAAAAGCGTATATTAATTTCAAGAAAGTCGACCAGACTACTCATTAATAAATGCTCTGTTATAACAGTGTAAATAAAGAGATAAATTAAATAACGAAATAAGAAATTAAATAACAGAATCTACTGTACTTAAATACTGAAACAGGTATGTCGTGGATAACACGATTGGGAAGGGGGTGTAAATCCCCCGCAGCCCCCGCTGCTGTGATGCTGACGAACCCGCTGAGACCACTGATCCATAGGATTGGGAAGGTAGCGGGGGAGAGTGACGCTAAGCCAGAAGACCAGCCAAATCAGTAAAGAGTTTCAACTCCTTCGGTGGGAAGCGGGTTGTCATCAGATGCGCGCAGCGGTGACGTTGCGCAAATGCACCTTTTTGACACTGCATATCCCGCTTGAAATGGCGGGATTTTTTTTATTGCAATGCTCAGGTAAACAAGCATTTATCATCGCAGGAACCGGCAGCGGCTGTGGTAAAACCACTGTGACGCTGGGTATTTTGCGGGCGCTGATGGCGCGCGGATTGTCGGTGCAGCCGTTCAAAGTTGGGCCGGACTATCTGGATACTGGCTGGCATACCGCCGTCAGTGGTGTGACGTCACGTAATCTTGATGCTTTTATGTTGCCGCCCGCCACCCTTAATGGGTTGTATAACCAGCATATGCGCCATGCCGATGTCGCGGTGATTGAAGGTGTCATGGGGTTGTATGACGGCTACGGTACTGACCCCGATTATTGCAGCAGTGCAGCGATGGCCAAGCAATTAGGCTGCCCGGTTATCTTGCTGGTGGATGGTAAAGCGGTTTCGACATCGGTTGCCGCAACCGTGCTGGGCTTTAGCCAATTTGACCCCAAGCTGACGATTGCCGGGGTGATTGTTAACCGCGTCAATTCAGAAAATCACTATCAACTTATTCGCCATGCTATCGAACATTATTGCGGCATTCCGGTTTTGGGCCGTTTGCCGGTCATGGACGATGTTGCCTTGCCATCACGCCATTTGGGGCTGATCCCGGCACAAGAGCGAGGCGGTGTACGATCCAAACAGCCTGATAACTCGCCACGCTGGCAACAATTGGCCCAGCAGGTTGAAGCCTTTATCGATCTGGACCGCTTGTTGACCCTGACTTCAAGCACCCAACGCCCTGTTGGAACCCCACCCGCATTGCCTTCTCAAGCTTTGGCCGACGGGCTGACATTGGCCTTAGCCGAAGATGAAGCTTTTAATTTTTACTACCCCGATAACCTTGATTTGCTGGAGCAAGCTGGCGTGCGCATCCAGCGTTTCAGCCCGCTGCATGACCGCCATCTGCCGGCTTGTCAGATGATTTATCTGGGCGGAGGGTATCCGGAGATCCACAGCCGCGCATTAGCAGAGAATACCTCGATGCATACGGCGTTACAGCAAGCCCACCGGCAGCAAATCCCGATGTATGCCGAATGTGGCGGCTTGATGTATTTGGGGGATGCTCTGACGGATGAAAGCGGACAGCGCCATCGGATGGTGGGCGTTTTGGCCGGAGAAAGCCGGATGGGAAAACGCCTGACTCGCTTTGGTTACTGTCAGGCACAGGCCCGCAGCGACACCTTATTGGCTGCACAAGGTGAAATTCTGCTCGGTCATGAGTTCCATTACTCCGATTTTACCAGCCCACTGACACCCGTTTTTGATAGCAGTAAATGGCGCGATGGCGAAGTTATTCAGCGCTGGCACAGTGGCTATCAAGTGCAACGGACTCAGGCCAGTTATCTGCATATTCACTTTGCTCAGCGCCCCGGATTATTGGATAGCTGGCTGACGGCTGCCCGGAGCGTGCTATGACCCTGAGCGCATGGTTTGTCGCTTTCTTGCTTGATAGCTGGCTCGGCGACCCGCCACGTTGGCCGCATCCAGTGCGCTGGATGGGTAATCTGATCACGCTGTTGCAGAGAGCCATTCGCGGCGTGTGTCATAGCGAGCGGGCACTCAAATGGGGTGGTGCGGTGCTGTGGTTACTGGTGGTGGGGATCACCTGGCTCGTCAGTTGGGGGTTTTTATGGCTGATGACAGCGATTAATCCGTGGCTCGGCTGGTTAGCACAAGTGTGGATGATTTACACCTTACTGGCCGGACGCTGCCTGAGTGACGCGGCATTAGCGGTTTTTGATGCGCTGCAACACGGAACCCTCGCGCAAAGTCGTGAAAAGCTGTCATGGATTGTTGGGCGTGATACTTCGCAATTGGAGAAACCACAAATCACCCGGGCGGTGGTCGAGACCGTGGCCGAGAACAGTGTCGATGGCGTGATTGCTCCGCTGTTTTTCCTGATGCTGGGGGGCGCGCCGCTGGCAATGGCTTATAAAGCGGTAAATACCCTTGATTCGATGGTGGGATATAAGACGCCGAAATATCGCGCAATTGGCAATGTCTCTGCCCGTATGGATGATGCCGCCAATTGGCTCCCTGCACGCCTCAGTTGGCTGTTACTTAGCATCGCAGCCTGGTTGATTCAGGCTGATTACCGTCAGGCGTTGCGCATTGGTTGGCGCGACCGTTATCAACACTCTAGCCCGAACTGCGCCTGGTCGGAAGCCACGGTGGCGGGAGCGCTGGGCATCCGCTTGGGTGGCCCGAATGATTACTTTGGTGAGCGGGTGGAGAAGCCGTGGATTGGCGATGAGCGGCGTGAAATCGCTCTGAGTGATATTCCACGCAGCATTCATTTGATGATGATGGCGTCGCTATTGGCCCTGTTATTGTTCGCTCTGACCCATCTGCTGTTGGTCGGTATTTAATAAGGATAACCCCATGAACTATATAAAAAACCCGCAGGAAATCGAGAAAAATAGCTTCGTTATCATTGGCGATATTATCGCCGCTGAGCGGCCAGAGACTCGGTTTGCCAGTGCGCTGCATGAAGCGGTTGTCAAGCGGGTTATCCACACCACAGCAGATTTTGACTGGCTGGATATTCTGCATTTCTCGCCGGATGTGCTGACCCGCATTGCCGAGGGTTTACGTCGAGGATGCACGCTGTATACCGACACGACGATGGCGATGTCGGGCATTAACAAAACACTGTTAAAGCAGATGGGATGCGAGTGTCGCTGCTATATCAGTGATCCGCGCGTGGTAGAGAGTGCGCCGGTACAGGGGATTACCCGCTCGATGGCCGCGGTAGATGTGGCGTTGGCGGAGCCGGGCGAAAAACTGTTTGTGTTCGGCAATGCACCGACGGCGTTATTCCGTTTGTTAGAACGACAAGCGTCCCCGGTGGCGGTCATCGGCGTGCCGGTGGGGTTTGTTGGTGCGGCGGAATCCAAAGATGCGTTGGTGGCAAGTGGTTTGCCGTGTATTGCCGCGCTGGGGCGCAAAGGGGGCAGTAACGTGGCGGCAGCCATTATCAACGCCATCCTCTATCAGTTACGGGGGGCGCTATGAGCGACGGTCTGGCCAGTGATAGCCCTATAAATGATGATATTGCGCGGCAAAACCAGCAATTAGACAGCATTTGGCACAACGGCAAGCAATACCGTAAAGGCTATACCACCGGTTCCTGTGCCACGGCGGCGGCCAAAGTGGCGGCGCTGATGGTGTTGCGTCAGCAAGTGATTGATCAAATTTCTATTATGACGCCTTCCGGCATCACTTTGTGTCTGAATGTTGAGCTGCCGTTGATTGAAGGTCAGCAAGCCACCGCCGCAATCCGCAAAGATGGCGGCGATGATGTTGATGCTACCCACGGCATGCTGATTTTTGCCCGCGTGACTCTCACCGAACAGACCGACATTACTCTGCGAGGCGGCGAAGGAGTGGGAACTGTTACCCGCAAAGGAATTGGGTTGCCGGTCGGCAGCAGCGCCATTAACCGCACTCCGCGCCAAACTATCGAAGCCGCAGTGCGTGAAGTCATCGGCCCATTGCGTGGCGCAGAAATCGAAATCTTTGCGCCGGAAGGCGAGGAGCGAGCGAAGAAAACCTACAACGGGCGGCTGGGGATCCTGGGCGGGATTTCCATCATCGGTACTACCGGTATTGTGACGCCGATGTCAGAAGAGAGCTGGAAACGCTCACTGGCGCTGGAGCTGGAAATGAAGCGGGCAGCAGGTGTTGATCGCGTCATTTTGGTGCCGGGTAATCACGGCGAGCGTTTTGTTCGCGACCACCTGGGGCTGGATAGCCAACGGGTGGTCACCATGAGTAATTTTGTCGGCTATATGCTGCAAGAAACCGTGCGCTTGGGGTTCCGTCGCGTTCTGTTAGTGGGGCATCCGGGCAAATTGGTCAAAGTGGCCGCCGGTATCTTCCATACCCACAGCCATATTGCTGATGGACGTATGGAGACGTTGGTGGCGCATTTGGCCTTAATGGGGGCACCCCATGCGCTATTACTTGAAGTTAATCAGTGTGATACCACGGAAGCGGCAATGGAGCTAATTGCCGAGCAGGGTTGGCAGGGCGTCTATTCGCGTATCTGCGAGCGTATCTGCGAGCGCATCGCTGAAATGATGCGTTTCTCGGTTAATCCACCACAGTGCGACGCCATTTTATTCTCTTTTGATAATCAGGTGCTGGGTAGCAACCGGCCACTGGATGAGATTGTGGAGGCGTTACGATGATTACGGTGGTGGGGATTGGCCCCGGTGATACTGATTATCTGACACCCGCAGCTCGGCGGGCTATCGAACGCGCCGAAGTTCTGGTTGGCGGTAAGCGCCATCTGGCGACATTGAGCGGCGAGAGTAAAGAGTCGCGCTTGTTAGATGCTGATCTATTAGGGCTATTGGAGTGGCTGGATAGCAATAAGCATCGCGCCATTGTGGTACTGGCCTCGGGAGATCCTTTGCTGTATGGCATCGGCAAATTGCTGGCAGCAAACTTCAGCGCTGAGGAGTTGCATATCGTTCCCGGCATTAGCGCGATTCAATATTTGTGCGCCAAAGCTGCACTGGATATGAACGACCTCTTTCTTACCAGCAGTCATGGTCGTGAACCCGATTTTGACTGGATCTTCCAGCACGACAAAGTAGCGATGGTGACCGACGGCATGATTGGCCCAAGAGCTATTGCTGATGCGCTACAGCAACGTGGTCTGTCTCGTACCTTGATTATTGGTGAAAACCTCTCGCAACCCAACGAACGAATTTATCGCCTGCCAGCAGAGCAAGTGGCGGCCCGCTATGACATGAATGTGGTGGTGATCCTCAATGAAAGATGAGCTGTTCCTGCGTGGGCAAAAAGTCCCGATGACCAAAGAAGCGGTGCGAGTATTGGCACTGGAACGGCTGAGTTTGTCGGATGCGACTCACTTGATTGATGTGGGGGCGGGTACTGGCAGTGTGGCATTGGAAGCAGCTTTGCGTTTTCCTGATTTACGGGTGACGGCGATTGAACGGAATCCGGTAGCACTTGAGTTAATTAATGAAAACCGCCAGCGGCTAGGGTGTCGCAAGGTAGACATTATTGCCGGAGTCGCTCCTTTACCTTTATCCGATAAAGCCGATGCCATTTTTATTGGTGGCAGTGGCGGTCATCTGACTGACCTTATCGACTGGTCATTGATGATGCTAAATCCCGGTGGCCGCCTGGTATTGACCTTTATTTTGCTCAATAACCTCAATGAAGCATTGAGCCATTTACATACCTGCGTCGTTAGCGAGCTGGATTGTGTGCAATTGCAACTCTCCACTCTGACCCCTCTGGGTCGCGGGCACTATTTTAAACCGAATAATCCTACTTATCTTATTTCCTGCCACAAGGAGGCGAGCAATGTCTGAGCATCCTAATGCCGTATCAGTATCGATTACACCACCACCTGTCACACCAACATGGGATACGCAAAAAGTCTGGTTTGTGGGGGCCGGGCCGGGTGACAAAGAGCTGATCACGCTAAAAGGCTACCGCTTGCTGCAACAGGCACAGGTGGTTATCTATGCCGGATCACTTATCAATACTGAGCTGTTGGAATATTGCTCCGCCGAGGCTGAATGTCACGACAGCGCGGGATTAAATTTGGAACAAATCATCACGCTGATGGTGGAGGGTGTGCGGGCGGGCAAGCTGGTGGTGCGGTTGCAAACCGGTGATCTCTCTTTGTATGGTTCTATTCGTGAACAGGGCGAAGTCTTGGGCGAACACGGCATCGGCTTTGTGTCAGTACCCGGTGTCAGTGCTTTCTTGGGCGCCGCGGCACAACTGGGGGTGGAATACACTGTACCTGAAGTGGCGCAAAGCTTAATTATCACCCGTATCGAGGGGCGCACACCGATGCCGCCACTGGAACAACTGGAAGCTTTCGCCGCCCATCAAACTTCAATGGCTATTTTCTTGTCGGTACAGGAAATGGACAGAGTGGCCGATCGCTTAATCGCCGGTGGTTATCCCGCGGATACGCCAGTGGCAGTGGTATACAAAGCGACTTGGGCTGAAAGCCGTACAGTTCGCGGCACACTGGCGGATATCGCCGAGTTGGTTCGCGCGGCAGCCATTCATAAAACGGCTCTGATTTTGGTGGGGGCATTCCTCGGCGATGAATACCACTATTCCAAACTCTATGACGCGGGGTTTAGCCATGAATATCGTCAAGCCTGAATCAATCGCGGTATTTTGCCTGACACCCGGTGGTGTGCGGCTGGCGCGACGCTTGCAAACCCACTTGCCACTGACCTGTTTTACCAGTGACAAGTTACTGGAATCGGGCTTTTTGCCCTTCAACGGCAGTTTTGGCAATACGATCCGTGAGGCATTTAAACAGTATTCAGCACTGGTGGTCGTCGGAGCTATTGGCCTAACGGTGCGGGTTATCGCGCCGCTGGTAAACGACAAAATGACCGACCCTGCGGTGGTGGTGATTGATGAGCGCGGGCAACACGTCATCAGTTTGCTGTCGGGGCATGTGGGAGGGGCGAATACCCTAACCCGTTATCTTGCTGGCATTTTGGGGGCTGACCCGGTGATAACCACCGCCACGGATGTTAACGAGATGGCGGCGCTGGACACACTGGCAACCCAACTGGACGGCGAAATGCAAGATTTCCGCCACGCGGTCAAAGTGGTCAATCAAATGTTGGTCAGTAACCAGAAAGTCGGGCTGTGGTGGGACACGCCGCTGTTGGCGGAACGTGAGCGCTGCGACACGCGGGGATTCGTGCCGGTTGATTGTTTGGAGCAACTTAGTTTGGATCAACTTAGTTTGGCGCAACGCCCCCCATTAGACGCCTTAGTGTGTATCACGTTGCGCGACACTCTGCCACTGCCTGCTGATCAACTGGCGACGTTACCAGTTTATAAGCTGGTGCCGCGCCGGGTAGTGGCGGGAATTGGTTGCCGCCGTGCCACCTCTCTGCAAACGCTGGTTGAATTGCTGCAACAGCAAATGGCCGAAAATCATTTTGACATCATGGCATTACGAGCGATTGGCAGCGTCACTATCAAAAAAGATGAACCGGCGCTGCATCAATTGGCTCAATGCTGGCGAGTCCCGTTCGAACTGTTCAGCGTCGGCGAACTGAGCCGCCATGAACAACGTTTCCCTGCTTCTGATTTTGTCCGCCAAACGGTGGGTGTCGGTAGCGTTTCACAACCGGTCGCCTGGCTGATGAGCGACGGTAAATTGGTTGGCAATACTCTGCGTCAGCAGGGCGTCACCATCACTCTGGGAGTATCGCATTAATGTTAACCGTAATTGGCATTGGGCCAGGCAGTGAATCAATGATGACGCAGGACGCTATCGCCGCGATTCGCGAAGCAGAAATTATTGTCGGTTACAAAACCTATACCCATCTGGTCAAATCCATGACCCTGGATAAACAGGTGATCAAAACTGGCATGTGTAAAGAGATTGAGCGCTGTCAGGCGGCGATTGACCTGGCACTGGCCGGTCATAACGTGGCGCTTATCAGCAGTGGCGATGCCGGTATTTACGGCATGGCGGGCTTGGTGTTGGAGCTGGTCACACAGCAACAGTTGGCGTTAGAAGTGCGGTTGGTAGCCGGTATCACCGCCAGTATCGCGGCGGCCTCATTGCTCGGCGCACCGCTGATGCATGACTTTTGTCATATCAGCCTGAGTGATTTGATGACGCCGTGGGAAGTGATTGAAAAACGCATTATCGCGGCGGCACAAGCCGATTTTGTTATCTGCTTCTATAACCCGCGCAGCCGTGGCCGCGAAGGGCATTTAGCACGGGCGTTCGAGTTGATGCAGCCGTGGAAGAAAGCCGCAACGCCAGTGGGTGTGGTGAAGGCGGCAGGGCGCAAAAAACAGGAAAAATGGCTAACTACATTAGGAAAAATGGATTTTGAACCGGTGGATATGACCAGTTTGGTGATTGTTGGCAATCAGGCCACTTATTGCCGCAATGGACTGATGATCACGCCACGGGGCTATTCATTATAAAGGGGCATTCATTATGACGGGCGATTCATTATGACCCATGACCATCCGCCGATTCATATTTTTGGCGGCACCAGTGATGCCCGGCTGATTTGTCAACTGCTGGACGAATTTGGCGAGCGCTACAGCCTGTCGGTCGCGACCGATGCGGGCAAACAACTGGCGGGCGATATTGGCGGCGAGGTATTGGTCGGGCGGATGGATGCAGCGCAAATGGCCGATTTTCTTATCACCAGACAGGTGCAGTGGGTGGTTGATGCTTCACACCCCTACGCCGACCTGCTCAGTGACAATGTGGCCACCGCTTGCGGGCAATCAAATGTGGCACTGACGTGTTATCAGCGCCCGAGTGAGATTGACGCTATTCATCATCCACAGCTCTACAAAGTAGACAGTGCAGCGGCAGCGTGCGCCGTGGCGCAAGGCTTGGGGCAGCGAGTGCTGTTGACCACCGGCAGCAAGCAGTTGGCGGAGTATCAACAGCGCCTGACCGGTAAAACCTTGTTAGCGCGCGTGCTGCCAACGGCTGAGGTGCTGAGCCAATGTGAGGCTCTGGGGTTGGGGGTAGACAATATTATCGCGCTGCGTGGGCCATTCAGCGCGCAATTCAATCATGCGCTGTATGCGTTTTGCCAGCCAGATGTGGTTATCACCAAGGAGTCTGGCGCACAAGGTGGCTACCAGGAAAAAGTGGCTCCCTGTCTGGCACTGAATATTCCCTGCATTGTGGTGCGCCGTCCGGCCGCCGTGGTGTTGGGCAGTCTTGGGCAACAAGTGACTTCATTGGATGAATTTACCCGACATCTGATGCACTGGCAGCAATCTGGCCCACTGGCAAGAACAACGAGGACAATAAAATGAAAAAAGCATTGTTGGTGATCAGTTTCGGCACCAGTTATGAACACACCCGCCAAAAGAATATTGAAACTTGTGAGCAACAGCTATCGGCGGCTTATAGCGATCGCGATGTGTTCCGCGCCTTTACCTCAGAAATGATCATTCGCAAGCTACGTAAACGCGATGGTTTGTTGATCAATAACCCGCGAGAAGCGCTGAAACACCTGGCTGAACAGGGGTATCAAGATATCGCTATCCAATCACTGCATGTCATTAATGGCGATGAATACGAAAAAATCGCTACTGAAGTGCGCGGTTTTAGCGACTGTTTTCATCATCTGGTATTGGGCACACCACTGTTAAGCAGCTTTGCCGATTACCAGCAATTGTTAGTGGCACTACAAGCACAAATGCCTCCGTTGGCGGCGGATGAGCGGGTGGTATTTATGGGCCACGGGGCCAGTCACTTCGCCTTTTCTGCTTATGCCTGCCTTGACCATTTAATGACTTCTCTCAACTTCCCTGCTTTGGTGGGTGCGGTGGAAAGTTATCCGGAAATCGGCCACATCATTAGCCGCTTACAGCAGCAGGGGGTGCGCAAAGTACATCTGATGCCATTGATGCTGGTGGCCGGTGATCACGCCATCAATGACATGGCTTCTGAAGAGCCGGATTCATGGCGCTCGCAACTGGAAGCTGCGGGTATCAGTGCGCAATCATGGCTGCAAGGATTGGGAGAGAACCCACTGATTCGCCAAATGTTTGTTCAGCATCTGGCGAGTGCTTTGCAGCAAAAACAGCAGGAGGCAGCGTAATGAGCGGCAGACTTTATGCATTGGGTGTTGGCCCCGGAGCCAGCGATTTAATCACCGTACGGGCGGCACGGCTGATAGCCAGACTGGATGTGCTGTATGCCCCGGCAGGGCGTAAAGGCGGTGACAGTCTGGCGCTCTCTATCGTGCGCGAATACCTTTCACCACATACCGAAATCCGCACCTGTCATTTCCCGATGAGCGCCGATGACAGCGAAAAGCAGGCGGTGTGGGATGAGGTGGCACAACAGCTACAAGCGGAAGTTGCGCAGGGCCGTCAGGTGGGTTTTATCACCCTCGGCGACGCTATGTTATTTAGCACATGGGTATTTTTGCTAGAACGTATTGGTCGGCCAGATTGGTTGGAAATCGTACCGGGCGTAACCTCATTTGCCGCTATTGCCTCACGCGCCGCATTGCCCTTGGCGATGGAGCAACAATCGCTGGCGGTTATGTCTTGCACTGCCCCAGAAGCCGAGCTGGAACGCGCTTTGTGCGATCACGACTGCGTAGTGCTGATGAAAGTCTATGGCCGCTTTGCACAAATTCAGGCGCTATTGGGCCGGTTAAATCTGTTCCCGCATGCGCTGTTGATGTCTGAAGCTTCATTACCCGGCGAGGTGTGCTGGCGTCAGTTGGATACCCTTGCCGCTGACCAGCCATTGCCCTATTTCTCGACCATTTTAGTCAATAAACAGCAACGAGTTAATGGATAACAGGTTAGTTAAATAGAGGGTTAATTAATTTTAAATTACTCCCCAAAGTGATTGGAGCAACTAATGGAAATGGAAAAAGAGTTAAAGAAACTGTCTTATAGCGGAGTGGCAATGGCAATCTTGCTCACGCTGGCACCGAATGATGTTTTTGCCATGCACATTATGGAAGGTTTTTTGCCGCCGATGTGGGCGCTGGCCTGGTGGATACTGTTCCTGCCGTGTTTGTTTATGGGGCTGGTTCGTTTGAAACAGATTGTTGCTGAAGACAGCAATCAAAAAGTCCTGTTAGCGCTGTGTGGTGCCTTTATTTTCGTGTTATCGGCACTGAAAATCCCATCGGTGACCGGCAGTTGTTCGCATCCGACCGGCGTCGGGCTGGCGGTTATTCTGTTTGGGCCGGTAGTGGTGGCGGTATTGGGGGCCATTGTGCTGCTGTTCCAGGCGTTATTACTGGCGCATGGCGGCCTGACAACCTTGGGTGCTAACGGCATGTCAATGGCGGTGATTGGGCCAGTAGTGGGCTATCTGGTGTGGAAGTTGGCCTGTAAAGCGGGATTGCGCCGCGACGTCGGGGTATTTCTTTGCGCCATGCTCGCAGATTTAACCACTTACTTTGTCACCTCGGTACAGCTCGGTCTGGCTTTCCCTGACCCGCAATTTGGTGTCAGTGGTTCGATTATCAAGTTTATGGGGGTGTTCTGCATTACCCAGATCCCGATAGCCATTGCTGAAGGCTTGCTGACAGTGATGATTTACGACCAATTAACCAAACGTCAGTTAATCCACGCAGGGACTCACTAACATGAAAAAGACGCTTATTTTGCTGGCGATGGTGATCGCTCTGGTCATAATGCCGTTCTTTATTAATCACGGTGGTGAATATGGTGGCTCAGATGGTGAAGCCGAAACTCTGATTCAGACTACCGCACCTCACTATCAGCCGTGGTTCACGCCGTTATATGAACCCGCCAGTGGTGAAATTGAAAGCCTGCTGTTTACCCTGCAAGGTTCCATTGGGGCTGCGGTGATTTTCTATATCTTGGGCTATTACCGGGGGAAACGCGGTGAGCATGCTGGGGATTGATAAGCTAAGTTATCAAAGCCGCTGGCGACAGGCCGATCCAATGGGAAAATTGGTGCTATATGCCGTTTTCCTGTTGGCCGCCATGCTTAGCCCGCCGATGTATCAGGCGCTGCTCTTGGTGTTTATCGCCGCCCTGACATGTTACCTGTTGCGGGTGGGGCCACGCCGTTACTTACGCTGGCTGGCAATACCGCTCTCTTTCCTATTGGTGGGGTTGGTCACGATTGTGATATCACTCTCGCGCCAACCGGAGAGCCTGTGGTGGGGGATGCAGATAGGGCATTGGTGGCTGGGGCTTGATAAAGTCGGATTAACCACCGCCAATCAAACGCTATGGCGCAGTTTGGCGGCATTGGCGGCCACTTTTTGGTTTGTGCTGAATACGCCATTCCCGCAGCTTATCCAAATATTGAAGCGCTGCCATGCCCCCCGATTGCTGACAGAGCAAATCTTGCTGACCTGGCGTTTTATTTTTATTTTGATTGAGGAGGCCGCCGCGATCCATCAGGCGCAGTCTCTGCGATTTGGTTATATCTCTTTGCGTACCGGCTACCATTCGCTGGCAATGTTGGTCGGTATGCTATTTACCCGCGTGATGATTCGCTATCAGCAAATGGTCATCTCGCTGGATATGAAACTCTATCAGGGCGATTTCCACCTGTAAGGCAGGATGTCATGTTAGCCACCAGGCAGTTAGGTTTCAGCTATCAGGAAGAGCAGGTATTGCACGACTTGACACTGGATTTCAGTCAGCATGCGGTCACCGGTGTCTTGGGGGCTAATGGTTGTGGCAAATCCACCTTATTTATGAACTTGACCGGCATTTTGCAACCGCAGCAGGGCGCGGTGTTGTGGCAAGGAGAGCCGCTCAGTTATAAGAAAGCCAACTTACGTGAATTGCGTCAGCGTGTCACCACGGTATTTCAAGATCCGGAACAGCAGATTTTTTATACCGATATTGATAGTGATATCGCCTTCAGCCTGCGCAATTTGGGGATGCCCGAAGAGATTATTGCGCAGCGGGTTGACCGGGCGTTGACTTTGGTAGATGCGCAAGGATTTCGCCATAAATCTATCCAGCACTTGAGTCATGGGCAGAAAAAACGGGTGGCCATTGCCGGTGCGCTGGTGATGGAGGCAGAGTATCTGCTACTGGATGAACCCACAGCCGGATTGGACCCGGCCGGTCGGCAGCACATGATTACTATCATTGAACGTATTGTCGCAGAGGGAAAACGCGTTATTCTCTCCAGCCATGATATTGATTTGATTTATAAGGTCTGTGATTACCTTTATGTCTTATCGCACGGCCACCTGATGATTGCCGGTGAAACAACCGAAGTATTCCTACAACAGGAAAAATTGCAAGCCGCCGGGCTGGTTCAGCCGTGGTTGGTCAAAATGCACAGTGAGCTGGGTTTGCCGCTGTGCAAAACGGAAGAACAACTCTTCGCGCTGATGCGTCAACGCGAAACGGAGGAGGCGCGATGAGTCGGCCAGTGATGAATTTATCGATAATGGTGCAGGGCACGGCATCTGACGTGGGTAAAAGTGTGTTAGTGGCCGGGCTGTGCCGCATCTTTATGCAAGATGGCTATCGCTGTGCGCCGTTTAAATCGCAGAATATGGCACTCAATTCGGGCATTACCCCGCAGGGGGAAGAGATGGGGCGGGCGCAGATTTTTCAGGCCGAAGCGGCCGGCATTGCCCCAGATGTTCGCATGAATCCCGTACTGCTCAAACCCACCAGCGACCGTAAGGCGCAAGTGGTCTTAATGGGCAAAGTTGCCTGCAATATGGATGCGGTGGAATACCATCAGTACAAACCGCAATTGCAGCAGCAAATCAGCGAGGTTTACCACAGTTTGGCACGCCAATATGACGTCATGGTGCTGGAAGGTGCGGGCAGCCCGGCGGAAATTAATCTGCGTGACCGCGATATCGTCAATATGGGTATGGCTGAAATGGCAGACGCGCCGGTATTGCTGGTGGCGGACATTGACAGAGGCGGCGTGTTTGCCTCTATCTATGGCACTCTGGCGCTGCTACATCCCCATGAAAAAGCCCGCGTCAAAGGGGTGATAATCAATAAATTTCGTGGCGATATCGCACTGTTGACCCCAGGCCTGGAACAGATTGAAGCCCTGACCCATGTCCCGGTACTGGGGGTGATGCCGTGGCTGGATATAGATTTAGAAGATGAAGATGGTGTCGCTCTGCAAAATGGCAAATATCAGGATACGGCAGAAAAGGCACTGGATATTGCGGTGATCCGCTTACCTCATATCGCTAACTTTACTGATTTTAATGCGCTGGCCGCGCAACCGGATGTGCGCCTGCGCTATGTATCGCAGTTGTCGGCGTTGGGCCAGCCGGATTTGATTATTTTGCCGGGCAGCAAGAATACGCTGGGTGATTTGCAATGGCTGCACCACTGCGGGCTGGCGGCAGCGTTACTGAAGCTACATCAACGTAATGTACCGGTGATAGGCATTTGCGGTGGTTATCAAATGCTGGGAAAACGCATTATTGATGGCGTGGAGTCGGGCCTTGAACAGATGGATGGCTTGGGGTTGCTGGATGTGGAAACCGAGTTCGCGCCAGATAAAGTCACCACGCGCGTTAGCGGTTATTGTCAGATTGGCCTGCCAGGCATATTGAAAAACTGTGGTGATCACCCGCTTGAAGGTTATGAAATCCATATGGGTGTCTCCCATCTGGGCAGTGCTGCCATACCTTTTGCACAGCTAACTTTACGTAACGGACAAGCCGAGCAGTGGGTGGATGGCGCGGTGAATGGCGATGGTAGCGTATTGGGCAGCTATATCCACGGGCTATTTGACAGCCACCACTTTACCCGCGCGCTATTAGATAGCCTGCGTCAACGCAAAGGGCTGTCTGCTTTTGATGGCGTGACAGTGAATTATGCTGAACATAAGCAGCAACAGTTCGATATTCTGGCATCACAGATGCGCGAGCATATTGATATTGATAGGATTTTCAAACTAATGAAACAGCATCAACAGGAGCGCGCACAGTGATTTTGATTACCGGAGGGGCGCGCAGTGGCAAGAGTTCATTGGCCGAACGTTTGGCGGCACAAGCGGCCGAACGGGTATTTTACATTGCGACCTCAGTGGTAACAGATGCGGAAATGGCAGAGCGGGTGGCATTACACCGTGCCAGCCGCCCGGCGCATTGGCGTACCTGGGAAGGCTATCGTGATCTCGGAGTGGTGCTGGAAAAGCACGTCGAACCCGGCGAAGCCGTTATGTTGGAATGCATTACCACTCTGATGACCAATTTGCTGTTTGAACTGGCGGGGGATACGCCACCGGAACAGATGGATTTTACCGCGCTTGAAGAGGGTATTTCGCAGCAAATTACCGAATTGTTGGCGGCTTGTGCACGCAGTAGTGCGCCTATTTATCTGGTGACCAACGAGCTGGGCATGGGGATCGTACCGGAAAATCGCCTGGCGCGGCATTTTCGTGATATTGCCGGACGAGTCAATCAGCGATTGGCAGCAGCGGCTGATGAGGTGTTTTTAGTGGTTTCAGGCATTGAGGTTAAGATTAAATGAGCCTGCGTCTATTTCTCGCAACATTGCAGTTTATGACCCGCATTCCGGTACCAGAGCGCTGGACGCAAGGGCTGGCGCTGGATAACTACGAGCGCGGTATTATCGGTTTTCCGTTTATCGGCCTGATTGTTGGGGTGATCGGTGGGGTGGTTTTCACTCTGCTAGCTCCGTGGTGCGGTGTGCCACTGGCGGCGTTGGGATATGTCCTGGCGTTGGCACTGGTTACCGGTGCTTTTCATCTCGACGGGCTGGCAGATACCTGTGATGGGGTGTTTTCTGCCCGCAAGCGCGAGCAAATGCTGGAAATCATGCGCGATAGCCGCCTCGGTACTAACGGCGGTTTGGCGTTGATATTTATCGTGGTGGCAAAAGTACTGGTGGTCAGTGAGTTGGCGCTGCGTGATGCACCGATGCTACTGATGCTCACCGCCGCCTCAGTAGCCGGGCGCACGGTAATTGTGCTGTTGATGTATCGCCAACGCTATGCGCGCGAAGGTAATGGATTAGGCAACATTTACATCGGTAAAGTGACGGGGAAACAAACGCTTGTCACCTTGGCCGGTGGCGCGATATTAACCCTGCTACTGGGTCAAAGCGCAGCACTGTTGGCGTTGGTGATTAGCATGGCGGTGGTGGCATTATTGGCAACCTACCTGCGCCGCCGTCTGGGCGGGCAAACCGGTGACACGCTGGGGGCTGCGGCCGAAGTGGGTGAGTTGATATTCCTACTGGCGTTGCTGTAATACGACCTGTTTTCGAACACTTTTGATGAGCCATTCTATGCGACTTTTTCTGGTGCGCCATGGGCAAACTGAAGCCAATTTGCGCGGTGTTTTTTGCGGCTTGACCGATTTGGCGTTAACGCCACTCGGCGTCGAACAGGCCGGTGATGTTGCCGGTTGGCTGGCGGAGGTGGCGTTTGCTGATGGTGTCAGTAGCCAGTTGCTACGTGCGCGGCATACTGCCGATATCGTGCTGGCGGGGCATCCCCTAAATGCGGGCATTAATGACCAATTAAATGAAATGAATTTTGGTGAGTGGGAAATGCGCCATCACCATGATTTACAGCGTGAAGACCCTGATGCATGGGCAGCATGGGTGGCAGACTGGCAACAGGCCAGCCCCACTGGTGGGGAGTCTTTTATGCAGTTTTCAGACCGAGTCGAAAGCGTGGTTCAGTCACTGCTTTCAATCAATAGTCAGCAAACAAACCGCCATGAAACAAACAATTACGATAACAATCAACTGCTGGTTGCCCATCAGGGAGTATTAAGCCTGATGCTGGCGCGTTTACTGGCGATGCCAGCCGCCGCCATGTGGCATTTTCATTTTGAGCAGGGGGCATACAGCGTGTTGGAGATCCATGATGGGTTTGTCACGTTGCATGCGTTCAACAGCCAGGCTGCCTGGCAGCCTGCACCACGAGGTTAAATAGATGCGAACACTTTCATCAATTCTGCGTACCATTGCTCCGCTGGATAACAAAGCGATGGCCCGAGCTAAAACACGGCTGGATGGTTTGCTAAAACCACAGGGCAGTTTGGGGCGTTTGGAGCAATTGGCGGTTCAATTAGCGGGAATGCGCGGTTTATATGGTCATCAGGTTGATCGCAAACAAATCATTGTGATGGCGGCTGACCACGGTGTTTACGACGAAGGCGTGGCTGTCTCACCTCGTGTTGTGACGATGGTTCAGGCACTGAATATGGTCAGGGGTGTGACCGGTGTGTGTGTATTGGCGGCCAACGCCGGTGCAGAAGTCAAGATAGTGGATGTGGGTATCGATAGCGATACGCTGCCCGGCGTAGTAGATCTGAAAGTGGCGCGTGGTAGCGGCAATATAGCCCGCGGTGCGGCTATGACTCGTCAACAAGCCGAAAATTTACTGGTTGCCAGTGCGACACTGACACTGCAACAGGCGGCGGGTGGCGTGAAAGTGTTTGGCGTCGGTGAGTTGGGTATGGCGAATACCACTCCCGCAGCGGCGATGGTCAGCGTATTTACCGACAGCGACCCTGAGTTGGCTGTTGGGATCGGAGCTAATTTCCCCAGCGAGCAATTACATCACAAAGTGGCCGTAGTGCGGCGGGCAATTGAAATCAATCAGCCAGATGCCAGCGATGGCATTGATGTGTTGGCGAAAGTCGGTGGTTTTGATCTGGTGGGTATGACTGGAGTGATGTTAGGCGCTGCCGCTGCGGGTTTACCGGTGGTGCTGGATGGTTTTCTCTCCTATGCTTCTGCGTTGGCTGCTTGCCGTATCGAACCCAAGGTGCGTGATTACCTGATTCCATCTCATCTATCAGCAGAAAAAGGCGCGGTTATCGCACTGAACCATTTGCAGCTGGAACCCTATTTGCAAATGGGCATGCGGTTAGGCGAGGGCAGTGGTGCGGCGTTAGCCATGCACCTAGTGGATGCGGCCTGTGCGATGTATAACAATATGGGATCATTGGCCGAAAGCAATATTGAGTTACCAGCCCCCCTTCGTCCTTAAAATTGCAGGGGGTGTTAGCGACGTTCACTTACCCGAATCACTTACTTGAGTAAGTTCATCGGGATTCATTCTCTTGCTGCCTACCTGCAATTCCAATGACTTTGGGGTGTTTATCTTCGGCCTTGAAATTGCAGGGTGTTAGCTACATCTACTGAGATTGAACAGAAAATCATTCGGATGTTCAGCTTTATATTGGATCAGGTGCTGCGTTGCTATTAGCTATATATGCCTGTTCACTGCCAAGTTGCCCGACTTCAAATGTTAAAAAAAACGTTCGTGGGTTAATCTGTTAGGCCTTGATGCATTTGTATTGCTTAAGCAAAAGAAGATGGCATTCTTTTCTTGTTTGCCATGTAATTAGGTGCTTCATTGCAAATCAGCCACACTTCCAGCATGATTTTGTAAAAAAATCCCTTTTATCAAGATAGCCTGGTGGTTCAATATCCGTCGATACTATTATCGATGGCGCAAATTGCCGAAGTCTTTTTCATTCTAACTATTCCATTCTTCATGTCTCGTTTTGGCCTTAAGCGCGTAATGATGATCAGTATGATCGCCTGGACTTTACGCTATTCGTCTATGGCGATTCATCTGCAAGCGGTATTATTTTATTACTGCTATCAATGGTTGTTTATGGCTGTGCCTTTGATTTCTTTAATATTTCTGATGAGATTTATGTCGAAAAAAAAGTAAGCCCTAATATTAGGGGCAGTGTTCAAGGGCTGTTCATGACGATGGTAAATGATGTTGGTGTATACGCTGGTGCTATCGCCAGTGGGCATATTGTCGACTATTTTACTGTGTATAGTGTAAAAGACTGGAATAGTATTTGGCTCTCATTTTCTGCTTACACACTTATTTTGTTGATGATTTTCGTGTTTGTTTTTCAATATAAACATGATTCTACTGAGTTGGAAAACCGTCAGCTATCACATTGATTATAATGTTGATAACTTTTAGGTTGCCAGACTTTGTTGATATTTTTTATTTCCATGGCTTTAATCTGACTGGGGGGCATATCGGCCCTGCTGTGGCTGCTTTTTTTGCATTATTCAGGATTTAACTCTTTCACATTAAAACCTACCTTTCGTAGACGTTATATCAATTCACTTTAATTACCATTTTATCGATAATATTTTGATTATATGGGGGGATTTGATTGGTATCACCGATCGATATGATATTTCTGAACTGTCAAAACGATTATCTTTGGGCTTTATTGCGATATATAATAGCCGAGGATTATTAACACAATAATTTTATGTTATTTCTACTGTTCATGATTGGATAGGTTGTTTAAGTCTTTGTTTATCGCTGAGGCTAATTGAAGGGCCATACTTGTCCTTACACGCGACATAAACGTAATTATAATGATGCTACCTTAATGCTTTCGTCGGTCATACTGGCAGTAGTATCGATTTCGGTGTCTGGCGTTTCTTGTAAGTAGTACCTATCTTACGGATAAAACTGTTTTTTTTAGAGAGCATTAGACTATTTTACTTCGTGTAGGTGGTGGTGAGTCATGGGATGACTTAAGTTATTTTTATATATATGTAAGAAAATTCCGACAAGGTTGATGGTTCTATTCCCATATACTTTTACTCTTCAGTGTTGTTTAATTTCGATCTGGAATTTTCAGTGACAGAGGTCAATATTTGGTGATTTATTTTTAGAAGATGGGCGGTTTATACTATTAATAAAATTGTGGCTATTAAATTTATAGCTCTCTATAACTATGTGTTTTTTCCTCAACTATCGAAGTTTGATTGGAATTAGTTCTATCACTCGGGTTTTAGCTTTTTACTTATCACATTACTGAAGTAATTTTCCAGTGAACGAGTGATAATCGCAAAGGTAAAATCCTACTGATTACTATTGTAATGCTCATTTCTATTAAAAATTCACTCAGGCAATACTGACTGAAAATAGTGAGTAAAATAAGGAAGTTATAATATGTTAAGTGTAGCGATTACAACCCGGAACGCTTTCTATGAGTTAGGATTACTCTCTCTACTCAGAAAAGTCTTCAATAAAGAGGGTGATGAGGATTACTTATTTATCCGCCCTTATGAATCGAAAGCTGCACATAAAGCCAATGTGATATTTAAAGATTTCATGGTGATCATCAACATATATCAAGATAGTGAGTTTATCGCGAAAAATATCAATAGTAGTAATAAACCGATGATGACTGTTAACATCCCCTTTAACAGCAATCAACTCGATATTTATGACATTATATCTAAAATTAAGAAGATTTTGACTATTGCGCGACTAAATCACGGCAGCATGATGAACAGCGATGTATTCAGGCGGCTAGGACTGAAGAATTACATTCAATTATCATATACAGAAAGTAGGGTTGTAGAGTTGACAGGACAAGGACATAGTATCCCTGATATTTCAAAAATACTTGAACGTTCTGAAAAGACAGTATTGACGCATCGGCGCAATGCGATTAGGAAACTGGGTGTACTAAATAGGTTGGAGTTTTATAACTATGCTTCACATATGAAGAATTATAGCAATAAAGATGCTGTTTTTATTTGTATTTAATCAATGGTATATTCCCACCAAGGTATATCTAATAACACCTCTTCGGTAAAACGTATTCTAGCACCTCACTCCAGATGATATTTCACTTCATGCTATATTGAATAATATAGCATGAAGGGTCTTTTCATAATATTAAGTAACAGATACTACTTTTGGGTTAAAACTGTTGATGATTTGCACGTAATGTTTACGCTGATGTTCTGTAAACTCGCCGCCACTGGTAGTCAAAGTAAAAATTAGCACTACACGGCTATCGGGATTTGATATCGCGTGATGTGGTAATAACACAATGGACTGTACCTGGCGGGTTCTTTCGCCATCTTGCAAAAAATTATTTGCTACTTGCACTACGGGTAATTTCGCTGGGCCAAGCTCATGTTTGAGTAATTTCCCTTCAATTTGAAAACCAGGTAATTTATTGCGTAATGCTTCCATCTCTTTTTCACAGAAAGCTTCAGGTGTTTGCTCTTCATCCAATAAAGCGCGGTTAATGATAATGTTATATTCGTGGTTATTGGGATCTCTGAACATTAAAATATTCACTGACTGATCCAGCACTGGAGCAGTTGTCAGAAAGGTGCCCTCATAAATCGAATAAGTTGTAGATATAGCATTCATAGGATTTTAAGCTCCAGCATTCTTGTCTTGTCTTGTTTTGGTAACAACAGCACTTCAACGCGTCTGTTTTGGTCTTGCCCAATTTTTGTATCATTAGACGCGACCGGCTCTAATGAACCCATTCCCCGAATAATAAAATTTTCACTTGAAAGCGAACTATTTTTGATTAGCCAGTCACGAACCACTAATGCGCGCTGTTCGGAAATAGTCATATTGAAAGAATCACTACCGGTATTGTCCGAATGGCCGACAATCAAAATTTTACTGCCTTGATTATGTTCTAGCAGTTGTAACAGGGAATGTAGTATCTCGTTAGTTTGCGCATTCGGTTTTAGTTTTGTGCTATTTGAGTCAAATAGCGGAGCCATTTGAGCTGAACTAAACGCCGGAATACTTTTATAAACCTCAACGCGATGGTTTATTTGGCTCAATAACGCTGCACATTGAGACAGCCCCCAGTGCGTGATATCAAATGTATTAGCACATGCTGACAATCTTTCCCCCTTAGCGGTTAACTTTGTAATGTTATCAGCAAGGTTTTGAATAGATAAATTATTTATATTATCGAAAGGTGCGATCTGCTGGGTAAATTGCTTATAGCGAACTTTCTCATGTGAGAATGAATGCACCATGTGTACGGCCAATAATATGGTGGCAAAACCCAGACTCCATAACCATTTTGGGTTGTGCGGCGGTACTATTACCGCTGGTTTCACCGCTGGCGCTATCTGCGGTTTTTGCCAATTAATCACTTCCGGGAAGGGGGGGAGTGATAAGGCTGAGGCTAGACCGGGTAAGATACCCAATGTTTTTTCCAGCCATACCGACCAGGCACCATGCTTGATAAACCCTTTGCCGTTGTCGGATAAAATCACATCAGTTAATTGTAATGACGTGTGAGAAAAGAGGTTTTGTAAGGCATTTGTCACGCCAGATTCGTTTAACCAGATAAACAGATTGTGCGCCATTGCATGGCGTTGAGAAGAGAACGCCGTACTGTTGGTATCCTGCAACTCCAGTTTTTGGATCAATGTTTGAAACGCTGCTGTAATATCGACCTCTTTTTTATTGGCGAGATTAATATTCCCAGTCCAATATGCGTTATCAGAGTTATGGCTAAGACGCTCCTCACTCAATTGAATATAGATAGCAAATACGCATGAGAGTGGCGTTTTCAGTGATAGCGCAGAAAAACTATTTTGCCATTTAGTGAGCTGTGAAATAATAATTGATGTATTTTCATATACATCCGGCAAGAAAGGGAAGAAAGCCAATACCTGCGCGGAGGGATGATGCATCGTAATATGCTTGAGCCGTTTTTGTAATGTCTCCGGATCAGGAATTAAGATCCAGATAGCATGGCTGGAAAAACGCGTGTTATCGGCAGCGCCAGGGTTACTAAACCACTTAGCAGCATAGGGACCGAGGATTAAAATAACGGTATTACCTTGATCCGCGACCTGTGCAACTACCGGTTGAGGGGTTGTTGTGGTTCAGGTTGGGGTTGTTCCGGTTTAAGGGCGTAATGCCACCCTACGGTGAGCACCAATAGCAGCAGGAACGTAATGAAAATAACGTTATTCCATAACGTAGCACCCTGAAAATTAATACTTGCTATTAATATGCCACCGGCTGCCAGCCATAAAAGTAATAGCGACTTATTTAATTTAACCTTAAACATTTAAGACAGATCACCTAAATAGCGAGAGCACCAGAACCAGAGTGCGGAGAGTGTTAATGCGATAGCGCAGAGTGGCAAAGCTAAAGCGCGCCAGGTTCGGTGTTGTTCCAATATCTTGTCAATTTTAGGCGGCTCCTCGTTATTGTCCGCTTCCTCGATCTCTGGCTCAATATCATCGTCAACTAAAATAATATTGGGCGGTAACAACTTATGGCCATAACGCGCGAGTAATTGCTGTGATTTCACATCACGGGTTGGCAAATTGCGCGACAGGACAAGAATCTTGAGTGCATATTGGCAGACAGTTTCGTCGTCGCTGTTTAATAACGCTTCCAGGCTCACGCTATCAGTGGATGAGGGGGCGCTGTAACCGTAGAAATAATCTAATAATAAGTAACCATCCCAACTCAATCCCTTATCTTTAATGGCATTTTCAGTGCGTTTATCCAGATAATGGCAAAGCTGATGACATAAACGGTCGACCTCGATTGGTGGATGTTTTTCTGATTTTAGCGCGAGGCCGAACGCCTCAATCTGCGCGATCAACTTTAATTGAAAGCCGGATAGTGACGGAATAATACCATCGAAAGATAATAAGGTATCGACGCTTAAAATCTGTTTAAAGATATCTTCGCTTTTCACCAGGTTTTCTCCACAACATCACCCCAACCCTGTAGGCGAATATAAGGACATATTCTGACTGAGCGGGGGTTTGAATCCGTTTCGGTATTAAAGGCCAGTTTCAACTCAAAGGTTGAGTCATCGATTTTGGTAATAATTTTCTTCATATTGCTCATATCAACTTGTTCTGCCATTACTTGTGCATTTTGTGCGTTATAAACGCCAATGTGCCACCACTCCACATCTTCACGGGTGAAATCCACTTCGTGCTTTTCTATTTTTAGTCGTTTTTTTATTCACGACAATCAGGGACTCTAACCACTGTTCATGAGCGGTGGGGAGGTCAGTGAAATAGCTCACTTTACTTGCCCCAGCGACATCTGGATGTGCAGCGCGTTTTTTAAAATTGATACCAAGACGGTATTCAAACTCTTGTAAAGAGCGTTGTGTACCTAGCGTATAACTGCCAAGTTCAACTTCACCTTGTTCGGTACCCAGCAGAGCGCGAACCCGGCTTTTAGCGATTTTATCCCGCTCCCACCAGGCAAATTTCACCGCACCAGATTCCTTGGCCTCATTATTGTGATCGGACCAAACCTTACTGTGTTTGCTACGGGTATAGAAATGCCAGAGCAGAATTTTATGTGGAGCATATGTATCGTAGCCATGCGTAAAGGCACGGGCAGCCATCGCGATTTCTTCACCCATAAAGAAAATATCAGGATCGTTTGGTACTTCACGGACAAAACTGCCATCGCTAAATACAAAGCCGGCGGCTAAATATCCGCAACGCACTGGCGCACTTTCGGTAAAAGGCATGGACATCATTTGCACCATACCTTCCGGCGTAAAAGCGCTAAAAATTAGGCGACTGACATAGTCTTTTCTGTCCTCGTTCTCGCCGGGTTCATAACCCGGAGGATAACTGGATAATATTGGTTTAGGACTTTTGTCGCGCAGGCTGTTTAACATAGTGACCATTTCATGATCCCAGTGCTGAATGAATCGGCAATGAGAGTCTATTTGCAAGAAATAGGTTTCGTCTTGAAATAGCCCTTCAGCCATATGCCTGGCCCAGCAAGCGCCTTTGCTTTCATAATAATGCACACTTAAAATCCATATGCGCGCGTGGTTATATTCCAACTGATGCAATGGATAGCCAAGATGGGTTTTACTTTCGATCAACCGCATACCCTGATTTGTGAAAATATTAATTTCATTATCATCTTGCCAAAAAACGGCAATATTGAGATTTTCAGGGTTCTTAGCGGTATTTATCATGTCATGCAGCGTCGGGATTAATTCTGGATCCCGATAGCTTGCGATGCTCACAAAAATAGAAGATAAAGACTGCATATATAATCCGTCTAAATTAACAGTGTTTCTGTAATGGGTTAATTAACCTGCAAAATAATTTCTGCGGCCGCCGTAAAGTTACCGTTAGCGGGTTTCGCTGTGGTTGAGGCAGACTCAAGAGTTGCCTTCCACTTGAATTCTGCGGGTGTGGCACTGGCAATATTGACCTTTTGCTCGCGGTCACTGCCATTGAGTGCTAGCAATTTCCCGGTGCTGTCGCTAATTTTTATGCGCATCCGATCATCGTGGCCATCGTTGTCTTTGACTTTGATGTAATTTCCATCGGCTGTCGGGGTTTGCGTAGTAATGGCGGCAGTGGCTGAATATTGCCCATAATCGGTTTTACAGGTGATATCAAAATTCAGGCTACGCTCGATCCCACTGCTTAATTTGCCTGAGGTCACGAGGCCGAAATCAACAATTTTTGTGCCGTCAAAAGTACAAGATGGGGTGCTGATGATGGTAATTTGCCCAATATCCAGTTTCTGTGCGTAGTTGATGATGTTATTACTATTGACCCAGTTATAGGCTGCGGTACCACCGGGCAGAACCTGCTGACCGGCCGTATTAGTCAACGATAGCGTGTCCTTGGTTTTATATAACTCAATCCTGAAATAGGAGTTAGCCGGATAAGTCCAACGGCCAATGTCAGTGGTAAATGTCATTCCCGCGCTGGTGTTGAACGTGCCGAAGGCCCCGCCATTATTCCACATAGGTTTGATGGCAATACCGTCAATATTGGTGGCAAACAGTCCTTTCCCTAAGTCCGCGCCTAGCATGGCTGCGACATTTTTGCCATAAGGGTTACCGAGCGCACAATCGGTATAAGTTACCCTGGTACCCTGCGTCGATGTATTTGCCTCGGCAATAAATTTTGTGGTATCGGCGGGGGCATCTGCATCAATCGTGATGGTTAACGCGGGCAATGTCATGGTTGATGGTAGAGATCCCCCTTTGTCGCTTTCCGTGTCAATCGTACAGATGGCTTCTGCCTGCCCTGCGATAACAACGCCTAATGCCAATATAAAAAGCTTCCTTGTCATGGCAAACTACTCCTGTCCTGCATCAAGTTTAGAAATCAGTTCCTGCGGTATGAGTTGCAGTAATTCACCAAAGCTTTTGCCGATTGTTTTTTCTGAAAAGGACAATAAAGCAATAACCGGGCTACTGGGTTCTGTAGTAGCAAACCATTGGCGTACTTCAATCAGTCGAGACAAAGCATCCGCGCGGCTTTGAATCCCTTTTGGCGGTGCGGGTACCGCTACTGCAACAGGTGCCGATTGTAATTGTGTTTGCGGCTGCGGCGGTTGTGGATAAATGGGGGCAACCGTATCTGCTGGTGTGGCGACTGCGGTGATGCTTTCTTCAGGCAGCGTCTCCGGTACGGCCATGTATGGCTCAGTAACCTCTGAAGCCACGATGTATTCAGGCGTTTCAAAGGCGATGACGGGGGTTATATCGGCCCCACCAAAATGGCGCAACAGCGAGGTTAACCTGACAAAGTCCGGTGTTATCTCCCCGAGCGAGGCGTTAAGCCGTGCTGTTAACTCCAACAATAACGCATAGGCTTGCTGCAATGAGAGGATCGCGCTATCGGAACGCGCCAGCCATTCATGCTGAATCGCGTCCAGTGTGGCTTCTTCCAGTGCGCCTTCCTCGCGGGGAAACGAGTGTGCTTTTTCAAACTCTTTAACTGAAATTTGCATTCCTGCGGCTTTCGGTAACGGCTGGTTGCGAAAATCAGCGATAAACCCATCAATATCGTCCAGTTCTGCAAACGCATTGGCCCGCATAAAGGGTTCAAATTCCCCTTCATCAAGTAATTGAGGGTGCAACTCATCAGGCCAGGTACTTAGGCACCACAATAACGCCTCAAATCCTTCTTGCAACGCGCTGACACCAATTTGACGCATTCGACAGCGCATCAGAATAATTAGCAGCCGTACATCCCTGGCTTTACCCAGCAGCTCAAGACATTTCCGCTCCGTATCTGTCCAGTTAGTGGGTTCGGCGACTTCAACAAAGTTGCCATACTCGGCAGTTAACTTGGGTTGGAGCTTTGTTTGCAGCATAAGAAATGCTGAGTCATATTCGAGACTTAGGCCGCAAGGGTGGTCACCCGGAATAGGCTGCATCAGGCTGTGATAATAACCTGTACTTTCAGCGATACTCTGTACACTCATGTTTCTTCCTTTTAACGTCATGGGTGGACGTTGTGGTCTAATTTTTTGCTCTCGGACATATAGCCGTGATGCTAATGAATTAATAACGGTGCATTTCTGGCTCAAAGCTCATTCCACGCACATCGGCAGATGTATCGTCGCGGGCTAACCAACTGGTGTATCCCAACTGACTTCCTCCCTCCAGCGTCGCGGTGGGAACCTCACTGGCGGTTAACAGCAATTGCACTTCCCAGGCATATTCAAACCCAACAAAGTTACGTACCCATTCACGTAAGACAGGTAAGTCCTGTCCGGATGGGCTAAAGCGTAAGTATTGTTGCAAGCTGAGTGGGCCGAGAATCAGTTCAAACTTGTGCTGCCGGTCTAAAACGGTATCGCCCAAAATAGCACCGTCACCCAGCATCATCGCTGAAGCGCCATCGCCCAGTTGGGTCTGGTCACTTTTATCCAGAAAGATCCACTGCTGGGCGTACTCGACCATGCTAACCGGCACTTCGAAGTAGTATTGCAGCGCACCGACTAAGCCTTCGGGGTTACGCGCTTCACGAATGAGGTGTGCTGATGAGGCGAGATGGGCATGAACCGGCAGCGCACTGTGTGCCAGTTCCGCAGGATCAAGCCCGGCTAAGCTGCCGATATAAAAAGAGAATCTCTCATCATGTTGCCTATCCAGCGAGGCGGTGTCCTGAGAGACAAACCATGCACGATAAAGTTGTGATATCGCCCGATGATGGAATAGATCGACAAAATCGGTCATCGTGTGGTCATGCAGCTCAGCGCGGGTATAGGCCAGTTCGGTCATTTGTAACGGCATCGCACCGTGTGGCCCCCAGATCCCCAGCCCAAAAAGCTGTAGGTCCATCTTCCCATCTTTCATTTCTACATGGGATATCTCGCGAGGGGAGAATGCCATATGGGCACTTTGGCCAATACGAAACGTTTCCTGCGCCGGTAACATGGCCTTTCCGGGCGCAGGCATGTCAGGTGTGCGGGCTGCGTTAGCGCGCATCATGCTGATAAAACCTGCATTCCAAGGCTCTGCCTGCTGATACCAGGTATCCAGATTGAGTTGATGCTCTGGATTATCCTTATCGGTTTGCATTACAGCACACCTCGTCTGCCAGGACGGGCCTTCCACTGTCCAACGCGCCCCCGTTGCATCGAATGCAATTCGGTTTCGGTAAACACGTTGATCGCGGCATGACGCGCCAAATAGTTTTCCATAATCAAGCCAAATAGATAAGGGCTGATACCGGAGAATCCTTCTTCGTCAACAGTCAGGGTACAACAGATGCCGCGACCATAGACCAGCAGGCCATTCCCGGGTAGCCGGCGGATCACCGGTTCGCTTTTACAGCCAACCAAAGCATCGATTTGGGTATTCGATTCGAGATCTGACGCATTAACAAACAGGCGTAGCATATTACGCAGCGACTCACCGCCATTGGCGTGGGTCATGTCGGATAGCGGCAAATAGTTGAAACTGAGTTGGCGAATCAATCGCCAGGCAGATTCGTCTATTGCAAAAGGCGCGCGTGGGGCGCTGGGCTGAAATACGAAGCGCGCACCATGAACCGGTGCCGAATCCGACATGGTTAATTCAAAGTTACCATTACTGGTAATAAGACGTGGCAGGTCGCGGTTAGTCACCTGAGCCTCAATGGACAGATAACGCAAGCTATCGCCATAAGGCGCTTCTTGTTGGTCAACCAGCGAAACGAAAACCTCAGTACTGGCATAAGGTGTCCGGGTGTCATATTTACGTTTGTTATTCTGACCCGTTCTGGGCTTGCGAGTGATGGAGAAATAGCGGCCAAAGTTGCCATTGTCACAATGCCGGGTTTGATAAAGTGGGTTAAATACCACCTCTTTGCTGGTTTCGGCCTGTTGGCCGAAGACTTTATTGATCGAGAAGACCTCGTAGTCGAGTGGACGGCTACGGTCTGGCACAACGTGGAAATCGTTCAACGCTCGATTGATCTCAATTTTGTCCATTCGTTTTGGGAATAGATTGATCACCGGAGTGCAATTTAATAGAAAACGCGCGGGGGCAACATGGCTCACCAACTCCTGCGGCAGTCGGTCAAGTAAGATAATAATCTCCGCTTCGTTAGTATGATTATTGCGCAGACTTTTGGACAACTGTGTCAGGGTAAAGAAATAGAACCGCTGGCGGCAGGTAAAGTACTCCTGCATCAGGTTATGACCGTGGAAAATATTCCATGACAACGGTAGCAGGCTTTGATCAGGGCTTAACCCCTCAAAAGCGAGAGGATTATCGCTGATCACGGTATCTTCGGCTGTCACCCCGTGGCCTGCCCGAATGATGGTCGCAACATGACTGGCATGTAGAAGTTCGAAGATATGAGAGACTATTCTCTCGTCGCCATTGATATAAATAGGCAGCCGATCAAGCCCTTCAAGCTGTGAAAATTGCAAGTCGCCAACCAGCTTTAACTTAATGCGCAAGGCTCCCTTCAGCCGGTGATAGGCAATCCGGTGTTTTTCAAGATTAGGCATATCAGGAGGGACAGAGCTGAGGCGTGCCTCTGTTATCTCCAGTGGCCATAATCCGACATCTTGCCCACTGCGAAATTCGCAACGGGTAGTCTCACCTGGCGCAATATGCGTGAAGAAGGAGCTGCCGCGAGGGACGTTATAACCCTGAGTCAGATCACCTTCTTTAAGGTTCGGCTTAAGCTGAATTACCCCCATTGACGGGGTAGGGGAGTTATAATTAGGGTAGACAATATCCAGCAAGCGCTGCGTAAATTTAGGGAATTCGGCATCCAGCTTAATTTGGGTTCTGGCTGATAAAAAACAGAAAGATTCAATCAGGCGTTCGACATAAGGATCGGCGACTTCAATTCCATGCATACCTAAGCGGCCCGCTATTTTAGGATGCTTATCTGCGAACTCCTGCGCCATTTCGCGCATGAACGTCAGTTCTTTATTATAGTAGTCGAGAAATTTGTGGTCCACTTACTGCCCCGGTTGTTATGTCAGCTTTAGTTCGCCTAAATCAGCAGAATTGCGTCTGTTTATGTTGATTTATTCGGATTCAACGCATTCAGAGATAACGAAATAATAGTTTTATCAATTATATTTACACGCGTAAAAAATAATAGTTCTCATCTTCATCTGCGGTACTGATGATGCAGGTGAAGATTTATAATAATATTTTTAATCCTACTTAATAGAAGGAATTATTACATGCATGTATGTTTGGCTCAACGCACTTTAAAGTGTCTATAATGTAAGCGTGCGGCGTTATAATATAATATTCATTTTAATCAATTAGTTAAGCCATGTGCTTGGTGGAACTTTAGGACTTTGGTGTGGGCACTATTCCTAATTTACTTTTATCTCTATTTTATTTAAATTTTGTTTATATTTCTATTTGTAGGAAGTTTCCGAGTGATTAATGGAATTATCCTACGCGAGTGCTTCGTCAGATCTTAATATATATTTATCCTAGTAGGATATAAAGGTGAGCGAAATTCTTAAAATGCAGAATATCGAATAAATACACTTTCGTTTTCTATTTCATCCCATTACTCTTAGCCCCACAAAAGTTCGCGGCGTAATAATAATTACCTCGTGACACTACATGAACACACATAAACATATAAGCTGATATACACATGTAGACATAAATACATGCAGATGTGAATACAGTTAAAAAGACCAGGATAAACAACGTGGCTATTACAAGGAAAAACCTTTTCGGCAAGCTGGATGCCACTCTTTTCAAAGGTATTGAAAGCGCGACTACGATTTGTAAATTACGCGGCAACCCTTATGTAGAGTTAGTTCACTGGGTGAATCAACTCTGGCACCAGGAAGATAACGACCTTAAACATATTATTCGTTATTTTGCTGTGGATGTAGATGCTTTTGAGCGTGGGTTAGCTCAAGCGCTGGCCCGTCTGCCAGTTGGCGCGACCAGCATCTCAGATTTTTCATACCATATCGAATTAGCTATTGAGCGGGCATGGGTGTACGCCAGCCTGGAATGTTTAGATACACGCATTCGTAGCGGTCATCTGTTGTTGGCAATGCTAACCAATATGGAACTGCGCCGGGCACTGTTTACGATTGCACCAGAGATGGAAAAAATTCCTCTGGAGCATTTGAGTAGTGATTTTAACTTTATTACGCAGGCATCGCCGGAAACGAATGAAGCGGCCACCGACGGTAGTCCAATGTATGACGGTGCATTACCCGGTGAGGCCAGCAATGCGATTGGCGGCAAAAGCACCGCAACCTTGGCGCAGTACACAACAGACCTGACTGCATTAGCCCGCGAAGGCAAGATAGACCCGGTGCTGGGGCGTAATCATGAAATCAGCACGATGGTGGATATTTTGCTGCGCCGTCGGCAAAACAACCCGCTGCTGACCGGTGAGGCTGGCGTGGGTAAAACGGCGGTAGTTGAAGGTCTGGCTCTGGCTATTGCAGCGGGTGAAATGCCGCCAGCACTGAGTCAGGTAAGCCTGTTGACGCTGGATGTTGTTGCCCTCTCTGCGGGTGCCAGCATGAAAGGCGAGTTTGAAGCCCGTCTGAAGAATGTGTTAGACGAGGCGATGGCTTCACCTACACCGGTAATCTTGTTTATAGATGAAGTCCACACTCTGGTAGGGGCTGGCGGGAATGCAGGTACAGGTGATGCAGCGAACCTACTCAAACCGGCCTTGGCGCGTGGTCAGTTACGTACCATCGGTGCCACTACGTGGAGTGAGTTTAAACGCCATATCGAAAAAGATCCGGCGCTAACGCGTCGTTTCCAGGTGCTTCAGGTCGATGAACCTGATGAGAATACTGCAATCTCCATGCTGCGTGGGCTGACACCGGCATTAGAGAAACATCATGGCGTGTGGATCATGGATGAAGCCTTGCAAGCAGCGGTACGGTTATCGCACCGTTATATCCCTGCGCGCCAGTTGCCGGATAAAGCGATTAGTCTGCTTGATACCGCTTGTGCACGCGTTGCTGTCGCACAATTTTCACAACCAGCAGAATTGCAGCAACTGACATTCCAGAGTGAAACAGCACAAACCGAGTTGTCGTCGCTGGAAAAAGCGCGGCACTTTGGTAAAGAGCAGGGCGATCGTGCTGAGCAATTACAAGCGATGATAGCCCAGCATTCAGAAGCTGCAAGCAAGCTTGACCAACGTTGGCAGGCAGAGCGAGAGTTGGTCGCCGCGATTACCACTACGCGAAGTGATCTGTATGAACTGGTTTCACAGCCAACAGTGGATGAAGAAAAGCGCCAGCAGCATCAGCAGCAATTAGCACAGCTAGAAGAGCAGCTTTTGCAGGTTCGTAGCGTACAGCCATTGGTGCAAGCTGAGGTTAACGCAACCGTGATTGCCAATATCGTTGCAGACTGGACCGGGATTCAGGTTGGACAAATGCTGAAAGACGATATTCGCGCGGTGATGGAATTGCCACAACGTCTTGAAGAACGTGTTATTGGTCAACCACATGCGTTGGTGCAGTTGAGTGAAAACATCATGACTGCGCGTGCCGGCATGGCAGACCCAAGAAAACCGCTGGGCGTCTTTATGCTAGTTGGCCCGTCTGGTGTGGGTAAAACAGAAACGGCATTGGCCATTGCTGAAAGTATGTATGGTGGTGAGCAGAATCTTATCACTATCAATATGAGCGAATATCAGGAATCACACACGGTTTCCTCATTAAAAGGCTCACCACCGGGCTACGTGGGTTATGGCGAGGGTGGTGTATTAACTGAGGCTGTGCGTCGTAAACCATATAGTGTGGTGCTGTTAGACGAAATTGAAAAAGCACATTCAGATGTACACGAACTGTTCTTCCAGGTATTTGATAAAGGTCAGATGGAAGATGGTGAAGGGCGCTTTATCGATTTTAAAAATACAATTTTGTTGTTAACCAGTAATGTCGGCAGTGAATTGTTAAGTAACTTATTAGCGGACCCAGATACCGCGCCGGATCAGGATGGAATATTAAGTGCTTTACAACCGGAATTACTGAAAGTGTTCCCGGCCGCATTTTTAGGTCGCGTCACTGTGATTCCTTATTTACCGCTACAGCAAAGTGCGTTGCAGCATATTGTTCGGTTGCATTTGGATCGTATTGGCGAACGTTTGCAGTCACAACATCAGCTCACCTTGCAATACAGCGATGAGGTCGTTGACGACGTTGTAAGCCGTTGCTCAGTTGCAGAAACGGGTGCACGTATGTTGATTCGTTATATTGAACAGAATATTACACCAGAAATTGGTAAGTTTATTTTACGCGACCACGATGCGAAGCCTAATCAGATCGTTTTCGTTGATAAGAGTGAGAAGAGATTTACAGTTTCTGTGTTGAATGAAAATGGTAAATAAATAAAAAACATCAAATCCAAACTGATGTTAGCTAACTATTTTACCGCAAAAAGGAATTTGCTGTTTCTTGTAAAAATGAAATGCAAAAAAGAATAGGGCGGATCTGCTCGCGCAGGTGTTAACTATATATGTGCTTTATTTAATTAATGATATTTTTGGAAAGTAAACTAAAGGATGAAAGTTATGCGTAAAGTAAATCTAGCGGTATGTGCATTGGCCCTGTCAGTAGCTTCAGCGACTGCTTTTGCAGCAACCGACGGTACTGTTACCTTCAACGGTAAGTTAATCGACGAAACTTGTGAAGTTGCACCAACGAGCAAAGATGTGAAAGTAACATTGCCAACGCTTTCTACCCAGAATCTGAAAACATCTGGTCAAGAAGCCGGCTCTACCAGCTTCGTTATTGATGTCGTTAACTGCCCAGTTGAAATCACTAAAGTGGCTGCTCACTTTGAAGCGATCAACAGCACCGGTTCTAACCCAACTACCGGTAACCTGACAAACACAGCTGCAACTGATCCTGCGGGCAAAGTTGAAGTTCGCCTGTACGATATTGCAACCAATACTCAAATCCGTGTTGGTGATACGGGTGCTAAGTTTGACGTTATTCCTGGCGCTAGTGCAGCTCCTGGTACTGCTAGCCTGTCATATGCCGGTGGTTACTATGCAACTGACGCAACGACTGCGGGTACTGTGACTGCTCAAGTTCAATACGTACTGGCTTATAACTAATCCCCCTTTGGGCGATAAGTTTGTTATCCCTATTTAATAGGGTTAAGTGTCAGAAAGTAATAACAGCTTGCTGCGCAGGCTAGTGAAAGTACTGGCAGTAAGCTGTTATAAAAATTTTCTCATTAAAAGATTTATTATTTGGTAGCGTGATGTCTTATAAAAAAATTATTTTAGTATTGTCGCTGATTGCAGGCAGCATTCCAGCGTATGCATCTATGACGATTAGTGGCACTCGAGTGATATTTCCGTCTGCCCAAAAAGAAGTCAGCGTGCGTACTAATAATAAAGGCACGCAGCCAGCGTTAGTACAAGTTTGGGTCGATGATGGAAAGAGTAATGCCAATATTAATGATGTAGCGATTCCCTTTATGGTTACGCCTCCGGTATTTCGTGTTGAGGGGGGGAAAGGGCAAAGTGTACGGATGATTTATAACGGCATGACATTACCACAGGATAAAGAATCAGTATTTTGGTTCAATATGTTGGAAATTCCGCCAGTACAAAAAGACGGTGCAGATAAAAATAAACTTGAACTGGCTTTTCGCACCCGAATTAAAATATTTTATCGACCAACTGCTTTAGGCAGTAGTAGTTCTGAACAGAGAGAGAAGTTGCAATGGGAACTGGCGAGTGATAGCCAAAAAGGTCTGGGCGTTAAGGTAACAAACCCAACACCTTATTATTTTTCCTTTGATAATGCTGTTGCGACTGCCGGTGGGAAAAAAGTTGATCTGAATACGGAAATGCTCGCTCCGTTTTCAACACTGACTTTTTATCCGCAAAATAAAATATCGAGTATCTCGGCGGTGAATTTTAAAATATTAAACGATTACGGTGCTCCTATTGAAGAAAATTTATCGTTTACGCAAGGGAAAGGGATTCTCGTTAAAAAATAAGCGTTAGCAGTGATGTTAGTTTAGGGCAGGATAAACCCTAAGTACTTATCACTAAAAGGACGATATTAAAGGGAGTTTTGATCGTGAGTCACTCATGTATAGCACGCTACATAGAAAATAAAATCGATAGTCTGGTTAATTTACCCTATAAAGCTTCATTGGGTTTCACGATTACAGTTATAAGTTCGGCTTTGCTAATAAATAGAAGCGTAATAGCGGCACCAGTTGCGAGTACAAATAATAATACTGTAGCCACAGCCGTTGAGTTCAATCCTGCGTTTATTCACGGTTTATCCGTTGATGTTTCGCGGTATATGGAAGAAAACCCGGTGGCACCTGGCACCTATGATGTCATGGTCATCGTTAACGGAAAAATGGTCGGTAAGCATAATATCCGCTTTGAAGTCTATAGCGGCGAGTCAACGGCTAAACCTTGTTTTAGATTAGATCAGCTTGATGCATTAGGGCTGAGAGTTGAACTCAATGGCACTACCCATATACCTGAAAATGTGAAAGTTGCAGCAAAAGATCAGTGTTATCGGTTAAAAGATTTAATTAGCGACAGTAGCAGCAGTTATAACTCTGGGGACTTTGAACTTTCAATCACTGTTCCACAGTTTAATTTAGTGAAACACCCACGCGGATATATTGATTCCAGTTTGTGGGATGCCGGCGGGCCGGTAGGATTCCTGGATTATAACAGCAATATTTATAGTGTTTTTAATGGACATCATGACAACGATTCAGCATCAAATTCGTATAACGGCAATATCGGTTTGAGTGCAGGAGTAAATATTGGTGAGTGGCGCTTAAGAAAACGGCTTAACAGTAGCTGGGCGAATGATGATGGTATGCATACCCAAAATTTGTATGGTTATGCGGCAACGGATATTACTTCGTTGAAAAGTCAGCTAACTGTGGGTGACAGTGATACTAACGGCAACTTATTCGATAGTTACGGATTACGTGGTGTTCAGTTGGCATCAGATAACCGCATGTTAGCGGAAGGGATACGAAATTATTCTCCGGTGGTGCGTGGTGTGGCGGAGTCTAACGCCAGAGTCACCGTAAGGCAGCGTGGGCAGACAGTGTATGAGACGGTAGTAACGCCTGGTGCTTTTGAATTAGCCGATATCGGTACTATGGCTTACGGCGGTGATTTGGAGATGACTATTACCGAATCTGATGGGAGAACCCGTACACAGAGGATCCCTTTTTCAGCACCACCGATGCTGCTTTACCGAGGGGTATCACAATTTGATATTGCCGCAGGGCAGCTTAATGACAGTAGCGTTAATGCGCATCCGACCATCGTACAAGGCGCGTATCACTACGGCTTAGGTAACACCTACACCTTGTATAGTGGCGCACAATTGGCAGAAAACTATAGCTCGGTGGGGATAGGTAACGCATTTAATACCCCGATTGGTGGCATCTCAATGGATGTCACTCATGCGAGAAGTGAATTGGCTGATGATCGCCGTTCATCAGGGAATAGCTACAAAATTGACTATAGCAAATACGTTGGAGAAACCGATACCAACCTGACTTTAGCGGCGTATCGATACTCTTCCAAGGGATTTTACAGTTTTAGAGAAGCAAGCCTGGACCACTATGGCGCCAAGAGTGGCAGTGACGATATTGACTTACGTACACGTAACCGCCTGTCACTCAGTGTTTCTCAGCGTGTAGCTGACAATATGTCGCTTAACCTGAACAGCAGTTTTTATAGCTACTGGGGAAATCAGGATACGTCAAAGCAATATGCCGTGACGTTTAACCACTCGTTGCGTTATTTCTCTTATGCTGTGACGGCGTTGCGCACCAGTAATAGTAGCGACAGCAACAAAAGCAATACCAGCAACAATAGAGATAATGAAAATAGTTATATGCTTTCCATCAGTATCCCTCTTGGGGGGAGCGGGATTAATCGACCTGTATTTAGTTCGCTTTACTCGATGGTTAGTCACGATGATGCTGGGAACTCAGTGGTGCAGATGAACGCGAATGGCAGCAGCGGAGAGCAAAGTGAGCTGACTTATGGTGTCGGGACATCGTATGCCAGTCGTAGTGAGACCTCTGCGGCGAAGACGGTGACGGGTAATGTTAATTATCAGACACCGGTTGGCCAGTTTGGTATGACGGCATCTGCCAATAATGATGCGTCGAAACAGCTTTCCGCTTCGGCGAACGGCAGCCTGGTAGCCCATCGGGGTGGTGTGACTATCGGCCCACGACTTGGCGATGCGCCTTTTGCCATCGTCCATGCTGAAGGGGCTGAAGGGGCCAAGTTGTTTAATGGTAACGGTGCGAAGATTGACCGTCGAGGATACGCCATCATGCCATCGCTGACGCCGTACCGGGAAAATAACATTGCAATTGATTACAATGATTTACCTGAAACGGTCGATGTGCTTGAGAACCAGAAAACGGTCGTACCTAGAACCGGAGCAATGATTCCGGTCGATATGAAGACCATGATTGGTGCTCCATTGATGCTGATTGTTAGGGACGAAAATAAAGCGTTTATTCCTATCGGTTCCGAGTTATTGGATGCAAATGGTGTGAGTCAAGGAATTGTCGGACAAGGTGGTATGGCATTTATTCGTGGTTGGGTTCCAGGGCAGCAACCATTGCATGTCACTCAGAATGGCGGCAAGGATACATGCCATATCCATTCAGGCACGGAAGCAAACACGGTAACGAAGACAGAAAGCACGCAAATACAGCAGTTGGAGGTGATATGTCTTCGTGGTTAAAAAGTAATGTTGTACTGAGGTTTGCCTTATTTCTGCTGTCGCTGGTAGCTGCTTTTATTGTGCACCAGCCAGTTCAGGCAGCCAGTGCATGTGCAGGAGCGACAGATTGTAAGGTTCAGGTTTCGTTTATCGGCGAGTATTTAGAAGATACCTGCGAAGTCAGTATTAATGATGGTTCATCTTCAGAGTCTGTCTCATTACCGACTTTGTCGACCAGTAAATTAAAAACAGATGGAGCAGAAGCTGGTAAACAGCAATTTCAAATTGCGCTGAAGCTATGTCCGGTAAATAGAACGGTGTCATTACGCTTTATTGGTGCTGGCGGTATGGTGCCGGATGCCGCAACCGGAAATTTACAAAATGAAGTAGCTGATGATTTTAGCAAGAATGCGCAAATAAGATTAAGTAAAGCTGCAGGGCAACAAATGGTAGTTGGCGATGAGAATAGTGTTCAGGAATATGTTATTTCCAGTTCCGGTGAAGATGTCACCCACTATTTTTTAGCGGGTTATTATGCAAAAGGTACGAATGCGGTAACCCCCGGGCAGGTTAGAGCAACTGCCGGTATCGAGTTGGTTTATAAATAGGGGGGACACGTTTTAGTATTATTTTTTACATTTGATCTCTCCAATAGCGGTTCAGGAAGCTTATTTCCTGATGATTTTAAAATACGTTTTGAATAAAAGGCATATATGGTTAGTAAAAGTAATTCCCAAAAATTCATCGCTCGAAACCGAGCGCCACGCGTACAGATTGAATACGATGTGGAAATATACGGTAGTGAGAAGAAAGTTGAGCTGCCATTTGTTATGGGCGTGCTGGCTGATTTATCTGGCAAGCCTCTGGAACCCCTACCTTCAGTCGCGGACAGAAAACTACTGGACATCGATATTGATAATTTCGATGAGCGTATGAAAGCAATGAAACCACGCGTTGCATTTGCTGTGAAAAATACGCTGACAGGTGAAGGTCAGTTGATGGTAGATATTACTTTTGAGAGTCTGAATGACTTCTCTCCAGATGAAATCGCTAAGAAAGTCGATTCTCTGTCTCAATTGTTAGATGCCCGCACTCAATTGGCAAACTTGCAAACCTATATGGATGGCAAGGCAGGTGCAGAGGAATTAGTAATGAAACTTCTGAAAGATAAATCATTACTGGCAACACTGGCATCCGCACCGAAAACAAAGCAATCCGCTGTTGATGCTGCACAGTAAGATTGATTAGGAAGAGAGAAACCATGTCCACTTTAGAAGCAAAAAATAAACCAGCCGCAGCAGCCACTGCGACTGAATATAGCGATTTTAATTCGTTATTGACCAAAGAATTCAAAGCAAAGTCTGAGCAGACCAAAGCGGCAGTCGAAGGTGCTGTTAAAACGTTAGCTGAGCAGGCGCTGGCTAACTCAGTAACAGTATCTGACGATGCTTATAAGAGCATTGCCTCTATTATTGCTGAAATCGATAGCAAACTGTCTGAACAGATCAATTTAATTTTGCATCATCAAGAGTTCCAGTCTCTGGAAAGTGCATGGCGTGGTCTGCACTATTTAGTGAATAACACCGAAACTGATGAGAAATTGAGATTGCGTTTCCTCGACATCTCTAAAGACGAATTACGCCGCAACATGAAGCGTTATAAAGGTGTGGCGTGGGATCAAAGTCCATTATTCAAAAAAGTATATGAAGAAGAGTATGGTCAACTGGGTGGCGAACCTTATGGTTGCCTGGTGGCGGATTACTATTTTGACCATACAGCACCTGACGTTGATCTGCTGGCTTCAATCGGTAAAGTTGCCGCTTCTGCCCACGTACCCTTTATTACCGGTGCAGCTCCTTCAGTATTGCAGATGGAGTCCTGGCAGGAGCTGTCAAATCCGCGTGATTTGACCAAAATCTTCACGCAGAATCTTGAGTATGCAGCATGGAACTCACTGCGTCAGTCTGAAGATTCTCGCTATATTGGCCTGGCAATGCCGCGTTTCCTGGCACGCTTGCCATACGGTATTCGCACTAATCCGGTAGATGCCTTCCACTTCGAAGAGACTACTGATGGCGCTGACCACGGTAAATATGTGTGGTCCAACGCGGCGTATGCAATGGCTGTTAACATCAACCGTTCATTTAAAGAATATGGTTGGTGTACCCTGATTCGCGGTGTGGAAAGTGGTGGTGTGGTTGAAGGTCTGCCATGTCATACCTTCCCGACCGATGATGGCGGCATTGACATGAAGTGCCCAACAGAAATCGCTATTTCTGATCGCCGTGAAGCGGAACTGGCTAAGAATGGCTTTATTCCACTGGTTCACAGAAAAAATACTGATTACGCTGCATTTATTGGCGCTCAGTCGCTGCAAAAACCAGCCGAATATTACGATTCAGATGCAACAGCTAACGCCAACTTGTCTGCGCGTCTGCCGTACCTGTTCGCTTGTTCACGTTTTGCCCATTACCTGAAATGTATTGTGCGTGACAAAATTGGTTCATTCAAAGAGCGTGATGAGATGCAACGCTGGTTGAACGACTGGGTCATGAACTATGTTGACGGTGACCCGGCAAACTCTTCTATCGAGACTAAAGCGCGTCGTCCTTTGGCTGCCGCTGAAGTTATTGTTGAAGATGTTGAAGGTAATCCTGGTTATTACCAGGCAAAATTCTTCCTGCGCCCTCACTTCCAGTTGGAAGGTTTGACTGTATCACTGCGTATGGTTGCTAAATTGCCTTCACTGAAAGATGTTGCGTAAGTAAATGTATTAAGCACAACGGGAGGTTGAGAAATATTATTTCCAGGCATCATGTTGTGGCAGCAGAATTTTAATACATTTAATTTTATCGTTTGTGCAGGAAAGTATGTGTTTTCGTGCAATACATCGCGCGAGACCTTTCGTGATTCAATGGACTACATTGAATCACGTTAAAAAAAGTGGTGTATAGGTAAAGTATTGTAATAGTCAATAATAAACTATTTGTAATGCTTATTTTCATAGGAAAGGGATGAGTTTTCGTAATTTAATTGCGTGGGCCTTCCTACGCTCAATGTTTTGCATTGGGTGACATTAATAGAAGTGCTAGAGAGGATTATTATGGCGCAAGATATGTTTATTAAGATTGATGGTATCGAAGGCGAGTCTTTGGATGCTAATCATAAAAACGAAATCCAGGTATTGGCTTGGAAATGGGATGTTTCTCAGCACTCAAATATGCACAGTGGTTCAGGCGGTGGTTCAGGCAAAGCATCTGTTTCTGATTTTTGCTTTACCCATTATACCGATAAAGCAAGCCCGAACTTATTGAGCTACTGCTTGCTGGGTAAGCATATCAAGAATATCCAATTCGTTTTGCGTAAAGCCGGTGGCGATCCGCTGGAATACCTGACTATTAAATTTACCGATGTAATCATCACTCGTGTTGATATGGCCGGTTCTCTTGAAGATGAAACGCGTCCACGTGAAGAAGTTCGTTTCTCATTCACTAAGATGACCCAGGACTACGTTATGCAGAATGCTGAAGGCCATAAATCTGGCGTTATTTCTGCTAACTACGATGTTAAAGCTAACCAGCAAAGCTAAGCAATGCTGTTTTAGACCAGACATCAAACTTGCCACTTTCGGGTGGCAAGTTTTTCGGTAACAGGTTTTATCCACAATATAGGTTTTAACCACAATAGATGTAAAAAGACCCGAGAGTGGCGCATGTAAAAGGCAACGTGATGAGCCTGGCGGTGACTATATTATTGTGGATAAAACTTAAGGTTTTTATTTTATTAGGCTGAGTATGAAAAAAAACATCCGCTGGTTTAATCGGATTACACAGTACTTTTTTGTGGCATTGGTAACGCTATTGGTAATGGCATGTAGCTCGAAACCTCAGCCAACACAAGTTGAGAAACTGTCGGTCGAGCTTACTACGGCAAAAAATATCAATCCAAATGATAAAGGTGTGGCCAATCCGTTAAGGATCTCAGTTTACACCCTTAAGAGTCCGGACGAATTTAAGTCGAGTGATTTCTTCACTATAACGGAAGAGGGCACACCATCACTAAAAGAACAGATGGAGAAAGTGTATGACGGAATCATGCTACCCAATGAGACAAAAAAAATAGAGTTGACGCTAAACAGTGAAATCACTGCAATCGGCGTTGTTGCTGCTTACCGTGAAATTGAACAGGCGGAGTGGAAAGCGTTTATTAGCCCATTACCCAAGAAACGAGTGCAACCTTGGTATAAAAATTATGGCCAGGGAAACCATCAAGCGATCCTGGCGTGAAGGTGCGCGTTGAGCGTCTGTCAATATCAATCAAAGAAATGGATTAAGTCGTGAGAACTAACAAAGTCGTTTGGAGTGAGGGTCTTTTTCTTCGCCCGCAACTTTTTCAACAGCAAGAGCGTTACCTGGAATATTACGCCCATAAAAGAGCGGCAACTATCACCCCATTCTTTTGGGGATTCGCGCAATATGAAATTGATCGCGAAGCGCTCTCCTATGGCAAATTGGTACTGCGGTCTGGTAAAGGGGTGCTACCGGATGGTACGCCCTTTGATATTCCCGGTCATGCCGAACTGCCTGAGCCGCTCACCATCACCCCGGATCATTTGGGTAAGCTTATCTATCTGGCGGTGCCATTGCGCCTGGATAATAGTGATGAAACTATTTTTGACGAGCATGACATAAGTTCATTGGCACGTTTTTATGCCTATGAAGCTGATCTTAGCGATACCAATGCTATTCGTCAGGGGCCAAAGCCGGTGCAACTGTCGCGGCTGCGTCTCAAATTGGTTTCTGAAAGTGAAATGACCGAATCATGGATAGGTTTGCCACTGGCTAAAGTTAGAGCGATTCAGCCTGATGGTAGCGTGTTACTGCACTTGGAGGATTATATTCCTCCGGTTACCGGCTATGCGGCAAGTTCACTGTTGTCAGAGTGGCTGACCCATCTTAATGGCCTGGTTAAAATGCGCGCCGATATGCTCGCTACACGCCTTTCAAACAGTGATGGTAAAGCCAGTGCCAGTGCTGAAATTGTCGATTACTTACTGCTGCAAATTTTTAATAAATACGAGCCGATTCTTGATCATTTGCGCAATATTCCAGAGTTGCCGCCAATCATGCTTTATCAGGAATTAGCCAAATTTGCCGGTGAGTTATCCACCTTTATCCGTACCAAAACGCGTCGGCCGCGCCCGGCTCCGGGATATGACCACGGCAAACTTTATCCATCTATTCGCCCGTTGGTGGACGATGTGCATGAATTGCTCAATCAGATTCTGGTTCGTGCAGGGCAGATGATCCCGCTGGATCCCAAAGGCAATGGCGTGTGGTCAGCCTCTGTGCTGCCTAACGAATTACGCTCGTTCTCCAATTTGGTATTGGCCGTTCATGCGCAATTACCGATGGATGTTTTACAGCATCAATTCTCAGTGCAGACCAAAATCAGTGCGCCGCAGCAGTTACATGAACTGGTGCGCTCGCATCTACCGGGTCTTGAGTTACAGCGCTTGCCAGTACCACCACGGCAAATTCCTTACAGCGCGGGGTACGTCTATTTCGAATTGATGAAAAGCGGGCCGTTCTGGGACAAAGTTTCCAATGCAGGGGCTATTGCATTACATGTGGCCGGCGACTTCCCGGCATTGAAAATGGAGCTCTGGGGGATTAGAGATTCATGAGTGACAGCAGTGAATTGAACGGGGGAATACCGATGCCCCCCTTTGACCAAAGCAGAGATGCGGATATGAATCCGCAGGCGTTAGGCCATTTCTTGCTTGATGAGCAGAGTACATACACGGACAGCACAGATAACGCGCAGCACAGCGCGGCGTTTAGCCGTGAAACGGCGCGTTCTCCGGGATTCCAGCCCTATGACACCGCCCAGCTTCGGGGCGAAAGTGTACAGCAACGTGTGGCGAAAGCGGTGGCTTCACCTACGCCATTATTGGAGGCCGCGCAGCCGTTATTACGTGCCTTAAGCGAGATGCCGGAAAAAATTGCGGATGCGTCACAGGTTCAGATACTTAAAGAGAGCCTGAAAAATGAGATAACGCTGTTTAGCGTGGTGTGTGATGAAGCGGATATCTCATGGAAGAAAATGGCTATCGTCCGCTACTGCTTGTGTACCGCATTAGATGAAGCGGCTCACACCATGTCGTGGGGTGTGATGTCTGGCTGGTCACAAAGTAACTTGCTGAACCATTTTGAAGGTGACAACGATGGCGGGAATAAATTTTTCCTGTTAGTTGGTCGCCTTTCAATGAGCCCGCATGAATATGCCGATTGCTTAGAAGTGTTGTTACGGATTTTAGGACTGGGCTTTGAAGGTCGTTACAGCATTATCGAAGATGGTGATCGGCAATTAACCAAAATCCGCCAGGGTTTATTGACGCTACTGCAAAGTACCCGCGATACGGTTCCTACTGCACTTTCCCCACATGGATTGGTCACGCATCAGTTCAGAAAACGTCGTGGGATCTTTGTTCCGGTTCGCGTATCGATGCTGCTGTGTGGTTTCTTAATCGCTTCCACCTTTATTGGCAGTAAATACTTTCTCGCGGTACCCGAAAGCAACTTATTGAAAAGAATGGTGGCATTACAACGCCCGGTTATTGCACCCCCGGTCGCCGCGCAGAAATTACGTCTGACTATTTTGTTAAAAGATGAGATAGCCAAGCAGTTAGTGAGTGTGGATGAAACAACCAGCCGTAGCAAAGTCATTTTCAAAGGCGACACTATGTTCCAGGTGGGTTCGGATAAGGTCCGGCCGGAAATAATGAGTGTCATCGAGCGCGTCGCACAGGAAGTTCATCGTGTACAAGGTGCAGTCCTGATTATCGGGCATACCGACTCGATGCCGATTAATAAACCGGGCTTCCCGAATAACCAAGTGCTTTCTGAAAAACGTGCCGCCAACGTGGCGCGCTTTATGGAAAAAGCCGGTATCCCGACCGATAAAATTCGGTTTGAGGGGAAAGGGGATGCGCAGCCTGTAAGTAGTAATGACGATGCAGCAGGGCGCTCACAAAATCGCCGTGTAGAAATCTTTGTTAATTATTGAGATATAGAATGTCTTATTTGAATCGATTGTTTTCTGGCTGGGCCATGAAACGAATATTGTTGGTGGGCTGCTTTATGTTGCTGGCCGCCGCGATATGGTTTTTAGGGCCTTTCCTCGGATTTGGCGAGGCGCGACCGCTCGAAGGTTATGAACCCAGAATTATTTTCTTACTGTTGGCACTGGCCCTGTTATTGGGTTTTTGGTTCAACGTGCCACGCTTTGTTATTTTGGCGGTGGTCGCCTGTGCTGCGGTATGGGTCATCGCTCCCTTTATATTAATCGGCGATAGCCACCCGCTGGAAGATCCTTTGCGCCGTGGCGCAATTATCGCTTTTATCGCCTTTATCACCATTCTTTATGGTGTGTGGCGTTTTATGCGGGCTTTAGCGCTTAACCCTGCGCTACTGGATAACTTTATCAACTCGAAGAAAGGTCAATCTGAACTCGAACCTGACCTTTCTGAGATTAATGCCATGATTCGTAATGGCATAAATTATGTGCGTCGTATTCACAGCGGCATTCCACTCTGGAAGCGTTTTTTTGTTTCCAGTCGTTGGCGTAACGAACTGCCTTGGTTCGTGGTGCTGGGGACAAAGAGCGCCGGTAAAACTGCTCTGATCCTCTCGTCAGGGCAAGATTTCCCTTTACCTGAGCAGTTGAATCGCATCGGCAAAGAGAATTTGCCGACTCAGCATTGTGAATGCCTATTCTCCAATGATGCGCTGTTTTTAGATACCGCGGGTAAATACATTGATGATGGCAAAGAGAACCAAATTGAATGGAATGGCATCTTAAAAGCGCTTAAAAAGTATCGTCCGGTCAAAGCGGTGAATGGCGTTATTATCGCCATTTCGGTGACCGATATTTTGGGTAAAAGCAAAGTTGAGTTACTCAACCTGTCAGCAACACTGCGTGCACGTTTAGATGATGTCCGAGGGACGCTCGGCGTGCGTTTCCCTGTATATGTAATGATAACAAAACTGGATCAACTATCTGGTTTTGATCAATATTTCCGAAATTTAACCGCTGAAGATCGCGAGCAAATCTGGGGCGTGACTTTCCCTTATAACGAGGAGAAAGGGCGTGCAGATATGGAGCTTGAGCAGCGTATCAGCACTGAGTTGGCACTGCTTGAAAACCGCATCAGCAATAACATGCATGTGCGTCAGCAAGAAGAGTATTCCGTCACTGACCGTAAAGGCATGTATGCGTTGCCTCAGGATTTCAGATTGTTATCCCAACGGGTGACTGAAGTCTTGCAAAATGTGTTCTTTGCCTCGCGTTTTGATGAGACAAAGTTCCATACCACGTTGCGCGGGATCTATTTTGTCAGCAGTTGCCAGCCAGCGAATATTGGTCTGTTAAATAACAGCACACTGATTCAGAAGTGGCGCAATGTTATCAGCCATAAGAAACCGGTGTCACCGGCCTCTCTTTCGCAGAGAAGTGATGATGAAGGCCAACTGATCAGCGAAGCGGCTTATGGAAAACAATACTTCCTCAAGCAGTTGTTCCGCGACGTTATCACTAAAGATGGCGATTTGGTGAGCTATAACCTCAAAGTGCAATCCAAATACCGCTTCCAGAATCTGCTAGGCCATATGGCCTGTATCGGGTTGGCGGTCTGGTTAGTGTGGGCATTCTTAATCAGTTTCCAGCACAACGATGGCTATTTACAGGCGGTCGGGACTAAGCTCCAGCACTTGGAAGGCACGGTTAGCAGCTATGTTAAAACCACCAATGAGCAGATGTTACCTACGTTATTGAATGCCACACAGCAGCTACCTGAGTACGGTACTTTGGATGTAGGCAACCCGGATCTTGACTGGCGTTATGGCCTATACACCGGTGGCGCTATTTCTCAGGGTACGAACAGTTTGTATCATTTCTTCTTGCAAAAATATTTATTCCCGATGGTGGAGCGTGAGGCGGAAGTGTCATTAAAGAGCGCCATTAGCTCAGGGGATTCAGATGCAGTATATGTTGCACTGAAGCTCTACTTGATGCTCACCGATGAAGAACATTTCGATCAGAATTATGTGGTTGATCAGGTGACGCAGGCCTGGCAGAAAAGCGGGAAAATAGAGCCATATGAAGAAAAAGGCATTTTCGCCTCCCATTTGAACATGCTTTTCACGCAACAAGCGTGGCGACAATATGGGCAAGCGGCAGATAGTGAGCTGATTAAGCAGGCCAGGGCAATGCTGGCAGAGAAAACAGTGACGGCCAGGTTGTGGAGCCGCGTTCAATCTCGTTTGCAGGTGGAAGCACCTGCTAATCTGACATTGCGCAAAATGGTGGGTGAGAACGCAACACAGGTTTTCACCCTGTCAGATGACGAGTTACTGAATGAAGGGGTTCCAGGGTTATATACCCATGCCGGTTATCATCAGGTGGTTAAAAAAAAGCTTACGCCGTTGCTGATGCAGCTTCAGCAAGAGGATCGTTGGGTGATGGCTCAGCCGCTCTCCTCGTCATTTGATCCTTTGGCGCTACAACAAGATGTCCTGACAGTTTACTTGAAGGAATATACAGAGTACTGGAAACGCTTCCTCTCCAGTGTGCGCATAATTTCTGTTGATGCCGACAGTGGAGAGTATGCAGAAGGGCTGTCTCTGGATATTGCGTTGTTGAGAACGCTGGTATCAGAAAACTCGCCGTTGCTCAATTTGGCAAAACAAGCCGTGAAAGAAACAACGCTGGTAGAGCAGGAAAAAGGGAAAAAGTTGCTTGACGATATCAATATAAGAAACCAAGGCAATTTAATTAACCAAGCGAAGAAAGTACAAGAAAAAATCGCATTTCGTGAGAACAAGCTGGTTCAGGAATTTGTGGATAGCCGCTTTGACGCCTTACGCACCTTTGTTAACGGTGAACCGAGTGATGCGGGGAGCAACAGCAATCTTTCGGTTCTTCAGGGAACACAAATGAGCCGAGTCATTGGTGCATTAAACGACCAATATACCCGCCTGGTGGTGTTTAATAATGCCTTTGAATATGGCGATATTCCCCCGATCTCTAATGGTGGGGAACGCATCGCAATAGAGTCGCAAACCTGGCCTGATCCATTTAAGAATATTATTGCGCCACTCTTAACCGGCTCATCGCAGAAGTTTGAAAATAAAGTGATTACTCACACCTCCAAAGCTATTGATATGGGGGTCGGTGAGATTTGCCGCAACACATTACAGGGGCGCTATCCCTTCGCTGACAGCGAAAAAGTGGTCAGTTTGAATGATTTCGAGCGTTTCTTTGGCGCAGGTGGCACGGTGGATAGCTACTTTAAGAAGAACCTGGAAAGCAAAGTTGATACCACTGCGACCCCTTGGCGGTATAAGGGCAGCGCAAGTAGTGAAGGTCTGGAATTCTTTGAGCAGGCTGCGGTTATCAGAAATGCATTATTTAATGCCAATGAAGGCCGAAAAGTGGCCTTGGATTTCTCAGTATCCGTGCGTTATTTATCACCTTCAATTACGCAACTTATCATGAATTTTGACGGGAATATTGTGCGTTATTCCCACGGCCCGGTGACGCCTTCTTTCTTTAAATGGCCGGGAGTCCGTCAAGGCACGATTGTCAGTTTAACCGCACAGCGCGAGCAGGCAGCGGCGATGCCAGATATTCTTCTGCGCGGCCCGTGGGCGCTACTGAAGTGGGCAGATAAGGCCGACGAAGTAGAACAAGATGCCAGTGGTATGCAACGCTTGACCTATCTCATGGGTAAAGACCGCGTTGAGTTGGAAGTGTCTGGTTTAACGTACGGTAACGAGAGCATCAACGAACTACTCAGAGGCTTCCAATGCCCGAGTGCAACTAGCGATAGTACGCATGAAATTTGGTGAGTTAACAGGAAGTTAAAGCTTACAAAACTATGGATTTGGAGGCAGTACAGGTATGGAAAATTAATGAAACCGACTCGTCATTATGAACAAACAATTAAAAGTGTAATGAACACTTTGCGATATTAACCAGATATTAGGTATTAGTATGTCAAGGACAATAAAGTTGAGCAGCCCGGCTATGCCCTATTTATTGGGTGAGCCTGCGCTGGTACTGTCAAAGTTAGAAGGAGAGGAAGCCTTCTCGACTTTGTATTCATATACCATCACGGCGAAGACGCCGGCTAACCCCTCCATTCCTTGGCAAACGGCCTCCAATGTCGATCTTAAAGCCTTAATTGGTAAAGAGATGACCATTGAGATGGAACTGGATGGTAACGGCCTTGATTATGTTAAAGGTGTCGGTAAAGGCACGCGTGAAATTTCTGGTCTGGTAGAGAAAGCCCGGTTTATTGGCCGTGACGCTAATCAGGCGATGTTCGAGATTGTCCTTCGACCTTGGTTCTACCTAACTGATTTAACCTCTGATTTCAAAATTTATCAGAATAAAAATGTGGTCGATATTATCGATGAAGTGCTCGCCGACTATAACTTCCCGTTTGAAAAACGGTTAGCGACAACTTACCCAATACTCGATTTCCAGGTGCAATACGGTGAAACCGACTTTAACTTCCTCCAGCGTTTAATGGAGGAGTGGGGCATTTACTGGTTCTTTGAACATGATGATCATAAACAAAAATTAATACTGGTGGACCATGTTGGTGCGCACAAACGCTATTTCAGTGAAGCCTACCACACCATTGAGTATCTCTCTGATGAGCCAAAGGCCGGGGAAGAGTATATAACTCAATTCCAGACTCAGGAAACGTTGACCACTGGGCGCTGGGTCTATAACGACTACGATTTTACCAAGTCTCGCGCTGACATTTTAACGATGGACAGCAAACCACGTAAAACCAGTTTTAATGATCTTGAAATCTATCAATGGCCTGGGGATTATGATCAGCCGGATATCGGTGAACACCTTGCGCGGGTACGTATCGAAGAGCGTGGTGCGCTGGGTTCACGCGCTGTCGGTTCCGGTGAGGTTCGTGGCATTGTTTGCGGCGCTAACTTTGAGCTGCAAGGCTTCCCGGTTGATAAAGCTAACCGGGAATACATGGTTATCTCCAGCCGTTTGTCCGTATCGGAAGTGGCGCAGTTGTCCCACGGGGATGAGTTTCACTATGAAACTACGTTTACGGTTCAGCCAACCACCAAGATCTATCGCCATCCACAACTCACACCCAAGCCAAAAACCAGCGGGCCACAGAATGCCATCGTGGTGGGGCCACCGGGTGAAGAAGTGTGGACCGATGAATATGGCCGGGTAAAAGTGCGTTTTGTCTGGGACCGTTATGGCAAAAACGCAGAGTCAGACTCATGCTGGTTGCGCGTGAGTCAGGCTTGGGCTGGGAACAGTTTCGGTGGGATTTATATTCCGCGTATTGGTCAAGAGGTGCTGGTTGATTGTATCAATGGCGACCCGGATCGCCCGCTGGTCAGTGGCAGTCTCTACAATAACGTCACTCGCCCACCGTGGGATTTACCGGCTAATGCGACGCAAAGTGGTATGGTCAGCCGTACTATTGGTGGTGGGCTGACCAACTATAACGGCGTGCGTTTCGAAGATAAACCTGGCCTGGAGCAATACTGGGAACAGGCCGAGCGTAATATGGCTCGTCTGACGAAAAATGATGAAACACAAATCATTGGTTCTAATGCGGATCTGAATGTGGGAGCCAATCGCAGTGTCGTTGTTGGGGCTAACTCGACATCTACTGTGCTCGGTGCTTCGGCGCAATCCATCGCGCTGGCCTCCTCGATACAAGTAGGCGCGGCACGTAGTGTCGTGGTGGGCGCGACCCATGCTCTGAATGTGGCGTTGGCTAATGCCACCAACGTGGGCGGTGCCAACCTGACCAACGTCGGCGGTTACAACGCCCTCTCTGTCGGTGGTGCTCATCAGGTTGCCGCTGGCGGCGCTGCGACACTGGTCGCGGGCGGTGCCGTGGCGATCGGTGCCGGTGGTGAGCTGGTGCTCAGTGCCGATACCATCAAAATTGTGGGTAAAAAGAAAGTCATTATTCAGGGCGGAGAGATCC
>NZ_ACCB01000003.1 GCF_000173735.1 Yersinia aldovae ATCC 35236 | reverse complement strand
CATCGCTTGAAGTATGTATTTTGGCGTTGAGCGCAGTCAGGAATATTGCCGACAAAGACGATGGCTCAAGTGAGCCGCCACGGACAGATCTGCCGGGAGCAGATTTGAACGCTGCTTACAGCGGCTCCGAAGGGGTGAGTCCCAGGGATAGGACGAAGACCCCGACGAAAAGCGCACTTGAGCAAGGATGCCCATCGCGTTGACAAGGCCAGCGGCTAGCGGAGGGATAGCGCAGCCACAATCTTTCGCGCAAGGCGCGGGATTGTTAAGAGTACGCGCCCACGCACCCTTAACCGGTTGAGGTATCAAGGGTTGTGTGAGCGCCAATCTCATGTCAACCGAACCATCACCTAATCATCCTTTGTACAACCTAAAAGATCACCCCGCCGAGACACGCTTGCGGCGCTTATCCAAATCTTTCAATAAGCGATTAATCTGGCTGTCAGCAAACATCTCTTCCAACGTTACACTCAGTTTACGCCGCCAGTTTGGATATTCATCACTGGTACCGGGGATGTTAACTGGCGTCGCCATATCCAGCCAGTCTTCGGGTTGCAACCCCAATAAGGCGCTGGCGCTGTCTGCAACATAACGTTGTAAACCACGATTGAGCACCGGACTCATGACAAGTAACGACGCTTTATGGCCCACTTTTTTCGGCACACAATCATAATGATGCAACCCTTCCAGTAAACCTTGTTTCGCACGTTCCCGATCAAGATAAAGTTGCTTTAATATCTGTGGGTCCGGATATAACCCCAGCTTATTCCCTAAGGTCAGGTCATCACTTTGCCAGTAACCACGCAGTGTCGGCAGGTCATGGGTGGTAATGGTTGCCATCGCTTGTACCGGGTATGACTGTGGCGCGCGGAACGTGTTTTCACTGTTATGTTCAAAATAGAGCACTTTATAGGAATACACCCCGCTGTCGCGCAGCTTACCGACGATCTCTACCGGCACCGTGCCTAAATCCTCACCGATAACCATGCAGTAGTGGCGCTGACTTTCCAATGCCAACACCGCCAGCAAGTCGTCCACAGGGTATTTTACGTAAGCGCCCTGATCGGCAGTATGCCCATAAGGTATCCACCACAAACGCAACAATGCCATGACATGATCAATGCGTAGCGCGCCGCAACTGGTCATATTGGCACGCAGCAAATCAATAAACGGCTGATAGGCGCGAGCGGCCATCACATGCGGGTCCATTGGTGGTAGCCCCCAGTTCTGACCCAGCGGCCCTAAAATATCGGGGGGTGCGCCTACCGAGGCTTTCAGGCAATATAACTCGTGATCACACCAGGTTTCCGCCCCGCCTTCTGCCACTCCAACCGCCAAATCACGGTACAAACCAATCGGCATTTTTCGCGTCTGACTGTCGCGAAAACAGTCGTCAAACTGGCTGGCCGCCAACCACTGCAACCACAGATAGAAGTTCACGTCATCGGCATGGTCGCGGCAAAAATCAACCACAGCACTGCTGTGACCGTCACGATACTTCTCTGGCCACACCGGCCAGCCCCACATCATGGGATCGTTTTCACTCAAATGGGCATGTAACGCATCAAAAGCCGCCTGTTGATGCAGGCTGCTTCCGCCCTGCTCAACAAACTGGCGGAATGCCTGCACCCGCATATCTTTTGCTTTGCGCGCGGTAAACAGGGGAAATGCCAGACGCAGAGCGGTCAGCTTGAATTGCATCACCTGCGGATAATCAACCCACTCACTGGCACGGGCTTTAGCCAGTGCGCTTTGTGTCTCGGGCTGATGCCACCACATCTGAGCCGCTTCGCTGTGCTTGAACTCATCCACGCAATTGACGTCGATATAAATCACATTCAGCCAGCGCCGTGAAGAGGGGCTATAAGGGCTGGCACTGTGGGGATTAGCCGGATATAACGCATGTATCGGATTTAAACCAATAAATGCACCGCCACGTTCCTCCACCTGCCCCAACATTTGATTTAAGTCGCCGAAATCACCGATACCCCAGTTGCGTTCAGAGCGCAAAGTATAGAGTTGGACGCAGGCTCCCCACAGTTTTTTCCCTGCCAACAACGCATTGGGTTCATAGCAGCGTTTCGGGGCCACTATCACCGAGCACTGCCACTGCTGTAAGCCTTGTTCCAGAATCAAACGGTGATAACCCTGAGGCAACGATGCTGGCAATGTCAGCGTTTTCTTGGCACTGATACGCCCTTGGTGCAACTCACCTTTTTCTGTCTGTAACTGCCAGTGATAATCGCCTGAACCCGCCATTGGCAATTGCATCGGGCTGCCAAAAGTAAATACTTTCACCACCGGTACAGGTGTACTTTCTGTCTGAGAGTGATCAAGGGCGCACGCACGCCCCATAGCCGCCAACAACTGCTGTTTGGTTTCCGGCAAAATAGCCTGCGGCTTACCATGAGCATTGATGTAATTGGCCGCTATCCCTGCCAGTGTTGCTGCTTGATCGAGCGATTTACGATCCATGCAGTCTTCTCCTTAACGTTTGGCTTGCCAGATTCGCGTTTGATAATCGCGAATTGAACGGTCAGAACTGAACATCCCTACCCGGGCAGTGTTAAGAATGGTACGGCGGGTCCATTCATCCTTATCACGGTACAGGGCATCAATTTGTTTCTGCGCCTGACAATATGAAGCGAAATCAGCCAGCACCAGATAAGGGTCGCCCCCTTCCACCAGACTATGCAGCATCATGTCAAATGCGTGTTTGTCGCCTTGGCTAAATGCACCATTGGCCAGCTCATCGAGAAGACTTTTCAGATGTGCATCCGCTTTTAGGTACTTCTGTGGCTTATAACCTTTGGCCAGAATGCTTTTTACCTGTTCAACGGTATTACCGAATATAAAGATATTCTCGTCGCCCACCTGTTCAGCTATTTCAACGTTAGCACCGTCCAGCGTGCCAACCGTCAGTGCGCCATTGAGTGCCAGTTTCATATTGCCAGTACCAGAGGCTTCTTTACCGGCAGTGGAGATCTGCTCAGATACATCCGCCGCCGGGATCATCAACTCCGCAACTGAAACTTTGTAATCTGGGATAAAGACCACTTTCAGACGATCTTTAACGATCGGATCGTTGTTAATTTTATCTGCCGCCTGATTGATCGCATAAATAATATTTTTAGCCAAATAATAGCCCGGTGCAGCTTTAGCCCCAAACAGGAATACACGCGGGGCGATATCCAACGCAGGGTTATCGCGGATCTGGCGGTACAGCGATAAAATGTGCAACAGGTTCAGATGCTGACGTTTATATTCATGCAGCCGCTTAATTTGCACATCAAAGATGGCATCCGGATTAATCACCAGCCCCATCGTCCGTTTAACGTATTCAGCCAACTTAACTTTGTTGTCATATTTAATCTGCTGATAGCGAGTGCGGAACGCCTTATCTTCGGCATAAGGCTCAAGCCCGGCTAATGCATCCAGATCATTGGCCCACTCCACTTTCAGCGTTTCATCAATCAGGCCGGACAACGCCGGATTGCACTGTTTCAACCAGCGGCGCGGCGTAATACCATTAGTCACATTGTGGAATTTATTTGGCCATAATTGATAATATTCTGGGAATAAATCTTTGATAACCAGGTCTGAATGCAATTGCGCCACACCATTGACCGCAAAACCGCTGACCACACACAAGTTAGCCATCCGCACCTGTTTATTGTGATGAACTGCTAGCTTGGCCCAGACAGCATCATCGCCCGGCCATTGTTTATCGACCAATTTCTTAAACTGCGCATTGATCTGTTTGATAATAACGAAATGGCGTGGCAGTAAGCTGCGTACCAGTTTTTCGTCCCAGCACTCAAGGGCTTCTGGCATCAGAGTGTGGTTGGTATAGGCGAAAGTTTTACGGGTAATCGCCCACGCCGCATCCCAGCTCAGTTGATGTTCATCCAGCAATATGCGCAGCATTTCAGGAATGGCGATGGTCGGGTGAGTATCATTCAACTGAATAACTTCATAATCAGGCAATTCAGCCAGCTTGCGGCCCGCCAGATGGTGCTTACGTAAGATATCCGCCACCGAACAAGCGCACTGGAAATATTGCTGCATCAGGCGCAGGCGTTTACCCGCCAGATGGTTGTCATTGGGGTACAGCACTTTAGTCAGCTTTTCTGCTTCAACGCCATTTTTCTCGGCCAGCAGGAATTTACCGTCATTAAAATTAGTTAAATCAAATGGATGCCGATGAGTTGCCTGCCATAACCGCAATGGTTGTGTCACACCATTACGAAAGCCCAGCACCGGTAAATCCCAGGCTTCACCGCGCAGCGTAAACTCAGGGTGCCACTGTTGGCGGCCATCAGCCTGTTTCTCCAGTTTGCCACCAAAGCCAACATCTACCGCCAAGGCCGCATTGTGGCGGAACCACGGATAGCTCTCGCGCAGCCAATTATCTGGCGCTTCCTGTTGCTTGCATTCACTGAACGATTGGCGGAACAGGCCATATTGATAGTTCAGGCCATAACCGGTGGCGGGCTGTTCAACGGTTGCCATCGAATCAAGGAAACAAGCCGCCAGACGCCCCAAGCCACCATTGCCCAATGCGGGGTCGGTTTCCTGCTCTAACAGGTCACTCAGATTAACCTGCTGCTCAGCCAACAGCGCCTCGACTTGGTCATACCAACCCAGGTTAATCAGGTTATTAGCGGTTAAACGGCCAATTAAAAACTCCATCGAAATGTAGTTAACATGACGCTGCACTTTTTGGTTCTTGCCCGGTGCCGGTTGCGCGGATAATTGTTCGGCTAACGCGGCGCTGACCGCTTCCCACCACTGATACGGGGTCATTTGCTGCGCGGAGGTTAGGCCAAAGCGCTGCCAGTGGCGGGTCAGTGCGGCCAGGAAATCGTCCTTTTTAAGCATAGGCTGTGACATAGGGAGGTCTCTATCCTGTGAGTTGGGTAATTTTACCCTTATCCTGCCAATGAGAATGGGCAAGAGCATCATCCTGCCGGGGGATTAGCTGGGGATGAGTCGCAGGGCGTAGCTAAAATTGTGATCCGGTGCAACTTACAGCCATAGGAAACATTAACACTATTGCAATAACATGACTGTTATCAGACCTTAGCAGTGCTGATTAATTACGAGGCTAAAAATAATTACTCTTATGAATGCCTGTAACCACCTAATGGATATCTTAGCCGCAGGGAATCCTTCTCACCGGATATTTCTCAAACCGGACGCTGTATGCTGATCCCCTCAAAACTGAGCCGCCCGGTACGGCTGCAAAATACCGTGATGCGCGACCGCCTGCTGGTAAAGTTATCAGGCGTGGCAAACTATCGCCTGACCTTGATCAATTGCCCAGCCGGTTACGGCAAGACCACGTTGATCGCTCAATGGGCTGCTGATCAATCAGATCTCGGTTGGTATTCGCTGGATGAAAGCGATAATCAGCCGGAACGATTCGCGACCTATCTGATAGCGGCGGTACAGCAAGCGACGGGAGGGCATTGCAGCAAAAGTGAGGCACTCAGTCAGAAGCACCAATATGCCAGTCTCTCCGCGCTATTTGCTCAGTTATTTATCTAATTATCTGATTGGGATGGCCCGCTTTATCTGGTGATTGATGATTATCATTTGATTACCAATGATGCGATTCATGAATCCATGCGCTTTTTCCTACGCCATCAGCCCGAAAATCTAACGCTAATTTTACTATCGCGCACCTTGCCACCATTGGGTATCGCTAACCTGCGGGTTCGCGACCAATTGCTGGAACTGGGAACACAACAGCTCGCGTTTAATCATCAGGAAGCGCAACAATTCTTCGATTGCCGTCTTTCTATACCACTGGAACAAGGCGATAGCAGCCGCTTGTGTGATGAAGTTGAAGGCTGGGCGACGGCGCTACAACTGATAGCACTATCATCGCGCCAGCCGAACTCCTCGGCGCAAAAATCCGCCAAACGTTTAGCCGGGCTGAATGCCAGCCATTTATCAGACTATCTGGTCGATGAAGTGTTGGATCAGGTTGATAGCAATGCACGCGCCTTTCTGCTGCGCTGCTCAGTTTTGCGCTCGATGAATGATGCTCTGATTGTGCGCCTGACCGGTGAAGATAACGGCCAGCAACGGCTGGAAGAGTTGGAGCGCCAGGGCTTATTTATTCATCGCATGGATGATAGCGGCGAATGGTTCTGCTTTCATCCATTATTTGCCACATTCCTGCGCCAACGCTGTCAGTGGGAATTGGCGCTAGAGCTACCCGAATTACATCATGCTGCCGCTGAGGGCTGGATGGCGCTGGGTTACCCGGCCGAAGCTATCCACCATGCCTTAGCCGCCGGTGATGTCGGCATGTTACGTGATATTTTGCTACAACACGCCTGGGCCTTGTTTAACCACAGCGAACTAGCGTTGCTGGAACAGTGTCTGGTTGCCCTACCTTACTCCCTATTAGTACAAAATCCTGAACTGGCATTGCTGCAAGCCTGGCTGGCGCAAAGCCAGCATCGCTACAGCGAGGTCAATACGTTGCTCGAACGGGCAGAATCGGCGATGCAGGAACGTAAAATTCCTGTTGATGAGATTTTACGTGCCGAGTTTGATGCGCTACGAGCGCAGGTTGCCATCAATGCCGGTAAGCCGGAAGACGCTGAAAAACTGGCCACTCAAGCGCTAAAATATCTACCAATGGCGAACTTTTACAGCCGCATTGTGGCAACGTCAGTGACCGGTGAAGTCCACCATTGCAAAAGGGAGCTAAGCCGCGCGCTGCCCATGATGCAGCAAACCGAGCAAATGGCACGCCGCCACGAAGCCTATCACTACGCTTTATGGGCATTGCTACAACAGAGCGAAATTCTGATTGCTCAGGGCTTCTTGCAAGCCGCGTATGAGACACAGGACAAAGCCTTTGAACTTATCCGCGAGCAGCATCTTGAACAGCTCCCGATGCATGAATTCCTGCTACGGATTCGCTCCCAGATATTGTGGTCATGGTCACGGTTGGATGAAGCAGAAGAAGCGGCCCGTAAAGGGATTGAAATTCTGGCTAACTATCAGCCACAGCAGCAATTACAGTGCCTGGCAATGCTGTCAAAATGTTCACTGGCTCGTGGCGATCTGGATAATGCCAATATGTATATTCAGCGCTGCGAAGTGCTTCAGCACGGCAGCCAGTATCATCTGGACTGGATTACTAACGCAGATAAACCGCGGGTGATTCACTGGCAAATGACCGGGGATAAATCTGCGGCAGCAAATTGGCTACGGCAGGCAGAAAAACCGGGTATGGCCGATAACCACTTCTTGCAAGGCCAGTGGCGTAATATCGCGCGGATACAGATCATGCTGGGCCGCTATAATGAAGCCGAAGTGGTACTGGATGAGCTGAATGAAAACGCCCGTCGCTTGCGCCTGACCAGCGATCTAAATCGTAATTTGCTGTTAAGTAACATTCTTTACTGGCAGACTGATCGTAAAGGTGAGGCACAAAAAGCCCTGATTGAGTCTCTCACCTTAGCTAATCGCACTGGTTTTATCAGTCATTTCGTTATTGAAGGCGAAGCAATGGCGCAACAGTTGCGTCAACTGATCCAGCTCAACGCACTGCCCGAACTGGAACAGCATCGTGCGCAGCGAATTTTAAAAGATATCAATCAACATCATCGGCACAAGTTCGCTCATTTCGATGAGATATTCGTCGATAAACTGCTAACTCATCCGCAAGTTCCTGAATTGATCCGCACCAGCCCGCTAACTCAATGTGAGTGGCAGGTATTAGGGCTAATTTATTCGGGTTACAGTAATGACCAAATAGCCGGGGAGTTGGCAGTGGCTGCCACCACCATTAAAACGCATATCCGTAACTTGTATCAAAAACTGGGTGTCGCCCACCGTCAGGAAGCGGTACAGCAGGCACAGCGTTTATTACAGATGATGGGATATGTTTAATAATACTATTTTAACACTGTGGTCTCATCCGCAGTGTTAAAATATAAATTCATTGTATTATATATATCAAACACATTCCCCACTTATATAATTACCTTATTTATTAATATATTATGGAAAATAGATAATCGTTTTTTGAAAGTAACCATCTCAAAACCGTTTTAACATACTATTCTGGCATTTAAATAAAGGTGGAATAGATGAGACCTATATATAACACAGTAAGTCTGCGTACAATCACTCCGAATACCATCGGTAAAAAAGAAGAAATAACTGCCAATACTTCTATCAAGGTAGAATCAATAAAAAATACCCCCATTAAACTGAACAGATATGGTGGAGTGTTCTTGGACGTACTCTCAAAAAGTTCATCCACCGAGGCTGGAAACATTAATGGTATAAAAAACAACCTAAACATACCAAAATCAGATAATTACAGCACGCTAAATAAACAAGGAACGCTCTTTAAAGGAATTTTCCAGAATAATTCATTCTCTAAACCTGGAACGATTACAAACAAGCTCATCAATACAAAAAATAGCGAAAACAAAACTGAATGGAATACCCATAACCCACTAAATAAACACGGAAATACATTCCAAGGAATTCCATCAGAGAGTTTACCTGTCTCGAATATCAACGAGGAGCTTGGCGAAAGTGACCACTTGCGAATCTGGAGCTTTGATGTGCTGGCGGATACAGTATTATTTCCTGAACCAATCAATACAAAACAGGAAACACTGATTAATAGTGATGAAAATTTCACGCCCTTTAGACAAACATATGAAACAAACAAAACATATTATACACTTGCATTTGACGTTCAGAATTAATTAAACAAAAAATTGGCCGCTCCAGACTAATGATAAAATCTATCAACGTTGTTACCCACTGGCCTCCAAATCAACTAATCGCTTTATCAACAAACTCAATTGCCCTTTTTAAAAAAAAGGGCAATTGAGCATCAACAAATAAAACGCGGCTAAATAGGTTCTCTCTCATCCAATACCACCACACTCACTCTGGTCTTTATTGTGCGAAATGTGATTATAATCGCGGATAGCATCTCCTCCTCGATCTCGTTTTTGCAAGGTAGACAGCAATATGGAACAGTTTGAAACAATCAGTATTGAGCAGGCCTATAACCGCCTAAAAGAAAACAAAGCAGTTTTAGTTGATATCCGCGATCCACAAAGTTATGAAGCCGGTCACGCGCCAGATGCATTCCATCTGACCAATGGCAGCCTGCAACCTTTTATGCAGCAAACCGATTTTGAGCAACCCGTGATGGTAATGTGCTACCACGGTAATAGCAGCAAAGGGGCAGCTCAGTATTTACTCCAGCAAGGTTTTGAGGCGGTTTACAGCATTGATGGCGGTTTTGAGGCTTGGGCCAAAAGCTATCCGCAAGAAGTTGTTCACGGAATTACCTGATTTCTATAACTCGTTTATTGTCAGCTATTCGCCACGAGTGGACAGATTGTGATATTTTTAAGCACTTTGATTAAAACCTCGTTAGACGATGGGCAATATGATTCGTGTAATAGCAATATCTAATCTACGTCTGGCGCAGGCCTTTGTTGATTATATGGCCACCCGCAATGTGGCATTAGAAGTGCGTCGTGACAGCCAAGGCGCAGAGATTTGGCTCGCCGATGACGAGCAACTGCCGTTGGTGCAGCATGAGCTGGAACAGTTTCTACTCGATCCCCTCAACCCACGCTATCAGGCCGCCAGTTGGCAGTCCGGTAATCTGCATTCTGATTTAAACTATCAGCGCTTTCCCTATCTCCAGACCATACGTAGCCAGGCCGGGCCACTGACGCTGTCAGTGATGGTACTCTGTATCGCCATCTATATATTAATGCAATTTGTTGGCGATCTTGCAGTAATGTCCTGGCTTGCCTGGCCTCGTGACGAGAGTCAATATCTGCAAGTCTGGCGTTGGGTCAGCCATGCTCTGCTGCACTTTTCGCTGCTGCATATCCTGTTTAACCTGATGTGGTGGTGGTATCTGGCCGGGCAGATGGAAAAACGGCTTGGCACCGGCAAGCTGCTGGTATTAACTATTGTTTCAGCCTTGTTCAGTGGCTGGGGGCAATCATTGTTCAGCGGCGCGAATTTTGGCGGTTTGTCTGGTGTGGTATATGCATTAATGGGCTATGTCTGGTTGACCGGTGAACGCGCCCCCGAACGGGGTATCTCGCTGCCGCGTGGCTTGATGGCTTTTTCCGTACTCTGGCTGGTTGCCGGATATTTCGATATTTTAGGTTTATCGATTGCCAACGCAGCCCATGTGTCAGGTTTGATTATTGGGTTATTAATGGCTTGTTGGGACACGCGCAACAGCGCAAGAACCGCACAATAACTGCCTGGAACAACCAGGCGCATTAGGGGATTATCGTGAAGCAAACGCAGCGGCATGATGCGATTATCGAGCTGGTACGCCAACAGGGTTACGTCAGCACTGAAGAGTTAGTGGAACATTTTGCCGTTAGCCCGCAAACCATCCGGCGTGATTTGAATGATTTAGCGGACCAAAACAAGATTCACCGTCATCATGGTGGCGCAGCATTGCCTTCCAGCTCAGTCAATGCGGCTTATAACGATCGCAAAGTGATGTGGTCGGAAGAAAAAGCCCGTATCGCCCAACGCGTTGCCAGCCAAATCCCCGACGGTGCAACACTGTTTATTGATATCGGTACTACACCCGAAGCGGTGGCTCATGCCCTGATGAACCATAAAGGTCTACGGGTGGTGACCAACAATCTGAATGTGGCAACGTTGCTGACCGCCAAAGAGGATTTCCGCCTGATTCTGGCGGGCGGTGAAGTGCGTACCCGAGATGGAGGGATTATTGGCGAAACCACACTGGACTTCATCTCTCAGTTCCGTCTTGATTACGGCATTCTTGGTATCAGCGGCATTGATATGGACGGCTCATTGTTGGAGTTTGATTACCATGAAGTGCGCACCAAGCGGGCGATTATCGAGAACTCCCGTTGTGTAATGCTGGTAACCGATCACTCCAAGTTTGGCCGTAACGCGATGGTAAATTTGGGAAATATGAATTTAATTGATTATCTATTTACAGATCAGATGCCCCCCGCCAGCGTGATGAAAATTATTGAACAGCATGAAGTTCAACTGGAATTATGTTAGCCGTTTGTTTTGGTGATTCAGTTCAGTGATTTGGTTCAGTTGTTAGATCAGATCCCCCTTTCCCTCCCACATTTTGATAACAAAAATGTTACCTCCATCACGGGCGAATGTTTTTTTTTGGTTAACTCTTGGCTTGTTTGTTGGTTTTTGATTACAATCGTGAGCGAAATCGAACATTAAAGAGCTATTTCGAACATCCGGAGGGAGTAAGCATGGAAACCAAAGACTTGATCGTTATCGGTGGTGGTATCAACGGTGCCGGTATCGCTGCGGATGCTGCGGGTCGTGGCCTGTCAGTTCTGCTGCTGGAAGCGCAAGACTTGGCCTGTGCTACGTCTTCCGCCAGCTCCAAACTTATCCACGGTGGCTTGCGCTATCTGGAACATTACGAATTCCGTCTGGTGAGCGAAGCACTGGCTGAACGTGAAGTTTTACTGAGAATGGCACCGCACATCGCCTTTCCCATGCGTTTCCGCTTACCCCATCAGCCCCATCTGCGCCCGGCGTGGATGATTCGCACCGGTTTGTTCCTGTACGACCATTTAGGCAAGCGTACCAGCCTGCCAGCCAGTAAAGGGCTACGTTTTGGGCCTGAATCCGTATTGAAACCTGAATTAGTGCGCGGTTTCGAATATTCGGACTGCTGGGTAGATGATGCTCGTCTGGTGGTGCTGAATGCTCAGGAAGTCGTCGAGCGTGGCGGTGAAGTCCGTACCCGTACCAAAGTGACCCGAGCCTGGCGTGAGCAAGGCCTGTGGATGGTTGAAGCCATTGACGTCAATACCGGTAAAACCCTCACCTGGCGCGCCAAAGGCTTAGTCAATGCGACCGGCCCGTGGGTTAAACAATTCTTCGACGATGGTCTGAAGCTGAAATCACCTTATGGCATCCGCCTGATTAAAGGCAGCCATATTGTGGTGCCACGCGTGCATAACCAACCACAGGCTTATATTCTGCAAAACGAAGACCACCGTATCGTTTTCGTCATCCCGTGGTTGGATGAATATTCCATCATCGGTACGACAGATGTGGAATATCACGGCGATCCGAAAGAGGTGAAGATCGACTCACAGGAGATAGACTATCTGCTGAAAGTGTATAACGATCACTTTAAAAAGCAGTTGGGCCGTGACGATATCGTCTGGACCTATTCTGGTGTGCGCCCGCTGTGTGACGATGAATCGGATTCGCCGCAAGCCGTCACCCGTGATTACACACTGGATGTCGCCGATGACGCCGGTAAAGCACCATTGCTGTCAGTATTCGGTGGCAAATTGACCACGTATCGCAAGTTGGCTGAACACGCACTGGAAAAACTGTCAGGTTACTATTCCAATATCGGCCCAGCGTGGACCAAAAACGGCGCGCTGCCAGGTGGTGATATTGGTGGCAGCCGCGATAACTATATTGTTCAACTGCGCCACCGCCACAACTGGTTACCCGAAGGGCTGGCCCGCCGCTATACCTGCACTTACGGTAGCCATAGCGAACTGATACTGGCGGATGCCACCCGTATCGAGAGCTTAGGTGAACACTTCGGCCACGGCCTGTATGAGGCAGAACTGCGTTATCTGGTTGAGAAAGAGTGGGTAGTTGAACTGGATGATGCTATCTGGCGTCGTACCAAGTTAGGCATGATGCTGGACGATGCGCAGAAACAGCGCGTTGCACAATGGCTGGCGCAAGCACAAGCAGAGAAACAGCAGGCACTGTCGCTGGTTTCCTGATAACGCTGCGTTGCTTAGTCTGAGCAATTGAAAAACCCCTCTCACTGTCACCGGTGAGAAGGGTTTTGTTATTGGTTTAGTGAATTATATTCTGAGTTAATCATTACAGATTGATTGGCTTAATATGCCAAATTTCGTCGGCGTACTCTTGAATTGTCCGATCCGAGGAGAAATAACCCATATTGGTAATATTAAGTGCAGCTTTACGTGTCCACTTATCTGGATTGCTGTACAGCTCATCGACTTTATCTTGAGTGTCTACATAACTACGATAATCTGCCAGCAACTGATAGTGATCCCCCAAATTCACCAGTGAATCAAACAAGCTGGTGTAACGATGAGGCTCTTCCGGGCTGAAAGTGCCGGTGGCAATTTGTGTTAATACCTGATGCAATTCAGTATCTTCATCGTAATATTTTCGTGGGTTATAGCCATCATTACGCAGTGCCTCAACCTGTGCGGTGGTATTACCAAAAATAAAGATATTATCCTCACCCACATGTTCTTGGATCTCGACATTCGCCCCATCCAGCGTACCAATAGTCAGCGCGCCATTCAGGGCAAACTTCATATTACTGGTACCCGAGGCTTCAGTGCCGGCCAGCGAAATCTGTTCGGACAGATCAGCGGCTGGAATGATTAACTGCGCCAGGCTGACACTGTAATTAGGGATAAACACCACTTTTAGCAAATTATTAATACTTTCATTATTGTTAATGACTTTGGCAACATCGTTGATCAGGTGAATAATTTGTTTAGCATTGTAATAAGCCGATGCCGCTTTACCCGCAAAAATCACCACGCGCGGCACCCACGCCTCATCCGGTGCCTCAAGGATACGGTTATAGCGAGTAATCACATGCAACACATTCAACAATTGCCGTTTGTACTCATGAATACGCTTGATTTGCACATCAAATAACGCCGCCGGGTCCACGACAACATTCAGCTTTTTGGCTATATAAATCGCCAGCCGTTTTTTATTCTCCAGCTTTGCCTCTTGAAGCTTCTGCAAGAAACTCGGGAAATCGAGATTCTTTTCCAACTCATTGAGTTGACTCAGGTCAGTACGCCAATTGTGGCCAATGCTGTCATCCAATACTTTCGACAATGGCCGGTTAGCCAGCGCCAGCCAACGCCGTGGGGTGACACCATTGGTTTTATTACAGAATCGATTGGGGAAGATACTGGCAAAATCTTTAAACAGTGACGTCACCATCAGCTCTGAGTGCAAGGCTGACACGCCGTTGACTTTATGGCTGGCAATCACCGCAAGCCAAGCCATACGTATCTTCCGGCCATTCTGCTCATCAATAATCGATACCCGTCGTAACAGATCAGCGTCACCCGGATACTGCTCTTCAACCGACTTGAGGAAATAATCATTGATTTCAAAGATGATTTGCAGATGGCGTGGCAGGATCTTACCAATCATATCGACTGGCCAGGTTTCCAATGCTTCCGTCATCAACGTGTGGTTGGTGTAAGAGAATACTTGCTGTACCACATTCCAGGCATCTTCCCAGCCAAATTTATGTTCATCGATCAATAAACGCATCATTTCAGGAATTGAAAGCACCGGGTGCGTATCATTGAGGTGAATGGCGATTTTATCTGCCAGATTGCTGAATGGATTGCCAGATGGGTTGTCGGACTTTTTGTGCATCATCCAATGGCGGTTGAGAATGTCCTGCACCGTCGCTGACACTAAAAAGTACTCTTGGCGCAAACGCAGTTCTCGCCCGGAGTAGGTGGAGTCATCGGGATACAGCACGCGGGATACGTTTTCTGAGTGGTTTTTATCTTCAACCGCGGCAAAATAGTCACCTTGATTGAATTTACCCAGATTGATTTCATTACTGGCCTGTGCAGACCATAAGCGCAGTGTATTGGTGGCATCTGTATCAAAACCAGGAATGATTTGATCGTAAGCACAGGCGAGGATCTCTTCGGTTTCCAGCCAGCGGGCCTTGCTACCTTCCTGCTGGATACGGCCACCAAAGCGCACTTTATAGCGGGTATTGTGCCGTGGGAACTCCCAGGCGTTACCGTATTCCAACCAGTTATCTGGTGATTCCATCTGTTGGCCGTTCACTATCTTCTGGCTGAACATACCGTACTCGTAACGGATACCGTAACCGCGCCCCGGCAGTTCCAGTGTTGCCAGCGAATCAAGGAAACAGGCTGCCAAACGCCCCAGCCCCCCATTACCTAAACCGGGGTCGTTCTCTTCTTGCAACAGCTCAGACAGGTTAAGGCCCATTTCATCCAGCGCCTGCTCGATATCGCCATATATCCCCATCGATAACAGAGCATTAGATAGCGTGCGGCCCAATAAAAACTCCATCGACAAATAGTAAACCTGCCGAACGTCTTGTGATAATTGAGCGCGGTTGGAACGTAACCAGCGTTCGACCATACGGTCGCGAACTGCGAATAACGTCGCGTTCAGCCAGTCATGCTGAGTTGCAATGGAAGGATCTTTGCCAACAATAAACATCAGTTTGTAGGCTATGGAGTGTTTCAACGCATCCACACTGACTATGGGTGAGGTATAACTGAACGGTGATGTCATAGCGGTTTTCCCAATTCGTGTTTACAGTCGTATTTACAACCAATCGTCTTTACAACCGATCGGCAAACTAGAGACGCCGATAAAGTGACAGATAATCTGCCGCAGCGACTTGCCAGCCGAAATCCAACCCCATCGCATGGCGCTGAACATGACGCCAATGCTTTGGCCGGCTCCACAGTACAAAAGCACGGCGTATTGCCCGTACCAATTCCTGCACATCGCATTCATCAAACACAAACCCCGAGGCCGTGCCATCTGCCAGATTCTCCAGCGCACAATCCACCACGGTATCGGCCAGCCCACCGGTATGCCGCACCAGCGGCAAAGTGCCATATTTCAAACCATACAACTGCGTTAACCCGCAGGGTTCAAAGCGGCTCGGTACCAGAATGACATCCGCACCGGCGATAATCCGGTGGGAGAATGCTTCGTGATAGCCAATTTGTACCCCAACCTGGCCGGAATAGTCTGCGGCGGCGGCCAAGAACTCCTCTTGTAAAATGGCATCCCCGGCCCCCAGTACCACCAACTGCCCACCCAGTTGCAGTAAATCTGGCAAGGCTTCCAGCACCAAATCCAACCCTTTTTGTGCCGTCAACCTGCTAACAACCGCAAAGATGGGTTTCTTCTCCGTCACCTCCAGCCCCATCGTGGTTTGCAAGTGTGCTTTGTTCACAGCTTTTGCTTGCAGGTTTTCTACGTCATAGCAAGCATGTAGCAAGGCGTCGCTCTGCGGGCTCCAAATATTGCTATCTACCCCGTTGAGAATCCCGGTTAACCGCCCCTGACTGGCCCGCTCTTGCAGCAGCCCTTCCATGCCGTAACCAAATGCAGGCTGGGTTATCTCTTTGGCGTAAGTCGGGCTGACGGTGGTGACGTGGTCTGCAAAGAATAATCCGGCCTTCAGGTAAGAAATTTGCCCATAAAACTCCAGCCCGTACATTTGAAAAAAGGTTGCTGGCAGTTGTAATTCAGCTAAGTGATGGCCAGAGAATAGCCCTTGGTAAGCCAAATTATGGACGGTAAAGACCGATCGTGCAGGCCGCCCACGCGCCGCGAGATAAGCACAAGCTAGCCCGGCATGCCAATCATGGGCATGAACAACCTCTGGCCACCAGTACCCGTCCAACCCACACGCCAGTTCGCACGCCATCCAGCCCAATAAGGCAAAACGGCGATAGTTATCGGCATAAGCATGTAAAGATTGGGAGTGATAAGGGCTACCCGCCCGGTCATAAAGGCCCGGTGCATCAATCAAATAGATGCCGATCCCCTGATAGTGGCCATAGCGCAGAGAAACTCGGCCAGCAAAGGTATCAATCTCCCTGACCAAAACAGTGTCCGGAATACCTCTGCGCAAATCAGGGAAAGCAGGTAGCATCACCCGGACATCCGCCCCCTCAGCTATCTGAGCGGCAGGTAAAGCACCAACAACATCGGCCAGCCCCCCCGTTTTCAGCAAAGGGAACAGCTCAGTACATACGTGTAAGACCCGCATCGTGACTCCTGACACCTATCAGATAAATAAAATCGCCCTATTTTGCTGCCAGGTTCGCCAGCATTTCACGCGTGACCAGCACCACCCCGCCCTCCGAGCGATAAAAACGCTTACTGTCTTCATCGGCGTTCTCCCCAATAACCGTCCCTTCGGGTATGTGGCAGGCACGGTCAATTATGCAACGGCGCAGGCGGCACGAACGGCCAACATTGACATCCGGCAGCAGAACGGTGGAATCAATGGTGCAAAATGAGTTCACTCGTACCCGCGGGAACAGCACCGAATGCACCACGACCGATCCAGACACAATGCAGCCACCGGAAACCAGCGAGTTCATAGTCATACCGTGGCTGCCTGAGCGATCCTGCACAAACTTGGCGGGCGGCAACGGCTCCATATGAGTACGAATCGGCCAGGCACGGTCGTACATATCCAGCTCGGGTGTCACCGAGGCTAAATCAAGATTCGCCCGCCAGTAGGCATCCAGTGTCCCGACATCACGCCAGTAAGGCGGCAGCTCAGCATTAGACGTCACGCAGGAAAGGTCAAACGGATGCGCCCAAGCCACTTTTTGCGCTGTCAGTTTCGGGATCAAATCTTTGCCAAAATCATGGGTGGAACCGAGGGTGTTCATATCCTCTTCTAATAATTTAAAAAGATAATCAGCATTGAAAATATAGATCCCCATGCTGGCGAGCGCCATATCCGGGCGACCCGGCATTGAGGGTGCATTCGTGGGTTTTTCATAAAATGCGGTGATGCGATAATCATCGGCCACTTCCATCACACCAAACTCATTTGCCTCTTTAATCGGTACGGGAATACAGGCGACAGTACATTCCGCCCCTTTCTCCACATGATCGATTAACATGCGCGAATAATCCATTTTGTAGATGTGGTCACCGGCCAGAATAACGACATATTCCGCCTCATAGCGGCGAATAATATCCAGATTTTGATACACCGCATCAGCGGTGCCTTTGTACCAGTGCTCGGTGCTCAAGCGTTGTTGGGCAGGTAATAAATCCACAAATTCGTTCATTTCTTCGTTCAGGAATGACCAGCCGCGTTGAATGTGCTGAACCAAAGTATGGGATTGATACTGAGTGATGACTCCGATGCGACGAATTCCGGAGTTCAGGCAGTTGGATAAGGCAAAATCAATGATGCGGAATTTACCGCCAAAATGTACCGCAGGTTTGGCTCGGGTGGCGGTCAAATCTTTCAACCGCGAGCCACGCCCCCCTGCCAGAATCAGCGCAACAGATTTGTTTGGTAATACTCGGGCTAACATCAACGGATCTTTGTTTTCGAATTTAACCACAGCTAACCCCTTAAAATTTCTGTACGAACACGCAAACAGCGTGTGCGGCTCCGTTCCATGCAGTAAATGATTCCGCATGTTCTGATGGCCCAAAAGGAGGAATAACCCCCCATTCCCCCGCAGGTAAACACATTTCACACTCTTGGCCGGTAGCGTTAATCACCACCAGCCAGCGCTCAGATAACCGGATTTGCAGCTGTTTTTGACAACCTTGCTCCCAAGCTGCATCACTCAGTACTTGCCCCTGACCATCCAACCATTGCACATTGCCATCACCTTCCCGCCACCATTTATCTTTTATCAGGGCCGGAATTTGCTGACGCAACCGAATTAGTTCAGCGGTAAATGTTATTAACAAATTATCTGCACTGCCCCAATCGAGCCAGGTAAGAATGTTGTTCTGACAATACGCATTATTATTACCTTGCTGACTATGACCATGCTCGTCACCGGCCAGTAACATCGGCGTTCCCTGCGAAAGTAATAAGGTGGTCAATAACGCCCGCTGGCAGGCTTTACGCCGCTGCCAGGTGGCCTCATCTACGACTAACCCCTCACACCCAAAATTAGTGCTGATATTGTTATCACTGCCATCGCGATTATCTTCTCCATTGATTTGATTGTGTTTTTGGTTAAAACACAATAAATCCAATAAAGTAAAACCATCATGGGCGGTAATTTGATTAATACTGGCGGAGGGCTGACGATCCCGTTGTTCGAACAACGCACTGGAGCCGGCAAAATGCTGGGCGAATTGCCCCAGAGGTAAATCATCCCGTAGCCAGAAACGGCGCATCGCGTCACGATACTGATCATTCCATTCGCTAAAACCGGGGGGGAATTGACCCAGTTGATAGCCACCCAGCCCGATATCCCAAGGCTCTGCAATCAGCTTGCAGCGGCTGAGGCGCTCATCAGCTTCCAGTGCGGCAAAGAAAGGCGCATGTTGATCAAAAGCCGGAGTGCGGCCCAAAATAGTCCCTAAGTCAAAACGGAAGCCATCAACATGGCAGCTATCGAGCCAATGATGGAGGCAGTCAATGACCCACTGCATGACATAAGGCTGACTCAAGCGCAGTGCATTGCCGCAGCCTGTCATGTTGTCGTATTCGCCTTCGGCATTAAGCCAATAGTAGCTGGCGTTATCGATACCACGCTGACACAGCGTTGGGCCAAAAATATCCAGTTCCGCCGTATGGTTAAACACCACGTCCAGAATCACTTCAATACCGGCTTTGTGCAGCGCTTTCACCGCATCACGCAGCTCCTTTAGCGGTGACACGCCCTCACGGCCTGAAGCGTAATCAGGATCAACCGCATAAGGGGCCAACACGTTGTAGCCCCAGTAATTACTCAGCCCCATTCTCTGTAGGCGAGGTTCATCGACGTGGAATTGCACCGGCAGCAGCTCCAGCGTGGTAATGCCCAACTTTTTCAAATACTTAATCATGACCGGATGCGCCAGAGCGGCATAGGTACCACGCAGATCAGCCGGAATATCAGGATGCAATTGGGTGAGGCCACGCACATGAGCTTCATAGATAACCGTATTGCCCCAAGGAATGTTTGGCGAGCTATCCCCCTGCCAGTCATATTCTTCATGGACGACAATGCATTTCGGCACGGCGGCTGCGCTATCACGCTCATCAGGCTGATTAACCCCTCCGTTTAATCGCGGATCATCGCCCACCTTGTGGTCCAGCGCATAAGCGCAAGGGTCTATCAATAACTTATTGGGGTTAAACAGATGACCTTGTTGTGGTTCAAAAGGGCCGCTAACCCGATAACCATAGCGCTGGCCCGGCTTACCGCCGGGCAGATAGCCATGCCAGATATCGCCACTACGGGCAGGTAACGGAATACGCAGCTCTTGGTTATTATCATCAAACAGGCACAGTTCGACCTGTTCTGCATTGGCCGAAAATAGTGTGAAATTTATCCCAGCCCCGTCAAAACAGGCACCCATAGGTTGCGGGGAACCACGAGTCAACATCGTCATCCCGCCTCTCCCACAACAAATTCCTCCCGCAATAAATAGATAGTCGCGAGCGGTGGCAGTGTTAGCAGCAATGAGTGGCTGTGATTATGGCTACCAACATGATGACTATAAATTCCGCCTTGGTTACCCAGATTGCTACCGCGATAAAACTCGGAGTCAGAATTCAGTACTTCGCGATAATGGCCACTTTGCGGAATGCCTACGCGGTAGTTATAACGTGGCACTGGCGTGAAATTACTGATAGCAATCAGCTCGTTGCCGTTAGCATCACGGCGCAGGAAGGCAAAAACCGAGTTCTCATGGTCATCGACCACCAGCCATTCAAAACCGGCAGGCTGGTAATCCAATTCATATAACGGCGCATGTTGTTGATAACAATGGTTAAGGTCACGAACTAACCGCTGAACACCGGTATGCCAGCCATTCTCATCATCCAGCAGATGCCAATCGAGGCTGGTATCGAAATTCCATTCGCGCCCTTGGGCAAATTCACAGCCCATAAACAACAGTTTTTTACCCGGATGCGCCCACATAAATGCGTAATAGGCGCGCAAATTGGCGAATTTCTGCCACGCATCGCCCGGCATCCGATCAAGAACTGACCGTTTGCCATGAACCACTTCATCGTGGGAAATCGGTAGGATAAAGTTCTCGGTATAGGCGTACAACATACCGAAAGTCATCAAATTATGGTGGTATTTGCGGTGAACCGGATCACACTGCATATAGTTCAGCGTGTCATGCATCCAGCCCATATTCCATTTGTAGTTAAAACCTAACCCACCCGCATCCGGTGGCAATGTTACACCGGGGAAGTCGGTGGACTCCTCCGCCATCGTCACACCACCAGGGCGCTCAACGCCAATGGTATGGTTGGTATAACGTAGAAAAGCGATCGCTTCCAGATTCTCCCGCCCACCGTAATAATTAGGCACCCACTGCCCTTCGGCACGGCTGTAATCACGATAAATCATTGAAGCCACCGCATCGATGCGCAATGCGTCGATACCAAAACGCTCCAGCCAGTAAAAAGCATTACCCGCCAGATAGTTACGAACTTCATTACGACCATAGTTATAAATCAGGGTATTCCAGTCCTGATGATAACCTTCGCGCGGATCGGCATATTCATATAACGAGGTACCATCAAATTGCGATAACCCGTGCTCGTCGTTGGGGAGTGGCCGGGCACCCAATCAAGGATAACGTTAATCCCCGCCTCATGAAATTTGGCAACGAAATCTTTAAAATCCTGCGGCGTACCAAAACGGCGGGTTGGCGCATAAAGGCCAAGTGGCTGATAACCCCAACTGCCATCGAATGGATGCTCGTTAATCGGCAACAGTTCGATATGGGTAAAACCCATATATTTGACGTAATCGACCAATTGTTCTGCTAACTCGCCATAACTTAGCCAAAAGTTATTATCCGTGTGGCGACGCCACGAGCCGAGATGGACTTCATAGATGGAGATCGGTGAGCGCAGGTCATTGGCTTTTTGTCGGGCTGGGGTATTCTGCACCACTTCCGGCAGCGGGCTGACCAAAGAAGCCGTTTCTGGGCGCATCTGAGCTTCGAACGCATAAGGGTCAGCCTTCAGCCGCACCTGGCCATTGCTGTCAATCATCTCAAATTTATAGAGTTGCCCCGCTTGCACCCCTGGTAAAAATAACTCCCAAATACCATTTTCACGCCGCCGCCGCATCGGATGGCGGCGACCATCCCAAAAGTTAAACTCACCAACCACTGAGACTCGCTGAGCATTCGGCGCCCAAACAGCAAAACTGACACCCGGCACATCATCAAGCGCCATTAAATGCGCGCCTAAGCGTTCATAAGGGCGCAAATGAGTCCCTTCGGCTAATAACCAGCTATCAATATCTTGCAATAATGTGCCGAAACGGTAGGGATCGTCGATGATTTGGGTGCTTTCTTGCCAGCTAACAGCAAATTGATAACGAAACGGTTTTTTACGGCGCGGAAGCTTGGCAATAAAGAAGCCACGCGGGTCTTCGCTGGTGAGCTGCGCGACATTACGCCCGGAGTCGGTGTCTACCAACCACACTTCTTTAGCATCCGGCAGTAAAGCACATACCTGTAACCCCTGCGCAGTTTGATGCATCCCCAAAATGGAAAAGGGATCGGCATAATGGCCGGAAATAATCTGATGAATCACCTTACGATCGGGAAGTAATGGCATGGTATTCTTCCTATGATTAATGGCATGATTTTTGAGCCAAATTCTGAATACATACACCAGAACCGACCTTTTCATCATGCAATCCATTTAGCGTTTAAAGCGTGACTAAGGTCAATGATTAACCAATTAACTGATTTCATGCCCTAATACACTTTTTCTGACAATAAAGCTCTGTCAGCAAATTTTGCTTACCCAAGCGATAAGCATAGTCAATGGATGCTAAAAATTGCTTTACTGCTAATGAAATTTTTTTCACGTAAAACGATGAGAGAAATATAAAAAATAAGTAACTCACCTGATGTTTACCCACATCAGGCCTTTTTTCCCTTAAAAAGGGTTTCCATCATAATTTTCTGCGCACAAATAGGGCTACAATAGCGGCAATAATAAGCATTTGTGGTTACCAACATGGGCGTAAGCCAGTTTGAACTGATTTTTTCTTTGCTACAGCAGATGTGTGTGTATTTGGTCATTGCCTATCTGTTAAGTAAAACACCGCTTTTTATCCCGTTAATGCAGGTCACCATCCGGTTACCGCACAAACTGGTGTGCTATCTCACGTTTTCCATGTTTTGCATCATGGGCACCTATTTTGGTCTGCATATTGAAGACTCCATCGCCAATACCCGTGCTATCGGGGCAGTATTAGGAGGCGTGCTGGGAGGGCCATCGGTCGGTTTTCTGGTCGGATTGACGGGGGGGTTGCACCGCTATTCAATGGGCGGGATGACCGCCACCGCTTGTATGCTGTCTACCGTCGCTGAAGGGCTGCTAGGGGGCTTCCTGCACAGCTATTTGATACGTAAAAACCGCCTTGACTTGCTCTTCCAACCGCTGGTGGTTGCAGGCATTACGCTGGTCGCTGAAGTTCTGCAAATGCTGATTATTCTGGCAGTCGCTCGCCCGTGGCACGAGGCCGTCGAATTGGTAGGGAATATTGCCCTGCCGATGATGATCACCAATACTATCGGTGCCGCCATGTTTATGCGCATCTTATTGGATAGACGCGCTATTTTCGAGAAATACACCACAGCATTCTCAGCCAAAGCCTTACAGATTGCAGCACGGTCAGAGGGGCTGTTACGGCATGGTTTTGACCAACAAAACAGTATGCGGGTGGCGCGTATTTTGTATGAGGAATTGGGGGTTGGCGCAGTGGCAATTACCGATCGCGAAAAGTTGCTGGCGTTCATCGGCACCGGCTCTGACCACCACTTGGTCGGCGGCACGATCACCTCAGACCATACTCATCGGGCCATTGAACTGAACCAAGTCGTTTACGCCGATGGCAATGCCGTGCCTTATACCTGTTCCATTTCTCCGACCTGCAAACTCGGCTCAACACTGGTTATTCCCCTGCGTGGCGAAGAGCACCGAGTGATTGGCAGCATCAAGCTGTATGAGCCGAAAAGTAAGCTATTCTCCAGCATCAACCGCACATTAGGGGAAGGGATTGCCCACTTGCTGTCAGCCCAGATACTGGCCGGTGAGTTCGAACAGCAAAAGCAAATGCTGGCACAATCTGAAATCAAACTGCTCCATGCTCAGGTGAACCCACACTTCCTGTTTAATGCGCTCAATACTCTGTCGGTAGTGATCCGCCGCAATCCTGATCATGCCCGTAAGTTAGTGCTTTCTCTGTCGACATTTTTCCGCAAAAATCTCAAGCGCAGCCACGATGTAGTCACGCTAAGCGATGAAATTGAGCATGTGAATGCGTATCTAGAAATAGAAAAAGCGCGCTTTGCTGATCGCCTGTCAGTGGCGATCTCATTACCCGATGAATTAATGGATGCACGTTTACCGGCATTTTCTCTGCAACCGGTTGTCGAAAATGCCATTAAGCACGGTACGTCGCAGATGTTCAGCGGTGGGCGTATTACGCTGCGCGGCCAGTTGGATGGCAACACACTGAGACTGGAAGTAGAGGACAACGCCGGTTTATACCAGCCTCGGCCCAACGGCGATGGGCTGGGGATGAACCTTGTGGATCGACGCATTAAAGTGCGCTATGGCAAAGAATATGGCGTAACAGTGCTAAGTGAGGCTGAGCAATTCACCAGGATTATCATCAAGCTGCCGTTTATCACTGCGAATGACAGTTAAGACGGGTTGCTATCAGTTTCACCATGTTCAGCACCGTTGCCGAACGCTCATGGCGACGCCAGGCCATCGTAATTCTGGTTTTTAGTAGGTTATCGTCAATGTCATGATATGTGACATTATTCGCCTGAAGTGTCGCCAGTGAGCGGGGAACAAGCGTGAAACCAAACCCGGCAGAAACCATCGCGATTGCTGAAACCATCTGCGGTGATTGCTGCCCCAGAGTGGGCTGGAAGCCCGCACGGTAGCAGGCTCCAATAATGGTATCAAACAATCCGGGGGCAACTTCGCGTGGGAAAGTAATCAGCTTCTCATGCTGTAACACGTTCAAATTGATTTTTGGGCAGCCATGTAACGGGTGGCTCTGCGGTAGCACCAGCAGCATATCTTCCTCCTCCAACACCGCGCAGGTAAATTCATTACTGGCATCACACGGCTGACGGATAAAGGCCACATCAATATGCTCATTATGCAAATCATTCATTAATATTGGCATTGTCTCTTCACTGGGCGATAACACCACCTCAGGGTATTTCTCCCTATAAACATGGAGAAGCTGCAAAACGATCAACTGAAAAGCGGTAGAGCTGGCAAAACCGACCCGCAGTTTACCCGTTTCTCCACGTGCAATACTTTTGGCTCGCTCAATCGCTTCATCCGTTAACTTCAGTATATGACAAGCATCTGCATAGAAGATTTGCCCCGCCTCAGTCAGTTCAACTCCACGCGCTAATCGCCGTAGCAACGGCGTACCTATCTCTCGCTCCAGTTTTTGAATTTGTTGGCTCAGCGGAGGCTGGGAAATACCCAGCATTTCAGCCGCCCGGGTAAAGTGCCGGGTGGATGCAACAGCGACAAAATAACGTAGATAGCGTAATTCCATATATTTTTGATATCAAAAGAGTGGGGTTTCTATATTGGTACTTAAGTTCTTTCAGCGTCAATCTTTAGATAAGCATAACTTATGTTATTTAAAGACGGAGAAGAACATGATTAGACCAATGGTATCAGCGTGCTCATGCGTTCAGGATGTTACTGACAGCTTCACTGCCTACAAAACCATGCATTCAGAGTGTGTTATTTATCAAACATCACTTATGAGCGCACTCATAGGTGGCGTTTATGAAGGTAATATCACCATGAGCGAGTTGCTTAAATACGGTAATTTTGGATTAGGAACATTTAATAATCTTGATGGCGAACTGGTTGCATTCAATAGTAAAATTTATCAATTGCGATCCGATGGTAGCGCCCGCATGGCACGGCCAGAACAAAAGACGCCTTTTGCGGTAATGACCTTTTTCCAACCGACAGAAGAACGGCGCTTCGAACATAAAATGAGCCGCAAGCAGCTCCACGATGTCATCGACGACGTTGCCAAAACGGATAACCTGTTTTGCGCCTTACGCATCAACGGAAAATTCAGCCATGTTGATACCCGCACCGTCCCTTGCCAACAGCGCCCCTACAAACCCATGTTGGAGGCCATCGCCGAGCAACCTACGTTTGCATTTAAGCATCAAAGTGGCGTGATCATCGGTTTCCGCAGCCCCAACTATACCCAAGGTATTAATGTTGCCGGTTACCATGAACATTTTATTACCGATGACCGCAGCGGCGGTGGCCATGTACTGGATTATCAATTGGAAAACGGCGTACTCACATTTGGTACTGTCGCAAAATTGGTTATCGATTTGCCGCAGGCACCAGATTTTCTTCACGCCAACCTCTCGCCCGATAATCTTAATAACGCCATTCGCACCGTAGAGAGTTAACCCCAGCACACAGCCGCTATCAGTGATAGAGAGGACAAAACATCATGACGAATAAACCGAATATTCTGGCGTGGAAATGCGGAGCCGATCTGGTTGTTAATCATTTAGAGCAGCAGGGGGTGAAGCAGGTTTTCGGCATTCCTGGCGCTAAAATCGACCGGGTATTTGATTCTCTGGAAGACTCCAGTATCAACACCATCGTGGTGCGCCACGAAGCCAATGCAGCCTTTATGGCCGGGGCCATTGGTCGTTTGACCGGTAAAGCCGGAGTCGCGTTAGTCACATCAGGGCCGGGTTGTGCCAACTTAGTGACCGGGCTGGCAACCGCCACCTCCGAAGGCGATCCGGTAGTGGCATTAGGTGGCGCGGTAAAAAGGGCCGATAGCCTGAAAATCACTCATCAAAGTATGGATACCGTCAGTATTTTCCGCCCGGTGACCAAATTCAGTGCAGAAGTCACAGCATCAGCAGCACTTTCGGAAGTGTTAGGCAATGCATTCAGAACCGCTGAGTTTGGCCGGCCGGGAGCCGCATTTGTCAGCTTGCCACAAGATATTCTCAATGAACCCGTCACCAGTCATGCACTGATTCATCAACCCTGCCCCCATAATGGTAGCGCCCCGCTGAATGAAATCATTGCGGTGACAAAGCTGATTGAACAGGCTAAAAATCCTATTTTATTGCTTGGATTGATGGCGAGCCAGCCAGCAAATGCAGAGGCCATACGCCGTTTCCTGCACCACAGTAAAATACCGGTTACCAGCACCTATCAGGCGGCGGGGGTGGTCGATCAGGCACATTTTGACCATTTCGCCGGAAGAGTGGGTTTATTTAATAATCAGGCAGGCGATAAACTGCTACAACAAGCTGATTTGATTATAACTATCGGTTACAGCCCAGTGGAATATGATCCTGCACTGTGGAATAACGGCCAAACCACGCTGATACATATTGATATTTTACCCGCCGAAATAGAGGCCGCCTACCAACCAGAAAAAGAGCTACTAGGCGATATTGCCGCCACTCTGGATGCATTGGATCAGCGGATAAATGGCCCACTAATATTGACTCCACAAACGCAGGAGATATTGAACGATCGTTGCCGCCAACGGCGGGATTTGGCTAATCGGGCAGAACAGATGAGTGGCTTTGCTATCCACCCTTTGCGTCTGGTTCGAGCGATGCAAGATATCGTCAACAGCGACGTGACATTATGTGTTGATATGGGGAGTTTTCATATCTGGATTGCTCGTTACCTTTACAGCTTCCGTGCGCGACAGATTCTTATGTCGAACGGCCAGCAGACAATGGGCGTAGCACTGCCGTGGGCCATTGCCGCTGCGTTGGTGAATCCACACCAGAAGGTAGTATCCGTATCAGGTGATGGGGGCTTTATGCAATCCAGCATGGAGTTAGAAACCGCTGTGCGCCTGAAAAGCAATCTGCTGCATATTATTTGGGTCGATAACGGTTACAACATGGTGGAAATTCAGGAGCAGAAAAAATATAAACGCCCATCAGGTGTCAGCTTTGGCCCCATTGATTTCAAAATGTATGCCGAATCCTTTGGTGCTAAAGGTTTTGCCGTCGAATCAGCCGATGAGCTAACCCGTAAATTGCATCAAGCGATGGATGTATCAGGCCCAGCAGTGATTGCTATCCCAGTGAATTACTCAGATAACCATCGTTTGATGGAAGAGCTTAATATCAGTCAGTTGTTATAGTCGGCCCCATTGGCAACCCGATTTAGACCGACGTCCTTCTGATAAATGAATGTAATATTTATATAATGCATCACCACAGATTGATGATGTATTATATATAAATACACGAATTTAAATAATGATAATCTTTGTTGTAAATAGACTCAAATCCATTGAAATATAATAACTTTCCGTCGTTCATCCTGGGGAATTGAACCTCGGTAACGATTTAATTACATGATGCGCACCATCATAAGTTTCGCCTCCGACAAAGTGACCAAGTGTGGCTTCCCCTTATCTTATTTAAATAACCGCCTCAATATTGAGTCGTTTAATTAATAACCACTCATATACCTGTAAATTAATTTATCGGGATGAAACACACACTAATAATATACAGTTTAAAAAGACAAACCTTCCTAGTATAATCCGCCGTTGGCTAATTACATTATTTCAACTCAGTGTAATTATGCGGTCAGTTGACGCAATGGTTGAAGGCCGGTGGGCAATAATTACCCTGGTAATAGCTAATGCAGCAATACTGGCATTGATATAGGTTTCGTTGGCCAAATCTAAGTGACTGGTCGCTTCATCCATAAACAGAATACCGGGTCGGCGATATAGAGCACGAGCAATTAATAATCGCTGCTTTTGCCCTCCAGATAAACTGCCCCCTAACTCACCAAGCAACGTTTCATACCCCATTGGCATTTTCATTATATCATCATGAATATTGCAATGACGGGCACAGCCCATTACCCACTCCATATCTAAAGACAGCTCAAAACTGGCAATATTCTCAGCGATAGAACCAGCGAACAGTTTGTCATCTTGTAAAATGCAGGCAATGCATTCTCGGTAATTATTAATACCAATCGCGTGGATATCCAGCCCATTGGCTAATAAGCGCCCCGAACTCGGTTCCAATAATCCGCTCATTAATTTCATCAACGTTGTTTTTCCCACTCCAGATGGCCCTATAATAGCAACACTTTCCCCTGGTTTAATTTCAATATTAAGTGCATTAATAATAGCCTTAGATAGGCTGTCATACTGATAAGACAGATTACAGACCGAAAAGGCTACCGGCGCGTTGGGAGGAAATAATTGCCGGGTCGGCATTTCCTTTTCCGGCTCAGACAAAACAATATCTGCCACTCGCTCATTATGTAGGCTGAGCATACGTAATTGCAGCACCATATCAATCAGGCTACTGGCACGCACTGAGAATTGACCACGATAAGCATTGAATGCGACAAACATCCCCAGAGTCATCTGATTATCAATAACCCATGATGCCCCTAACCATAGAATAATGATCTGATCGCAAGCGGCGATAAAAGTATTCACGCCCCCGAATAACATATCTAATCGAGTAATGCGAATACCTGCGTTAGTAGTATCAATATTCAGGTTCAACCAGAATTGGGAACGCGTTTTTAACAATCCCAGCGCTTTCAGGGTGCCAATGCCATAGAGCGTTTCCATAAAATGTGAACTGGCTTTAGCGCCCTTAACCAGTAATGCTTCAGATGCTTGCCGGTAGTGATTATAAGTAATCAGACGCATGATGATATAAATAGTAGTAAACCCCAGCACCACCCAGACCAGCCAACCACCATATAACAACATCATGCCGAGTAAGCCGATAGACATAATGCAGTCGATAATCGAGCTAACAATACTGGTAGTAAAAGTAGTACGGATTGTATCCAGCGAGCCAAAACGTGACTGGATATCACCCAATTTACGTTTTTCAAAATAGGCTAACGGGAGCTTCATAAGATGGTCGAACATACCGGCCTTCCACTGCACATCTATCAGTGAATCCATCACGATAGTTATCCACGAGCGCAGCATCGCGACAGCAGTTCGAAATATAATGAAGAACAGCAATCCAGTACAAATAAGCGCTAATAAATGATGATCGCTGGCTTGAATCACATGGTCTAAAACCAGTTGGGTACCTACAGGCATTAGCAAACTCACTGCTTCAATAACCAGTGAGAGACAAAATATTTTGGTTAAAGCACCTTTTAATCCACTTATATTGGATAATAAACGACGTAACTGTAACCGGCTTTGTTGAGTTGAAGAGGTAAAATCGCTGGCAGGCCATAGTTCCAGCGCAATGCCGGTAAAATGCTGTGATAACTCATGCAAACTAATAACTCTACGTCCAAAGGCGGGATCGTGAATAATGATGCCATTTCGTCTTACCGCGATGAGTACGACAAAATGATTGAGATCCCAATGCAGGATACACGGCGTTTTAAGTGCGAAAAGTTCATCGATATCCAGCGATAAAGCGCGGGATTTAAATTTGAGTGAACTAGCTACATCCATTAATGTATTAAGCGTTGCACCGCGAACTGAAATACCAAACTGCTGACGTAAATTGAATAAATCAATATTCAGTCCAAAATAGTGAAACACCATCGCTAAACTTGCCAACCCACACTCGGATGATTCAGTTTGTAAAATCTGTGGCACTTTTCTCCGCCATGCTAAATTTAACTTACTCATAATAGATGAGAAGACAATGTCATTCATGGATAGGCCCCATCAGGCTTTTTTTCATGTCATAGAAAGGGGAGAACATCCATTGATAGAGGGGACGTTTTTCAAGGAAAAGAGTCGATTGTGCTTTCATTCCCCCAGTAAGGCGTAATGTTTTTTCTTGATAGTGGAACTGGGTTTGATCCAGAACTACCAACATTTTATAGTAAGATTCTGCGCTTAAATTTGAGTGATAACGTGGCGTGCTATTGTAACTGGCCATCTCCTGAGTAGAGGCTGGCACAGAAGAAACAGTTTCAATGCGGCCAGGGAACTGACCAAACTTCTCGAAAGGAAAAGCCTCGTAACGCACATTTACAGAATTACCTACAGTTATATAAGGTATGGCTCCATTAGGCAGCCAAAGTACCAAGTAATACTGAGGTTCAGTACCTGGAATCAATTGTGCCAGGCTGTCCCCTATATTAACCATTTGCCCAGTTGTTACACTAAGTGATTCTATTCGGCCATCGACTGGCGCATTAATAACTAAGGTCCCTGTGGCATCAGTTTCGGCTAGTTGCCTTCGTAGGTCACCATATTGCAATTCATATTGTGAAATCTGATTATCGAAATCAGCTGCACGGGTAACAATCTCACTTTCCAGATTAGCTATTTGTAGTGCTTCCTGCATATTTTGGCCATATAGATTATGGGCGGCACTTTGTTGCTGATAGTAAGAATAGGTTTGATTATTGACTTGTTCTTGGGTAATAAGCCCCTGCCGTAGATATTCTCTATAATCATTCGCCATTCTACGCATAGACTCAACATTATCTTGACTATTTTTTACTAATTGAGAGGATTTTTCATAAGCTATCTCATACTTTATTTTTCTGTCTTGAATGTTACTCAAGGTGGCGAGTTTGTTCCCTTGTAGCTTTTTAATAATGTTCTTAACCTGTACCAACTGACGCTCAATGGCGTGCTGGTTATTCTTACTCACCACACCGGAATCAGTCACTTTACTTACATCTATTTGATAAAGTGCTTGTCCTCTGACCACCTCATCACCCACACTCACCAAACTTTGAGTAATAAAACCTTGGTGAGAAGAAAAAATATTAATTGGACGAGGAAGTGTTGTGATTTCACCATAAACATTCACTCTCCGAGTATAATTACCAAAAATAATAAAAGTCAGAAAAATAATAATAATTACTGATACTCCTGATGCGATGACCCAAACTGGAAGACCAGAAATAAGTAGTACCTTCCCTGTCCACTTTGCTTTCTGGTAATCAAAGGCTTCCTGCCTGAACATATATTATCCTGTTATATTTCACTAACTATCGCGTAAAGCCATTAATAAATACATGTCATGTTAAGCATCAATAACACATAATTAATTAGGTGTATCTTGTGGTTTCATATATCAAAGCCTACATATTAACTACAATTTAACCTTCCGGTCATTCTGAAAATATAATAACTATCAGAGCCACTCAAATAAGCCGTTCCACCCAGTTTGGCTGGATTATAACTCACTGCCGGAATAGTAATTTGGGGAGTGGAATTGATTACGTGAAAGATACCATCATAGGCTTTCCCTTCTGCAACCCCACCCAATGCACAATGCGGCTCTCCCTGCTGCTCTAGCCGTTTCCCCCACCTGCACTCCAACGACAGAACCCACCAAGGAACCAGAAGCCTGAGCTAATTCTCTTCCAGCATCACTGACATGTTAGATTTCTAATACTGATGAATTTTTCATATGATGATTCCCCCGCAATGACCAAAACCAATAATATTAAGTTGAGGTTATTTACTTCTTATACTTAAGTAAGTATCGATAAAGGTCTTCATTCCATCAAATGATGGAATGAATGTACATAGCGTTGCGCAGCCAACTGATATAAAAACCTTACTCCCAACTTCCGGTAAATCACCATCTAACAAAAAACCAGACACATACAGCATAGCCATATAAAATAATGTATAAAAAAGGATCTTTATCAGAATATTTATAATTCCAATAGCAAACCCCGCACCATTCATACAACTCCCCTACCAAGTTAAATGCCAATACAGATCACGATGTTAGACATTACAAAACCCATTTAGGTATAAAAGAAGTTTACATATGCAGTTTTTATATAGTCGGCAACAGATTATATGGATTTTTTATTTAAACAATAACCAAACTTACCCTCTTGGTAATGAATTATTAATAACTATTCTGGTTTCACTCGTCGCTAAAACATTATGACTATCTGTGGAGATGGTTATGTCAGGATTGAAAATAGACTTTGCATAATATGCATTCACACTCATAATTTCGGCGGTTACTGGTGATACTGATGACCACGGTACCTTTCCAGCAGAAGCATTTAAAGCATAGGATGATTGCATTTCAGAATAACCACCGCTAACACTTTTAGTTTCATGTATAGATAAAGTTTTCATATAAAAACCCCTTTCATTAAAGAGAAAAATAAGATAGCAACACTCATCATTACTTTATCTAAATTGACCTTATACATTCACTATAAAGTCTGAAAATGGAACAAGAATGAAAATCATTTAAAATAATGCCGACCGATATAATTTAGTTAAAAACAGTAGCAATTAATAAATATAATTTATAGGACACTTAAACTAAAATCACGATGAACAAGTGCCACGTTACAGTTAATTATTATTTTATTCAAGTCCTAATTTATTTTTTGTAATTTCATTTACTGGTACGACAAAGCCATGCAATAACAAACCATTTCACGTTATTAATTAGGATGAATATATAAAAATTACTTTTATTAATTTAATGGGTTTTATTTAAATAAACATAATTTAAAACAATTAATGCCATATATAAATTAACTATTTAATTAATTTATATTATAAAACAAAAAAGCCCTGACCATAAGGGCCAGAGCTTTACCGCTATTATTCTAAATGACCGTTACAGCAAGATACGCAACATACGGCGCAGTGGCTCTGCTGCACCCCATAATAGCTGGTCACCTACGGTAAAAGCGGAGAGGTATTCCGGCCCCATATTCAGTTTACGCAGGCGACCAACTGGCGTATTTAAAGTACCCGTTACCGCTGCGGGGGTTAGTTCACGCATACTCAGCTCACGGTCATTTGGGATAACACGAACCCAGTCATTGTGAGTTGCCAACATTTGCTCAATTTCTGGCAATGGCACATCTTTTTTCAGTTTCAGCGTAAAGGCTTGGCTATGGCAACGCAGCGCACCAATACGCACGCACAGGCCATCGACTGGAATAACGCTGCTGGTATTCAGAATTTTGTTGGTTTCAGCCTGGCCTTTCCACTCTTCGCGGCTTTGACCATTATCCAGCGCTTTGTCGATCCAAGGAATCAGGCTGCCCGCCAGCGGTACACCAAAGTTATCGGTCGGTAATTTGCCGCTGCGGGTTGCCGCTGTCACTTTACGCTCAATATCCAAAATGGCCGAAGCGGGGTCTTGTAACTCTTTTGCCACATCAGCATGTAACATGCCCATTTGGGTCAGTAACTCACGCATATGGCGCGCGCCACCACCGGATGCTGCCTGATAAGTAGCAACTGATGCCCACTCAACCAAGTTATTAGCAAACAAACCGCCCAGTGACATCAGCATCAGACTCACGGTACAGTTACCACCAGCAAAGGTCTTGATTCCTCTATCCAGCCCCTGCTGAATAACACTCTGGTTTACCGGGTCCAGAATGATAATTGCGTCATCTTGCATCCGTAGAGAAGAAGCGGCGTCAATCCAATAACCTTGCCAGCCAGTTTCGCGCAGCTTTGGATAAATTTCGTTGGTATAATCTCCCCCCTGACAGGTGATGATAATATCCAATGCACTCAGCGCATCAATATCATAAGCATCTTGCAGCGTGCTTTGCTCACCGGTGAACGCCGGTGCAGCTTGACCGTGTTGAGAGGTAGAGAAAAAGACTGGGTGGATACTGTCAAAGTCGCGCTCTTCAATCATGCGTTGCATGAGCACTGAGCCGACCATACCGCGCCAGCCGATAAAACCAACGTTTTTCATGTTTACTGTCCTGCCTTGGAAGGTGACACCGATTAATGGATGCCTGTCTTGTATAACTGCGCGCTGTAAGGGTACGGCAGACTGACTAAGATAGACCTGATACCACCTTACAAAATATGGACAAAGTGGCAAGTGAATTTATTCGATACCAGAATGATTCAAAGCAATCTTCCTAATATGTGGCTTTGATTGGCGGGAAACGCCAGTCCCCTAGAGGTAATAATGACTGAGATGATTGCAGCAACTGTGTTGCTGTTTTTGATTATGGACCCGTTGGGAAACTTGCCGATTTTTATGTCGGTGCTTAAACACCTGGAACCTAAACGGCGGCGAGTGGTTTTGATCCGCGAATTGCTGATCGCACTCACATTGATGCTAATTTTTCTGTTCGCCGGCGAGAAAATCCTGGCATTTCTCAATCTGCGTACAGAAACAGTGTCGATATCAGGCGGTATCATTCTGTTTTTAATTGCTATTAAGATGATTTTCCCCTCGCCTGAAAGTACCGTGACCGGGTTATCTGCGGGGGAGGAACCATTCTTAGTTCCGTTGGCGATTCCACTGGTGGCAGGCCCGTCAATTCTGGCGACCTTGATGCTGCTATCCCATCAATACCCAAATAAAATCAGCCATTTAGTTCTGGCATTGATGATCGCCTGGGGCTTGTCCGCCGCAATTTTGCTGATGTCGAACCTGTTCCTGCGGCTGCTGGGCAGTAAAGGCGTCAGTGCGTTGGAACGGTTGATGGGCTTAATTTTGGTGATGTTATCGACGCAGATGTTTTTGGATGGCGTGCGGGCGTATTTGACTCAATAAGGTTAGGCCCGGTTACACAACCAAAGAGGTGCGCACGCCCTCTTTGGTATTGAATTATATTGGTTTTCAGTAAGGGATTTAAACGCGACCTTTCAATGCCAACACACAGCGCTGCGCCACTTCATCAATATCCGCATCAATATCGACACAAATAACATCAGGCTCTTCCGCTCCGGGTTCTTCCAATGCTTCAAACTGGCTTTTCAGTAAGTCGGTTGGCATAAAATGACCTGACCGCGCTTTGAGCCGTTCCATGATGACGTCAAAACTGCCTTTCAAATATAAAAATACCATCCCCTGATTGCCTTCCCGCAAACGGTCGCGATAGCGGCGCTTTAGCGCCGAACAGACAATAATACCGGTTTCATTTTTATGGTTAAGGCTATAGGCCGCATCGCTCAGGCGCTCTAGCCACGGCATACGGTCTTCATCATTAAGCGGGTGTCCGCTGCCCATCTTTTGAATATTGGCTCGAGGATGCAGGTCGTCACCATCAATAAATTTAGCGTGGATCTGACGCGCTACTGCTTCTCCCACCGTGGTTTTACCACTGCCTGATACACCCATCACGATAATGCTACGTCCCGCCATAATTTTGATCTCTATCTCAGAATGGGAATTTTACCGGTTCTATGGTTCCGTATTTTACCATGTTACCGGTATCATGATACCGGTAACAAATGAAGATGTGATTTTTATCACAAAGGCCACCTTCCTACCCTACTGATGATAAAAAGAAGCTGATCGCAAACCATAACAAAAACGAACTACCTGAAGTTATTGGAGAAACACTATGCCATTAGTCATTGTTGCGGTTGGCGTCGCCATGCTGCTGTTGCTGATGATTCGTTTCAAACTGAACGGATTCATCTCCCTGATACTGGTCGCGTTGGCGGTCGGTATTATGCAAGGAATGCCGGTCGATAAAGTCGTCGGCTCAATCAAAGCCGGGGTCGGCGGAACGCTGGGTAGCCTGGCGCTGATCATGGGCTTTGGTGCCATGCTCGGGAAATTACTGGCTGACTGTGGTGGCGCTCAACGCATCGCCACTACCTTGATTGATAAATTTGGTAAAAAACACATTCAATGGGCGGTGGTGCTGACCGGTTTTACCGTCGGTTTTGCGCTGTTTTATGAAGTGGGTTTTGTGCTGTTACTGCCGCTGGTATTTAGTATCGCCGCATCAGCGCGTATTCCACTACTTTATGTGGGTGTACCGATGGCAGCAGCATTATCTGTCACCCACGGCTTCCTGCCACCGCATCCTGGCCCGACCGCGATCGCTACTATTTTCCATGCTGATATGGGCAAAACCCTGCTGTATGGCACCTTGCTGGCAATTCCGACGGTTATTTTGGCCGGCCCGGTGTTTGCCCGTTTTCTCAAAGGTATTGATAAACCCGTCCCGGAAGGATTGTATAACCCGAAAACCTTTACCAATGAAGAGATGCCAAGCTTTGGTGTCAGTGTCTGTACCGCGCTGGTTCCAGTTATCTTGATGGCACTGCGTGCCGTGGCAGAGATGATTCTACCAAAGGGCCATCCAATTCTTGCTTACGCAAAATTCTTTGGTGATCCGGTTATTGCTACGTTGATTGCGGTATTGATCGCGATTTTCACCTTTGGCTTAAACCGAGGCCGTTCAATGGAATCAGTCATGGAGACGGTGACCGATTCCATCAAAATTATTGCGATGATGCTGTTAGTCATCGGCGGTGGCGGAGCGTTCAAGCAAGTATTAGTCGATAGCGGTGTTGATCACTATATTGCCGGCATGATGAACAGCAGCGGCTTATCACCAATTCTGATGGCATGGTCAATCGCTGCGGTATTACGTATTGCGCTGGGTTCCGCGACCGTTGCAGCAATCACGGCTGGCGGCATCGTGGCACCATTAATCGCGACTACCGGTGCCAGCCCTGAGTTAATGGTGATCGCAGTCGGCTCCGGCAGTGTTATCTTTTCGCACGTCAACGATCCAGGCTTCTGGCTGTTCAAGGAGTATTTCAACCTGACCATCGTCGAAACCTTCAAGTCATGGTCAGTGCTGGAAACCATCATTTCCGTCTGTGGGTTGATCGGCTGCCTGTTGTTAGCAATGGTGATATAACAGCGACTGTGATTTAAATACTGCCACCGGGGAGGATGGTGAACCCGACATCAATCATCTTGGGCGTCACCGCCTCTCCGCACAGCCGAGCCAATAAGCGCTCGGCACCGATTTGCCCCATACGCTCACGGGGTGTCAGTACGCTGGCCAGTTTCGGCACCATCGACTGGCCAATATCATGGCCGTGGAAACCAGCAATGGCCATATCATGTGGGATAGATAGCCCCTGACGTTGGCATTCAAATACCGCACCGATTGCCAGGTCATCATTGGTACAAAAAATACTATCGATCTGCGGGTAGCTCGCTTGCGCTTCACGCAGCAGCTCTGCCCCTGCCGAATATGATGATGAGCGGCTGGTCATCACACTTATCGGAAGCAGACCTGACTCATACATTGCCTGCTCATAACCTTGCTGCTTAATCACCGTTCGTTCATCCTGACGCGCGCCGAAGTAAACCACATGACGATGCCCTTTGGCGATAATCTGTTGTGTCATCTGCCTTGCCGCTTCAAAGTTATTAAAACCCACGGCCAAATCAATACACGGCGAAATACAATCCATCAGCTCAATAACTGGAATCCCCGCGACCTCAATCATTTTCAATGTACGGACTGTATGGTGGCGTTCGGAGAGGATTAAGCCATCAATATTATAAGAGAGTAACGAGGTTAGCCGCTGCTCTTCACGCTCTTTTTGATAGCCATAGTGCGCCAGCATGGTTTGGTAGCCATGTGCATCCGTCACACTCTCAATACCGCGCAAAACCTCGGCAAACACCTGATTAGTTAATGACGGCAACAGCACGCCAATCGCATGGCTGGTGGCATTGGAGAGAATATCGGGGGCACGGTTGGGGATATAACCCAGTTCATCCAACGCCAAGGCAATTTTTACCTGCAATGCAGCCGAAACCTGTTCCGGATTACGCAAATAGCGGCTGACGGTCATTTTAGTAACCCCAACCATATCGGCGACGTCTTGTAGCACTGGCCTTTTTTTCTTCATTATCAATGAGCTGAGGCAGGGTGGGTGGGATATAATTCTAGCAAAAAAAAGGGTATAACGCGATGCGTATACCCTTTATTACTCAGGACTATCAAACTTAAACTGGCGGTAAATCAAACAATAAAATTTCGCTGTCTTCATCCGCATGAATCGAAAGCGCAGTTTCATCCCAGATGGCGAAGGCATCGCTAGTTCCGGCCTGGTGACCATTGATAGATACTTTACCGCGCACCACCTGTATCCAGATACGGCGCTCCGCCTGAATCTGATAAATCGACGTCTCTTCGCGTTTCAATGCCCAGCGCCATAATGTCATGTCCTGGAACACTTTCAATGAGCCATCACGAGCATCCGGTGACAGCACCAGCTGACGGCCTTGTGGATTATCAAACATCTGCTGTTCATAACGCGGCTCAAGACCAGTTTTATTTGGAATAATCCAGATCTGATATAGATGCAGCGGTTGATCGTCACGGCCATTATATTCTGAATGACGAATACCAGTACCGGCGCTCATAATCTGGAACTCACCGGCATGGATCTGCTCTTTGTTGCCCATGCTGTCCTGATGTTCAACAGTACCAGACAGCACATAGGTCAGGATCTCCATATCTTTATGTGGATGAGTTCCAAACCCCTGCCCGGCATCAATAACATCTTCGTTAATGACTCGCAGTGCTGAAAAACCCATAAATTCTGAGTCGTAATAATCGGCGAATGAGAAGGTGTGCCAGCTATCCAGCCAACCGTGATTAGCATGGCCACGTTCTTCTGCTTTGCGTAAATAGATCATGTTCAGTTCTCCTCAACGTTTTCTTTAGTCTAGATATCGCGTGAGAATATGAAAGCGCAAAAAACTCATCTCTCTATTCAAAAAATTCGACCGACTCGAATAGAGAACAATAAATGATTTGGATTTGAAGCTATTAGAGTGAAAATTATTGTGGAATTTAGCGATATCGCCGTTTTCGAATAGAGGATTTGAAGTAAAAATAGCAAAAAAAAAGCCAGCACCCGGCTGGCTAAGTAAACACTGGAAGCAATGTGAGCAATGTCGTGCCTTCGTCATGTGAACACCTAAACTCTGATGCCTCATCTGAAAGCACAGCAATGATAATCATTATCACTCTCACTTGTAAAGCGTTTTTTTTAGCCAATACCAATATTATTGACTCACGTAAAAAAATTGTTACTTTATTAAATTATTCAAACAGTAAGAGTAAGGGTATGTTTATGACAAATGTGCAGATACGCCATGTGGAATCCACCGATTATCCGGCTTTGCAGCAGTTATTTTCTCATCCACAGGTTTATCGCGACACATTACAGCTCCCCCTACCTCCTGAAGATATGTGGGCTAAAAAAATTAAAGACATTCCTGTGGGAATGCATAACCTGGTGGCTTGTATAGACGGGGAAATTGTCGGGCAACTTACTGTTGAAGCGAATCAACGAGCTAGCCGCCGCCATGTGGCGACTTTTGGTATTGCCGTTGCAGCAAATTTTTGCGGTAAGGGTATCGGCAGTCGTCTGATGGCGGCTATGATTGATTTATGTGATAACTGGCTGAATATACAACGTATTGAGCTGACGGTGTTTGTCGACAACGCAGCAGCGATCGCACTTTACCATAAGTTTGGTTTTGAAATTGAGGGCACCAGCCCGCGCTTTGCTTTCCGCGATGGCCAGCATGTTGATGCACATCATATGGGCCGAGTCAGGGTATCAGCCTGACCATTAGGGGATAGTGAATGAATCTATCCCCCTGCGGTTAAAACTAGATTCCTGCGGTTTCTTTAATATAACGGCGTGCTTTTACTGCATATTCGAACGGGTTGGCAATAGCGGGATCCTGCTCTGCTTCAACCACCATCCAGCCCTGATAGCCTTTCTCATCCAATAGTTTAAACACCGGCCTAAAATCAATCACGCCATCACCCGGAACAGTGAACATACCTTTTTTCACGCCATCAAGGAAACTGCGTTTTTTTGGTTTTTAACATCAGCCACGATTTCATCACGCACATCTTTTAAATGGATATGATTAATACGTGGCAGGTATTTCTCCAAAATAGCTAACATTGCTTCCTGGCTACCCTCAGAAACATAAGCATGGCCGGTATCAAATAGCAGATAGACATCATCGTTAACCATACTCATATAACGATCTATTTCTTCGGTGGTTTGAATACCGGTTCCCATATGGTGATGCAAACACACTTGCATCCCTTTAGTGGCAGCTATTTTGGCTAATGCATTATAACCATCAGCAACTCGCTGCCATTCCACATCAGTAAAGTAAGGCTTTTCTTCAAAAACAGCTTTTGTAGTTCCTTGAATACTTTTACTTTGTTCTGAGCAACCAATCACTTTTGCACCCATCGCATGAAGGAAGTTCATATGATTAGTGAATTCATCAATGGTTTTAGCCTGCAGATCATCGGCAAAGAAAGTGCTGAACCATGCATTACAAATCTGCATACCACGCAGCTCAAGCATGGGCTTAAGTATTTTAGGATCTCGTGGATATTTACTGCCGACTTCGCAACCAGTGAATCCGGCAAGCGCCATTTCACTGATACATTGCTGGAAGGTATTTTCTTTCCCTAACTCCGGCATATCATCGTTCGTCCAGCCAATAGGGGCGATTGCCAATTTCACACGTTCTTTATTCATAATAAACCTCTGCGATACATCTAATTTATACAGATGAACACAATTAAAAGGTGATTAATTGCCCGTCCTTTAATACAGAAAATAATCTTTAGAGAAGAATAAGGTTTCTTTTTTGCCTAAAAATCAGATTGCTATACGGCCTTATTTACCCAGCAATTCACGCTCAATTCTCTTGCGGGTGGCGACAGCCTGATGCACCATTTTTTCCGGATAACCAAACAGTGAGGCCGCAATAATAGATTCTCCGCCAACTTTAAAAGTGCGGTTGGCAAAATCCATATCGCGCAGCGCCTGAAATAAAGCAGAGAAATCGACTTCCCCCTCACCAATACCAACATGTTGATGAATAACCGCATCCACACCCGGCGGATTGACAATATAACGGCAGTGTTTGGTGTGATTCATGGTATCGGCAACCAATACATGGGAGAGGTCGTCACCGGCATATTTCAGCATATTGGCAATATCGCCTTTGCCTTTATCGTAGAAAAAAGTATGCGGCACGCTATACAGATACTTCACGTTATCACTGCGGAGTGATTTAACCAGATCCACCGTTTCATTATTCTCTTCGCAGAAATCCCACGGATGCGATTGAATCTCTACGCGAATACCTTCGCGCTCGATAATCGGCAATAGCTCTTCCATCGAGCGATACCACATCTCTTCGCAAATTTCAGGTTCGTTTGGATCACCGGAAAGCTCGGTGTTAATGACTGAAACACCCATTTCAACAGCAATTTCAATCATTCTCTTCCAATTGGTTACCGCCGCCTGACGCCTCGCCTCTAGTGACCCAGACCAGCGATAGACCACGATGAATGACGATATTTGGACACCGGTTTCTTTTAGCGCTTTCTTATATTCAGCAACGACTTCACGCCCTGCTTTGGGGTGTTTATAAAAAGGATTAAGCTGCGGATGTGGCGACTGCTCAATATAGTCATATCCCCAATCTGCTACCTGACGAACCATCTTGGTAATACCCAAGTATTTAATGACATCAACATCAAATGCAATCTTCATAGCGCTCCCAGTTTAAGGTGAGAGATATTGACGGTTTACTCTCAACATGGGCCTTGCAATGCAATGCGACCACATCGAGCTGAGGCACAGGTAGCAGGTAGCAGGTAGCAGGTATTGATATCACTTGTCGTAAAAGACAGGCCGTGGCGGCAGACTCACAGGGACAATCTCACCATTGCTTTGTGCTGCGATACAGGCATCTGCCGTAACAGCGGCAGCATAGCCATCCCAAGCAGAAGGCCCGGTGAGTTTCTCGGCCAGCACATCGTTGATAAAGGCTTGCAGTTCAACATCATAGGCATCGATAAAGCGATCTTTCCAATCGACCAGGATCTCATGTGATAACCGCGCGTCACTACGTAACAGAACCGATGAAGGCTCAGGTAGTTTTGCAATACCGCTATCCCCTACCACTTCACATTGAATATCATAGCCATATTGGCAGTTCACGAAGATTTCTACATCAATACGCGTTCCTTTAGCCGTTTCAAATAAAACGACTTGCGGGTCTCTTAGGTGCGCTTTGGCATGTTTGGCTTTACGTGGGAAAACTACCTGAACAGAGATATAGTCATCGTCCAATAGCCAGCGCAGCACATCGATCTCATGAATTAATGTATCGGTAATCGCCATATCAGTTTTATAGTTATCGCCCACCCTTGGGTTACGGTGAGCACAGTGCAACATTAATGGCTCACCAATTTTCCCGCTGGTAATGACATCTTTCAGCGCACGATAACCTTGATCATAAGGGCGCATAAAACCGACCTGAACCAGACGTTTCCCCTGTGCTGCTTCTGCTTCGACTATCCGTTTACATCCTTCAGCAGTAACTGCCAACGGCTTTTCGCAGAAAACATATTTACCTGCGGCGATAGCTGCCAGAACGAATTCTTCATGACTTGGCCCCCAAGACGTAACCAATACTGCATCAACTTCTTTTGCATTAATCACTTCATGGCCATCGGCGTAAACATTCGCTTCGATACCCAAATCACGAATAACCTGCGTAGCCTGTTCTCGATTGATATCAGTAACCGCGACCACACGGCCACCCTGTAAAACCTTACTGCAACGGCGAATATGATCCTGACCAATAGCGCCCGTTCCGATCACACCAATATTTAGCGACATATTATTTTCCTTATGAAGTTTCGGTTTGCAGGTTATACCTGCTCGTTGTACGACTTCACATCCAGGCCAAAAACACCCAACAATTTGAATTTGTTGGGTATAATCTGTTTATTGCTTATTTAATCAGCACTAATAATCGCGGGCTTTAGCGATATTTTTTTCCAGTTCCCGAACAACAGCGTCAGTCCTTTTACTTTCAGAAACCTGAGCTACCCCGACTCGCCACCAACTCAGGTATTTATGTACCATCGTCTTTGGCAGCACTTTTATGTCTATCAAGGTAGAAATAGTCTGTAAACGAGCATCGGCCAGCGCGTCAATTAGCTGTTGCTCTGTGGAAACCCGATATGTTTTACAGCCATAGGCGGCAGCTAGCATTGCGAAATCTACTGGGACAAACCCACCATCGAGTTGACCCGTTTCCTGATTACGGAAGCGGAACTCGGTGGCATAGCTGTCCATGCCGTGTTCCATCTGAAGATTGTTTATGCAGCCATTCGTCATGTTATCGAACAAGACAACGTTGATTTTGCAGCGCTCCTGAATCGAAGTGACCAGTTCGGAGTGCAGCATCATAAAAGCACCATCGCCTACCAGTGAATAGACTTCGCGGCCCGGTTCAGCCAGCTTCACCCCCAACGCAGCACTGACTTCATAGCCCATGCAGGAATAGCCATACTCAACGTGATAGCCATTATTCCCTTTCGTACGCCACACGCGTTGTAAATCGCCGGGTAAGCTACCTGCGGCCGCAACAATGACAGCGTCTTGAGGTAATTGATGATTTAGAATGCCCAGTACCTGGCTTTGTGTCAGGAATGAGCCGGTTTTATTGATAAACTCAGCAAACACCTGATCTCGATCCAGATGATCATTAATTTCAGGCGTGAAGCCTTCGCCACTGTACTCCACCTGATAAACCCGCCCAGTCTCCGCCAATTGTTCAGCGCGCATCTGGGCTATTTCTCCTTCCCAGCCAGCTTGATAGCCGGTGTGGGCTAACTCCTGATGTAGCGCTGCCAAAGCTTCACGAGCATCAGCCAGCAATTGCAAACCATCCAGTTTGCCGGCATCGAAAGCACTAACGTTAATATTCAGAAATGATACATCGGGATTTTGGAATAACCATTTTGATGAAGTGGTAAAATCGGTATAACGTGTGCCAACGCCAATAACCAAATCGGCCTGTTTTGCCAAGGTATTGGCGGCCAGGCACCCTGTTTCACCAATACCGCCGAGATTCAATTCATGTTCAGAGCTGATAGTCCCTTTACCCGCCTGTGTTTCGACCCACGGTAGACCAAAACACTCTGCAAATTGTTGTAATGCCACGCCTGCCTGCGAGTATTTCACCCCGCCGCCACACACCAGAATCGGTTTACGTTTGGAAGTTAGCAGTGCGATGGCATCGGCCAACATAGCTGAACTCGGTGGGCGGCGATCGAGGCGATGGACTCTTTTTTGGAAGAAATAATCTGGGTAGTCATAGGCTTCCGCCTGAACGTCCTGTGGCAGGCACAGGGTCACAGCCCCTGTTTCAGCCGGGTCAGTCAGTACCCGCATTGCATTAATACATGCACTCATCAGTTGTTCTGGCCGGACAATGCGATCCCAGTATTTACTAACGGGCCTGAATGCATCGTTGGTGCTAATGCTCAAATCATGGGATTGTTCTATCTGTTGTAACACCGGATCGGGTTGGCGTGATGCGAATACGTCACCGGGAAGCAGTAATAGGGGTATACGGTTGGCCGTCGCCGTAGCAGCAGCAGTGATAAGGTTGGCACTGCCTGGGCCGATAGAGGATGTGCAGGCATAAATTTGCTGGCGAAGTTTTTGTTTGGCAAAACCGGTGGCCGCATGAGCCATACCTTGTTCATTTCGCCCCTGATGGACCACCAGGTCGCCACAGTTCTGTTCAAGCGCCTGCCCCATTCCCAGCACGTTTCCGTGACCAAAAATCGCAAAAATGCCTTTGATAAACTTGATTTCCTGACCATCGACTTGCAGATATTGATTATCCAAAAAGCGGACTAATGCCTGTGCGGTGGTAAGCCGAATCTTATTCATTAACTCATCCTTTGCTCTGTTTACGCAGCACCACGGTGGCCAGGAGCCTTAGCCTTCCCCCTGATTGCGCGTGCCGGTGAGAAGTGGCAGACCTGATAGCTTGCGCTACGCTGACGACAGTAAGGTGGAACATTGCAGGGATTATAAACAAATATTTTTTTCATAAAACGGAATTACAGAAGAAATATTTCATTATGCGATGAAGATCAAATAATAAAGTAACAATAGAAAACAAAGAACATCTGATCACAAGCATAAGACGACCTGGATGCCACCGACCGAGGTAAGCATATAACATAATGATATTATTAGTTTATATCTTGTTTTATCTTATTACATCAGTCTCGATTCGCTCATCCATAAGCAGCCCATACATACGCCGAAACATCTATTTTCAGAGGTGATATAAGGCTTTTATCCTCATCACATAACTGGGCAATAAATTTCATTTAATCTTGAGTTTGAAATTTTTATTCCTCATACTACTTTCAGAAACGCGATTACAGGCACATCTCATTGGTCATTTTTCGGGTCGATACTCAACGTCATTAGAATTGCAGGTAGGCTGCAAGTAGACACATCCCGATAAGCTTACTCAAGGTAAGTGGCTCGGGTAGTAAATCTGCCGAGAGCAGATTTGAACGCAGCTAACACCCCAGCAACTTCAAGGACAAAGGGTATATTTAATACAGAAGGAAATGGGTATGGGTACACAACACAAAGTGCTGGATGTCATTTGTATTGGTCGTATTGCCGTCGATTTTTATGGGCAACAGATCGGTGCCCGGCTGGAAGACACCAGTACATTTGCCAAATATTTGGGGGGTCGTCCGGCAATGTTGCTTATGGGACGGCAATTCAGGGCCTGAGGTCAGGTATGCTGGCGCGTGTGGGTGATGAACATATGGGCCGTTTCCTGCGCGAGGAGCTACAACGTGTTGGAGCCGATACTCAATTTCTGATTACAGATAAACATCGGCTAACTGGTCTGGTCATTCTTGGCATTAAGGATCAAGAGACTTTCCCACTCATTTTTTACCGTGATAACTGCGCAGATATGGCATTAACTCCTGATGATATTGATGAGTCTTATATCTCGTCATCGCGAGCACTGGCCATCACCGGCACACATCTTTCTCACCAGAATACCCGGGCCGCGGTGTTGAAAGCATTGAAATACGCACATAAGCATGGCCTGCGGACAGCGCTGGATATCGATTATCGCCCCGTGTTATGGGGCCTGACGTCACTTGGCGACGGTGAAACACGTTTCATTGAATCGCAGAAAGTGACGCAAGAATTGCAAGAAGTTTTGCATCATTTCAATTTAATTGTCGGCACAGAAGAAGAATTCCACATTGCAGGGGGCAGTACCGATACGCTGATCGCCCTCCAGAATGTACGTAAAGCCACGCAGGCCACACTGGTTTGTAAGCGCGGTGCTCAAGGTTGCTCGGTGTTTGAAGGTGAAATACCGTCCAGTTGGCAGTTAGTCAAATTGCACTCTGGTGTCCGTGTCGAGGTTCTTAATGTGCTAGGTGCCGGTGATGCGTTTATGTCCGGTTTACTGCGTGGATACATCAATGATGAAGGCTGGGAGCAAGCTTGTCGCTATGCAAATGCCTGCGGTGCACTGGTGGTTTCACGTCATGGCTGTGCCCCTGCGATGCCAACAAAAATAGAACTGGATGATTACCTTAGCCGCGAGCATTCTGTTCCGCGACCCGATCGCGACCCCCGACTCAACCACCTGCATCGAGTCACCACACGTAAACAACAGTGGCCAGAGCTTTGTGTGTTTGCTTTTGACCACCGCAAACAGTTGGCTGATATGGCCCATGACGCCGGCGTGAGCGAAGACCGAATTCCTAAACTGAAGACATTGCTACTACGAGCGGCACAGCAAGCGGCCAAAGAGTCTGGGTTGGAGAATAATAGCGGGATTTTGGCCGATACCACTTATGGCCAAGAGGCACTGAATGCCATTACGGGTCAAGGCTGGTGGATAGGCCGCCCAATTGAGCTACCCAGTTCCAGGCCGTTACGGCTTGAGCATGGCAATATTGGTTCACAATTAATCGATTGGCCACTAGAACATGTTGTGAAATGCCTGGTTTTTTATCATCCACACGATAGTGCTGAACTGCGCCAGCAACAAGATGAACTGATTCTTGATGTTTATAGCGGGTGCTGTAAATCCGGGCATGAACTGCTATTGGAAATTATTTTACCTGATGACGATAAAGATAAGGACGAGAGCTACTACATTGAAACTATGGAGCATTTTTATCAGCTTGGTATTCAACCAGACTGGTGGAAGCTACCGCCTTTGAGTGCAGAAAACTGGCAACAGGTGGGTAAACTGCTTGAAACCAATGACCCCTATTGCCGTGGTGTCTTAATTCTTGGTTTAGATTCACCACAAGCGCAACTTAAAGCCGGATTTGCCGCAGCAGCACATGCTCCGTGGGTCAAAGGTTTTGCCGTCGGCCGAACCATTTTCGGCCAGGCATCACGTCAATGGCTGCAAGGCGAATTAGACGATGCCGGGCTGATGACACAAGTGAAACAAAATTACCAAACGTTGATCGGCTATTGGCGTGAATATCGCCCCGCAGTTTGAATTAAAACCTCACTATCGGCGCTGACGTCATTCTGTGTCAGCGCCCTCATTATGCCGCCATCTGCACTGTTTATTGCTCATAAAGCCGCAAAAATCCTGATATCTATCAAACTTAATAAAGGAATATCTTTAGATTTCATCCATTTCTATTAATATGGTTTCGTAAATTAATTAAAGTTACGATGAAATAAAAGCAAATACCAACATCAATAAATGAAATTTTCCAACCATCTGTTAGAATATCTAATAGATAACCCCTGAATTTTCCTCTGCCGTGGGCCGAATGGATGAATAACCCAACTCAACTTTCATTGTTACAAGACCAAATTCGTCAACGTTACGAGACACTAAGTAAGCGCTTAAAACAAGTTGCCCGTTATATATTGGATAATAGTAATAGCATTGCATTTGATACGGTTGCTTCCATTGCGGCTCAAGCCAGTGTACCGCCCTCAACACTCATTCGATTTGCTAATGCCTTTGGTTTCAGTGGCTTTAACGAAATGAAACAGGTATTCCGCCAGCATTTGATGGAGGAAACGGTTAACTATACCGAGCGTGCACGGTTATTCCGTCAAACCTCGACAGATGGCAACACCGCACCAGAAAGCCCATCTGAAATCCTGAATGTTTTTACTATGGTAAACTCACAAGCGCTGCAACAATTGGCACAACAAACCAGTGCAGAACAGTTAGAGCGCGCAGTTGAACTGCTGAAGAATGCTGAAAACATTTACGTAATCGGCCTTCGCCGCTCTTTTAGCGTCGCGTCTTATCTGGCCTATGCGTTACGCCATCTGGAACGTCGCGCTTTCCTGATTGATGGTTTAGGGGGAATGTTCGCTGAACAACTGAGCATGGTGAAACCAAAGGACGTTGTGATAGCCATTAGTTATTCACCCTATGCGCAAGAAGCCTTAGAGTTGGTGGAGCTAGGGGCTAAAAGTGGTGCGCAACAAATTGTAATCACGGATAGCCAAGTTAGCCCATTAGTTGCTTTTAGTGATGTGTGTTTTGTCATAAGAGAGGCACAAATTGATGGATTCCGTTCGCAGGTAGCCTCAATGTGCCTGGCACAGACGCTGGCTGTTTCGCTGGCACTGAATAACGCAAAAGCCTAAGGCACCAAGTAGTATGAACGGGCTTTTTGTATCTGGGAAGTGGGTAGGACTCTCCCTACCCATCCAATTAATACATGACAGAAACTACAGGGCCCTCTCCACGGGATAGTGATCACTGTTGATCCAGGCGTGACCTTTCTCCCATGTAAATTTCCATAGCCGTACCGGCCCTGCCATCACATTTAAATAATAATTGTCGTAACCTGCCAAGGTTGCTACTGGGTGATAGCCTCTTGGTACTTTTACTACGTCACGGTCATAAACCGCCATACACTCATCTAACGAACGATCGTCAGTATAAACTCGCTGCATACAAAAACCCTGCTCAGGGTTCAGCCGATGATAATAAGTTTCTTCGAGGTAGGTTTCATCCGCCGCATTTTCCTGATCGTGTTTATGGCTAGGGTATGAGCTGGTATTTCCCTCATCTGTGTATACCTCGACCACCAGTAAACTGTCAGCCGCCGCATTATCCGGTAAAATATTATGTACCAAACGCTGATTGCGCCCCTTGCCGCGCCGCTCGACACCCACTTCAGCAGGGGTGATCAGGCGGGAAGGCAAATGCCCCTTACCGGGTGCACGACATACCGCCAGCTCTAGATCCGTCTCAGCCACTACCTTCGCATGGTCATGATGCGGAACATACACAGAATAAGGTGGCGTTCGCTCAAACGGGCTCATGCGCTTACCGATATGCGGATATTCTGCTCGCAGAGTTGAGACCGAAGCAATCCCGGAAATCAGTACCAGACAAAGTTCATTATTACGGCAGTCCAGAGTCAGAGTCTTCCCTGCCGTAAGGCGATAAACATCGAACCCGACAAAACGCCAACCCGCATTCTCTGGAGAAATGTGCTGAATACGGCCATTCGCATCCGGTGACTGACATTTGGCAAGCAGTGAAGACATAATGACTCTCCTGTTAATAACATGAAATTATTCAGACCAATACCATCAGACACCATTAGCCTAGCGTAGGCATACTGTATTCGGAAACAGTTTGCTGACCTGTTGGCCAACGGGCTGTGGTTGTTTTCATCCGAGTATAAAAACGCACGCCATCGGTGCCGTGGACATTCAGTGCACCAAATACGGAACGTTTCCAGCCACCAAAACTGTGAAACGCCATCGGCACCGGAACAGGCACATTGACGCCCACCATACCGGCCTGAACCTCATGAGCAAACAAGCGCGCATAATGGCCACTGCTAGTAAAAATGGCACTCCCATTGCCAAACTCATGGCTATTGACCGTCTCAATAGCGGTTTTGTAGTCAGGTACTCTCACAATACCCAGTACTGGGCCAAAGATCTCTTCACGGTAAATTTTCATCTCTGACGTGACATGATCAAACAGCGTGCCGCCTACATAATAGCCATGCTCATAGCCATCAACCTTATAATTACGGCCATCCGTAATCAGTGTCGCCCCCTCTTTCACACCTTGATCAATGTAACCGAGGACTTTTTTCTGATGAGTTGCGGAAATCAATGGCCCCATTTCATTTTCTTCACCACCCTGCTGCAAACCTGGGCCAACACGTAAGCGGGCAATAAGTGGTTTTAGTTTTTCAATTAATTTATCCGCGGTGTCATCACCGACAACAACAGCAATGGGTAACGCCATACAACGTTCGCCCGCCGAACCAAATGCGCCGCCCATCAGCGCATTTACCGTCGCATCCAGATCCGCATCAGGCATGATAATCGCTTGGTTTTTTGCGGCACCAAAGGCTTGAACCCGCTTGCCGTGTGCGCTGGCCGTGGTATAGATATGTTCTGCTACAGTGGACGACCCGACAAAGCTTACCGCCTGAATTCGGGGATCAGTGCAAAGTTGAGCGGCATTTTCATTTGCACAATGTATGACATTGAACACACCATCAGGTAAACCGGCTTCTGTCAGCAACTCAGCCAACCGCACTGATGCCGAAGGATCTACTGCCGGTGGCTTCAGGATGAAGGTATTACCGCAAGTTAATGCCACAGGGAACATCCACATTGGCACCATTGCGGGGAAGTTAAATGGCGTGATCCCGGCCACGACACCCAACGGTTGCATCATTGAGAAGCTATCAACTCCCGTGCCAACATCTGCGGAATATTCGCCTTTCAATAAATGAGGAATACCGCAAGCAAACTCAACAACCTCCAGGCCACGGGTAATTTCGCCCAAAGCATCGGAATAGACTTTACCGTGCTCGCGAACAATCAATTCGGCTAGCTCGTCACGGTGTTGTTCAATCAATACTTTGAAATTAAACATAATACGGGCACGGCGCAAAGGCGTGGTTTGCGACCATCCAGCAAACGCCTGATGAGCAACACCAATAGCCTGACTGACCTCTTCAGCCGTACTTTGCGTAACCTGGCTTTCGACTTTACCGGTGGCTGGATTATGAATATCGGCTGTCTGATTGCTGGAACTCAGGGAATTCTTCCCGCCAATAAAATTGCTCACGATTTTCATGTCTAACCCTCTCTCAATAGCTGCAATCGCAAGGTTCGCTCAAAGTGGCTTTTACCAGACACCTCATTCCTAACGGACCATACGCTCAATCAATAAGGGCTATCTTGTTGTGGGACCAAAATAGCCGGCAAGGCGGCCAGCCGCCAAACGAGCAAGAAACCAGCCGATATGCAGATCTTATGCTATTGAAAAAAAAGTTTCAAATAACTTTCTTTGGAAATTTTGTTTTGTGCGATGTATCGCAAGTTCCTGCAAGTGCAACAAACAATAACCCAAAAAGCCAGATGGCCCGCGCAGTAAGCTCATCAAGCTGAAATGTCTTAGTATCTTGCTATAAATAAGCTGCTAATATTAAAAAAACAGCCTGACTAATGAGAATGAGAGCGCTTTTGCAGTCTGCAATTTGAGCTGAATCGAAAAATTAATATTCCGTTATTTAATATAAATGAAATAAATGTTTTCATTTGATGCGACACCAAGAAGAGACTTCTCACCCGGATTTACCACAGCAGGAGCAGATCACCATGTCCATCGCGCAAAGCCGTTTCTGTATTAATCGCAAAATTGCCCCAAAACTCAGCATTGAGAGATTTTTCCATCTGGTCAAAAAGTGTGGCTTGAATAAGGTTGAGCTACGTAACGATATGACAGGTGGCAAAGTAACTGACGACCTCACCATTGCACAACTCAATGCACTGGCAGATGAATACGAAATTGAAATCATTACTATTAATGCATTGCAATATTTCAACCTGCCTGAGCAACAAATTACTCTGCTCCAAGAGGCCGAAGCCCTATTGAAACTGGCACGAGATATCAATTGCGGCGGGATCATTCTATGCCCAAACTGTAGTGCCAGTGACCGGCGTTCAGCAGAGCAAAAAGAACAAAATACGTTAGATGCGTTACTGCTGTTGGCCCCCTGTTTAAAAAATATCAGGTCACCGGATTGATTGAGCCATTAGGTTTCGGTATTAGTTCATTGCGTTCTCATCTGTTAACGCAAACCATTCTTCGCAAATCGGCAGCCCCTTACAAAATGGTCTTGGATACTTTCCATTACTATCTAAGTGATATCGCTCAAGCTGAATTTGATGCACACATTGACGTCGATACCATTGGCTTGGTGCATCTTTCCGGCGTCGAAGAAACACGCTTAAAATCCATGCTGACCGATGAAGACCGCATCATGCTTAGCGCTCAAGACAAACTTAACAGTAAACAACAAGTCGCTAATCTTGAACGACTTGGCTACAAGGGGATATATGCTTTTGAACCATTCTCATCACAACTGAACATATGGTCAGAGGCCGATATTGAGCGAGAGATTCATCAAAGCATTGCCTATTTGCAAAGTTGATAGCTCTGATTTAAATCCCGGCCCGGTGTATTGATAGTTAATTCCATCGGTAAATCTGGCCGACTAAAGAGTATGCACATTGTTGAATATTAAAAAAGAAGGGATACTTTTGATGCGTTTCCCTTCTCTGCTAAGAATAGCAAAACATATAATCACCAATTGTTTTTATTATATTCAGTTGGTTATGAGTATTACCTTATATCTCCTTGTTGTTACCACAAATCGGCAAACCGCCTTGTTAAGTTGCGACCTTCTGAAATGGTAGCTATCGAGCGAACAGCCAAAACGTAGCTAATACAAAGCTCCGGCATGTCCAACTCAAACTCTTTATCGCTCCCAAGTTTATCCATTATTACTGTGTAATGGCCAACTCATGCAGTACCCGCAGACAGTCAGCCTGAGAGCTTCATGTTCTGCGCTGCGCCAAAAACTGTCATTTTCACCAGGTGTTATGGGTGAAATATTACGTTGTGCGCAAACTTTACTTTTGCTTCACAGTCGCCAATGCTTGCGCACAAGCCCATGCAGAACTCCATGCCCATTGGAAGTTATAACCGCCCAACCAACCGGAGACATCAACCACTTCGCCAATAAAGTACAATCCTGGCACTTTATGGGTCTCCATCGTTTTGGAAGATAGCTCCTGCGTGTCCACACCGCCGATGGTGACCTCGGCGGTACGGTAACCTTCTGTTCCATTAGGTTGTACCCGCCATTGCTGAAGATTTGTCACCAGTACTGCCTGTTGCGGTGCATTTAATTGTTTCAGCGTGACATCCGGTAGTTGTTCCAATGTCTGTAGGCACTCCACCAACCGTTTAGGTAACAACTGTGCCAAAGTATTCTTTAGCGTCTGATTAGGATGCGCTTGTCGCTCATTATTGAGGAAGGTATCTAAATCGGTGTCAGGAAGTAAGTTAATGCTCACATACTCCCCAGCTTGCCAATAGCTAGATAGTTGCAAGATAGCTGGCCCAGAAAGTCCACGATGAGTAAATAAAATACTCTCACGGAAGCAGACACCATTTTCCGCAGTGACCACTGCCGGAACTGAAACACCAGAGAGCGTTTGCAAGTGGTCTAGCAACGGTTTATGCAGGGTGAAAGGCACCAATGCCGCGCGGGTCGGTAATACTTTCAAACCAAACTGTTCTGCCAGCTTGTAACCGAATGGTGAAGCCCCTAATCCAGGCATAGACAAGCCACCAGAAGCAACCACCAGTGAGTTAGTGCTCACTTTCATATCATTAATATCTAATACGAAACCGGTGTCACTCTTCTCAACCGACAGAATATTGCAACGTAACCGGACAGTGATTTGTCCCAGCTCACACTCTTTCAATAGCAGCTCAACGACTTGTTGAGCTGAGTCGTCGCAGAACAACTGCCCCAACGTCTTTTCATGCCAGGCAATGCCATAGCGATTCATCAGGTCGATGAAATCCCATTGGGTATAACGTGCCAGTGCCGATTTACAAAAGTGAGGGTTCTGTGACAGATAGGCCGCAGGTTCGACAAACATATTGGTGAAATTGCACCGGCCACCACCTGACATCAGTATCTTACGGCCCGCTTTTTTGCCGTTATCCACCAACAGCACACGGCATCCAGCTTGCCCGGCTTGAGCTGCACAAAACAACCCCGCAGCACCCGCACCTATCACTACCACATCAAACTGTTCCACACTGGGCCTCATTGAGTAAAATCATCATCGCTGCAAAATTGCCCACTTTTAGCGGGTTATCGTAATATTTAGTACATTCAACCGACAAATTAACGGCGAGAGATTGTAAGTCGCGCACCGAAAGTAAACCATAGTAAGAAAATGTCTCATAGGGTAAAACCAAGTAACTTGCTGATATAACATACATATATGGCTCGCAAGCACCATTTTATCTGCAGTCATGTCAAAAAAAGGTCATATTTTCCTTTTCCCCACCCCCCATTGTCACTGATAATGCGCCGCGTTCATGTCCACAAACTGGCGTAACACTTATGCTACATCTTTTCGCTGGCCTGGATTTCCATACCGGCCTAATGTTAGTTCTTGCTTTGTTGTTCGTGCTGTTTTACGAAGCCATCAATGGTTTTCATGATACAGCCAATGCGGTTGCGACCGTAATCTATACCCGTGCCATGCGTTCACAGGTTGCTGTGGTGATGGCAGGGGTGTTTAATTTCCTCGGCGTGATGCTGGGTGGCCTGAGCGTGGCTTATGCCATTGTTCATTTACTGCCTACTGATCTGCTGTTAAACGTGAGTTCGGCACACGGGTTGGCCATGGTCTTCTCGATGCTACTGGCGGCGATTATCTGGAATTTGGGTACTTGGTATTTCGGTATCCCGGCCTCCAGTTCTCATACGCTGATTGGTGCTATCATCGGTATTGGTTTAACCAATGCATTAATGACCAGTACATCTGTAGTGGATGCACTGAACGTTCCTAAGATGATACAAATCTTCCTGTCATTAATCTTATCCCCGATTGTGGGTTTGGTTATTGCGGGCTTGATGGTGTTCCTGTTACGTCGTTACTGGAACGGAACCAAGAAGCAGCAACGTATTCATCTGACCCCCGCTGAACGTGAAAAGAAAGACGGTAAACGTAAACCGCCATTCTGGACCCGTACTGCACTGATCATTTCAGCTATCGGCGTGAGTTTCTCTCACGGCGCTAACGATGGTCAGAAGGGAATTGGCTTGATCATGCTGGTATTAATCGGCGTTGCTCCGGCCGGGTTTGTCGTGAATATGAATGCAACGGGTTATGATATTGCACGCACCCGCGATGCAGTGACCCATTTGCAACAATTCTATCAGCAACACGGTGAAGTATTACCTCATGCCGTCGCGTTGAAACCACTGGTTCCTGCACCGGAAGCGCTGCCGGATACACCGACACAATTCCATTGTGACAACTCACGAGCCATGATCGCTATTGACCATGCACAGGCGCTGCTGACGAATCTGCAAAGCTATGACGACCTGACGGTCGATCAACGCAGCCATATGCGCCGCTTGCTGATGTGCGTCGCAGAAACCGCAGGGACTGTTGCCAAGCTGCCAGAAACCAACGCGGAAAACCGCCGTTTCCTTAACAATCTGCGTAAAGATCTGTTGGAAACTGTGGAATATGCACCAACCTGGATTATCGTCGCCGTCGCTCTGGCCCTCTCTTTGGGTACTATGATCGGCTGGAAACGTGTGGCAGTGACCATCGGTGAGAAAATCGGTAAGAAAGGCATGACTTACGCACAAGGGGTTTCTGCCCAGATGACTGCGGCGGTCTCTATCGGTATTGCAAGTTATACCGGTATGCCAGTATCGACGACTCAAGTGCTCTCTTCAGCGGTTGCCGGAACCATGTTGGTTGATGGCGGAGGCGTGCAGAGTAAGACGGTGAAGAACATTATGTTGGCATGGGTCTTAACCTTACCAATCTCTATTGTTCTTTCCGGTGGATTATACTGGGTGGCACTGAAGTTCATCTAAGCTCGGTTAAACGTATTGTATCCCGTTGCGCCTTGGTGCGTAACGGTGATACAGCCAGGCTGTGATAAGTAAAAAGGCGGCCTAATCAGGCCGCCTTTTTTAACTCTTTTCTGCCGATAATTCATACTAATACCACAACATTAAAGCCACCAAACTAACGACTATCAAGCCACACAATGCACTGGTTAATATAAACTGGCCGCGTAATCTCTCACAACGACGGATAAATTCTGGATCATGATGATCAAGATAACGTTGCGCAAAGATATAACCGACCAATCTAATCTGTTTGCTTGGCTGGCCGTGAGAAGTGAAAAATCCGCCCCCATCGACATATTGATACAGCAACGGGTCACAGCCACGCAATACGACTAACAAGGCACGTAGAGATGAGAAATACCGTGCCATATTAATCACACATACCACACACAAAGCCCAAAAAAGCGCGACGGTACTGATCATAATCATCCTCCCAGCGATATCATACGCACCAGATCTATTGCTCTGAACCCTTGCGCTATCGCTCACTCTAGCCGATACAAACACCCCCAAGGCTTCAAAAGTCACCCCCTATCGTTCATTTTGTTGACCGTGGATCGACGCGCATTTAATCGACACACTATTCGAACGTGTAGGACTCCCTTTATGAGTGTAGGAAATGAAATGGAAAATAGCCTGATAATCTCTAATTTAGGACTATTTCTTCTTTTGTTAAGCACCGATTAATTTTAACTTATAGATAAATTATGTAGCATATAATGGCTGGCAAACCAGATAAAGACCGGTTAAATATTAATCTTCCTTAACTAAATTACATTTATGTTACTTACCAATCTTGTAATTTATATGTACATAGCAAATATGAAATTCCCTTAATCAGGTGGGTTTATCAGCGCTATACTTAAATACAATGATCCGCGTTGAATTCAATCAGCCAGGTTTACTCAGGGGCAATTATCGATAGGATTTGGTCACTTCTTGGTGTAAAACAGCATAGAGTTACTTTAGTGATCATCATCAAAACAGTGTGTTGTGATCCATGAAACACTTCGGTTAGGGGTCATAATGATACTATGCAGATATCGCGTTAGCACCCGTTCGGCAGGTTGAATGTTTGCTTACCCATTAATTAACATTATGGAAGGAGTTTACTTATGGCTTACAAACACATTCTGATTGCGGTTGATCTCTCTCCGGAAAGCAAGGTGTTGGTGGAAAAAGCGGTTTCGATGGCCAGACCGTACAATGCCAAAGTTTCCCTGATCCATGTCGATGTTAACTACTCTGATCTCTACACCGGCCTTATTGATGTCAATCTTGGTGATATGCAAAAACGCATCTCTGAAGAAACCCACAATGCGCTAACCGAGCTTTCGCAAAATGCAGGTTACCCCATTGAGCAAACCCTCAGTGGTAGCGGCGATTTAGGGCAGGTATTGGTTGATGCCATTAAGAAATACGATATGGACTTGGTGTTATGCGGCCATCATCAAGATTTCTGGAGCAAACTGATGTCTTCAGCACGCCAGCTCATCAATACCGTGCACGTCGATATGCTCATTGTGCCACTGCGCGATGACGACGGCGAAGACGATTAAATTTCACGAATATAAACCTGTTTAGCTTAAACGCCCGCCCCTTGCGGGCGTTTTTAATGGTGGGTTCTCCCCGCCACTCATTGATAACCCAGCTAAGTTTTTGTCAAAATCCCTTGCTGTATGAATATAAACCAGTGATATAGTCGATGATGCACAACATCGTCTCCTCACTATTTTTATAATAATAATCGTTCGAAAGAATTGTCGGGAGAGTCTTAATTGGTACAAGGAATTCGTGATGAATGGTTTAACCTCTCTGGAGTCATTTTTAGAATCTTTACAACAACGTGATGCCAACCAACCAGAATATCTCCAGGCCGTGCGTGAAGTTTTTACGTCGCTTTGGCCCTTTCTGGAGCAAAACCCCCATTACCGAGAACAAAGCCTGCTGGAGCGTTTAGTCGAGCCAGAGCGTGTGATTCAGTTCCGTGTCGCCTGGAGTGACGATCAGGGTAAAGTTCAGGTTAACCGCGCCTGGCGGGTGCAGTTTAGTTCAGCCATTGGCCCTTATAAGGGCGGGATGCGTTTCCACCCTTCAGTAAACTTATCAATCCTTAAATTTCTCGGTTTTGAGCAGACGTTTAAAAACGCCCTGACCACCCTGCCAATGGGCGGCGGCAAAGGCGGTTCTGATTTTAATCCAAAAGGAAAAAGTCAAGCTGAAGTGATGCGTTTTTGTCAGGCGCTGATGACCGAGCTTTACCGTCATCTCGGCCCGGATACCGATATTCCGGCCGGTGATATTGGTGTCGGTGGGCGTGAAGTGGCCTTTATGGCCGGTATGATGAAAAAATTATCGAATAACACCTCTTGCGTCTTCACCGGTAAAGGACTTTCCTTTGGTGGCAGCTTGATTCGCCCTGAAGCCACAGGTTACGGCTTGGTCTATTTCACTGACGCCATGCTAAAACGCCACGGTTTAGGTTTTGAAGGGCGGAAAGTCTCGGTTTCCGGTGCCGGTAACGTGGCGCAATACACCATTGAAAAAGCGATGGCATTGGGTGCGCGAGTGATTACGGCCTCAGACTCCGGTGGTACCGTGGTTGACGAAGCGGGTTTCACGCCAGAAAAACTGGCTCATTTGGCTGAGATTAAAAACAAACGTTATGGCAGTATCGAAGATTATGCCCGCGAACGTAATCTGGTCTATTTAGCCAACCAACAGCCGTGGAGTGTGCCGGTTGATATCGCCCTGCCTTGCGCAACTCAGAACGAGCTGGATCTACCTGCTGCGCGTCTGCTGATTGCCAATGGGGTTAAAGCCGTGGCCGAAGGCGCTAATATGCCAACGACCATTCAGGCTACTGATGCTTTCCTCGATGCCGGTGTACTGTTTGCACCAGGTAAAGCCGCTAATGCCGGTGGCGTTGCAACCTCCGGCCTGGAAATGGCACAGAATGCGGCTCGCTTGAGCTGGAAGTCAGAGAAAGTTGATGTCCGCTTGCATCATATCATGCTGGATATTCACCAATCTTGTGTCGAATATGGCGGAGAAGGTAAGCAAACTCACTATGTTCATGGCGCTAATATTGCCGCCTTTGTCAAAGTGGCCGATGCTATGCTGGCCCAAGGCGTGCTGTAAATAATAAAACTCCCATATTCTTTGAGATAAATATTGATAAGAATATGGGATTATACCCAATTACATTCACCACTCGTATTTATATACGTTAACTCATTAATATTAAAATCTCTCTTTAAGATTTCACTTATTTAAAATAGAAATCTCATCAGTAATATCTAACCGCACTAATAAATATCAAAGTATATTATTTTAAATCATTACAGGATGTAAGTATTCATGGAAGAGATAAGAAACGTTATTGATAATAAGTTACGAAATATAAAGCACGCAACAATACCTTATAATGAAAAATGGAAAACAAAAAAAGGCGATAGTATCCCTGTTGTAACTTATTCATTTCCCGAGAGTATTCCAAGTAACTATTATTATTATGAACTCAACCATAAAATCCCAATATCGTCTCTTAATCAGTTGCAGATTGACCAAGCAAAATCCACGTTCAGGAATATATCAGATGTAGCAAATATAAGTTTTACTGAAGTTAAATATACTGAAGTTAATATTCCTATCGTCAATTTCCACCCAGAGAATTACATTAGTGTCGGGGGTTTCGCATATTATCCCAATGCTGGTGAATTCACCCCCGTATGTATTAATGCTGATGTCTCAGAGAATCTTGCCCCCACTCACTTAAACAGTGGCGGTCACGTTATCGTTCATGAAATCTTACATGCTGTTGGTTTGAAGCATACTCATGACACCGCTGGATTGACGCAACGAGAAAGTGTTATGAGCTATTTCTCTGAGCAATATTCAGGTGCCAACTATGGTGGGCATCATGTATCCACGCCACAACTGTATGATATCGCTGCACTCCAATACCTTTATGGTGCCAATATGCACACCCGCACGGGTCATGATATTTATACCTATTCACACCACACGCCAATACTCTGTATATGGGATGCAGGTGGGACTGATATGCTTGATTATTCTGATCAAAACCAAGATCAAGTTATCAACCTTACCGCAGGGAGTTTCTCTAACGTAGGTGGATTAGCAGGGAATGTCTCTATTGCCTATGGCGTAGTGATTGAGAATGCCATTGGCGGTAGTGGCAATGATGAATTGCTTGGTAATGAAAGTGTTAATGTTCTGGCTAGCGGAGGCGGCGACGATAAATTATCTGGCGGCGGCGGTGCCGACCAACTTTGGGGCGGCAAAGGGCATGATACTTTTATCTACCGTCGTGCTGAGGATTCTTTAACCACATCATCTGACACTATTCATGATTTTGAAGTGGGCAAAGATAAAATCGATTTATCGGCTCTTTCTCTACAGGAGAATAAGATTAGGCTAGCGGATAAACTCAGCTTTAGCGGTTATACCGAGATAGTGCAGCAGTATGATGATATTTCTAATATTACCTATCTGATGATTGATTTTAATCCTCAAGTTAGCAAATGCGATATGATGATAAAACTAACGGGTAAACATCAACTATCTTTAAATAACTTTATATTTACCCCACGACTGGCCGTATAGCGTTCAGATATATAATTAAATTAATATATGTTGCCTTGTTATTTACGGCAACATATACCACGCCATTTATCCTATATAACCCATAAAATAACAACAAAAAATATATCTAATAAACACAAAGTATAATACTAAACATTTTTTCATTATTATATTGAGGTATTCCATTAAACATACAATAGAGGACACGATGGAAAACCATCAAGGAAAATACTTAGACACGACTAATATCGAACTAGAACCAACTTATATTTATAGGGATGAAGATATTATCACCCCTAGCTTGGGTAAAGAAAATGCCGTTAAAATAATGACCAGATATACCTACTTTAAATCTGACAGCAAACAGATAAAAACATTTTACTACGCATTTACCACACCAAAATTCAATAGGGTACTGCATGTAAATAAAGATAAATATTCTGGACTCGTCAGTATTGATGAGGGAAAACGAGAGTATATAAGAAAAGCACTACTACTCTGGGCTGAAGTAGCGAATATTGAATTCATTGAAATACCTGAGAATGAGATAAATAAAGGTGACATTACTTTCTCTGCTTTTAAGTTAGCGGCTACTCCACTAGAATTACGCGATAGTGAGAATGAAGAATATGGCAGTGCAGATAAAGAATATATGATAGATGATTATGAAGAATCTGTTACCGTAGGATTTACTTTCTGGGGTGAGTCAGAGATATGGTTAAATGATGCTGGCAATATACTTGCCGATTTGTCACCACAATCGGATGCGCAAGTGACTGTACTACATGAAATCGGTCATGTTTTAGGTTTAAACCATCCGTTTTACGATAATAATGCATTGAAAAACAATACTAAGTTACCAATAACTCATTATGACAATACTATACAGTATTCCCTCATGTCATATACTTCAGAATATTTATCAACAGCATCTTTTTTAACTGATGAAGAAAATGAAGAAAATGAAGAAAATAAGAAAAAAAATTGAGGAAGACGATCATCACGATTTAAAAGTTCGCTGTCCATCAGGGCCACAACTCTATGACGTTGCTACAATTCAATATCTTTATGGTGCAAACCATAAAACCCGTACTGGTGATGATATCTATGGATTCAACGGTAATACCGGACATTCATTTTTAACGTTGGAGAATGAAAAACAACAAATAGTGCATTGTATTTGGGATGCAGATGGCAATGATACTCTTGATTTTTCAGGCTATAGTGTAGATCAAATAATTGATCTCAGGCCAGGGCATTTCTCATGCACCGGTGGATTATATTATAATGTTTCCATCGCTTTTAATACATTTATTGAAAATGCCATTGGTGGCAGTGGTGATGATTACTTAAAAGGTAATAAAGGAAATAACACCCTGAAAGGGGAAAGTGGCAATGATGAGTTAGAGGGGGGCGCTGGGGCTGATGACTTATGGGGGGGCAATGGATACGATATATATATCTATTCAAGTACTCATGACTCCACATCAACTTCCACCGATACCCTACATGATTTTGAAGCAGGTAAAGATAAAATTGATTTATCTGGAATATTACTGTCTAACAGTGATGTTACCGTGGTGAGAAATGCCAGCTCTGGTAGTCAAACGGAAATTCTCCAAAAATATGATGATATAAATCATATTACTTATCTGATGATTGATTTTGACCAAAGTAAATATGAGTGCGATATGATGATAAAACTCACGGGTAGACATCAACTGTCTTTAAATGATTTTATATTTACCCCGCAAATAATCGCATAATTTTATTTTTTTAAAATAAAGAACTTAAGCTGCTGCAAGTTATCACAGCAGCTTGTATTAAGGACGATGGGTATAGAGATCAAAACGATGGCTTTTGGTGGTCACTGCGGCCTGAGCCGCAACACCTGCCAGCGGTTCGGCATAATCAGGGCGCTTAACCACCACCCGCTTAGTTGCCAATGCGCGTGCCGGGGCCAATAAACCATCCGCATCTTCATCGGCTCCTACCAGCGATTGAAACACCCGCATCTCCTTTTTGACCAAGGCACTTTTCTGCCGGTGCGGGTACATCGGATCGAGATAAACCACCTCTGGTCGCGGCTCAATATCAGCCAACGCGGTTAAGCTGGAAGCATGTAGCAGCGTCAGCCGCTCACGCAGCCACGGGCCAATCTCACCATCCTGATAACCACGGCGCAAGCCATCATCCAGTAATGCGGCAACCACCGGATTACGCTCCAGCATCTGCACACGGCAACCCAGTGCCGCCAATACAAAAGCATCTCGCCCAAGGCCTGCGGTGGCATCGACGACGTGCGGAAGGTAGCCTTTTTTGATGCCGACAGCTTTGGCGACAGCCTCACCGCGCCCACCACCGAACTTACGACGATGAGCCTGTGTACCGGAGACGAAGTCAACATAAATACCGCCGAGTTTCGGCTCGTCCCGCTTGCGCAGTTCGAGGCGTTCCGGCGTCAGTACCAGCGCCATAATAGCCTGCTCGTCTGACACCAAGCCCCAGCGTTCAGCCAGAATAGACAAGGCGCCGGGATCGGCGCCTGCTTCAGACAATAAACAAATACTTACCTGTGACACATTCTAGCCCTTAATACCGTAATGACGCAGCATAGCATCCAACTGCGGCTCACGGCCACGGAAGCGCTTGAACAGAGTCATTGGCTCCTCGGAACCGCCACGGGATAGAATATTATCGAGGAACGACTGGCCGGTTGTGGCATTGAAAATACCGTCCTCTTCAAAGCGTGAGAAAGCATCAGCAGAAAGCACTTCCGCCCATAAGTAACTGTAATAACCCGCGGCATAGCCACCGGCAAAGATATGGCTAAAGGCATGTGGGAAACGGCCCCAGATTGGCGATGGTACTACCGCGACCTGTTTTTTCACTTCATACAGCACAGGCAGAATCTGTGCGCCGGTCAGTGGATCGAACTCATAATGCATCCGGAAATCGAACAGGCCGAACTCCAGTTGGCGCAGGATAAACAGTGCCGCCTGATAGTTTTTCGCCGCCAGCAGCTTATCCAGCATCTCTTGTGGCAGTGGCTCATCGGTTTCGTAATGACCGGAAATAAACGCCAGCGCTTCCGGCTCCCAGCACCAGTTCTCCATAAACTGGCTTGGCAATTCCACTGCATCCCACGGCACACCGTTGATACCCGAGACACCAGCAGTATCAATTTGGGTCAACATATGATGTAAGCCATGACCAAATTCATGGAACAGGGTAGTCACTTCGTTATGGGTGAACAGTGCTGGTTTGCCGCCCACTGGCCCGTTAAAGTTACAGGTTAGGTAAGCGACAGGTTTTTGTAATTGGCCATTCGCCAGCCGCAGACTGCCGACACAATCATCCATCCACGCACCGCCACGCTTGTGTTCGCGGGCATACAAATCCAGATAGAAGCTGCCGCGCAGCTCACCGCTGGCATCATATAGCTCGAAGAAACGCACATCCGGATGCCAGGTATCTACATCGTGGCGTTCTTTGGCTGTAATACCATAAATGCGTTTAACCACTTCAAACAAGCCTTCCAGCACCCGCTGTTCCGGGAAGTAAGGCCGCAGTTGTTCATCGCTGATAGAGAACAAGTGCTGTTTTTGCTTCTCAGAATAATAAGTGATATCCCACGCGGCTAACTCACTGACACCATAATGTTTTTCAGCAAAAGCGCGTAATTGAGCCAGCTCTTCTTCTGCCTGTGGACGAGCGCGTTTCGCCAGATCGTTCAGGAAGCCCAGTACCTGTTGTGGGCTTTCTGCCATTTTGGTCGCCAGCGATTTATCGGCATAACTGTTAAAGCCCAGCAGTTGTGCCAGTTCATGACGTAACGTTAGGATTTCGGCCATGATTTCGCTGTTATCCCATTTGCCTGCATTCGGCCCTTGATCAGAGGCGCGAGTAGCAAAAGCGCGGTACATCTCTTCGCGAAGTTCTGCGTTATCGGCATAGGTCAGCACCGGCAAGTAACTCGGCATATCCAGCGTCAGCAACCAGCCATCCTGTTCTTTGGCTTCAGCCATCGCTTTGGCGGCGGCCAATGCACTTTCTGGCAAACCGTTCAGTTGCTCAACATCAGTTATCAGTTTGCTCCAGCCCATCGTGGCATCAAGTACGTTATTGCTGTAGGTAGAACCCAACTCAGACAAGCGAGCAACGATTTCGCCATAACGTTTTTGTTGCTCAGGTTCCAAGCCAATACCGGATAACTGGAAGTCACGTAGCGCGTTTTCTACCGCTTTACGCTGTGGAGCGGTTAGAGCGTCAAACCCCGGCCCTTCTTTCAAGCTGACATAAGCCTGATATAAGCCTTTGTGCTGCCCCACCCAAGTGCCGTACTCAGACAGCAAAGGCAAGCTCTGTTCATAGGCAGCACGCAGCTCTGGGCTGTTTTTGACCGAGTTCAAATGGCCGACCGGCGACCAGATGCGCGATAAACGGTCATCCGATTCAGCCAGCGGCTGGCACAAATTATCCCAAGTGAAAGGCCCAGATTGGGCGACAACCCGCTCCACCGCTTGACGGCATTCATCCAGAGCGGATTTCACCGCAGGCACGATATCTTCAGGGCGAATAGCAGAAAATGGCGGCAGGGAGAACGGGGTCAACAGCGGATTTGTCATAAAGAAGTCCTGATTGTTTTTTGAATTTCAGCGCCAGACAATGCCCAGCAACAGAGAATAAATTACGTATTAATAATTAAGATGAGGTCTGTCAGTATGAAAATCAATGGCTGACGGCTTAAATTGGTCAATCAACAGCCTCAACCTTTCCATTGCGTAACGGTGAGATTTTTATCACCAATTAATGCTTTTCACTTTTTATCCACCAGACAGTTTATACTAGTTGCCATAATGTGTTGGCTGCGGTGACTGACAACGATGTTTTGTCGCATTCACAAAGAAAGGCCGCAAGAAACACTGCCGCAATGTACAGACATATCAATTGGTTAAAATAAAATGTTAAGTTACCGCCATAGTTTTCACGCCGGCAACCATGCCGACGTCCTTAAACACACCGTTCAAAGCCTGATTATTGAGTCTTTGAAAGAAAAAGAAAAACCTTTCCTTTATCTGGATACCCACGCGGGTGCTGGTCGCTACCAATTGAGCGGTGAACATGCTGAGCGCACCGGTGAATACCTTGAGGGTATCGGCCAACTGTGGCAACGCGATGATTTACCAGATGATTTAGCGCCGTACATGAGTGTAATCAATTACTTTAATCGCAATGAGAAACTACGTTACTACCCAGGCTCACCGTTGATTGCTCGCCATTTACTGCGCGAATATGACAAAATTCATCTGACCGAACTGCATCCCAGCGATTATCCGTTGCTGCGTAATGAATTTGCCAAAGATGAGCGAGCCAAAGTGCAGCGAGCCGATGGTTATCAACAGATTAAGTCACAATTACCGCCGCTATCACGCCGTGGTTTTATCCTGATGGATCCGCCATATGAGATGAAAACTGATTATCAAGACGTGGTAAAAGGTATTCAGGAAGGCTATAAACGTTTTGCAACGGGCACCTATGCATTATGGTATCCGGTGGTTTTACGCCAGCAAATCAAACGCTTGTTACGGGATCTGGAAGCCACCGGCATCCGCCGTATCTTGCAAATTGAGCTGGCCGTGCGCCCGGATAGCGACCAACACGGCATGACCGCCTCTGGCATGATTGTAATTAACCCGCCGTGGAAGTTGGAACAGCAAATGAATACGCTATTGCCGTGGTTGCACAAGGCACTGGTGCCGTCCGGTCATGGCCATACACTGGTGAAATGGGTAGTGCCGGAATAACTCTTTCCTAAATGAATCACCTATCAGAGCCATTGATGCATAAAGCTTTATCAAGCGCTACACTGATAGGCAATTTTTTAAACGACTTGGAAACGACACTGATGACCAAACATTACGATTATCTGGCAATTGGCGGCGGCAGTGGCGGGATCGCATCGATCAACCGGGCTGCCATGTATGGCAAAAAATGTGCGCTGATCGAAGCTAAACAGCTCGGCGGAACCTGTGTAAACGTCGGTTGTGTGCCAAAAAAAGTGATGTGGCATGCCGCACAAATTGCGGAAGCCATTAAATTGTATGGCCCGGATTACGGTTTCGACACCACAGTGAACCATTTCGATTGGAAAAAGCTGATTGCTAACCGTACTGCTTACATTGATCGTATTCATCAGTCTTATGAGCGTGGTTTAGGCAATAACAAAGTTGATGTGATTCAGGGTTTCGCTCGCTTTATTGATGCGCACACCGTGGAAGTGAACGGCGAGAAAATCACCGCCGACCACATCCTGATCGCCACCGGTGGCCGCCCAAGCCACCCGGATATTCCTGGAGCAGAATACGGGATTGATTCCGATGGCTTCTTCGAATTGGACGAAATGCCAAAACGGGTTGCCGTGGTCGGTGCCGGTTATATCGCGGTAGAAATCGCGGGTGTACTCAATGGCTTAGGCACAGAAACACACCTGTTTGTACGCAAACATGCACCACTGCGTACTTTTGATCCGTTGATTGTTGAAACCCTGCTGGAAGTGATGAACACCGAAGGGCCGAAACTGCATACCGAAGCGGTGCCAAAAGCGGTTATCAAAAATGCCGATGGCAGCCTAACGCTGCAACTGGAAAATGGCACGGAAGTGACTGTCGACCATCTGATTTGGGCAATCGGCCGTGAACCGGCAACCGATAACCTGAATCTGCCTGCCAGTGGTGTCAAAACCAATGACAAAGGCTATATCGAGGTCGATAAATTCCAGAATACTAACGTCAAAGGTATCTACGCTGTTGGCGATAATACCGGTGCGGTAGAGCTGACGCCGGTCGCCGTGGCCGCAGGCCGCCGCTTGTCGGAACGCCTGTTTAATAACAAGCCAGACGAGCATCTGGATTACAGTAATATCCCAACCGTGGTATTCAGCCACCCACCAATCGGGACGATTGGCCTGACGGAGCCGCAAGCACGCGAGAAGTTTGGCGACGAGCAAGTTAAAGTCTACAAATCGTCGTTCACCGCCATGTACAGCGCCGTGACTCAACATCGCCAACCTTGCCGAATGAAGCTAGTCTGCGTGGGTGCCGAGGAGAAGATTGTCGGTATCCACGGCATCGGTTTTGGTATGGATGAAATTCTGCAAGGGTTCGCTGTCGCCGTGAAGATGGGCGCGACCAAGAAAGATTTCGACAACACCGTTGCTATCCACCCCACTGCCGCTGAAGAATTTGTTACTATGCGCTAAAGCCTGAGAAAGGCACGTCTAAGGCTATGAACTGCAAGGTTTATAGCCTTTTTATTGGGCATATGAAAAGGCCAGAACTAAGCTCTGGCCTGATGATAAACCCTTTACCTACTTTCGTGATTTAGAAGCTCACTTTCACACCCAGATTACCGGCATAGCCATCCATGTTGCCGTCAAAAGCTCGTTGGTATTTCACATCGGCATAGATATCAACATTGCTGTTCACCTTAGCAGTGACACCCGCACCGCCCTGCCAATAGGTTTTGCTAAATTCAGGGCGCAGACTTACCGTATCAACCGTCACCTGAGGGTTTTTGCCCAACTGATATACCACATCAGTAGACAGATAAGGTTTTATCGCCTGCTGTTTGGTTGCTTCGCTAAACACACGGACTCCGGCACGCGCCTGACCAACAGAGTAAGAAGTACCATTGACACCAGAAATCTCATCATTAAAGCTGTTCAGATTCAGGTATTGGTACTTTAGCTGCCCTTGCGGTTCTACTTTCCAGCTACCCACGATTGGATACGCCTGACCGACTTCGGCAGACATCGCCACACCATAACCGTTCTGGTTGGCATCATGTTGGCTCTGATAACTGTTGCGATAGAGCGTCCCTTGACCAACAAGGTCAACATAGCCACCTTGCTGCGTCATTAACGTGTAGTAACCACCCAGACCATAAGCATCGGTTTTAATCTTACCGGTATTCACCGATAACTCAGGGCGTACTGCCCGCGCCTTATCTTGCGTGTCAGTTTCCTGTTTACCCAACGTTATCATGATACCGGCTGTCGCCTGAGTTCCGGCGGAATTCTCAGCTTGATAGATATCATGGCCTAATTGAGCAAACCAGATGTCTGAATCATAACTAAAACGGCCCGCATCAAAGTTATTGTGCTGCCCGCTTACCCGCCCCCAGGAATCCTGATTAAACCCCTTCGCCGCACCTTCAGCCGAACCACGACGCTCGTGCAAACTACCCAGCGTTGTAAAACCGTAGAATGCATTTAACCACGGTGCAGCAATATAGCCCGGTACTTCACTGCGATAAGCGGTGTCAGGTGGTGTTGGGGGTAAGGTCGGGGTGACGACATCAGGTTCACTCGGATCAACAGGCTTCACCACTTCAGGTTTATTCGGATCCACAGTAATAACCTCACCCGGATCAGTCGGGCCAACAGGGGTCAAATTAGACTGCAAGTTCCAGCTATGTTCATCAATCTGGTATAAGAAATACTGATAAGCACCGGCGACCACTGAGTTGCTCATGGTGAATTGCCCATTACTGGTATCACCATCAACCGTAATCAGGTTTATCCCTGCGCCGGTGGTTAATGCCCCCAGCCCACCTTGATTCACCACCCAAACATAATGATCACCGGTCGCATTCCCTGTCACATGCAATTTATCTGCGGGCGAGCTGTCATCACCTAAATACGCATTGAAGACAAAACTGCCATTGCCGGAGAGATTGCTATTAATGGTTAAGGTGCTGAAACTATTCCTCGGTGAACGTGTATTTAGATTACTGCTCGCCGGGATAAAATTCATCTGACCTAAAATATGCATCGACTCAACATCAGCATCGCCAGTCAGATTCCAAATACTGCTGCTATCAATATCAATACTTTTGGCATTATGTGCCGCGCCGGTCCAAACCGAGCTGTCCTTCAGCGTTAAATTAACATTGTTATGTTCTTCCGCCTGAAGATCGCCCACCAGTACCGCATGGTTATTGGCATTAAGATTAACGTTACTGATGATATTTAACGGGGAGGCAACCGTTCCGACGTTAGTGCTGGCATTGACCAATAATCCGTTGCCACCGGTTAACTGCGAACCGTTATTCACATCAACATTGATATTGGCACCATAAGCACGAATACCAGCACCGTTCTCGCTGATAACCTGAGCGTTATCCAACGTAACCTTGCTATAAACCGCATTAGAGCCTGTGGCATAAATCCCACCCGCATTCATACCGGTGGTCGTAATTCGGCTGTCTTTCAGTGCGATAGAACTGCTGGTCTGAGTCCACAAAGCATAAGCACTGGCACCGGTCGATGTTGCGGTGACATTCTTGGCATTAATAGACGATCCCGCAAACGTGCCGAGAACCATGCCTGAAGCACCGGTAGTATCGATGGCCGCCCCGGTCAGATTAAGGTTACCGCCACGCGCAGCGGTCGCCCCAATGCTGCCAACCCCGGCGGTTGAAATGACCATATCTTTGGCATCGAAACTCAGTTCAGAATAGATACCATGCGAATTATTCCCTTTGGTGATTGCCGTCGTATTCTCTACAACCGCCGTACCACGGTTCTCAATAGCCGTCGCATTCGCCCCTTCAGTAACCACGACGGTATTCTTAGCCTTAAACGATGAGGTGTTATCGGGAATCCAAACCCCTGTCGCATTATTACCTTTTGAGTGATAGGAGCCGCCATTAACGGTGAGATCAGCGTTCATGTTCACGTTAAGCATCGTCGCGCCACCGCTGTTAGACACAGCATTGACGTTATTTAGTATGATAATGGCTTTATTACTAAGGCTGTTACCCATCGCCCGCAATACACCACCAGAAGCTAACTCGATGTTCGCATTGCTGATAGTGGCTTTACCGGTAATGTCGAGAACTTGAGCAATATTGCCCGTCGCGTTCAGGCCCTCCATGACAATAGATGAATCGCGACCAACAGTGACACCCGCGTAGGCATTATTCATATTAATAGAGGTATTATCTAAGGTAGCGTTGATACCGCCGTAACCAATATAAATGCCAGTACCACTGGTACTATTGGTGTTATTAATGGTGTTGTTCGCTCCACTGAGAGTACTCCCCAGGTCATTCAGATAAATACCATAGCTACCACCGCCACTGGTATTGACTGTCGTATTATTAACCGTCAGATGAGTACCACCCGAACCCGAAATGCCATAAGCGGATGCGCCACTAGTAGAGATTACGGTGCCATCAATGTCAGCTCGGCTGCCCAAACCCGTCGAGGAAACACCGTAAGCTGAGGAGCCTGTCGTCGTTATCGTCCCCCCCCGTAAGATGACAGTACCTTTGCTATTGCTGATACCACTCGCAACCACACCCTCAGTCTTGATAGCGGCCCCATTCAGGTTCAGAGTACCGCCATTGGTCACATTAACGCCGTTGGCCCCGCGTCCCGTAGTATCAATAGTGACATCTGAAGCGCCCGTAATGGTGCTGTCGGTGCCTTGTACCAGGACGGGCGACAGGTTGTCACCGCCTGTACCATAGCCACCAGAAATTGAAACAGAGCTACCATCTGTTACACTAGCCGTCTGTGCCGCCCAGCTATGCAGCGGGCTTAAAAGTGGCACCAGTAAACTGGCCAACAGTGTTTTACTAAAACGTGGTGACAGGGTTGTTCTGTTTTTTTTCATGGTGATAACCTGAATTTTGACAAAATAATTCAAATAGAACAATTTCTTATCTGTTCGCTATTTATCGCTTCCGGTTGCATTATTTATATTTAATCGCGAGGTTTCATTCCAAGAAAAAAATTAACCCTACCGTACTTATTAATGTATTTATTTATCGGTAAACATGACATAAGATAAAGCCACCACCCACGTAGGAACCTTCCCACAAAAATATAATTACATTATCAATCAATTAGTTGATGTTTGCATTTTCAGAATTTGTCACATCCATTCTAATACTTTAAAAATAGATTTATTATTTATATAAAAAACTTTCCTTATGAAGTGAGAGTGATTCTTATTAAGGAGAACCTATCGAAGAAGGAGAATTTAACTTCACTGGGACTTTTTATCTTTAAGATTTTTGCCCATGACAATAATATTCATCTTAATATAATGAATAACTATATTTTCCATGAGAGGCCCCTGCTATCTCATACTCTGTTTAATTTATAACGCGCATATGAAGGAATAAAGATGGGGTGTCAGCCGCCCTCGATTTGTGATAGCCCGCGACTCTGCTATTATCAACAGATAACCCGCATTTGAATGTCATATTTTGTAGAATAATCATCTGCATAAGGCATGGATTAAGGCCACCGAGGAGAATTATGCCGAACGCACCAAGCCCCCCCCTAATACCACGGGTTGCCAGCCTTGAAACTGGCAAAAAAGCTATTTCTCACCTAACGCGTCTGAGTCATCGCATTAAAGCGTATCCGCCTATTGCCCATATTATCCGCGCAACAGACCGCTTTAATGACCGGCTGGGTAGCCAGTTTGGGGCTGCCATCACTTACTTTTCTTTTTTATCACTCATCCCGATTTTGATGGTCTCTTTTGCCGCAGTCGGGTTTGTACTAGCATCAAACCCTGACTTACTGGCGGGGTTAATTAACAAAATTGTTAATACCATCAGTGACCCGACTTTAGCCGCAACACTCAAAAATACAGTGAACACGGCAATCCAACAGCGCACCACCGTCGGGCTAACCGGCCTGGCTATCGCACTGTATTCAGGTATCAGTTGGATGGGGAATTTACGCGAGGCGATCCGTGCTCAGTCGCGCGATGTGTGGGAACGTAATCCACAAGATCAGGAGAAATTCTATTACCGCTATGCGCGCGATTTTGTTTCACTGACCGGGTTGGTCATCGCGCTGATAATTACGCTCTCATTAACCTCGATTGCAGGCGCGGCGCAGTCTGCGATTGTTAATGCTCTGGGTTTAGGTGGTATTGAATGGCTGCGCCCGGTGATGACTCTGATTGCGTTATCAATATCTATCGCAGCAAATTATCTGTTATTTTTATGGATATTCTGGATTCTACCGCGCCATAAACCGAAGAAGAAAGCATTGCTACGTGGGACACTGATTGCGGCTATCGGTTTTGAAATCATTAAGTTTATTATGACAATGATGCTACCTCGCCTTGCCAGTTCACCGTCCGGTGCGGCTTTTGGTTCGGTGATTGGCTTGATGGCTTTTTTCTACTTCTTTGCCCGTCTCACCTTATTCTGCGCCGCCTGGATTGCCACGGCACATTATACAGAAGATGAAACCTTGCCTCAGAAAGGCAGCAGCAACACGGCACAATAGCCTTAAAAGCCCTTATTGTTTACCCAATAAACCCGCCAGAACGCCTCTAAGGGTAAAAACCCATAATGATAAATAAGCATTATCGGGTTTGCCCGCCCCTCGAGTTTATCACTACACTATTGGTTCATTACGATCATGGAGGGTCATCAATGCCTCGCTCTATAAAATGCCGTAGGTACTTACTTATATTACTTGCCGTTGTTGTACTGGCTGCCTTGCTGATATATCAATTTCGCTTCAGTAATGCTGATGCACTGTGGAAAATTGTCAGTCAGCAATGTGTTCCCAATATGGAGACAAAGCACAACCCGCAACCTTGTATTGAGGTCAACACGCAAGCAGGCTTTGTGGTGTATAAAGATATCCACGGCCCGTTGCAGTATCTGCTGATGCCGACCGCAAAAATCAGCGGTATAGAAAGTTCACAGTTGATGAATATCGATAGCCCGAATTACTTCTTTGACGCCTGGCAAGCCCGCCACTTTATGGCTGATAAATATGGCGCACCGATTGAAGATGCGAATATCTCGCTGGCCATTAACTCAAAGTATGGCCGCAGTCAGGATCACTTACATATCCATATCTCCTGCCTAAAACCACAGGTAAAAGCCGCTCTCGCGACACATAACCGTGATTTCCGTCAGCAATGGCAACCACTGCCCGGCGGCTTGCTTGGACACGATTATTTGGCTCGACGCACTACAGCCGACGAACTACAGCAATCGGGGGCGTTTCGTCTGTTAGCTGATGAAGTTGCGGGAGCAAAAGAAGATATGGGCCGTTATGGCATGGTAATGACCGTATTACCTGACGGGGATTTTCTGTTACTGGCAAGTCAGGCGAGCCTGGCGAAGTTGCATCGTGCATCGGTGGAAGAGTTGCAGGATCACGATTGTAAATTGCTATATCAACCACCGACACACTAACTTATCTCCCCTTGCGACTTGAAGCCGCCGGAGCCGGTATTAACTGCGGCGCCAATGACTTTGGGTCCATTTTTATTGCTCTATTTCTTTTGCTTCATTTTTTGCAGTAACGGGGTACATTGATTCTCCGCCCCCTCACTGGGGGAGACCAACGCCAGCAATGCGGCCGCCGGTGTCAGGGCGACACCCAACACCGCGGCCACAGCACCACGGGCAATGAGTGGACCAGCTTTGACACCGGCATCCGGTTGCTTAAATGTCCCTTTTACATACAGCGGAGAGCGCAGTGTCAAAATGCGCAGCCCCTTGCTTTCCGGATCGATAGATAAATCCAGCCGCTCGGTGGCAAAATTTATATTCCCCGTGATATTGATAATGGCGCTTTCGGTATCGAGAACAAACAGACGTGGTATCGCCAATCCATTGCGCAACTGAATGTCAGCTGCCGCGCAGTTAATTTTTACCTCATCATCACCAAATAGCTTCGCCACCAGATAGTTACCGACATTTAAGCCAAGTAACTCCATCAAACTGCGGCTAATCAACCCCTGATTCAGCAGGAGCCGCAGATTGCCGTTACTGGTTGCCAGCAGTGCGGCCACCGAGTTACCCCTGGCAGTAAAGGAGGCGTCACCGTTCATTTGCCCCAGGCTTTTACGCATCGATTGCACTTGTGGCAATAGCTCTTTTAACTGTAAGCGGCGGGCATGTAGATCAATTTTGCCACTCATCGGCGTGGTATTACCATTTAGCCGCAGAGTAGCATTGAGGTTACCGCCAGCCATGCCAAAATGTAGTGGGTCGAGCAATAACTCGCCGTTATTCAGCATGATATGAGTATTTAAATCACTCAACGGCAGTGATTTATCTCGCTCAATTCGTTTGGCTGAATAAGTCACATCCGCATCCATAGCTGCCCAGCTTCGGGTATCGAATTTCTCGTTCGGCAATACCTTATTGCCCGGTTGACGGTTGCGCTCACCCCGATTGGCTTTCTCCTGATTGGAGTCTGCGCCGATCAACGGAGCCAAATCAGCAAAACGTAATTTCTCCGATAACATTTTTCCGGTTAACGTGGGCCGCGGTTGGCTGGCGGTATAGGTCAGGCTGCCGTGAATATCACTGTCACCAATTTTTCCGTTAAAGTTTTCATAGTGATAAACCGCGCCACCCGCCTGTTTAAGCCTGGCAATCAAGCGCCCGTCAGTGTTGTAAGGGGGGGTGGCGGGCAGTAACACCCCAATAAGCGGATAGAGATTATCCAAACTGGCTCCGGAAAACGTCAATTGCAGATCCAGCCCCGCCAAATTGCTGGGGTCACTTAACGTACCGGCGATAGCCACTCGGGTTGAACCAGAGCGCACATCAGCTTGTATTGGGAAGGGGATATCAGCATCATTCATTGATAGCATTCCGCCAATTTTGCCACTCCCGGTCAATGGCTGACCTTGATATTTGCCGTCAACCTTCCAACCAAAAACATAATCAGGCATAGGATTTTCAACCAAATTCGCCGTTTTCCCCTTTTTCGCATCACTACGGTTACCGGTGACTTCGGCAAACGGCAGCGGTTTACCCAACGGATCGATCACCGCGTGCAGATCTGCTTTCAGGATGGCGTCTTGCAGATTTATCTCACCGCGATCAAAAACAATGTCATTGATATTCACCGACCAAGATGAAGGGGATGAATTCTCCCCCTCCAAAGGGTGATTTGCCAGATTGAAAGTCCAGTTATTCTTGCCATTGGCCAGACGCAGCAGCTTGGCGTTAGGCTGTGTCAGCCAAATACGGGGGATGTACACCTCCCGGCCCAGTAACGCCAATAGCGCAATGCTGGCATCAACCCGTTGGAGCGTTACCATCTCCCCGGCGGGGAATGCCGCGGATTCAGATATCTCTTTGGCTGATTTATCACTGTTCGGTTTTGTATCGCTGACCAGATTAGTCGGATTGCCCAAGACTAGATTTTCTGCATGAATTTGCGGCCAGGGCACCCAGCGTCGCCAACCGGGTTCATCACCTTTACGTGTCCAGTCCACGCCTAAATTGCCGCGAATAGCAAAAGGCCGCTGCAACTCGGCAGACACTTTCTCATTGATGGTTGGCTTCAAACGGTTCCAGTCAAAGGTCATCACAAAAATCACCGCCGCTACCAGCAGCAGCACGATAAACCCACCCACACCAGCCAGCACTTTTCCGGTTTTAGTCATAATAGCTCCATGCCCATTTTAAAATAGCTAAACCCACAACCAAAACGAGTTTAAACGAGGGTTATTCGCAGTATTTTAATCGAATAATCAGTCTGGAAAATCCGTGACCGATTCATTGTGCGGATTTAGAACAGTACATTAACCATAGTCGATGCTGGTTTAGAGTCCATGATAGTGATGTTTCAAAACCACCATTAATGGCAGCAGAAATCAGTGATGCAGGCAAGCAACACGGGGAGGTAAGAGTCTATTTATCAGAAAATATTAACCACAAAACAACATGGGGAGTGCCTGTAATCTATCAAATGAGGTGGGGCGGGAAAGGTAATAACCCTGTGCGGCGGCGGCATCAGAGCGTTGAACCATTGCCCACTCTTGCGAGGTTTCTACCCCTTCAACAATCACACCTTTACTGTAGCGATCCATTAAGGTGATCAATGTGAAAAACAGTTGGTTGCCGACTTCACTTTCTTGCAGCACGATAAACAGATCTCTGGCCACTTTGATGTATTCATAGCGCCAGCTAAGAAATGAAGTGAAATTTGCTAGCCCGCTACCGAAATCATCGAGCCATAGTCGGTCAGCTTCAGCAATGCGTGCAAAAGGTGTGTCCGAAGAGGTATCCACATGCTCCAATAGTTCAAAGCGAATATATGGCATGGCATCGATAAGCCGTTTAGCCTCTATATCATCCTGCATGGCCATTAACGCCTGACCATCAATGTTGATTGAAACTAACACCGAATGATGGACAAATATCTGATGCCACTGCTTAACCATTTTCAACTGCTCCAGCACCACGTCCAGACGTGCGCGAATACTGATAGCGTTGAAATAGTCCTCCGGAGACAAGCGGGTGTCCGGTGATGAAGGGTGAAAAACAGCCGTGAGCAACTCGATCGCCAACAACACCCCAGACGTGCGATAGATAGGTTGAAAAGTGTACCGGCGCTGACATTGCCGCCAAAAGTTCTGTCCTTTAGAACGATCCATAGCGGCAAAGGATGGCGCTAGTAAACCTGATACTCTATTGGTCATCATCAGTTTAGTCGCCATGTTTTAGGGCATCAGATAGCATTGGCAATAGTTATAAATAGCAATACATATTGCCGCCCATCTGATGAGATCACTGTCGTGAACAGTTTTCCTTCTGGTGATGTTATCGACTCATGTGACCAGAACTTTATATCGCAGTACGACAGATTATTACGCCGCAGTATGATGGCACCGCACATGAGAGCCATCTATTATAGTCATAGACCTGATAATGCTATTGATATTAATGGAGACAAACATGCCTTACGTAAATATAAAAATCACTCGTGAAGGGGCAACTGCCGAGCAGAAAAAGCAGTTGATCGCGGGAGTCACCCAGTTATTGGTCGATACTTTGGGTAAAAATCCAGCCACCACGGTAGTGGTTATTGATGAAGTGGATACGGATAACTGGGGTATTGGCGGCCACAGTGTGACTGACCTACGAAAATCGTCATAGTCCTGAGCGGCTGTTGTTATGATCAAATCTGCGGGAAACTTGTCAGTTTCCCAATCTATATCATAAAAAATATAAAACGTCGTTTTAATCCTATTGACTCTGATTAAGCCAGCAGTGAGACTAGTTCTATATCATCCCCATCACTGATACATATTCATAAATAGGCCAGCTTTCCATGACCAGCAAAAATATTGCCGTTATCGGCGAATGCATGATTGAACTATCACAAAAAGGTGCCGACCTGAGCCGAGGTTTTGGCGGTGATACACTGAATACAGCGGTGTATGTGGCGCGCCAGGTGTCAAAGCAGGCCCTGAATGTACATTACGTCACGGCACTGGGTATTGATAGTTTCAGTAATGAGATGCTGGCCGCATGGCAGCAAGAGAATATCCAAACAGACCTTATTCAGCGTATGGAAGATAAATTACCGGGGTTGTACTTCATTGAGACAGATAGCACCGGTGAGCGCACCTTCTATTATTGGCGCAATGATGCCGCAGCCCGCTTCTGGCTAACCAGCCCACAGGCGGACGATATCTGCCAACGCCTGGAAAAGTTTGATTATCTGTATCTCAGTGGCATCAGCCTGGCGATTCTCGACCGTGCTTCACGCCAGCGCCTATTGAAATTGCTGCACGCCTGCCGTGCGAATGGTGGCAAAGTTATCTTCGATAACAACTATCGCCAACGCTTGTGGCAAAGCACGCAAGAGGCGCAGGAAGCCTACCGCGACATGCTGTCCTGTACCGATATCGCCTTCCTGACACTTGACGATGAAGATATGCTATGGGGCGTAACGCCGCTGGAGCAGGTCATTGACCGCACTCAGGCGCTAGGGGTTAGCGAGATTATTATCAAGCGTGGTGCCGACTCTTGTATCGTTTGGGTAAAAGATGGCTTTAAAGCGCAGCAGTATGATGTGCCTGCGGTTAAATTACCGAAGGAGAAAGTCGTCGATACCACCGCAGCAGGGGATTCCTTCAGCGCCGGTTATCTGTCCGTTCGCCTGACGGGTGGCTGCGCCGAAGACGCGGCGTTACGTGGCCACTTAACCGCCAGCACGGTAATCCAATATCGCGGCGCAATCATCCCTCTGGCGGCCATGCCGGCTGTTTGAACATTTGCGCAGCGAAGTTATTGCTACGAATAACGACACAATCATCTCAGGCGTTGCGAGCAACGTCAGTTTAGGTACGGGCAGCGCACAGTCACCGGTACGTACACATAGTACGTGGGGATGACGAGCACTGCCCAATCCTAATATGGCGAAACGCAATAACCGCCCAGGGAACCCTTTATTGCGCCGTTGTTGGTGTCATAGGTGCCGTTTCAGTTGCCAGCGTTGGCGCAACCTCTTCAGGCACAGGGCTGGACGGCGTCATAATCGCGTTATACGCATCCTGCAATGCCTTGACATTCACCTCTGGCTCGCCTTTGGGTTGCGTCAGGATTAGCGTGGTATCTTGCGATAACTGCTGCTTCAATTCCTGATTCAGTTCGGCCAACGTCAGGCCAGATAAGAATGCCTGACGCAGCTTCTGGTACTGCTCCGGTGCGATATCGACCACACCGCTTTGCTGCGAGCGCAGACGTTGGCTCATCAGGATATCGGTGTCAGTGCGCGCATAAGTGGCAAACAACTTACTCAGTTGATCGTTCTTCTGCACCATCAGCGCATCAAACTCCGCCTGACTCAGGCCATTAGTGCGTAAGTTCACCAACTCGCGGGCGACAAAGTTCATCCCCGAGGTCAGATTCTCTGTCGGCGTATTCAAGTGAATAGCACATTGAGCACGCTGATATTGCACCCGACAATCAAAACCCAGCTTCAGGTTTTTCTGATCGCCCTTTTCCAGCACTTGTTGAATATGCCAAAACAGCGCCTCACGGGCTAAATCACTGCGCCAGTAGCGGCTTAACGCTTGAGAATCTTGGATCGGGTGCCACGGGGTGTCCCACATCAACGACAACGTGTCCATTGCCGCCTGTTCGCTCATCAGGCTCACTGGCTGAGGTGGCAGTGGCGCTAACATCGCGATAGGGGCTGGTGTGGTGCGTTTCCCTTTTAGCTCAGAGAAGGTTTTACCAATTTGGGCAGAGATACTGCGGCTATCCACATTACCGACGATGTACAGCGTCATCGCATCTGGGGTATACCATTGATCATAAAACTGTTTTAGCTTCTCAACATCGACGGGGATTGCCACAGGTTGGCCCGGATCATGGCCCATCAAAGAAGAACCTTTAAGGCGATAACGCCACCAGGGTTCCTGAATGTTTTGCGGGAAAGTGGCGATAGGATCAGCCGCAGTGTTCAGCGCGGCATTAATCGTTTGCTCATTCACCGCCAACTTGCCACTGGTATCAGACAACCAGGCAAGTGCTTCTTTCATCAGGTCAGGGCGGTTATTAGGCAGGCTTAAACTGTATAACGTGAAATCATAAGACGTAATCGCCGGTGGCAATGGGCGTTCGTTATCAACCCCTTGCTGCCATAGCGACTGAAGTTGTGCGGGAGTGAAACTCGCGCTGCTCATTAATGCCAGGCGTGGCAACAAATGGGCAAACCCCACTTGCTGCGTACTTTCAGATAATGAGCCAGTACTCACGACCAGGCGTAACTCGACGCGGTCGCTTGGGCGCTGCGGCGTAGCCAGCAACTGCCATGAGAACCCGTTTTCCAGCTTACCTTGCTGCCAGGCAGGATCGGGTTGTAGTGCTTCAGCCTGCACGTTACTGCTGGCAGCGACCAACAATAACCCACCAACTATAAGACGAATTCTGGTGCCCTGCATGTGAACCCCTACTTAATAAACTATCCAATTTTAACCCTTCTTACATGAAGTTACAGCGGTGTGAGCGGCTCTCGTTACTCAGCCCATCCACGAACCTCACTTCTATGAGGCCGCTGCAACCCCAATAACGTTGGGTATAAACAATACAATCCTTACGTGAACCATGCGTGTCTTCATGCAAATTGTCACAGTGAGAGCGGAACATGGGAGTGTACCATTCTGTTAGACCTCATGCTTTTGCGGATGTCACTCATCAATGTAAAAAATAGTATTGAAACGCCAAACTGTGCAAGAAAATGGGTGGTGAGATATGATTTTTGGGGCAAAACGCAGAGGTGCTACCGGTGATAGCAAACCACCGGTAGCAAATTGGAAGGATAAATCGCCTAAAGTGACCGATTCTGAAACACCCTATCAGGAAGGATAAACCTCTTTATTCAGTTGATTAGGTGGCGTTTTATTGGACAATACAGCCTGTAATTGGTCGTTATCCAATTGTTTACACCACTTGGCGACCACGATAGTTGCAACACCATTCCCCACCAGATTGGTCAGTGCGCGCGCCTCAGACATAAAGCGGTCGATACCCAAAATCAGCGCCAGCCCAGCCAAAGGTAAATGCCCCACTGCCGATATCGTTGCCGCTAATACAATAAAACCGCTGCCTGTGACCCCTGCGGCACCTTTAGAAGAGAGCAGTAGTACCACCAGTAATGTCACCTGATGAATAACATCCATCTGCGTATTGGTCGCCTGAGCAATGAACACCGCAGCCATCGTCAAGTAAATAGATGTGCCGTCGAGGTTAAATGAGTAACCGGTTGGGATGACCAGCCCCACCACCGATTTCTTACACCCGGCTTTCTCCATTTTATCCAGCATCCGTGGCAGCACAGACTCAGAAGATGAGGTGCCCAGCACGATCAGCAGTTCTTCTTTGATATAGCGGATAAATTTGAAAATATTAAAACCGTTGAATTTAGCAATAGAGCCCAGCACTACCACCACAAACAGGATACAGGTTGCATAGAAGCAGATAATCAACTGGCCCAACTGCACCAAGCTGCCCACACCATATTTACCGATAGTAAATGCCATCGCACCGAAAGCCCCAATGGGTGCCAGGCGCATGATCATATTGATAATACCGAAGATAACGCGCGAGAAGCTTTCGATAACATTAAAGATTAGCTGACCTTTTTCACCTAAACGGTGCAGGGCAAAACCGAACAAAACCGCGAACAGTAATACTTGCAGAATATTGCCACTGGCAAATGCACCCACCACGCTACCAGGAATAATATCCAGCAGGAACGGCACTATCCCCTGTTGTGAGGCTTGTTCGGCATAAAGTGCAACCGCCTTAGCATCCAGCGTCGCCGGATCGATATTCATACCCACACCGGGTTGCACCACGTTAACGATGACCAGGCCAATCAGCAGCGCAATGGTACTCACAATCTCAAAATAGAGCAGCGCGATGGCGCCCGTGCGCCCAACCGCTTTCATACTCTCCATGCCCGCGATACCGGTTACGACGGTACAGAAAATCACGGGTGCAATAATCATTTTAATGAGTTTAACAAACCCATCACCCAGAGGTTTCATCTGAGCACCAATATCAGGGTAGAAATGCCCGAGTAGAACGCCCAGAGTAATCGCCGTTAACACCTGAAAATAAAGACTTTTAAAAATTGAAGCTTTCATAACATGTCCTTTTGGATAAATACACGGCAGCCTGTCGCATTGCTCTCTGTGTTGATTTAGTAACACTTCTTTTTTGTCCGTGCTTGCGCGGAAAATAACACCCTCATAACAATATGGAAATTATTAGTTGCGCTGGATTGTACCCTTAGCTCGAAATTAAGAACTGAAACGCTTCAAGCGAAAGTAACAACAAGGAGAACCGTCAAATCAACTGGACATTGGCCGGGAATTAACCCAAAAGGATTAATCTGTAGGAGCATGTAAAATGGAGGTACTGGCAGCAAGAAGAGATCCAGAGCCAAGGGGGTTTTAGGTGTTGAGGGGATTAATCAAACGGTTGGTAGGGTTAGGCGAAGAACAAGATATCCCCATCGAAATTGAAGGGTATTGCCAAGTTAAGTAGCATTTTTCCTAACCCAGCGAGTGAGTTTCAACAATGAGGACGGCTAACAACGCTGTAGCATCAAACGCGCGGGATCGGGATATAGCGGGTTTCAAATTCTGCACGCGATAATGGCGGAGCAAACAAGAACCCCTGACCACATTGAATATCATGCGCAAGCAGCCATTGGCGCTGCTCCTCTGTCTCAACGCCCTCTGCCATCACCCGCAGCTTCAGCACATCGGAAATTGAGCTAATAATTCGCGCCATCGCGTCATCTTCTGGCAAATGTTTCACGAAGCTTTTATCGAGTTTGATCATATCGATCGGTAAGCCTTTCAAGTGGTTGAGATAGTGCAAACTTGAATACCCCATACCAAAATCATCCAGAGCAATAGACAGGCCAAGGCTCTGTAATTCACCGAACAGCGTCAGTGCGTTATCCAGATCTGGAATACGGGCCGTCTCGGTGATCTCAAGCAACAATCGATTGGCATCAATATCATAGCGTTCGATAACACTCGTCAGATACGGCAGGAATTGATCATTTTGCATCTGCAAACCTGAGATATTTACCGCCAGTGTCAGGGTTACCCCCTGCGCCTTCCAGTCAGCCAAAATGCGGCAAGCCTCTCCCAGCACCCAATTCCCTAGCGGCACCATCATGCCACTTTGCTCTATCTGAGGGATAAACTCTGAAGGTGAGCGATAGCTACCATCGGGTTGACGCCAGCGTAGCAGAGCCTCCGCACCGATAAGCCGCTGTTCTTTCATGTCCCATTGTGACTGCAAAAACAGGGTGAAATCGCCGTTTTCAATGGCTTGTATGAGGTCATTCTCCTGCTCAAGGAGGGTCTTAAACAGCGTGCGATTGGCCAACTCAGCAACCGGAAAGCGTGCACTAACACGGCTCATGTCTGTATAAGCCTCCGCTAATAGCTGTTGATTGCGATTGTAATTATGCACCAACACTCCCAGCTCATCATCCTGATGATGGGCGGGTAAGGTGAGTTGATGCAGCAGCACCCCCTGTTGACCAATATTTTCCAGCTCTTTCGCCATCGCCCGGAGTGGGTGAATAATCAGGCGATTAATACACCAGGCGATTGATACAGATAAAACCAATGCCAGCAGTAAATATGTCGACAACATGGCCGACAGGGTACTGATAATAAACTGATACATGCGAAATGAGTCAGCACGCAAGACCAGATGCGCCAAGGGCTGTGGATTCGCCGAGACTCGCTCCAGCGAATACAACGGCACCGTTATCTCGACTGGCAAGGCGAAAATGCGTTTGGCCCAGCGAGGAACGGGGCGTTCGGTGGGAAAACTGGCGTGTAACACCTGGATTTGGTTCGGTAAAATGACATCGGCACGGCTAAGAATGCCTATCGGTAACAGGCTATTAAGGATTTTTTTAGCTTGTGGGATATCCACGCTAAGTATGGCTTCAGACAGCGGCTGGCGCACAGAATAGGCAATACTTTCCAGTTGCCTGGCGTAGTCATCTTTGCGCTGCTGCACAAAGTGGAATAACTGAAGGACGATAAAAATGCAGATGGTCACCAGTGCCACAACGGTCACCGCTGCCATTTGCTTAATCGTTAATGAACGCCTTACCCGCAAACTCGCTCTCCGCCAATTCCGACTGAATAGATTAAAATAGTTGCCACCGTGATTTGGCCACTGGTCGATTCTGTCTGAGTATACTCGATCGCTTACAGATTTTATCTTGCGATACCAAATCGGGGGGCAAGAATACCGTGGGTTTAGGTCTTTTCCTATCAGGATCGCAACATCAGAGTGCCATTTCTCACTCTGACGTTGTTTTTTTATTCAAATCATTACGGCAGAGGCTTACTTAAAATCTGAATATGGCGCGAGCGGTTGTGGCGGCATATCCAAATCACCCTGCCAACCGGCCATCGAGTAACGCAGGTAAATCAACGCATGGCTTGGGGTATAGTCTTTTGCCTGCTGGATATCAACCCCGGCTCCCAGTGTCCAATGAGAACTAAGTCTACGTTCAATCAACGCGCGCAGGGTATAACCAACCCCATTGCTGCTGTCGCCGGAATCATAAGCATATCGGTCTGGAATGGGCTGAATACTGTTGTTCAGCAAATTTTGCAGTGGATAACGCGCCTGATCACTGGTGGCAGCATGTGAAACGGAGACAGACCCTCCCAGCTCCCATGACCAGTTATCCGTCCGCTGGCGGTAGTTTACCGGAATCGCCAACGAGAGATATTGCTGCGGGCTGTAATAACCCCCCTGACCTAATGTGTAGCCACTGAGGTCTTTTTGATAGTGCCACCACATGCCATTTAGCCCGACCGTGAAGCGACGGTTATTTTCGTTGATAAGCTTGTAGTAGTAACCGGTCATAAAGCGCACTCGCTGGTTATCGGCTACATTTTGCCCCGTCAGATAATGGTAGCTTAAGTCACTCCAAACGCCGCTCGACTCACCACGGTCATAACTGGCCCCCAGACTAACGCCGTTAGCGCGCACGCCGCCCCAAGTCACATTGGTATTCGGATCTTTAGCTCCGGCAAAGGCCAGTATCGAACTGGATATTGGCCGACGAGACGCGGTGGCTGTCCAGCCAATTTTATTCCAGCTATTGCTGTAAGCTAGCCCACCGACCACATCAACGATGTCAAATCCCATCGGCGTGGTGCCGATATCGGTTTCCCAGCGCTCATTTTGCCAGCCAACGGCAACACTGGTACCCGTTGCCCGTTGGTGCATATTCGCCTGGCAGGGAATTTCAGTTCGGTAACAAGTGCCGGCTTTATAGCGGGTGTTGGCATCGAAAGTCCCGGCATCCATGTGCACGGTATCCGTGCGGAAGAAGGCGCGACCATCGGCCAGCGAAGTATCCACCTGTAGCATGGTGTTGTAGGCGCTGAGGTCAGAAACCCCTTCCGTGCCGCTAGATTGTAGGTAGTCTTGATCGAGGGTAACGCGTGTATCCTGCTGGCGATAAAGGTCAGCAGCATCTGAACGAACCCCTCGCTTCAGCCAATCATCCGTGGCCTGGTTACGGGTTAACAAAGTATAGCTGTCGTTATCCGCCGGCAGGATTGGTGTAATACCACTCGCAACCATTGCGTGTTTATAATCCTCTTGTGCCGCCACCGGCTGGCCCTGCGACTGGGCTAATCGGGCTGAATCGCGCAACAGCAGCGCATTTTCCTGCGATACCCCCCCCTTGGCCGCGGCGGGTTTTAAACGTTGGAAGATATCGGCCGCCTGCTGTGGCTCCCCCACATCACGCCAGGCATTAGCGACCCGGCGTTGGGTGTTCAGGCTAGCCCCCTCAGTAGAAAGTGGTTCAGTCTGCAAATGCTGGCGCGCTTCGCTGAGGCGACCTTCGGCAATATAGGCTTCAATCTCACCCAAACGGGCGTCGGGGTTTTGTGGCTCACGCGCCCGAACGTGTTGATAACCGGTCAGTGCTTCACTGTAATCGCCGCGCTCCAGTGCCCAATCGGCCAGCGTCAAATCAATTTGTGTGTTAGCCGGCGGTTGTTGATGCAATATCGCAATGGCACCGGCTTCATCACCGGCGGCCCGTTGCTGGCGGGCCTGTGTCAGTACTTGATCCAATTTCAGGCGCTTATCTAACTCGCGAATATTATCGTTCCACTGCGCCGTTGGTAGGGTTGCTAAATGCGCCAATGCCTGACTATCGCGGTTGGTGCTGGAAAGGTAAAGCGCGTAGGCATAAACCTGTTGTGGATCGCCGGGTTTAAGCTTTGCCAATTGGCGGAACTGAGCATCGGCCTCTGGCAAATGTTTGTCCTGCTCCAGCGCTTGTGCCAACCGGTAGGTTATCCAGACATCATCCGGTGCCATCTTTTGTGCCTGACGGTATTTCTGCGCCGCCTGATGCCACTGTTGTTGTGCCGCTAATGCCTCGGCCTGCTGTTTTAGGATATCCAGTTGCAAGCTGTTTGATGTGTCTCGCATGTTTGTCTGCTGACTGCGCGGCAGGCTATTCAGATAACTCAGCGCCTTCTGCGGTGATTCTCGCTGATAAATATTGGCCAGCCCGCGCACCGCGCTGCTGTTTGATGGCTCCAACCGTAGCGCCTGCTGATAATATTGTTCAGCACTTTTATCATCATGGCGGGCTACCGCCACATCGCCCAGACCAATGAGCGCATAGCTGTCACTGCCATCAATTTGCCGCGCTTGTTGGTATTTTTGTAGCGCCCGCGCCGTATCACCCGCTTTCAGCGCTTTATCGCCTTCATCACTTAGCAGCCAGTAACGGTTGGTTTTTATCAGGCTCGTCCATTTATCACTATTCAGCCCGTCTTTATCTGCTTTCTGCGCCTGTTCAAATAGCCGCAACGCCTGAACACGGTCACCGCTACGTGCATAAGCTAGACCCAGCGCACCCAGTAGTTCAGGATCATTGGGGGAAACAGCCAAAGCTTGTTTCAATGCAGGAATAGCGGCTGTGCCGCCGCCGCTGTCTACTTTAGCCAAGCCACTTAAACGCGCCTGATAAGCAGGATCAGCCAACATAGCCTGTTGGCTCGCCAGCGTTTTACGCGCGCTATCAGCCTGAGGGCCGGAGGAGAAAACACCGAGGAAATGGGTCAATGCCGCGACACTTTGTGGGCTAACGGCCATCGCCTTGATCGTATTCATCCATAACTCTGCGGCATCCGCATTACCCACCGGGTCAGCGGCCACTTTTTCCAGCATGGCATAGCCCTGCGCGTCTTTTTGCTGGCCGAAATATAAACGCGCCAGCGCCATGCGCAGCTGAACATTACCGGGAAATTGCTGGTCAAGTGAGGCCAATTTCTGTGTAGCAAGTGGCTCTTGCCCCGGTAAACGGGCCACCAGCCGCCAGTATTCCACGGCCAAATCCGGTGTCGGTGACTGACCTTGCAGTAGCTGATCATATTGCGCTTTGGCTTCGGCCAAACGCCCAGCCGTTGCCAGCAGACGCGCCTGCTGCAATTGCTGCCTAACGTCCGGTTTGGTCAGCGCCAACAGCATTTTCGCTTGCTGATAAGCGGCTGAATCGGGAGCCAACTGTTGCAGTTTATCTAGCTGTTTTTGCGCCTCAGCCAAATTGCCCTGCCGCAACGCCTGACGTATTCCTGCCGCGACCACGTCGGGGTTATTGGGGTCCATCATGTTCAGTCGATACAGCGATTGCTTCACTAACTCGTCTTTATTGGTCGCCTCGCCCAGACGTACCTGTTCGAGTAAAAACTGGGTAGGTGAGACTGATTCAGCCCCTTCAGCATGACAAATAAAAGCTTGCGGCAGTAATGCCAGACCTAACAGCCACTTTATTTTAATGTTGCGCATCGACCGTTCCATGAAGGTTGTAACTCACCCAGACGATTAAAACGATAACGATTCTGTGACCATCCTTGCCCAAAGAGTGTCAGAACCGCGCTGTAATAAGCATCATCACCCGGTGGTGAATCCTGCACCCGCTGTTGTTGCAGGGCAAGGGTCTGCTTATCAAACGGCATCGAGCTGCTGGCTAAAAAAGGCAGTAACGCAGCCGAAAACCCTACCGGCCCGTTACCACGGGTTTTACCGGTGTTAGTGTCAGTTTTTTCCGGTGGCAGCCCTTGTTGCTGAGTAATGGCCGCCATAGGTTGGAAGCGCTTGATCAACGCGGCTTTTTGCGGGCTATTATCGGATAACATGCCCGCCCACAAATAGCTGCGAATGGCATCGTAACTCCCCACATTCGGTTTTATCTCGTCCGGTTGCCAACCTTTGCCTTTTTGCCACACCACCCAATCCGGCGCAAAACCACGGGGGGCGGTTTCCAGCCATAGGCGCTGATTCACATCAATCATTGCTTTCCACGGCCCAGCTAAAGAAGCAAACCGCGCTAACAACTGTGGGGGCAAATAACTGGGGTTGAGCCGCCAGTAGTCGCTACCATTAAAACCCATTTTCCCCGGTAACAGCATCTTGCCAAGACCGGGGATACTGACCACTTCTTCTTTGGCAATACGCTGTAGTAACAAGGTGCCCATCGTTTGATAACGGCGGCTATCCCATAACCGCCCGGCTTCCAGCAAATTGTATGCAATCCATAAATCGGCATCCGAGGCTGAGTTAGGGTCCAGAACACCCCAGTGATGTTGCGGACTTTGCCCCCACAACCAGGCGGGCAAACTGGCAGTAAGATCACCAGCCGCCAGATTATTTTCCGTCCAGTTCAATAACCGATCAAAGGTTGGCCGGTCGTTAGCAACCAAAGCGAAAAACAATCCATAACTCTGCCCTTCAGAGGTAGTGATTTTCTGCGGGCTGCTGGGGTCAATAACCCGCCCACTGTCGCTAATGTAAGCGTGTTTGAACTGCTGCCATGCAGGCCATTCACACGCTGCCGCACTACCAAAACTGGCAAGCAGCAGCATGGTGCATACCAGTCGTTTAAACATCACGACCATCTGCATCAATCTCTCTCATCGGGCGATAACCGACGGCGGCTTATAAGGCGTAACAAGCGCCAAGCCATCATCGCAGCCAGAATCACCACTAATACTGCAACACCGGCCAGCAGCACCGGATGCGTGGATAAGGTATGCCAGATACGCTCCCACCACGGTAAATGGCCAACCTCATAGGTGTCACCAACACGCAAGCTGTTGACACCCGATTCACGAATAACCGCCACTGAGCCAAATATCGCCTCGCGTTTACCAGTATCCAACAGTGCGTTATTCAGCAGGTCATAACCGCGTGGGCTATCCGCTAACAATGCAACAATACTGCGCTGCGGGAAGTTAGGTGACTGCACACCGATGATGGCGGACATCACCCCTTCAGAACTAACGGTCGATTTGCTGTCTGCCACCCAGTCAGGCTGCGGTACTATCATGTCCGGCAAACTACTTTGACGGTTAGGCATTTTCACCCAACTTTGGGTCTGATCCATCAGCAGGTTGATTTTCTGCTCGTCGCGTAATTCCGGCGGAATAGCACCGATAATCAGCACATCCGCATCTTTGTTTTTCGCTTGTGACCAGTCATCGGTGATATTGACGCCCACCGCAGGATAACCGACCTGCGCCCCTATATTCCCCACCGTATTAAGCAGCGTCGTTACTTGTGACGGTACCGGTTTTGGCGGCATCAGAACCAGCGTTTCGGAGAGATCAGCCATGCGGCTAAATGGGAAGCCCGCATTGGCAAACGCCCGTAGATCAGGCATTTCCATAAAGTGGCGGTAACCGGAGAAGTCGATAGTCGAGTCACCGTCGATAACCGCGTAGTTCGGTGCGGTGGAGTAGGTTTCACAGCGCCCTTCGGCCCCACTGGACAGCAACGTACTGTAATCGAAATCAAAGCGTAGTTGATTCGTTGCCCCTAACTTCAGGGCCGGAATCGTCAGCTTCCGTGCCGCATCCTGCAACCCCTGTAGCAATGGCATACGCAGGATTTTGTTGTCTTCTGGCATATTCGGCGACAACGGGTAATCCTGCACAAACTGATTATTCAGGCTGATACTTAAGCGTGAACCATCCATCAAACGAGTTGAGGTATAACGATATTTCAAACGCATATCGATACCGGCACTGCGGATCAAGAACAGGTCGGGCGGCAGATTCATCGATAATGAAATCGGTGGCGGTAGCAACCCGCTGGTTTGCAATTGGTCCGGATATTGCTGCAATTCAGCAAGGGTCATTGGCCGGTCGGTACGCACCCAGTTTGGCGCGTCATAGGGCAGCCTTGGTGCCAGTTGCTCAACGCTATCCACTGTCACATTCTGCCCACGGAACAGAATATTGCCTTGAGCTATCCCTTGTGCGGCGGTAATCAAATCATTGTCATCGCGGCCCAGAACCAGCAATAGCTTCACATACGGGTTATCCGGATGGCTGATAATTTCCACCGTAGGCGCGTTCACCGCTGGATAATCTTTCAGGAAATCAGGGCGCTGCGCATTGGTGGCGAACACGACCGAATGCTGGTTGGGAAGTTGGTTATAAAACGCTGGGAAGTTCTGACCACGCCATTGCGCTTTGCCACCAAACCATGATGCCAGAATGGATGCCGCGCGCTGTTGCGCCACATCTGGCACCGCAGCAAAGACCACCGGTAACGTCAGTGGGCGGTTATCCCTGGCATCAAAGAACGGCTCAGGGAAATGCGATAAATCACTTTTCACCGGCAGCGACTGATAGCGTAGATCCAGCGAGCTGGATTTACTGATATCCAGCCACAGCGCACTGCTGCCAGGACTCTCACAAATACCGAGGTTTTGACCTACAAACACCAAACGCAGGCGGTTGAAGTCACTGATATAACGTGGGTCAATCGGCAATTGGATGCGGCTTGGCTTACCCAACTGCTCCTTGGTTATCGCGGTAACCCCCATCAGTTCGTCATTCAGGAAGATTTTTACCTGAGACTCTACCGGGGCCAGCGAGGGTGAGGGCGTAAATTCGAGGTTCAATGTCGCATGAGTGATTACCTCATCACTGCGCACCCCGAATTCAAGCTGCCCTTGCGGATTGGTGCCACGCAAAGAGAATGTCCCCGGTGGGGGAGCAATCTTCGCAAATGTGTATTCCACATCACGAACCGGCGCAGCACCCGATGCGGCAGGAGGAACAGGCGTGACCGTCGCATCAGCGGCAATGGCCGAGGCCGCCGATTGAGGCAACGGCGCTGCGGGCGTTTCAGCATAGGTAAATGGTGTCAAACCCAAAGCCAGTGCGGTAAACCAGGTTATTTTTCTCGTCATCATATCATCATCAATGTTGAGCCACTGTTTGGCCCTGGCTACTCGGAGCCTGATTTTTACCCACGCCATGCGGTACAAATGACGCGATCCAGGCAATCAGGGAAGTCAATCCTACCAATACATTTCGAATTACCGGTGGCGCATAGCTCGCCATCCGAACATACCCTCTAAAGCCCAACGCCAGCACATCACGCAAGCTTTCAATCGGTTTATCTTCGGGGAAACCATCCTGCCACAGTGCCCATGTATCGGCGCGGGCAAAAGTACACTGTATAAAATCAATATGTTGCGCTACTGTCAGTTGATGCATCCGCATCCCCACCTTGGTGCCGAAGGCGCGGGTGACTTCGCATGGGAAGGTGTACTCCTGCGCGCCCCGTTTGAGCAACAGATGTACCGCCTCACCATCTTTCAATAATCCGGCCTCACGCATTTCAATCCCTACCCCACCATCGGAATAGTCGCGCAGGGTGCAAGAAAACAAGTGGCCGTCAGCACGCGCTACGGCGGCAGGCATCGCGATTTCAACCCGGTGAGACTGACGAACCTGCTTGGCTTCGACCGCGACTGCGACGGCTCCGCCCAAAATCGTCATGTTATAAATCACCCACACCAGGCTTATCACTACCGTCATGATTTCTGTCGCCGGGCCATACCCCAACCGCCATAATCCAGCAATCAAACCGGCCAGATTGAGCAGAACCAGCGCCATATAAGGACGGGTAATTACCCAGTCCACATGTTGTTCTTCCACCAGCCCGCCTTTCGCTGTGACGTTAAATGTCCCTTTATGCGGGTTGAGCAGCGCGATGGTCGTTGGACGAGCGATATACCAGGCCAATACCGTTTCATAAATTTCACTCCAGAAGGAGTGACGGTATTTCCCTTGCAGGCGGGAGTTGGTCAGGCTGGCGTGGATCATATGCGGCAGCACATAGAGCGCGATGGCCAGTGCTGGCGCAAAAATAATGTAAGCATGTAGCAGCAGGAAGGCCAGTGGTGCCGTCAGGAAAATAAGCCGTGGGATGCCGGATAAGAAGTGCAACATGGCATTGGCATAACACAGGCGCTGAACCCATTTCAATCCTTTACCAAACAATGGGTTATCCAAGCGGAAGATCTGCACCATTCCTCGCGCCCAACGGATACGCTGGCCGATATGCGCCGACAAACTCTCCGTTGCCAGCCCAGCAGCTTGTGGAATGCGGATATAAGCAGAGGTATACCCCTTACGATGCAAACGTAACGAGGTATGGGCGTCTTCGGTCACGGTTTCCACCGCGATGCCACCCACGGCATCTAACGCGCTGCGGCGCAGTACCGCACAGGAACCACAGAAGAAGGTGGCATCCCACATGTCATTACCGTCCTGCACCAAACCATAAAACAGCGTGCCTTCGTTTGGCGTCTGGCGAAAACGCCCTAAATTACGCTCGAAGGGATCAGGGGAGAAAAAGTGATGAGGCGTTTGTATCATCCCCAGCTTCTTGTCTTTGAAGAACCAACCGAGAGTCAATTGCAGGAATGAGCGCGTTGGAACGTGGTCACAGTCGAAAATGGCGACAAACTCGCCGCTGGCCTGTTTTAACGCATTATTGATATTACCGGCTTTGGCATGTTCGTGAGTCGGGCGAGCAATGTAGTTCACCCCCACTTCAGCGGCAAATTCTCTAAACGCAGGCCGGTTGCCATCGTCCAGAATATAAATATTAATTTTGTCTTTCGGCCAATCAATACCCAGCGCGGCATAAATGGTTGGCTTAACCACACCGAGGTCTTCGTTATAAGTCGGCACCATCAAATCAATGGTTGGCCAGCTATTCATATCCTCTGGCATAGGTACTGGCTGACGATTGAGCGGCCAAATGGTCTGGAAGTAACCTAGCACCAAGACCACCCAGGCGTAGGTTTCTGCCAGTAACAACAGCAAGCCACACACCAGACTAACCGGATCATCCCAGTTTAGGGTTTCGGTATAGCGCCACCACAAATAGCGGCAGGAGACGGTCAGCGACAACACAATCAGCATCAATGTTGGCAAGCGGCCCGGCACACGCCGCACTATCATGGCTATCGCCCACAGCAGCAATACAAACACGAATTGCGCCATCATGCCAAATGGCTGCGAAATACACAGCAGGGCTAATATGCCGGTGAAAATACCCAAAATAATAAACAGGATACGGCGAGTGCGCCGCGAGAGTTGGCTGAGTTTGTCGGCGAGCTGCTGTTCCAGCCGACGGAGTTCAAAACGCTCCGGCACGCTCCCCAACCAACTGATATAACCCTGCCTTTTACTTTGCACCCAACGTTTTCCCACCGAGGGCGACTCGCGTTTCTTCTCATGGCGCGGCTCAGGGTAGGTCAGCAGCAGCCACAACCCTTGCAGCAGATAACGCAGACCATCTCCTAACCGTGGGCGATGCGGGGAGATTTGTGGAAACCAGTAAGCCCGATGTTGTATGACACTCTGCCAACTGGGAGATTCAAGACGCAGAAACAGCCAACACAACGGCAGTGCCAGTGTGGTGAGAAAAGCGGTCAGAACGGTACAACCTTGCTGCATATAGTGATGATAGCGGTGACGCATCCCCTGATAGACCGGGGCGAGGAATAACATCCGCATCAGGCGATTCATAGACCGGGTTCCGCCACATTGATCAGGCACCAGTTTGCCAGTGTTATCATTTCTTCTGCGGCCAGACTCTGCGGGCTGTACTCACCTAATGTCTGTTTGGCCGCCAACGCTTCCGCCATCGCTTCATCACGATGTATAAACGTCGGCAATAGGTTATCCAAACTCTGGAGCCAGAGTTGATGTAAATCCTGTTGCAAGCGGCTGCTGGCAGAAAATTGATTTAGCAAAAAATGGCAGCCATCGGGGAGATTTTGTTGGTGCAGGCGAATGTGACAATTCGCATCAGCATGAATCAGTACCAACACTTTATCTGCCAGCGCCAGTGCCTCACGGGTGAAATCATTATCACCCGCAGGGATATCCAATAAAATCCAGCGATGATCAGCGCTGGCTTGTAATGCAGACACATTATCGCGCCACTGGTTGGCGGTTTGTTGCAAGGCGGTATTTAGCTGTGCTGTTTCAGTGAGGGTTAATTGCCCGAACGGTAAAAAATCCAGCCCGTCGATATAACGCATTGCGCCGTGCTGCCAACCTTCACCATCAAGTTCCGCTCTGGCCCAGCCACGGGGTTGCTCAAACGGCATATTAAAATGTAGCCGCAATAGATTATCTGGTGAAAAATCAATCACCAGTACCGATTCATCTAATTGATGTAACGCCCACGCCAACGCAGCCACCACCGACGTGGTACCCATTCCCCCTCTAACCCCTTGTAACGCCATAACCGGCATAGATTATTCACTCCCTGTCGATTGCGCTAATTCTGCCAACAGCGGCCAGCGGGCCATCATTTGTGTTAATCGTTCCTGACGGACAATGTCGATATAACTTAATTTAGGTAATGAGAACGCTCGACTTAATGCTAGTAGATCATCTTGAGCTTCGAGTGAAGTTTTTGCATGAAATCGATTTATTATAGTCTTCATTTATTATCCGCCTTTGAAAAATAGGCTATGGTAATTAAGTATAGCAATTAAAAAAGTATACTTTCTCTGGCAGGACAAGTCTTAAATTAATATCAAGGCAAGAACATTGGTTAATGCTTACTGCAATGTTACAATTGTTCCCTGAATTTATCCAGCGGTTGGCCTAATAGCACTTTAACGAAAGAAGAAAAAGAATCTATGCCACGATCTTTCTCATTAGGCGTTCAAAAAATCTGGGATGAATTAGCCGTAATCCAGGCTCCCGGACTCTATTGGATCAATATTGAGCGCCAGATAGACGCCAATTTGCTTTGTCAGCAAATTATTAGAAATCAACCTGAGAAAACACGGGCAGCATTGATTTGCTCAGGGCAAAACCCTGAGAAATTACTGACAAATATCGTAGGATTCGGCCCAGCTAAATTACCGTTATTCACCCTTCCAGCCCAAAGAAAAGCCCTACAACATTTAACCAGCGATTTAATGCGTGCGTTGCGCCCGCAACAACGTTTATTCATTCTGTTGGCACCGGCCAGTTTGTGGCACACCCATACCCGTGAAGAGATGCAACAATGGCTGCAACATACGCAGCAATGGCTGGATGAGCAGCAATGTACGCTGATAGTGCTCTGTCACGGCACTGGCGTAAATAAAGTAAAAAATCAGTTAGTCAGCCAGCACCGTTATTTACAGGGGCTATCCAGCCTGCAATGGCAGCAAGATAACGCGCAGTATATTGTCTCTTGGTGGAACACTGAAAAAGGCGTGGCCGCTAACCAATCAGTGTTGCTGGAGCCAAACGAACAAGGCTGGAGTATGGCGGTTCAAGTGCAGGAAGCCCTGCCACAGTCACGCAATGACGAACATTTGTATTTGGCGGAAAGCCATGTACTGGAAGGTGCGCCGCCCCTATCAAGTCACTGGCAATTGCTTGATTCTAATGAGCTATTAGCACAGCGAGCAATAAACGCTCATGCCTCAACTGTCATTTTCGCGTTGACTCAAAGTGAGCAAATCGACGAAATGGCGCATCAAATTCATAATTTGCGCAAGCAACGCAGCAGCGCGATGAAAATTGTGGTGCGTGAAATGAATGCCAGCCTGCGTTACAGCGATGAACGTTTGTTACTGGCCTGTGGCGCTAATCTGATTGTTCCCCATGTCGCGCCACTATCACGCTTCCTGACCATGCTGGAAGGGATTCAGGGGCAGCGCTTCTCACGCCACGTACCGGAAGATATTAACTCCTTACTGGAAGCATTACGCCCGCTCCAGCGAAAGGGCTATCTGCCCCCGGCTGAATTCTGCCAGGCCGTGCTGCAACTGATGAATAACACGCTGTTGCCTGAAAATGGTAAAGGTGTGTTGGTGGCTCTGCGGGCCGTACCGGGGCTACAAGCGCGGCAAGCACTGACACTGTGCCATCTGCGTCGCTACGGTGATGTGGTCACCGTCGCCGATAATCGGCTGGTTCTATTCCTTTCAACCTGCCGCATCAACGATTTAGATACAGCACTGAGCTATATTTTCCGCTTGCCGGTCGCAGAAGCGTTCAGTAACCGGTTGGTGTGGTATCAAGATCAGGAAATCATCTCTGAAATCAATCGGATGAATACCCCAAACGCATTGCAGGCAACGGGGGATAAAAAAGCGTACACACCTGAAGTCAGCGAGCGAGAAAAGTCGGAGGTCGCCCGCCATGTGCCGGTGCCGTTGACGCTCAATACGACTCACCGCAAGGAGCCAGCTCAATGAATATCAACGATATTTGGCAAATACTGCTGCTTGGCGCAGTGATTTTCTTCCCGCTGGGTTATATGGCACGTCGCTGGTTTCCAGCATGGTGGCAGAAAAAACAGCACCTGATCTTATCCGCACGCTATTTAAAATCAGAAGGGGTCTGGTTACGTGATGGCTCCTCTTCACTGACTAAGAAATAACCATGAACGAAAAAAATAAACAGCAAGAATCGCAAAACCCTTGGCGCTACTGGCGCGGCCTTGGCGCGTGGAACGTCTATTTCCTGCTAAAATTTGCCCTATTGTGGTTTGGTTACCTCAACTTCCACCCTTTGGCCAACTTGGTGTTCCTCGCTTTTCTGCTGTTTCCGATCCCGGCGTATCGCGTCCACCGCTGGCGTCACTGGATTGCTATCCCAATAGGTATTGGCTTGCTGTACCACGATACCTGGTTGCCGGGCATCAATAGCATTATGAGCCAGGGTTCTCAGCTAACGGGTTTTAGTACGAGTTATCTGATCGAGTTATTTGACCGTTTTATTAACTGGTCTATGATCGGTACTGCCTTCGTGATTCTGGTGGGATATCTGTTTATTTCACAATGGATTAGGGTGACCGTTTTTGTTGTGGCGGCAATTATTTGGCTGAATGTCGCTACCCTCGCTGGCCCCGCATTTTCGTTATTGCCCGCAGCACAAACTACCACGGTGGCAGCACCCGCAGCAGATACAGCACAACCGGCAAGCACGGCTCCAGGCAGTAATCAGGCCGTAGCCAGTGGCCCACCGACAGATGCTAACCTAACCGCCTATCTGAACGCATTCTATGAGCAGGAGAAAACCCGTCGTACGACGTTCCCTGCGTCACTACCGGCGGATTCACAACCATTTGATTTATTGATTATTAATATTTGTTCATTGTCGTGGTCAGATATTGACGCTATCCAGTTAGACAAACACCCGCTATGGAGCAAGTTCGATATTCTGTTCAAGAACTTCAACTCCGCGACCGCCTATAGCGGCCCGGCGTCGATCCGCTTGTTACGAGCCAGCTGTGGTCAACCATCACACAAGGACCTCTATCAGCCGGAAGGTCAGCAATGCTACCTGTTTGATGACTTGGCAAAACTGGGTTTCACATCACAGCTAATGATGGATCACTCTGGTGTATTCGGTAACTACCTGAAAGACATTCAGGAAGATGGCAATATGCGTGCACCACTGATGTCACAAAAGGGCATCAGTAACCAGTTGGCCTCCTTCGATGGTGAGCCGATTTACAACGACCTGGAACTGCTGAATCACTGGCTTGAGCAGCAGAAGAAAGGCGGTGATACTCGCAGCGCAACCTTCATGAATATCATCCCGTTACATGATGGTAACCGCTTCATTGGTACCAACAAAACAGCCGATTATAGTACTCGCGCTAAAACCTTGTTTGACCAACTAGATACCTTCCTTGATGAGTTGGAGAAATCAGGTCGTAAAGTCATGGTGGTGGTGGTGCCGGAGCACGGTGCCGCGCTGGTTGGTGATAAAATGCAGATGTCAGGTCTGCGCGATATCCCAAGCCCAAGTATTACTCACATCCCAGTTGGCATTAAGCTGATTGGCATGAAAGCACCACAGCCTGCCAGCCCGGTAGTGGTCAGTGCGCCAAGCAGCTATCTGGCGATTTCTGAGCTGGTGTCACGTATGGTTGATGGCAAAGTATTTACAGCAGCCAGTGTCGATTGGCAAACCCTGACACAGGGGCTACCGGAGACTGCTCTTGTCTCAGAGAACGATAATGCCATTGTGATTCAATATCAGGGTAAACCTTATATCCGGCTGAATGGTGGGGATTGGGTCCCCTACCCTCAGTAAATATCAGTACATTTATTGTCTGTATTGTCTGAATAGTTTGGCTAAGGGTGCATCTATTGCACCCTTTTTTATATTTGTCTGAAGGTAAAATAAATGAAGCAGGATAATACTCACGCCAGGTAACAAATAATATTCTGAACTTTTTGGCCAAAAATGTGATGAAATTCACTTTACGTTAAATCTTGCAGAGTTAATCACAGATCTCATCTGGCGCGTTATTTGAATTTACTTATGTCATATTGTTTACTATTGCATAATTATTTATTAACAAGGCAATTAATATATTTATAGCTCCATAGTTGACATAATTACGTTATAACTCGAATGAAAATAGCGTTGTTCCGATATAAAAAAACGCCGGATAACCGGCGTTTGGCGTTTAAAATGCTATATCTTGCCTATAAATACGCATTAGGCTTTTTCCGCCTCATCCTGATCGACGGCAAAACACGCCACCATCTGGTCACCATATTGCTTTAATTGCGGCTGCAACTGAGTACAAGTGCCAAATGCCCGCCGACAACGTGCATTAAACGCACAACCCGGCGGTGGGTTCATTGGGCTAGGCAGTTCGCCGGTCAACTTAATACGCTCGCGGCGCATATCCGGATTCAACCGTGGCGTAGCAGATAACAATGCTTGCGTATAAGGGTGACGCGGATTATTGAAAATGGCCTCTTTGCTGCCTTTTTCAACACAACGGCCCAGATACATCACCATCACTTCATCGGCAATATGTTCAACCACTGACAGGTCATGGGAAATAAAGACATACGACAGCCCCAGCTCTTGTTGTAAATCCATCATCAGATTCAATACTTGTGCCCGCACTGATACATCCAGCGCAGAAACCGGCTCATCGGCAATCACAATATCGGGATTCAACATCAACCCACGCGCAATGGCGATACGCTGGCGCTGACCGCCAGAAAACATATGCGGATAACGGTCATAATGCTCGGTTTTCAGGCCAACTTTTGCCATCATCGCCAATGTCTTTTCGCGGCGCTCTTTGCTACTAAGTTTGGTATTGATTTGCAGCGGTTCTTCCAGGATCTGCCCCACTTTCTTACGCGGGTTCAACGAACCATAAGGGTTCTGGAACACAATCTGAATTTTCTGCCGCCGCAGCTTCTCAGCACTTTCATCTGGCTTGAGCAAATCCTGACCTTGATAGTAAAGCTCCCCACCGGTTGGGATTTCTATCATGGTCAGTAAGCGGCCGAGAGTGGATTTCCCACAACCCGATTCACCCACCACCGCCAATGTTTTGCCGCGCTCTAAAGTGAATGAAACACCGTCCAGCGCTTTAACCAGACGTTCCGGCGCAAATAACCCTTTTTTGACCGGATAGTATTTTTTTAAATCAATGGCTTGTAACAGTGGCTTGGTTGCCTGTGATTCATTTTTCATATCAGTAGGTTGACTCATAGGGTCGGCCTCCCCGCATCATCAAGCGGTGTATGGCATTTAACCTGACGCCCCGCTGGCCCCAGCAGTTCTGGCTCTTCACGGCGGCAGCGATCATTGGCATACGGGCAACGTGGGTTCAGCAAGCACCCGTCAGGACGGTCATATTTACCCGGAACCACACCCGGTAATGATGCCAACCGCGCTTTATCCTGTGCAAACTCCGGTAACGCCCGCAACAACGCCTGAGTGTATGGATGGCGTGGCGCACGGAAGATTTCCGATGCTTTACCGGTTTCCACCACCTGACCGGCGTACATCACAATAATATGATGAGCCGCCTCAGCCACCAGTGCCAGGTCATGCGTAATCAGCAACAGCGCCATATTTTCGCGCTGCTGTAATTCCAGCAGTAACTCAATAATTTGCGCCTGAATGGTCACATCCAGCGCGGTTGTTGGTTCATCAGCGATCAGCAGTTTTGGCTTACATGCAATGGCCATAGCAATCATCACGCGCTGGCTCATCCCACCGGAAAGCTGGTGCGGATACACATCCAAACGCGACGCTGGGTCAGGAATACCCACCAATGTCAGCAAATCCACAGCCCGCTGATGACGCGTTTTACGATTGCCGCCCTGATGTACCTTCAGCGCTTCCATTATCTGGAAACCGACGGTATAGCACGGGTTAAGGCTGGTCATCGGGTCTTGGAAGATCATTGCCACTTCCGCGCCCACTAATTGACGCCGCTCTTTTTCAGAAATCTTGGTCAGATCGCGGCCATTAAACTCCAGCTTATCGGCCATCACTTTTCCGGGGTAATCAATCAACCCCATGATTGCCAACGAACTGACTGATTTACCAGAGCCAGATTCACCGACAATTCCGACCACCTGACCTTGCTCAATGCTGTAACTGATACGGTCTACGGCCTTGAACGGCGCACCTTCGTCACCGAAATGCACCGACAATTTATCTACATTTAAAAGTGCCATCTCTCTCTACCTCTGTTACTGCTTGAGTTTGGGGTCGAGAGCATCACGCAGGCCGTCCCCCATCAGGTTAAACGCCAGAACCGTCAGCAGGATCGCCACACCGGGGAAGGTCACGACCCACCAGGCGCTTTGGGCAAACTGCAACACATCAGAGAGCATGGTACCCCACTCTGGTGTTGGCGGTTGTGCACCCATGCCGAGGAAGCCGAGAGCCGCCATATCCAGAATGGCGTTAGAGAAGCCGAGAGAAGCCTGCACGATCAATGGCGCAAGGCAGTTTGGCAAAATATTGATAAACATCTGGCGCATCGCACCCGCACCGGCCACTCTTGAGGCCGTGACGTAGTCGCGATTCACCTCAACCAGCACTGCGGCACGGGTTAAACGGACATAATGCGGTAAGGCGACAAAGGTGAGTGCCAATGAGGCGTTAACAATGGAAGGCCCGAATACCGCCACCAACACCAGTGCCAGCAACAGGCTTGGCAGTGCCAGCATGATATCGACAACACGCATGATGATGGCATCGACAATCCCACCAAAATAACCGGCCAGTAAACCGAAAACCACGCCCATCACCAGCGACAGAACCACCACCAGACAACCCACCAACAGCGAGAGGCGAGCACCGTACATCAGGCGGGACAAGACATCGCGGCCCACATCATCGGTGCCGAGAATGAATTTCCAGCTACCGCCTGCTTCCCAAACTGGGGGTTTTAGCAATGCATCGCGAAATTGCTCTGCCGGGCCGTGTGGGGCAAGCCAGGTAGCACCTGCGGCAATTATTAGCATAATAATGATGTAAAACAGGCCGATTACAGCCCCTTTATTGCGCTTGAAATAGTGCCAAAACTCCTGCAATGGAGTCATCGGTTTCGGCGCACTTTTTACTGTATAATCAGTAAGTTGAGACATTCTGCGCCCCTTATTTCTTGTGACGAATACGCGGGTTAACTACGCCATAGAGCACATCTACCAGCAAGTTAACTAAAATAATCATGATCGCGACCAGCAACACCCCACCCTGTACCACCGGGTAATCTCGGCGTTGCAAAGCATCCATCAACCAACGCCCTAATCCCGGCCAGGAGAAGATGGTTTCCGTCAAAATCGCTCCCGCCAGCATGGTACCAACCTGCAAACCAATCACGGTCACCACCGGCAATAAGGCATTGCGCAAGGCATGGACCACAATCACTCGCATCCGACTCAAACCTTTGGCGCGCGCGGTACGGATATAATCCTCGCCCAACACTTCCAGCATGGAGGAACGGGTCATACGCACGATAACGGCGAGAGGAATGGTGCCTAATACAATCGCTGGCAAAATCATATGCATTACGGCGTCTTTGAAGTCACCCGACTCACCCCAAATTAAGGTATCTATCAGCATAAAACCGGTCAACGGCAAGCTATCGTCGAGGAATACCGTATCACTGACACGCCCGGAGACCGGGGTCAGGTTCCATTGCACCGAAACCAGCATGATAAGCATGATGCCCCACCAGAAGATGGGCATTGAGTAACCGGTCAGGGAGATCCCAACGGCGGTGTGATCAAATATTGAACCGCGTTTGACTGCTGCCAACACACCGACCGGGATACCCACCGCGATAGCAAATAGCATCGCACAGATACCCAGCTCCAGTGTCGCTTTGAAGCGGGGAACGAACTCTTCCCAGACAGCAATACGGCTTTTCAGCGAGATGCCGAGGTCACCATGTAATACGCCATTCACATAATGGAAGTATTGTTGATAAAGAGGCTTATCCAGCCCCATTTCCGCCATGATTTGAGCATGACGCTCGGTGGAGATTCCGCGTTCCCCAGCCATGATGGTCACCGGGTCACCCGGGATCATATGAACAAAAGCAAAGGTCAGCAAAGTAATGCCGATAAACGTTGGGATAACTAACCCCAAACGTCGGAGTATGAACTGCAACATATCCCGGACTCTCTGTGTAGAATGCCAGGCCGCTCGTGGGCAACCCAGCTTATTAAACCTCCCCAATAAGCTATTTTACTTGCCATTTTGACCTAGGGCAGTGCTCAGCACCGTCACGTAGCCATGATTTACAAGGTCATGGTGTCCGCTCCAGTGCTTGCGCGCTGTCCATGCTCAAAATTTATGCGACAATAACACTTATTGGGAGAGCTTATATGGTTCACATCTGTATCTGTCTTAACCTAAATAAGAAACCGGCGAATATGCGTATTCCACACATTCACCGGTTGTCTACAAGGTTAAAATCAATCCAGGGACACGTTCTCGAAATGGTGTTTACCCAACGGATCAACCACATAACCTTTCACTTCTTTACGCACCGGCTCATACACGGTTGAGTGAGCCACAATCAGCGCTGGCGCTTGATCGTGCATCACAACCTGAGCTTGCTTGTAAAGTGCGACACGCTTGTCATGGTCAGCTTCAGCGCGTGCCGGCTGGATCACGTCTTCAAACGGCTTATAGCACCACTTGGAGTAGTTAGAACCTTGTTTGGCCGCATCACAGCTAAACAGAGTGGCGAAGAAGTTGTCTGGGTCCCCATTGTCCCCAGTCCAACCCATCATCACCGTTTCATGCTCGCCGTCTTTGGCACGCTTGAGGTATTCGCCCCACTCGTAAGTCACAATTTTGGCTTTCACGCCCACTTTCGCCCAGTCAGACTGGATCATTTCAGCCATACGACGTGCATTTGGGTTGTACGGACGCTGAACTGGCATTGCCCACAGGTCGATGGCGAAACCCTCTGGCAGGCCGGCTTCTTTCAACAGCTCTTTCGCCTTAGCCGGATCATAAGCATAATCCTTCACATCATCGTTGTAGCCCCACATAGTTGGTGGGATCAAGTTCTTGGCCGCCTGGCCAGCACCTTGATAAACCGCTTCGATAATCGCTTCTTTATTTACCGCCATCGTCAATGCCTGACGAACTTTGACATTATCCAGTGGCTTTTTCTCAACGTTGAAAGAGAGATAACCGACGTTCAGGCCCGGTTGCTCCATCAGATTGATGGTTTTGTCTTCTTTCATGCGAGCAATGTCAGCCGGGTTCGGATATGGCATAATCTGACATTCATTTTTCTGCAATTTGGCGTAACGCACTGATGCATCTGGGGTAATAGAAAAGACCAGACGATCAATTTTCGGTTTGGTGCCCCAGTAGCCATCAAAGGCTTTGTACAGGATGCGAGAATCTTTTTGATACTGTTGCAACTGGAACGGGCCGGTGCCGATAGGGTTCAAATCGACTTTTTCCGGTGTACCCGCTTTCAGCATGTTGTCAGCATATTCAGCCGAAAGAATTGACGCGAAGTCCATCGCCAGGTCAGCCAGGAATGGAGACTCTGGGCGCGCCAGTTCAAAGCGAACCGTGTTGTCGTCAACTTTAACCACGTTGGTGATCAAATCACCCATCCCCATACCCTGGAAGTATTCATAGCTGCCGCCAGACACTTTATGGTACGGATGTTTGTCATCTTTCTGACGCATGAAAGAATAAATCACATCATCGGCATTGAGATCGCGGGTCGGTTTGAAGCCTTTGTTATCCTGCCACTTCACCCCTTTACGCAGGTGGAAAGTGTAGGTTTTACCATCTTCGCTAACATCCCACTTCTCAGCCAGGCCAGGTTCAATTTCGGTAGTCCCGAGTTTGAATTCAACCAGACGGTTGTAGATAGGAACTGAACTTGCGTCATAAGTGGTGCCAGAGGTGAAAAGCTGCGGGTTGAAACCTTCCGGAGAACCCTCAGAACAATAAACCAATGTCTTTGCTTGTACACTGGCCGCTACGGTCAGTGCAATCAGCCCAATACCGAATTTCAGTATCCCTGTTTTTCCCAAGGAAATCGTCATCGCTTGTGCTCCATTATGGTGATGTGTGTTGTGTATACGGCCAGACCCTATAATTTTTTAGTCCGCGGACTGTACCGTTTTGGCCCATTGGCCGTAGGGATGTGGGATTGAGATGCCGGATAAGAACCTATCGCGACCACAATATTGGATGTGTTAAATCAGCCAAACTGCTCTCGATTACTCCCCCTGAGGGTACCAATTTGGCAACTGTTGATGGCAACGTCAATACGGTCTGAGTGGATTTATCGAGACAATGAGAAACAGCGAGCAAACATAAAAAAAACTTCCCGTTAACATTATTAGCATGAAAAATTATGCTAGCGCTGAGTTACCAGTTCAATCGACTGGCTAACTTAAATAAAGCAGTGGCAACATCCAATGACAAACAGAAAAACTTTGTTGCCAAATGATGCATATCCGTTCGGATTTTTTTGTAGTTTCGACAGAAAACAGGAGGAAATGCTGCTACGACAGCCGATAAGTGACGTGAATGCTGTCACATTCAGCCATATCCGCCAACATCTTGCGTGCCGTTAAAAAAGCGAAAACCAGATGTGGTTCCCTCCTCCAACCAAACTCTGGCAAGGCTTCATATGAAGTCGCACCAAAAGAGTGCCCATAATCTGTGCATTATGCCGGAAGAGGTATAAACAGATGACCCGCTCACCAAAAGGGGGCTGACTCAGCCGATGAGTAAAACAGGGTTGATGCGCAAATTTGCCAGAAAAAGGCGAAAAAAAACCCTGACTTGACAGTCAGGGTTCTTAAATTTGGTCGGCGAGAGAGGATTCGAACCTCCGACCCACTGGTCCCAAACCAGTTGCGCTACCAAGCTGCGCTACTCGCCGAATCGGGGCGCATCTTACTGCTACCACTCTGGGGCGTCAATCATTTTTTAACAACCCGCGAGTGACTGCTGTTAAAAGCGCCACTCACGGTTAAAACCCCATCATGTAGCCTTGAATCAAGCTCTGACTGGTTTCAACTCAGGCGACTGCGCCCGCAAGAAAGGCAGCAAGAAGAAGGCAGATAAACAGGCCGCGACCGAAATCACCACAAAGAAGCCATTCCAATGCCAAACTTCCATCACACGAGCAATAGGATAGCCAGACAACGCGGCTCCCAAGTAGGCGAACAGGCCAACAAACCCCGTCGCGGCACCTGCGGCATCCTTATGAGAGCACTCAGCGGCAGCCATACCAATCAGCATCTGTGGGCCGAAGATGAAGAAACCGATGGCAAAGAAGCAACCTGCCTGCAATACATAACTGACGCCTGGCATAATCCACAATGACGCGACAGAGAGGAAGATACCAATAGCAAAAATCAGGTTCATCGGCCCACGGTTACCACGAAACCACTTATCAGAACCCCAACCGGCCACCAGTGAACCAATAAAACCGCCCACTTCAAATAAGGAGATCGCCGAGTTAGCGGTCATCAACGAATAGCCTTTCTCTTGCGTCAGATAGAGGTTGCCCCAGTCGTTGATGGCAGTACGCACGATATAAACCAGCACATAGGACACGGCCAGCAACCAGATATATTTATTGGTTAACACATAGCGTTTCACAATTTCTTTGTTCGATAAGCCCTGGCCTTCCGATTCCTGCACCAACTCCATCGTATCATTGCGCCATTTACCCACACTTGGCAGCCCCATCGTGCTCGGCTTATCACGCAACCGCCAGCACATCAGCAAACCAATCACCACACCAATAATTCCGGGGATAATCATGCCGTAGCGCCAGCTAAAATGCAGCGAAATAAAACCAACCAACAAGGGAATTAACGCACCGCCAAAGTTATGCGACGTATTCCACATGGCCCACCAACCACCGCGCTCTGAGCGTGAATACCACGTCGTCAGGATTTTGGAACAGGGCGGCCATCCCCAGCCTTGGAAGAAAGCATTAAGTATCCATAAGGCACCAAACACCAACAGCGACGAACTCATGCCGAACAGGATATTGATAACCCCGGTCATAACCAGCCCAATCCCCATAAAGTAGCGCGGATTTGAACGGTCACTGATCATGCCGGAGATGAATTTAGAGCAGCCGTAGGTGATATAAAACAGCGTGCCTAAAATCCCGACATCCGACATGCTCAATCCCAGATCACTGAGCATGGCAGGCATAATGAAGTTGAAGCTTTTACGGGTGAAGTAAAACGCAGCGTAGCCGATATACATCGTCCACATTAATTGAATACGCCAATATTTATAAGTCGAATCAATTTGCTTTTGATCCGTCACCGGCGGCACGTTATCGTGACTTTTGAGGAAAAACCACATGTGAACCTCAGAAAATTTTACAAGTAGAGTCATCATGTTCCTCGGATACACCAAACAAATGAGAAAACACCCATAAAAAATGAGAATATTTCTTAGTTTTCATTAGCTAACAAAGAAACTGCGGGCAAGGTCACATTTAGACAGGTGCCATTATCAACACTGAGCGTAAAACTTCCGCCCAAAGCACTCACCCGTGACTGCATACCCCGCAATCCATAGCCCGGCGTTAAGCTGGCTAAATCTATGCCTTTTCCGTTATCACGGATGGTCAGAAAGATCTGCTGATTATCCTGCCGCGCGTTAATCTCAATCCGTTTCGCAGCACCATGACGATAGGCATTAGTCACCCCCTCCTGACAGATGCGGTATAAGGTGATTTTCAGTGTCTCATCCATCTGAGAATCATCGAGTTGCCAGTTAAGCACCCCGACGACCGATTGATCCTGCGGGATTAGCTCACGTATCAATGCCGCAACAGCGGCTGACAGCGGTAGGTTATTTAATGCCGCAGGCCATAACTTGGCTAAAATATCATGAACACCGTCGTAAACCCGTAACGCCAATGTCTCTATCATCTCAGCACTACCCAGAACTGGCGGTTGTGTCGTCAACCGCTTGATAATACTGGCCTGAGTACGGATAACGGTGACCGTTTGCCCTACCTCATCATGCAGCTCACGCGCAACATCACGGCGAGCATGTTCCTCGGCCACCACTAATGCTTTCGCCAGTTCACGATTCTCATTCAGCCGTATTTGCAATTGATGGTTTAACTCGCGCTGGCGCTGGATTCCAGCCCCCAGCAATAAACCCGTTAAACTTTGTGCCAATAGAGACAACAATAGATCACGATGAGAACCCGTGTGTACAGGCGCATTGATCAGCAGCACGATGCCATTAAGCAGTGTCGCTACTAAAGCCCCTTGCCAACCATAGCGGTAAGACATAAACACGATGGGAATAATCAGACAAAACGGCGCAAACAAGTGTAAATCTGTTTCAGTGACCTGATACTGCAACCAGATACTGAGTGCAAATAACAGCAAATACCAAATGATATGGCGCAAGCGGAGGTTAACCGGTTTATAAATCAGCCCCGGCTCCAGCGGCAACCAAATTTGGCGGGCCAGATAATGCCACAAAAGTAAGCAGGTTGGCGCGATGGTAAAGCCCCCTACCAGCCCCATCAATAGGGCCATTGCTCCTTTCCCTATGGCAATTTGCCAGCCCAGCGCCTGTATCAACGCTGTGATAAAAATGACCACACCTTGCATCAGTGGCCATTGCCATTCACTTTCACTCTGTTGATGGCGTAATAACCACGGAGACGCGACGACCGCGACTAACGTCGTCACCAGCAACAGGGGAATAGCAAACCACAACAGATGTAAGTAACCGAACTGATCGGTGATCAGCCACCACAGAAAGACATCACCTAGCAGGATACCAGGCCAGTATTGACGCGGACTTTGTATTAAAATCCCTACCCGCAAACCAAACGGAAACAACAAAAGCGACTGTAGGGGCAAATCAACAAACTGTGTACCAATTGACCATAAGCAGAATGCAGCCGTGGTATAAATAAAAAATAGCGCCAGCAACATGAATAAACGCTGCATCATAGATTCAATACCTGCTTAGCCAGCTCAACATTATTACTAACACCCAGCTTGGAAAATAAGTTGGCGCGATGAACATGGACGGTTTTTGGCGACAAACCCAACGATTCCGCAATATCACGCACTTCCATACCTTGTGCCAACAATACGGCAACTTCACGCTCACGGCGGGTTAAGGGATCGACTGCAATGCGCGCCAATTGTTGGGCAATTTCAGGCATCAGATACACTCCGCCACTACCAACGGTTCGGACAGCATTAACCAAGTCTTCCGGTTTACAACGTTTGGAGAGGAATCCCTTAGCTCCGCGCTCCAGCGCCATTTCGACCAACGCCGGGCTGTCATGCATCGACAGCATAATAACGCCCATTCCAGAAGGGAGGTCTTTCAGTAAATCCAGCCCGCTCTCATCAGGCATGGAGATATCACAAATACATATATTAGCCTGTAGGCTCGGTAATCCGGCGCGTGCTTGTTTTGCTGAACTAAACTCCCCCACAACTTCAATATCATCTTCCAGAGAAAGTAGCTGGGCAAAACCTGAACGCACGATGTCATGATCATCAATAAAGGCAACACGGTAAGTCATGGAAGACTCCAGCCAGTGAGGGATAAGGGCTGAAGTATACCGCAACCTAAAAAAGACGATGGGATTGGTATCAAAAATCAATCCATATCAGATTTTACTTTCAGATGTTAATTATATTGCAGGTTGAGTATTTCGGCCGGGTGCCTGACACCAATTATTTTGTGCATTAATTCCACCATCGGGTGAGGTGTAGCCTAAACAGCCGAGGATCGAGTCGAACAATTCAACCTGACGATGGGTTTTCCCCACCCGCTGCTCAGCCTGTAATTGTTCAAACGCAGTGAGGTGATCAGGTTGCGCCAAAAACTTATCCGATGCCCATACCATCAATGGCACGCGAAATTGCTCTGGTGGTGCCATTTCACGCGGGGTACCGTGGAAATGGGAGTTATCATCAATTGACTCGCCGTGGTCTGCGGCATAAAACACCAGCGCTTTCTTATCCCGCATTTGGTCAATGACATTTGCGATAAATGAATCGGTATATAACACACTGTTATCAAACGCATTCACCAACTGCTGCTTACTACAGAAATCATCCACACCCATGCATTCCGGCTGGTAACGGGCATAACTGCGAGGATAGCGTTGGGAATAGAGATAATGTGAGCCTTTAGTATGTAAAACAACCAAATGTTTACCCGCCGGATAACGCCCAAGCGACTCCTTTAACTCATCCACCAACAGCATGTCATCAACGGGTTTATCATCATTACGTTTCTCGGAAGCAATCAATTCACGAAATGAGTAATTATCAGTATTTGCATTGTTGTAGAACCACATTTCGCTCTGCATCGCGAATAACTCAGAGGTGAAACCTAATGATTTCATGACGGAAAATACATTTTGCTCTTTCAGTGTGCGTTGCGGGTTATCTTCTGTGCCGCCTTCGCGTACAAACATACAACGCAGGGAGAGCTTGGTAGAGGTATCACACGAGGTACCGCGAAATGCGACTAAATTTTTCTCTTTACTCAGGCGCGGGGTTGTATCGCGTGAATATCCGAGCAGCCCCATATGATCCCAACGCGTTGTTTCACCGATAATAAACACAACATAGGTTTCATCAATACCGGCTGGCGCGACATAAGTATGGTGTTCAGTAGGATCATACAGCGTTGCCGCGTCATACTTTTCATCGTATTGCGTGTAAGCATATAAACCCAATGCAGCCAACCAGTTAGAAGGCAAATAAGAGTGAGCAACTACACCGCCGTAACTGGGTAAATCCACGGTATTCAACTGTTCATCCGCGTGTTGTACTTTATCCAGATAGCGTAAAGGCAACCAAACCAGCCCGACCGCAACTATCATCAATAATATCGGTTTGATACGCTGTCCCGGCGTCAGGAATTGCTCCAGCAGAGTGAATCGCAGGTTATTTTTCCAGATAAGTAACAAAGGCAAGGCGCTGACCAACACCATCCAGATAACAAAATGCAGCCCAATGACTTCTTTGGAAAGGTCTGTATCTGTGGTTAACACAGAAATCACAATGCCATAGCCGATCACAACATTGAAAAAAGTCATGTAATAGCTGGCAGCGACTGAGATTAATACCAATAGGGTGGCGATAACACGATAAAACCATCGTCCACCGAGGGAGATCACTCGCATCACAAAAAAGGTAAACAGAATAATGGCCATCACTTCTGTGATAGCTGACACCACTTTTATACCTTGGACACCTTGGCTAAATGAGTCAAAACGGCGATAAAAGACAGAGATATTCAGGAAAATACCAATATAAAAGGCCAGCAACAAAGAGATACTTTGCTGCGATAAAGATTTTACTCTGTCCATAAAACGCCAGGTCTCCAAAGACACTATTCACGGCTTGAATCAATCAGACAGTAAACCCGCCTCCAGGTTCAGTGCGGGGTCAGTAACTACGCCATTGATTTTAAATGCAAGAGTTATCTGAATCACTATTTGCGTGATAATTAGCGAATCAACACAGAATCGGAGGATGAGCTATCAGATTATTTTATTTAAAAATAAGGAGATAATGACGAAAGTCGAAGAAAAAGCAAGATTGCCCACAAGAAGACTCTCGCGGGCGACTGGAGACAAGACCTATTTGATGTTCAGAGTGACATCAATATTGCCGCGAGTGGCATTGGAATACGGGCAAACAACATGGGCTTTTTTCACCAAGTCTTCTGCTATGCTGCGCTCAATACCTGGTAAGCTGATATCAAGTTGTACTTCAATACCAAAACCGGTGGGAATAGCACCAATACCGACAGTACCTTCAATATTGGCATCATCGGGTATTTTTACTTTCTCTTTTGATGCAACAAATTTCAGCGCACCAAGGAAGCAGGCAGAATAACCCGCAGCGAACAGTTGTTCCGGGTTAGTTACGGCCCCACCTGCGCCGCCCATCTCTTTCGGGACACCCAATTTCACATCCAAAACACCGTCAGAGGATGTTGCCCGGCCATCACGGCCACCGGTAGCTTTCGCTTTGGCACGGTATACGACTTTTTCGATAGACATAGCATGTTCCTTTCTGGGTTAATAGACTTAAAAAACAATCTGTTAGAAAATTCACGATAAAATCGCGCACTTTATAATAATAAGCCAGATTTAGACGTTTATCCCTCAAAAGGCAAAACCCCCAGTAAGGGGGCCTCTGAAGTGCCATTACTGCACGGGTGCGTCTATCTTATCGTCTATGCGTTGCAACATGTAGGGATAGAACGGATTCGATGAAATACGCATCAATGAATCCAAACCTACCACCAGTACTGCGCGCTCACCACGAGCGGCAAACGTGCCCAGACTGATACCATATTGGTCACGCGGCTCAGGATAACGTCCATACAATGAGTCACTCATCGGGAATGGCAGAGCAACGTGAGATAACGAGAAAATATCCGGTGGATAAATCAAGCCGGTAGGCACTGATGTCTCGTTAGTTTCCCCCGCCAAAGTCGTTAACGCCACTGTTTCATTACTTTGTGGTGAAACGTTGGTGATAACTGTTGCACTGTAATTACGTGGCGGTGGCGGTAACAAACGCGCCAACGCGGTATAAGAAGAGGTTCTCAATAATGGGCCAAAACTGACGGCACGGTTCAAATCGAACAACACCACTTCACTGCCATTCTTCGGCAGATGATTATAAAGTGCGGTGACCACAGCCCGAGTGCTGACCGTTGAATCCATAAGTGACTGGAAGGTCAGGATGGGTGGCAACTCATCCATTTTATTATTGCGCGCATCACGGGCAATTTGCTGTTGCAACACAGCGGTCAGTAAATAAGACTGGCGAGCTGCATTCACTGGGAACGAATTGTATTTGAAAGGGTTAAACTCCGGTACGATCCCCAACCAGGCCGCTTTAGCAAAGGCCGGGAAGACAGCCGGCCAACCGGCAATACCTGCAAAACGGGCAAAGCTGGTCACGCCAATCATTGGTGATACCAATATGACACGCGCAGGTTTCGCCAGTGACGGGTCATCCATTGAATCCAGCGTATATTTCATCGCCAGCGCGCCACCATTAGAGAAACCAACGACATGCAGTGGCAAATCTGCGCCGCTCAACGTTTTAGCTTCACGCACCGCCAGACGAGTTGCCGCTAACCAATCCTGCCATTCAACATCGGTCAGGGCGGCAGGAACTGTACCGTGTGCTGGCAAGCGAATCCCCACAGCAACATAACCACGCTGGCGGTAATTTTCAGCAATATGCCGCAAGCTATAAGGCGTGTCGGTCAAACCGTGCAGCAATACCACCGCACCTTTGGGTTTGCCGTCAGGTTGCAGGATATAGGAGCGGTTCCAATCATTTTTAAAATGTGGTGGATAAATTGCGCTGCCAGAATAATAACGGTTGAGAGAAACCTGAACTCTTGGCTCCAATTTCTCTGTAACATTAGTGCGAACTTCATCAAAAACGTTATTTTCCGCTTTCATATAATCCGCCCAACTGGCTTTATCAATCTCAGCAGCACGCATTTCATGAGGGACGAAGGTATGCCAAAGTTCCAGCTTCGGGCCACGTTGTGTATCGTAAATACGTATTGCCAGTAGGGTAACGGACATCACCACCAAGACCAGAACAATCCGTTTTATCCACCGTTTAATGGCTATGGTAGGCATGGGCCGTTACTCCGTAGGTATATAAATTTCCGCAATTAAGATCAGTTTATCACTGTATTGTCATGGCTGTACTTTAAATGGAAATCATTATCTGGGTATACAGTGTGGTATCAATAAAACTAATATGTGGCTATTACTGCCAAAGAAACAGCAATAAATAGCTTAATTCCCCTGTAACCCCTCTAATTTCATTAAACTGGCACTTAATTTCGCTGTGCAACCACCGCTGCCGTTGAAAGTAAATCAGGCCGCAGATCTTATTAAGAGCGGCCTGATTCAGAATGACTGTTGCTATGCTTCGCTGCTTTCTACTTTCGAAATAATACGTGGCGGTGTTTTACGCACCCAAACCCACCAGGCCAGTGTCATTAATACGACCCACGCCACCCCGACATACATGGCTATACGGGTGTCAGGGAAATACCCCAACACCGCAATAATAAAGGCCATAAAGATAATAGTCAGGATAGGTGCCACTGGCCAAAATGGTACAGGGAATGTCAGTTTGGCAATATTTTCTTTGCTCATAGAGCGGCGCATCGCCACTTGTGAGATTAGAATCATTAACCATACCCAGACCGTTGCAAAGGTCGCAATCGAGGCGATAATCAGGAATACATTTTTTGGAATCAGATAGTTCAGTACAACACCGCATAATAATGCGATTGCCATCACTAAAATAGTCATCCAAGGCACGCCATTGCGCGTCAGGCGGCTAAAACACTTCGGTGCCAATCCCTCCTGCGCCATGCCGTACATCATGCGGCCCGCACCATAAATATCGCTGTTAATCGCCGAAATAGCCGCGGTAATAACCACCAAATTTAGGATGTTAGCCGCAGAACTGATCCCTAAACTACTAAAAATCTCCACGAAAGGACTGCCATTTTGCCCAATGCTATTCCACGGATAAATTGCCATCAGGACAAACAGGGTCAATACATAAAAAAGCAGAATACGTACAGGAACGGTATTGATGGCGCGTGGTAATACTTTTTCCGGGTTCTTCGCCTCACTGGCTGTTACCCCAATGATTTCTATACCACCAAAGGCGAACATCACTACGGCGAATGATGCAATTACCCCGCTGATGCCGTTGGGCATAAACCCTTGGTGAGACCACAAGTTACTGACCCCAGTGCTTTCGTGACCGGCTCCAAAGCCGAACATCATGATGCCCAGACCAGCGGCAATCATGGCAATAATCGCCGTCACTTTTAGCAGTGATAACCAGAATTCCATTTCGCCGAAAACCTTCACTGAACATAAATTCAGCGCACCAATAAAGAAGATGATACTCAGTACCCAGACCCACTGCGGTGCATCGGGGAACCACAGCCCCATATAGATACCGAATGCCGTCACATCCGCTAGTGCCACGATGATCATTTCAAAAGTATAAGTCCAGCCGGTCAGGAAACCGGCCAACGGCCCGAGATAGCGGCTGGCATAGTGACCAAAAGAGCCAGCAACCGGATCATGCACTGCCATTTCACCCAACGCGCGCATCACCATAAATACGGCCGCACCACCAATCAAATAAGCAAGTAACACTGCTGGCCCCGCCAGACGAATAGCCTCCGCCGAACCATAAAACAGACCGGTACCAATGGCGGAACCTAACGCCATAAACCGGATATGCCGCGCGCTAAGGCCGCGTTTAAGCGTGGATGAATCATTCTTCATGGTACATTCTCGCAATTTATGCCTTTGCAGGCAGGGGTTCAGAAAGGGTGCCCCCGAATATCGGGGCCACCCATAGATCGGTATGATTTTTTGTTATTAATGGTTTTTTAGTTATTAATGGACCCGTCGTTATAACAGACTGGGTAGTAGATGTGCTGGCATTAACTCATTCATATGACGCTGGGCTATAAGCTGGCTTGCCGCTTCAATATCTGGAGCAAAGAAACGATCTTTATCGTAGTAAGCGACCTGTTTGCGTAATAGCTGGCGGGCGGGTTCCAATGTCTCTGAGGTTTTTAGCCCCTTACGCAAATCCAACCCCTGGCACGATGCCAGCCATTCAACGGCCAGAATCCCACGCACGTTCTCGGCCATTTCCCACAAACGCTTGCCAGCACGGGGAGCCATAGAAACGTGGTCCTCCTGATTGGCAGAGGTAGGGATGCTGTCAACGCTGGACGGGAATGCCAGCCCTTTATTTTCACTGGTTAACGCCGCCGCCGTGACTTGCGCAATCATAAAGCCAGAGTTAACCCCGCCGTTTTCCACCAGGAAAGGAGGTAACTGTGACATGTGTTTGTCCATCAACAGTGAGATACGGCGCTCTGACAACGAACCGATCTCTGCCAGCGCCAGCGCCAAGTTATCAGCCGCCATTGCGACCGGTTCAGCATGGAAATTCCCACCGGACAGTACATCGCCCTGTTCAGCAAAGACCAACGGGTTATCTGACACCGCATTAGATTCGATAGCCAAGACTTCCGCGGCCTGACGCATTTGGGTCAGGCAGGCACCCATGACCTGCGGCTGACAACGCAAAGAGTATGGATCTTGGACTTTGTCACAATTTCGATGAGACTCAGAGACTTCGCTGCGTTCACCGAGCAGGTGGCGATAAGTGCTGGCAGCATCAATCTGCCCGCGCTGACCTCGCACCGCATGAATACGTGCGTCAAACGGGCTACGGGAGCCTAAAGCCGCTTCCACGGTCAGGCTGCCAAAAACAGAGGCTGCGGCATAGAGATCTTCAGCTTCAAACAGGCCACGTAGTGCATAAGCCGTTGAAACCTGAGTACCATTAAGCAGTGCCAGCCCCTCTTTGGCGGCGAGGGTCAGCGGTTCTAAACCCGCTTTTGTCAGTGCCGTTCTGGCATCCAACCACTCGCCCTGATAACGCGCTTTACCTTCACCTAACAGCAGTAAACTCATATGTGCCAGTGGTGCCAAATCACCCGATGCGCCCACAGAACCTTTCAGTGGGATATGCGGATAGACTTCTGCATTGACCAGCGTGATTAATGCTTGAATAACCTCCAGGCGGATACCGGAGAAACCGCGCGCCAGGCTGTTGATTTTTAACACCATAATCAGGCGTACAATGGCATCGTCATTGGGTTCACCCACACCGGCTGCATGAGAAAGAACGATAGAGCGTTGCAGATTTTCTAAATCTTCCGTAGCAATACGGGTCGATGCCAATAGCCCAAATCCGGTGTTGATACCATACGCTGTACGATTCTCTGCCAATATCGCTTGTACACAATCCACACTTTTCTGAATGGGTTCGTAGGCGGTATCATCCAGAGAAATATGGACTGGATATTGGTATATATGTCGCAAATCCGCCAACGTCATCAGCCCAGGGTGCAGTACCATTGTTTTATTGACTGTTTTATTGACTGTTTTCATGATTTTTTACCTTGAGTTGCAGCAACCATCGGCAGGTTCAACCCCTGCTCTTGTGCACAGTTAATAGCAATATCATAACCTGCATCAGCATGGCGCATAACACCAGTAGCCGGATCGTTATGTAATACCCGAGCGATGCGTTCAGCCGCATCATCGCTACCATCACAAACCACCACCATACCTGAGTGCTGGGAGAAGCCCATCCCGACACCACCACCGTGGTGCAGAGAGACCCACGTTGCGCCACTGGCCGTATTGAGCAATGCATTGAGTAGCGGCCAGTCGGATACCGCATCAGAGCCATCCTGCATCGCTTCGGTTTCACGGTTAGGGCTGGCGACCGAACCGGAATCGAGGTGGTCGCGACCAATGACAATCGGCGCTGACAGCTCACCACTGCGAACCATTTCATTAAATGCCAAGCCTAACATCGCGCGCTGCCCTAAACCGACCCAACAAATACGTGCTGGCAAGCCTTGGAAACTGATGCGCTCACGAGCCATATCCAACCAGTGATGCAAATGCTCATCATCTGGGATTAGCTCTTTGACTTTGGCATCAGTTTTATAAATATCTTCGGCGTTACCGGAGAGCGCAGCCCAGCGGAACGGGCCAATACCACGGCAAAATAGTGGCCGAATATAAGCAGGTACGAATCCGGGGAAATCAAAAGCGTGGGTGACACCCATGTCTTGTGCCATTTGGCGAATATTATTGCCGTAATCGAAGGTTGGGATACCCATATTATGGAAAGCCAGCATCGCCTCAACATGTTCCGCCATTGATGTCTTGGCAGCATTAACCACCAGTGTAGGTTCGGTCTGCGCACGTTGGCGGTACTCTTCCCAGCTCCAACCTTTTGGCAGATAACCGTTTAGGGGATCGTGCGCACTGGTTTGGTCGGTCACCATATCCGGACGGACACCGCGACGAACCAGCTCAGGTAAGATTTCGGCAGCATTGCCGCATAATGCGATGGAAACCGCTTCACCGGCGGCAGTATATTTTTTAATCCGCGCCAGAGCGTCATCCAGACTGGTGGCTTGCTCATCCACATAGCGGGTTTTAAGACGAAAATCGATACGGCTTTGCTGGCACTCAATATTCAGCGAGCAAGCACCGGCGAGAGTGGCTGCCAACGGTTGCGCCCCCCCCATGCCGCCCAATCCCGCCGTTAGTACCCAGCGCCCTTTTAGGCTACCGCCGAAGTGCTGACGGCCTGCCTCGACGAAGGTTTCATAGGTGCCTTGCACAATGCCCTGGCTACCGATATAGATCCAACTGCCCGCGGTCATCTGGCCGTACATCGCCAGCCCTTTGGCGTCCAGTTCGTTGAAATGTTCCCAGTTAGCCCAGTGCGGAACTAAATTCGAGTTAGCAATCAATACTCTAGGGGCGTTACTGTGGGTTTTGAAGACACCGACGGGCTTACCCGACTGAATCAGTAGCGTCTCGTCGTCATTCAGATGGGTCAGGCTTTCGACAATCTTGTCATAGCATTCCCAATTACGGGCTGCACGGCCAATACCACCATAAACCACCAACTCTTTTGGATTCTCAGCCACATCGGGATCAAGGTTATTCATCAACATGCGTAACGGGGCTTCGGTCATCCAGCTTTTGGCGGTCAGTTTTGTGCCACGCGGGGCGCGAATCTCGGTATCACGGAATCTGTTTTGGGCAGTCACGGTAATTTCCTTCAACAAGTTTTTCTGGTATCAAACGACATTGCTTACCTTGTGTGTTTATTAACATATACTCGTATAGACAAGTACAATCAAGCACCAGAAAAACTGCATTAAACCCCGGTTTGCCAAGAAGATGAAAATATAAATGATCTTTATAATTAACTAGTTATATTTAATTTCGTTCTGCAACAAGAGCGGAAGAAAGGATTTTCGACGTGGATTAGCGGATAAAATCAGCATAAAATTGGTCTATTTTTGCGCACGGAGTCACATATATTTCACACTAATTTTACATTGCAATACCCGAAATGTGGGATATATCGCAGACGATCCAAGGTAATTTTACTGATTAACGATGAGTATTTACTGGCGTGGGCCATCAGGCAGAAAAAGAAGAAACAGCAATAATAAGAGAGCAATCACCGGTATTGCTCTCTTTAAATTAGCTTATCAGAAGTTGTATTTCACACCCAGCATCACACCGGTATCGCTGTAACCTTTATTCCCGATCTGCTGGCCGATATTTCCCCACAAATTCAGCCGCTTATTGAGTTGCCCTTCAACACCGAGTTTCAGTTCACCTAGATTGGCAGCACCGGCTTGATTAACGGTCACATTATCCATAACTGTACCGAAATCCTTGGTGTTGTGAATCCAGTTAGCCTCAACAAATGGCTGGAATCTCCGCTCGCTGTCTTTATCCTGGCGGCTATAACCGTGCATAAAGGCTTTCACCCCAAGGCGGGTTTGAATATTACCATCGCCAACACCAGACACGAGGGTACCGTTGTCTTCTTTATGATCATCGGCTTTCACCCCCATCCAAATAGCCTGTACTTTTGGCTGAATAAAATAGGTGCCGTGCAAACTTTCACCCACTTTAAAGGTATACCCTGTCTCAACAGACGCTGTAACACCTTTGGATTTATAACTTTCTGCGGCCAAGTCTTGCCCTTCAACCCGGTTATTAAACCAACTGTATTGCGCCCAACTGTCCAGATACAGGCCAGATTTATCGGCTTCATTAGCATACCAGGTGCCGTATAGCCCCAGGCTATAGCCGTCCACTGAGGAGCGTGCGCTATAACCCGATATGCGGGAATCTGTCCGGCTTTTACTGTTACCGTAACCGGCCATCATTCCCAGATGGAAACGGTCCATATCATTATGACTCCACTGAGCAAGATCCCCCCCAAGTTGCAGTACATAACGGTTACTCTGGGTACCCAATTGATCATAACTATCTCTGGAACGGGTATGGCCGCCTTCGTTACGCATCCACAGGCTGGTCACTTTCTGTTCACCGGTTAGTGCATCAATATATTGAGTCTCACCCAAACGGTCATGCAAACGTGTCACAAACATATTGTTCGCCGCTGCCAGATTGGCCGCATAACCACTGGCTTCGGGCCGCTCGACTTTCTGCTTCTGACCAGGAACAACCGGGTCGGTGGGATCGATTGGAACCACAGGCTCCTTGGGTTCAGTTGGCTCCGTCGGTTCCTTGGGTTCAGTTGGATCCGTCGGTTTCTTGGGTTCAGTTGGCGGTATGATCGGATCAGCAATATTGGTTAAATACCAGTGGCTGTTATCACCACCATGACTGCGGCCTACGCTATTATCCTGCCCGCGATTGAGGCTGTAATCATAAGCACCCGCAACAATACGGCCTGACTGGATAAATTCACCATCGGAGTCGCCGTTTACCCGAATCAGCTCAATACCATTGAGCGTTTCATTACCCAGACCACCGGCATTTCTCACCACAACGTAGGTGGTTCCTGAAGTATTACCGTCGATCAAGAGCTTATCAGTTTCTGAAGTATCATCATTCAGCGCGGTATTAAAATAGATATAACCGCCATCACTGTGATAATTACCGGTGACAGTCAGTGTTTTGAAGGTAGCACTATTCTCAAGATAATTAATAATGACTCCACTGGATAAATTCAGTGAGGTCAGACTTGACTCACCAGACATATTCCAAACACTGGAGCTTCCGCTCATCGCCAAATTAATGACACCATTATTACTGCTGGTGCTGCCAAGGCTTTTTGTTGTGCCATTAAAAATAGAACCATCAATAAATCTCAAATCTACTAAGCCATTTTTTTCTGCTATGATATTGCCATCAATACGAAAAACACCGGCAGTAGATTGATTATTTACCGCATTATAAGATTTTATTTCTGAACCCATTCCGGTGGCGTAAATGGCATTTGAATTACTGCCACTCACATTAATCGCCAAACCACCCAAATATTAATAATACCGCCACGGGTATTCGTGAGTAACCCCGTTTCTGCATTTAAACCATTCGCGTTATTACCGGTGGTTGTCACCGTAGTGCCACCACCTAAATTGACGACACCGCTTTTATTGGCAAAAACCGCATCTGCGGCATTGCCAGAGGTCATAATTGAACTATTTTTACCGAGAGTTACACTGGCTGAACCCGTTTGCCCAGTGTCGCCCATTTCACGGTTACCGGCATAGACACCATAACCTAAGCCATCAACCGTATTCGCGGCGGAGCCTTGCGTTGTGATATGCGCTCTATCACCCAGAGCAATATTATTATACTGCCCTGCTGTATTGGTCAGGTTGGCACGCACGCCAATCCCATACTTGGCGAGTATTTCTGCATCGCTGCCAAGAGTAATGAGGCTTGAACCGGTATTATTACCGGCATTAATACCGTCGCCGGAACTCCCTAATGCATAAATAGTGGCATTGTTGCCAATAGTAATAATGGAAGGGTTATTGGCGGGTGCTCCTGATTTTATCTGTATCGCGTCAGCCTTGTTACCGGACACACTGATGTGGAGATTATTACCAAATCGCATTTCCCCAGCTTGGTTTTTATATAAGCCGACAACCGCATTCGTCGGGCTGGAGACTAAATCAAATGTATTAGTAATTGAGTAATTATCACCATAGACACCATCCCAGAAGGTAGTGTCAGTACAAATAGTTAAATTACATCCAGCATAAATCTGGCCGGAAAACAGGCCCAGCGCCAGTGAGATGACAATCGTTATTCTTTTCTTTCCGAAGACTCTAATCGGTATATTTTTCATATTAATGTCCTGGTCAATCGGTGCAAAAATTAAAAACTAAAATGACCGACAGTTTTTAATTGCTGTCGTGAGCTTATATTTATTTTTATTAGTATTGCTTATCTACTCACCTAAAATAATTTTAGGTCTAGGTGTTAACTGAAATGTATCATGGGTCAATCAGACTTTAATGTAAGAACTCAGCACCATCACTTGTAAGAATATTCCTACAAAATAAACAAACCATAAACTATCTAATTTAAATTCAATGTATTGACTAAAAAACCTGCATTAGAAGACATAACATATATGAGGATTAGTTGATTAAGATCATTACCGTAGCGCAAAGTCAGAGCTGATTGATACCCATCCCCGTAGTCCAGATGAGCAGTATGGCTCGCGACTTATGGTTGGAATGAGGCTATGTACCTGTTCGACTCCCCCTTCTATGCTGGAAGGATGTTATCTGGTTTATGTCAATTATTATGGTGGCAAAGATGACCGTGTGCTAACCACCACTAAACTCAGCATTGTGAGTAGTGAAAAAGGTAAAATATGAGATTTTATTATTCCGATACGTAACACTGGTGAAAAGCTTCAGTTCTTGATGAAGTTGGGATGCTCAATTGGCCAGTCTTGATTTTTTACGTTGACCAACGCGATGGAGCGGTGAGGCAGACGCAACTATCCCACTGACTACACGATAAAAATGCCTCAAGCCTAAATGATAAAAGCCCCGACTGTGGTAGTCAGGGCTTTTAAGGTACTACACGTTTAAAATTAAACATTAATCAACTTAATAACTTAATACTGCTCTTAGGTACTACATATAAAGATGTACATGTTTCTACAGGAATATTCGGTGCTTATAACTAACCTTACCCTCCAATATATTAACTGAATAGTAACACTTCCCGTTTATTTCATTTAGCCATGTTAATGATAACCTTGACTAAATGAGTACATCACCCTCGCGATATATACTCTTGCTACATGGCTTTACTTTCGTCGCGACATCCTCGACTTCATACTTGTGTACACAAATCGCGAACATTACTATTAACAACAAAGCCTTAACTCATCGCGTTAACGTCCACAACATGCGATTGTAAATATTTCCTACGTGGCCTTAAAGCATCATCGCAGAAGTTCGTTTTAAAAACTCCATTGCGACTCTCACATATAAAAATACTTCGTGGCCTTTATCGCACTATTTTGAATCAGCCTACATGGACACCGGCTAAATATAACGTGTTACTCAATGCACCGGTGTTAAATTCCAATCTACGTGTTCTGTAGTGGATGTCAATACTGTTTTTAATAACATGTCTTTATTATATAGATATGCTATCTCCGGCCAATCGGCGGTATCTCTATGGGAAACCGAGGATTCTCATCCACAGAAGAAAACCAGAGAGAAGTTAGCGGCGATTTGTAAATTCAGGCGAAGCCGGTGATGTTGTAAAATGCCAAGTCAGAGACCCTATTTTTATGCCCCCAGCACAGGGTAGAAACCAGTAGACCACGGTAGATTCAGACAGACCATTCTCGTTGTAAACGTTGGATTATAAAAGGATTTATTTCCAGAGAGAGAAAGCGGGAGATAGGCTTTGGCGGAAGATCACAGGAGTCGAACCTGCCAGGGACCGCTGGCGGCCCCATCTGGATTTGAAGTCCAGCCGCCCCACCGGGGACGATGATCTTCCAGAGAAGATAGGAATGTAAGCCGGTGATTATAGCGTGTTTATTGTATGGTGCTAGCCATTCAATACAGGGGGGGTAATAAATCCCCCATCTGGATAACAGTGGAAGAGAGATTATCGGTTCAGAACTGACTAATAGCTCACTTCGCCATATTTATCGCGGTGTTCTTTCGGGGTAATGGAATAGCCTTTTTTGAACACCGAATAGAAGTATTGCAACGATGGATAACCGCACATCTGCGAGATTTCATTGATGGGCAATGAGGTCGCGGCCAGTAGATTTCGCGCACGATCGAGCTTTTCCTCATGAATGACGCCATGAATAGTCTGACCAATATCATCTTTGAAGCGCTTTTCCAGATTCGAGCGCGACATCCCAACCGCGTCTAGCACCTGTTCAACCTTAATTCCCTTACATGCATGATGGCGAATATAATGCATCGCCTGAATCACCGCCGGATCACGTAGCGAGCGGAAATCCGTTGAGCGGCGGGCCATCACTTTAACCGGTGGCACCAAAATGCGCTGTAATGGCGGAGTCTCTTGCTGTTTCTGGCGTTGGTTAAGGCGCTGATGCAGCAACTTGGCTGCCCGATAGCCCATCTGTCGCGTCCCTTGCACCACCGAAGAGAGTGCTACTCGCGATAAATAGCGAGTTAATTCTTCATTATCAATGCCAATCACACTCAATCTCTCTGGCACCGCAATATCCAGATGCTCGCACACTTGCAGCAAATGCCGCGCCCGGGCATCCGTCACAGCAACAATCCCGGTCTGGTGCGGTAAAGTCTGTACCCAATCTGCCAGACGGTTTTGGGTGTATTGCCAATTAGCCGGGGCGGTCGCCATCCCCTGATAGACCACTCCTTGATATTGTTCTGCCGCCACTAATTGGCGGAAGGCATATTCCCGCTCCTGCGCCCAACGCTTATCGCTACTGTCTGGTAAACCGTAGAATGCAAAACGGTTTAACCCCTTTTCTTTCAAATGCATAAATGCCGCTTCAACCAGCGCCGCATTATCGGTCGCAATATAATCTACTGGTGGGTATTCTTCCGGTTGATGATAAGACCCCCCCACGCCGATAATAGGAACATCCACATTCGCCAGCAATTGCTCTATCTGCCGATCATCAAAATCCGCAATAACACCATCACCCAGCCAATCTCGAATATTATCGATACGGCAGCGAAAATCCTCTTCAATAAAGATATCCCAATCGCATTGCGATGCCTGTAAATACTCACCGACACCTTCCACCACCTGCCGGTCGTACACTTTATTAGCGTTAAACAGCAAGGTTATCCGGTAGCGTTTCTCAAACATGGGAATGGCTCCTGAAGTGGGTGGAATATCAAAGCTCAATAAGCTGAAAGACCAATGCAGATGACATTGATCTCTCAGCGAAGTGATAGGATTAAACCCGGCGTTTGGTGGCAGAGTCCATCCAGACTGCCAGCAGTAAAATCGCGCCTTTCACAATGTACTGCCAGAAAGTCGGCACATCCAGCATACTCATCCCATTGTCGAGAGAAGCCATAATAAATGCCCCCATGACTGCACCCGCCACACTCCCGATCCCACCAGCCAGACTGGTGCCACCAATCACACAAGCGGCAATCGCATCCAGTTCGGCAATATTACCGGCTGAAGGTGAACCGGCCCCCAAGCGTGAGCTAAGAATCAAACCAGCCATTGCCACCATCAATCCATTGATAGCAAATACCGCCAGTTTGGTGCGTTCAACATTCACGCCAGACAGTCGAGCGGCGTCGATATTGCCGCCAATGGCATAGATCCGGCGGCCAAAAGCAGTCCGGGTGGCCATAAATATACCGGCCAGCATCAAGGCTGTCAGGATCAATACTGGTGTGGGAACACCGCGATAATCATTCAATAAATATATCGCGCCAAGAACTATTACTGCGGTAATTGATTGGCGAGTAACATCTCCTTGTGGTGCGGCAACCGGCAAACCCAAGCGAATACGGTGATTGCGTTGACGCCATTGCCAGGCCACAAACAGCATCAGGCCAATAGCTCCGATACCAAAACCCAACCCATTAGGCAGATAACTTTGGCCGATTTGCGACATCGCGTTGCTGGTCGGTGATACAGTCGTACCGTTGGTGATACCAATTAAGATACCGCGAAAAGCCAGCATTCCGGCAAGGGTGACAATAAACGAAGGCACTTTACGGTAAGCAACCCACCAACCATTCCATGCTCCCAGTACCAACCCCAAACCTAGCGTAACCACAATAGTCAGCGGCAGCGGCCAGCCAAGCCACACATCAAAAATAGCCGCCACTCCGCCAAGCAACCCCATCATCGAACCGACAGAGAGATCAATTTCCGCCGAAATAATGACAAACACCATCCCCACCGCCAAGATGCCGGTAATCGCCGTCTGACGCAGTAAGTTCGAGATATTTCTGGCGCTGAGATACGCCCCTTCGGTGGTGAAAGTAAAAAACAGCATAATAATGGCGATTGCTGCCAACATGACAAAAACTTGTAAATTAATGGATTTTAGCCGAAATAGCTGTTTTTTAGCGCCATTTTCTGACGTGTTCAGTTCAGACTGATTAGCTTGCGACATGGGTTTCACTCCTGAGTGCGGCTTCCATGACCTTTTCTTGAGTCAGGTTATGGTTAATAAGATCGGCTTTGATGCGCCCCTGATGCATGACCAACACCCGATCACTTAATCCCAAGACCTCCGGCAATTCAGAGGAAATCACAATGACCGCAATCCCCTGCTGGACCAATTGATTGATAAGTTTATATATTTCGTATTTTGCACCGATATCGATACCGCGCGTTGGCTCATCGAGGATCAAAATTTGTGGGTTCAGCAATAAACATTTAGCCAGAATCGCTTTTTGCTGATTACCACCACTAAGGCGAGCAATGGCCAGCTCTGACGATGAGGTTTTGACCTTTAACCGTGCCAGCGATTGCACAATAGTGGATTGCTCTTTGGCGGCATCCAACATACTGAAATAACTGGTAAAATCATCCAGTGCTGCCAGTGTAATATTAGCCCCAACCCCCATTACCGGTACGATGCCATCTTTTTTGCGGTCTTCTGGCACCATCGCAATACCCAGTTTCATCGCCTGCTGGCAAGTGTTGATGGCAACAGATTTACCATTGATATAGATATCTCCCTGCCAACGGCCAGGATAGACTCCAAACAGGCATTGCACCGTTTCAGTTCGGCCCGAGCCAACCAATCCGGCAATGCCTAAAATCTCACCACGTTTCAACGAGAAAGAGGCTTCATCCACCCGGCGAATATGGCGGTTGACCGGATGCCAGGCGCAGAGATTTTCCACCCGTAGAATTTCTTCGCCAATGTGGTGGGCCTCATGGGGGTAAAGCTCTTTCAGTTCGCGGCCTACCATCATGGAGATGATGTCATCTTCGCTCATACTCGCTGCTGGGCGAGTACCGATATGGCGGCCATCGCGGATCACACAGATGTGATCTGATATCGCTTTGACTTCATTCAATTTGTGCGAGATATAGATGCAGGCAATACCGTGATTACGCAGGTCACGAATAATATCCAGCAAAATAGCGGTTTCACTTTCGGTCAGTGAGGCGGTCGGTTCATCCAAAACCAGCAACCGTACTTGTTTATTCAGCGCTTTCGCAATCTCAACCAATTGTTGCTGCCCAAGGCCCAACTCGCCCACCGGGGTATTAGGGTCGACTGCCAGTTTGACCTGTGCCAACATGCGCTGACAGCGTAAGTACATGCCGTCGTAATCCATAATACCGAAACGACCCCATTCGGAACCGAGGAACATATTTTCCAGCACCGACATTTGTTTCACCAATGCCAGTTCCTGATGAATAATCGCGATGCCCTTTTGTTCTGTTTCGCGAATATTTTTGGCCTGAAGCGTTTCGCCTGAGAAAATTATTTCCCCCTGATAGGATTCTGTGGGGTAAATACCACATAACACTTTCATTAATGTGGACTTTCCGGAACCATTTTCACCGCACAAAGATAACACCTGCCCAGCTTCTAATGTCAGGCTGATATTATCCACGGCTTTAACAATGCCGAATTTTTTAGTAATGCTTTTCATTTCTAGTAGGTAGGGCACAGTTCCCTCCTTAATGCCGTTGATCTTATAGTATTACGGCCATATTAAATAACGGCCATGTCAATAACTTAATTAACTGACCGTTTATTACAGAAATCCGTCGGCATTATGCCAATCAATAAATATCTGATTTTTTGTGGAACCCATCAGTTATTATTGTGCTGTCAATATTACTTTTATCAACTTGAATCGGTGTTAATAAATAAGAAGGAACATCTTTTATACCATTATTTAATTTACTGTTCGCTTTCGGCTCCTCACCTTTACCCAGTGTTACTGCAATTTCTGCCGCATCGTTGGCTAATTTACTGATAGGTTTATATACCGTCATGGTTTGCGTACCGGCAACAATACGTTTTATTGCAGCTAAATCGGCATCCTGCCCAGAGATAGCCACTTTCCCCGCCAGCCCCTGAGCAGCTAATGCCTGAATTGCACCACCGGCGGTTGCATCGTTGGATGCCACCACAGCATCAATATTGTTATTGTTGGCAGTTAAGGCATTCTCCATGATTTTTAAGGCATTCTCTGGCAGCCAGGCATCAACCCACTGATCGCCAACAATTTTAATTTTCCCTTCTTTTATCAAAGGATTAAGCACTGTCATTTGCCCCTGGCGGAACAATTTGGCATTGTTATCGACCGGCGATCCCCCCATCAGAAAATAGTTGCCTTGTGGCACTCGTTCAACCAGACTTTTCGCCTGTAATTCACCCACTTTTTCATTATCAAATGAGATATAAAAATCAATATCAGCATTATTAATCATACGATCATAAGCTAAGACCTTTATTCCTTCTCTTTTGGCCTCAGCAATAACATTGCTTAATACCTGTCCGTTGTAAGGAATAATCACCAAAACATCAACTCCGCGATTAATCATATTCTCAATCTGCGACATTTGTGTTTCTTCATTGCCATTTGCAGATTGAACAAAAACTTTAGCGCCTAAAGACTCAGCTTTGTTAACAAAAATATCGCGGTCTTTCTGCCAGCGTTCAAGACGTAAATCATCTATCGCCATACCGATCTTAATTTCTTTACTGAATCCTGGCTGGCTGACCATTACCAGTACGGCACATGCGGAGAGTAAAATGTTCTTAAATTTCATCTTTAAGTACCTTTATTATTGTAGAAGCAGGGTAAGAGAAACGGTAAACATCAACGGCAACAGGGATTGTTGACGCTTATTTGCACATCGGCAATTACAGATTTTCATCCGCCAATTATGTTTTTTGGTTTAATGTTAATTTTATGATAACGATCATGTTTTCTTTCCCGGGAAATGCATGATTCATGCAGTAAATGTTATCCGCTCGATAAATATCCCAGAGTTTTTATAATTAAACTGTTATTTATGAGATCTACACCACAATTAATAATTCTCTGAATTTAAGTGTGAAATAACGTAATTGAGACAATTGCCGACAACTCCGAAGATAAAGGCTCATCTGCCCGGCAAAAGCGGGGCCAGCTTCCAAGGAGTATTTCATGCAATCTTATTTTGATGAATTAGAACAAGTGCGTTACGAAGGCCGCCAGAGCGTTAACCCGCTGGCATTTCATCACTACAATCCGGATGAAATTATCCTTGGTAAGCGAATGGCCGACCATCTGCGCTTTGCCGCCTGCTATTGGCATACGTTCTGCTGGGGCGGAGCCGACATGTTCGGAGCCAATGCCTTTGATCGCCCGTGGCAACACTCAGGAGATGCACTGGCGCTGGCAAAATGTAAAGCCGATGTAGCGTTTGAATTCTTCCATAAGCTGAATGTGCCTTATTATTGCTTCCACGATGTCGATGTCTCGCCAGAAGGCGCATCACTGAAAGAATATCTGAATAATTTCGCGGTAATGACCGACGTGCTGGCGGAGAAGCAAGAAAGCAGTGGCGTAAAATTATTATGGGGCACCGCGAACTGCTTTACCCATCCGCGTTATGGCGCAGGTGCAGCCACCAATCCAGACCCGGAAGTCTTCAGTTGGGCTGCAACTCAGGTCTTTACCGCCATGAATGCCACTCAAAAATTGGGCGGTGAAAACTATGTATTATGGGGTGGGCGTGAGGGCTATGAAACACTGTTAAATACGGATTTGCGCCAGGAACGCGAGCAAATTGGCCGTTTTATGCAGATGGTGGTTGAGCATAAACATAAAACCGGTTTCCAGGGCACACTGTTAATTGAGCCTAAACCACAGGAGCCAACTAAGCATCAATACGATTATGACGTAGCAACTGTTTATGGTTTCCTTAAACAGTTTGGGCTGGAAAAAGAGATTAAAGTGAATATTGAGGCTAACCACGCCACATTAGCGGGGCACTCTTTCCATCATGAGATAGCCAGTGCGATTGCATTAGGTATTTTCGGCTCGGTGGATGCCAACCGGGGTGACCCACAGTTGGGCTGGGATACTGATCAATTCCCAAATAGCGTAGAAGAAAACGCGCTGGTGATGTTTGAAATCCTCAAAGCGGGTGGTTTTACCACCGGCGGCTTAAATTTTGATGCCAAAGTACGCCGTCAAAGCACTGATAAATATGACTTGTTCTACGGTCATATCGGTGCGATGGATACCATGGCTCTGGCACTAAAAATTGCGGCCAAAATGATTGAAGAGGGTCAGTTAGATAAGCAGGTTGCTAAACGTTATGCCGGTTGGAATGAAGAGTTTGGGCAACAGATCCTAAAAGGCAAACTGTCGCTGGAAGAATTAGCGCATTATGCCGAACAGCATAACTTGAACCCACAGCACCAGAGTGGGCATCAAGAGCAACTGGAAAATCGGGTTAACCGCTATATATTCGGCTGATGTTTAAAATGGGACACTCGCTGTCCCAGTCTCACCTATAAGGAAGGCATATGTACCTTGGCATCGACTTAGGCACTTCCGGCGTCAAAGCAATCCTCTTGGCCGAAAACGGGCAGGTGATTGCCAGCCAAAGTGCCACTTTATCCGTCTCGCGCCCGCACCCTTTATGGTCAGAACAGAACCCATCTGACTGGTGGCAGGCAACCGATAAAGCCCTGCACGCATTGGCTGTAGAGCATGATTTACAGCAGGTAAAAGCCCTCGGACTGACCGGTCAAATGCACGGCGCAACCTTACTGGATAAACAGCATCAGGTGCTGCGTCCGGCCATTTTATGGAACGATGGCCGCAGTTTCTCCCAATGCCAGGCACTGGAACATGCGGTGCCCGAGTCGCGCCAGATTACCGGCAACCTGATGATGCCGGGGTTTACCGCACCGAAACTAAAATGGCTGGCAGAACATGAGCCAGACATTTTCAATCGTATTGATAAGGTGCTGTTACCCAAAGATTATCTACGTTTTCTGATCAGTGGTGATTTTGCCACTGATATGTCAGATGCCGCCGGCACGATGTGGCTCGATGTGGCAAAACGCGACTGGAGTGATGAGATGCTGGCCGCCTGCGATTTGGACCGCCAGCATATGCCAGTATTGTTTGAAGGCAACCAGATTACCGGCCATGTTCGTGCGGATATTGCCACGCGCTGGGGGATGGGTTCAATACCGGTGGTAGCCGGGGGTGGCGACAATGCTGCGGGTGCTATTGGGGTCGGCCTGTATCAGAGCGGTCAGGCAATGCTATCGCTGGGTACATCCGGCGTCTATTTTGCCGTGAGTGATGGCTTCCTCAGTAATCCAGCCAGTGCGGTACACAGTTTCTGCCATGCGCTGCCGGATACCTGGCATCTGATGTCTGTCATGCTCAGCGCCGCGTCATGCCTGGATTGGGCCTGCCAACTCACCGGTGCCGACAGCGTTCCTGCATTGCTTACCGAGGTAGAAAAAACACCACCTGCGGCTACACCCGTGTGGTTCTTGCCCTACCTTTCCGGTGAGCGCACGCCCCATAATAATCCTAATGCCAAAGGTGCATTCTGGGGCTTTACCCACCAACATGGTCGGGCAGATTTAGCCCGCGCGGTACTGGAAGGCGTAGGATTTGCACTCGCTGACGGCATGGATGCGCTACATGCCAGTGGATTACAACCCAGTTCGATCACCTTGATAGGCGGTGGCGCACGCAGTGCATACTGGCGACAAATGCTGGCTGATATCAGTGGCAAAACGTTGGATTATCGTACCGGCGGGGATGTAGGCCCGGCACTGGGTGCTGCCAGGCTAGCCCAGATTGCCATAAATCCGAATGTACCTCTGGCCGACTTATTACCGCCGCTGATGCTGGAGCAAAGGCACTTGCCTGATGCACAGCGGTATCACTATTACAGTGGGCGTCGGATAATCTTTAAAAAGCTTTATCAGCAATTACTGCCGCTGTATGAGTGAATAACACAGACAACTAACTGATGGGCTGCGGCTATTTTTCCTCAGCCCAGAGACCTAATGCTAATATAAGCTCATCGGGATCGATTCAATTGCCCAACGCCCTGCATTTCGCACTCCAGCCGGTACAAGCATTATTTTTGCCCATTTAGCGACTGAATTTGGCAATTCACGCCAGAGCAGTTAAAGGTACGAATGACCATGCCACCAAAGTCATTTATATAACCGAGGCTATAATGGTTGCCGCGATAACCCGACGTCTTAACCGATTCAGTGCTAAAAGGTGCAATCATCACGCTGTCAAAACCGGGGAAATTACCGCGATGATCCTGGCTCAAATACCCAATCGTAATGTAATAAGGTGTGGGATTATAAATCTTCACGCCTCCACCTTGCTTGCTGAGTTGTAACCTCTCCTGCCAGATACCGTTAGCACTCGCGTTGAGCGAGGCAGGCCGATAAAACAGTTTCACCCGGTTTTGAATCGCTATTTGCACCGTATTAGGCATATTACTTTTTGGCGGCACTTCCCGCACATTGAAATAGAATAACGTCTCGCGATCGGTTGGTAACTTGTTAGCCTCTGGCAACTTCATGATGCGAACCAGACCCTTTTTCCCAGCCTCTATACGCTGCGCCCGCGGCACAACAACCAGCGGGCTATCGACTTTCTGTCCGGCTACATTTTCCAACCACGATAGCGCCAAATGAGGGAGTGTTTCACTTTTGTTTTTTAACACGACACTGGCAAACTTATCAGTACTATTAAAGATAATCCGCGTTTGATCCAGGCTGATTGCCGCCTGACTCATTAACGTGGTGAACAACAGCGCCATCCCCAATAGATTTTTTTTGATGTGCGCAATCGGAATAATGTTCTTAACGTCTTTCATGAGTTGTTCCGCTGTAAATTATTTTGTTTGCAGTGAATAAATATCTTCTGGTAAAGAATAGTTTTCGGCCAAAAAACCATTCTAATGAGTATTTTTTTAAAAAATACAGCATAACACACTGATATAAAGGTGATTTTATATGGTTTTATACCACGATTCTTGGCAAGATAATCTTGCACTGCTTTTTACCTAATCGGGCGCATAAAACGCTGACACCGACGGCCTAACAAGAGTGGTCCTTTTTCCCCAATAATGGCCGAATTTGGTAATTCTGTGGTGAAACTACTGCGCGAATAGCCTCTGCTCTTGGGTACCCACTGAAGCCACCATGACTTTCCCGATGGCACACCCAGGTGGTTTGATATTAAATAGCGAGGAATTAAAGCTGCACACTGAAACAGTGCTGATCGAGAGGCTTGCCACTATTCATACCGTAGCTTAAACATTACATGCGCTGGATGTAGGAAAGCGGGTATCGGTTACAACGAGCTGACAATCGCCATTAGACCTGACCTGGCCCTTCCGTCAGGGATGACACGTCGAGCACACACCGGCGCAGCCAACGGTGTGCGGGGTCAGCGTCCATACGTGGGTGCCACAGCATAGAGAGTGTGATGGGTGCTAACGTAAATGGAAGAGGGAAACTGTGTAATCCGATACGTAAATTGGCGGAGTGACGCTCAGGAACCGTCGCTATCAGGTCGGAACCTTTAACCAGGGCCAGTGCGGTAGAAATGCTATCAACGGAGGTTATCACATTCCTTTCAAGCCCCAGTAACTGTAATGCTTCATCAATCGGCCCTTTATGGTTCTGACGGCGCGAGATCAAGAGATGGTTCTGCGCCGCATAACGAGCTGCGGTGATATCCCCTTCGCATAAGGGGTGGCTGGCACGCACCACGCCAATAAAGTGATCGCGAAATAATGCACGCGTGCGTAACTCGGGGCTGGCCATCGCACCAACCACACCGGTTTCGAGATCGACAATGCCATCACGCAATAATGTGCTCTCTTTGTCCCGTTTTTGTATAAAACGTAGCCGAACATCAGGAGCCTCTTGGTGAATTCGCGCTAACAGCGCCGCACCGACGTTTTCGACAAAACCGTCACTGGTACGTAAGGTGAAGGTGCGCGCCAGTTGGGTGAGATCCAGCTGCGTCGCAGGGCGTAGAACCGCCGCCGCATTATGTACCAGTTGGCTGACCTGTTCACGTAGCTCAAGCGCTCTTGGGGTGGGTACCAATGCACGCCCTGCCCTTACCAGCAAAGGATCACCGGTAGTTTTACGCAATCTGGCCAGCGCCCGGCTCATTGCTGACGGACTAAGCCCCAGCCGCTGGGCGGCACGTACAACACTGCCTTCCGCGAGCAGAACATCGAGCGTGATAAGCAGGTTGAGATCCGGTTTTTGCATAGAATGACTCTAGCACAAGTCATTATGATATGGCGTTTAATGCACGAATAAACTGCACTCCATGCGTCTTCCGCTTGGTTATGCGATGCAATAGTCTCCTGAGCAGGTCTTTCAGGAGCGAACTCGCCAATGAATATCAATACGAAAAGCACCGAGTTAGGTGTTGCTGAGAATGTCTCGTTAAGAAAAGTGGTTGTCAGTCTTTCACTGCCGATGCTGCTTTCTTCTTTAGCCACCAGCATTGCAAATGTGGGGCTACCCACGTTAACACAGGTTTTTCATGCCTCATTTCAAGAGGCTCAATGGGTGGTTTTAGCCTATTTACTTGCCATCACCACATCGGCTATCACCGTAGGTCGCTTAGGAGATATCATCGATAAGCGCCGGTTGTTAAAAGGGGGGATCGGGTTATTCATCGTGGCCTCTCTGGGTTGCGCGCTGGCCCCCACCATGACGGTATTGATTAGCGCCCGCGTTCTACAAGGATTAGGGGCCGCCGTAATGATGACCGCTACGCTAGCACTGGTAGGCGAGGTTATCAGTAAGGAGAAAACAGGGCGCACTATGGGGATGCTCGGCACGATATCGGCCATAGGGACTGCACTGGGGCCATCCCTTGGCGGGATGCTGATTGGTGGATTTGGCTGGCCAGCGATGTTCCTGATAAATATTCCTTTTGGATTATTGGCGTTGCTGCTGCTGTCACGCTATCTGCCAGATACCGCGCCTCCATCCCGCCCGCACCACAGCGGTTTTGATCCCGTCGGGATACTGCTTTTGGGCCTGACGTTGACGCTATATGCGCTCTCCATGACTCTGGGGCAAGGTACATTTGGTGTTCTCAATGGGGTGCTGTTGCTGGGTTCGGTAATTGGTGCCGGGGTATTTGTCCTGTTAGAACAGAAGGTTGAATTTCCACTCATTCAACCGGCAATGCTACGGCATGTCAGTCTGCGCACTGGCCTGATCACGAGCGCATTAGTCACGACCATCATGATGGCAACGTTAGTAGTAGGGCCATTTTATCTTTTACACGCGCTGGGTTTGAGCACGGAAGGCATAGGGTTAGCCATGTCTATCGGCCCGATGATAGCGGCTTTGGGCGGCGTTCCTGCGGGCTATCTTGTGGATAGATTAGGTGCCCAAACGATGGTGACTGTGGGGTTGGCGGGGATTACCGCCGGTGCTACCGTGTTGTCGATGATATCGCCAATACAGGGAGTTTTCGGCTATGTCGCCCCGGTCTGTCTGATTACTGCGGGTTATGCTATCTTCCAGGCAGCAAATAATACGCAAGTTATTAAATCTGTAGAGGCCGAAAACCGTGGGGTAGCCGCAGGTATGCTGAACCTTTCGCGTAATCTTGGGCTGATTACCGGAGCCTCAGTAATGGGAGCAATTTTTGCATTCGCTTCAGCAACTCATGATATTCAGTGGGCAACCGCGGCTGACATAACGGCCGGAATGCAGTTTACTTATATCGTCGCGGCCCTGTTAGGTGGCGTTGCACTGAGTGTTGCGACAAAATTTAACCGGTAATAGTGGATTGATCATGCAATGCAATCTCTATTTTCTCTTGCTGGTCGTACCCAGAGTGATTCACAACTCTACTTTTCTACCGAAACCGCAGCAGTCGTCCGCCGATTCCACCGTTTTTGGGAAGCCATACTTTTGTTGATCATTCCCTCTCCTGAGAGTGCGATTGATGTCGATACCAGGTTGCCTGGCTGATACTCGCTAAGGCGATGAAAAATTGACCTGAAAATGCGAATATCAGTACATTTATCTTTTGTGTTCATGTTGTGATGCAGATAGCTAATTTAATTTTTTCCATAACATACAAGTATGACAGGTATAAGTTGATGCCCTGACAAAGCATATCTCTGCTGCAACAAAATTCTCGTACCTCAAGTGCCAACACTTTAAACACAAGCCTTGTCCAGCCAGACTTAACCCCATAAATTTAGTGGGTTTTCTTCATTTTTACCAAAGCGAATGTTAAAAAAACTATGTAAGTATTTATTATTAAATAATTAATTGAAACAGTTTATTTCCCTATCAAATACACATACAAAACAATAGGTAAAAACTTAACATCAGGTTTATTTATCCATATTTTTCATCATGATGAAATATTTTGTTTTGGCAAGATGATTGTAAATACGCACTATTCTTAAAACCTTACTAATCCGTTCCTGATTAAAGGATAGCTCGCGCCATTAAAAGATATGTGTATAAAAAGGTATCACTTCATTTGCAGAAAACCAAATTTAGCCAGGAGTATTTTATAAATAATGCTTGGAATATTGATGATTTAAGAAAAATAACCAAATCAAATGTGCCATCTATTTTTTATGATTATCTTATTGGAGGTGCAAGTAGTGAATCAACATTAAAAAGTAACGTGGACGATTTTGCATTGTGGGAATTGAAGCAACGTGTTCTTTCTGGTATTACCGATGTCGATTTATCTGTCCACCTTCTGGGTAATACTCATAAACTCCCTGTGATGTTGGGGCCTGTTGGTTTCGCAGGCATGTACTATAAAGATGGGGAGATTGAGGTCAGCTATGCTGCGGACAAAATGGGGATACCTCAATGCCTTTCAACATTTTCAATATGCTCAATGGAAGATGTTGCCAGTGTAAGAAAAGGCCCTCTTTATTCACAATTGTATATTTTCAAACACCGTGAATTGACGCTGGACATGCTGGAGCGTTGTAAAAAAATTGGTATCGACACCATATTTATAACGATTGATACCCCCTACACTCCTGTGCGCGAGAGAGATGAGCGCAATGGGTTTCGTGCCAGCCCTGTCCCCTCAGCTAAAATGATCCTTTCCATGTTGAGTCATCCATTCTGGTCTGTAGGCGCTATTGCTCATGGCGTGCCAAAAGTACATCAGGTTGATAAATATGAAAAACTTGGCTCCTGGATCATGGAGCAATCGGTTAAGCTCGGGCGTGAAATCGATCCAACCCTGACCTGGGATGATATACGTTGGTTCCGCGAACAATGGAAAGGGAAACTGGTCGTGAAAGGTATTCTGTCTGCTCAGGATGCCCAGTTAGCGGCTGACGCAGGTGCTGATGCCATTGTTGTTTCCAATCATGGCGGACGTCAGTTAGACCCTGCCTCATCAACAATTAGAAGACTGCCGGAAATAAAAAATGCTCTTGGGGATCAGATCGAAATAATATTCGACGGCGGGATACGACGCGGCAGTGATATTATAAAAGCAATCGCATTAGGGGCTAACTGTGTCTCTCTTGGCCGAGCATATATCTATGGGCTAGGTGCTGGCGGAGAGAAAGGGGTATTGCGTTCAATTGAAATCCTAAAAAACGAAATGGAACCCGCATTAAAAATGATGGGTTTTAAAAGTATCAATGAATTACGCGATGCTGGCCCAGAGGCGCTACATTTTTTACCCAACGATCTGGGGTATAAAATAAGCACCAAGTTGATCTTACGTGCGATAAATAACGGGTTAGAGTGAGATGTTGTGGATTATAGCAAATCGAGATGTAATTCTTTTTCACTAAATGAAAAGAAAACCAGATAAAGCAATCTTATAAAAGCCTACAGGGTTTGGGCTTGAACTTTTACGATATCCCAAAATCACGAGAATTCGATGCATTCAACCAAGCTATGTAAAGCATGGTTGGCTATCTGCTCGCCTTTGGTACCCCAGCAGAAAACTTCTCCCACGTTCCTAATAATTTTTCCGCGCCGTGCGGATTTTTTGAGCCTTTCAAATTGCGATAGAGCTTGTGTTTCTTAACAAAAGCCTGTTTTGAAACCCACACGGTGCGGGAAAGGCCTTCAAATGTTCCAACCATTTGTGCCAAAGTAACCAGGAGAGTTAGCACTGATTTGGTGTGATGACAACAAGGAACATTGTTTGCTGTTTATCACCATTCTCAGCGCCAGGGATACTATCAAATATCCCAGCGCTGAGAGCGATTCAGATTCTTAACCATGAACGCCACAGCGTGGTTTGACTGATAAATTAACTGACCAGACGCCGCCGGTCGATGCGTTGCAATCCCATAGACAATAAAGTGCTTAACGCCAGTGCTAAGGCAAAGACATAAAAAATATCCAGTACCGGGTAAGCGGTGAAATCGTAATTATGGGTGCGGATAAAGTGAATAATCAGCGCATGGAAACCGTAAATCGCCAAAGAATGTCCGGCGAGCCAACGGAGCCAGGCAACAGGCTGATTCAGGCAGTTCTTGAACCACACCAGCAGCGATACGGCTGCCACAAACACCAGTGGGCCACAGTACATATAGAATGTATCAGCAAAACTGCCATTAATTCGCGTCTGCTTTTCGGTTGATATGGCAATAAATATCACACTAACGATAAACAGCAAGGCGGCTCCCCAACTGATGGCCCGCCCCTGTGTTTCCAGCATACCAACTGCCCGCCCCAGTAACGCGTACAACAGGTAATAGAAGGTATCGCCGTAGATATAGAGATTCACGGGGAGCAAGTTGAAACCATCTAATGATTGTTTACTGGTTTGCGGGTTCGCCACCACCGCCAGTAGCAACACCACCACCGCCAGATAGCGGCCCGATACCGGTTTGACGTTAATCAGCGGTGAAACCAGGTAAACCACGATAATGGCGTAGAAAAACCACAAATGATAAAACACCGGTTTTTGCAGGATATTTTTTAACGATGCCCAACCGTTGATCGGGGTTAGGGTCGAAATATAGATAAGCGCTATCACGCTGTAAAACAGCAGGCACAGCCCGATGCGGGTAAAATGCTTTTGCTGTGCACTTTTTTCACCAAAAAACAGATAGCCGGAGATCATAAAAAACAAGGGTACACAGGCACGGGAAGCCGAATTAAGCAAATTGGCAATATCCCAGTTCACCTCCCCCACCTGCGCCCCGCTAGTGACATAATAGGTCGTGGCATGAATCATCACGACCATAATGCAAGCCACTGCCCGCAAATTATCAATCCAGCCAATCTTATTGGTCATGCATACTCTCTATCACCTGTCTGTGGGCTTAAAAACGGCAATCCATTTATGGAACCAATAATCAGGTTGCAAACAATAACGTAAATTCGACTTATACCCAAAGTAAATGAAACAGCGTCAATTCGTCAGCAAACTGTTGCTATACTTTAGTATCAGCGGCAAAATAGCCGTCCTAATGCGCTCTGACTGTACATCCTGCCTGAGCGTCTCCAGTTTTTTATTTTTATTATTAATAACTTAACCTATGCAAACTTCATTCTCACCCGCGACACGTTTAGGTCGGCGGGCGCTTTTATTCCCTCTTTGTCTGGTGCTGTTCGAATTCGCCGCCTATATCGCCAACGATATGATTCAGCCCGGTATGCTGGCGGTAGTCGCCGATTTTAATGCCAGTATTGAGTGGGTTCCGACCTCCATGACTGCTTATCTGGCAGGTGGCATGTTCTTGCAATGGCTGCTCGGCCCGCTGTCGGACCGCCGTGGACGCCGCCCGGTGATGTTGGTTGGCGTGGCATTCTTTGTGGTGACATGCCTGGCTATCTTGCTGGTCAATACCATCGAACAATTTATGGTCATGCGTTTCCTGCAAGGCATCGGCTTGTGCTTTATTGGTGCGGTGGGTTACGCCACCATTCAAGAATCGTTTGAAGAAGCGGTATGTATTAAAATTACCGCGCTGATGGCAAATGTGGCATTAATTGCCCCATTACTTGGGCCTTTAGCCGGGGCAGCGATGATCCATGTTGCGCCGTGGCAGGCCATGTTTGTGCTGTTTGCCGCGCTGGGTGCGATTTCATTCGTCGGCCTGTGGCGTGCGATGCCAGAAACCGCCGCCCTGAAAGGGGAAAAACTGTCAGTTGCCCATATGTGGCGTGATTATAAGCTCGTGCTCGCCAACCGCCGTTTCCTGTGTGGCGCTCTGGCATTGGGCTTTGCCAGCCTGCCATTACTGGCGTGGATTGCTCAGTCACCGGTTATTTTGATCAGCGGCGAGCAGCTCTCTACTTTTGAATATGGTATTTTGCAGGTGCCGATTTTCGGCGCGCTTATTATAGGTAACCTGACACTGGCGCGGCTGAGTGGTAAAACCGGTATTCCGCAGCTCATCCGCTATGGCGCAGGCCCGATGATTGTTGGCCTGATGATAGCAGCAGGTTCAACGCTGTATTCCTCACATGCCTACCTGTGGATGACCGCCGGGTTAAGCCTCTATGCCTTTGGTATTGGTCTGGCGAATGCCGGTCTGGTGCGGCTGACGCTGTTTTCCAGTGATGTCAGTAAAGGAACCGTATCCGCAGCGATGGGGATGATCAGTATGATGGTCTTCACCCTTGGCATCGAACTGGCCAAAGTCGCCTATCTGTGGGGAAACAGCGGTATTTTCAATCTGTTCAATCTCATCAGCGGCTTGCTGTGGCTGGGCTTGGTGATGATTTTTATTTGCCGTCAGCCGGAGGCGGTTACTGCGGAGTAGTTTATTAAGCGCTGGGAGGGATAGACCCTCCAGCGAATTTATAGCCTAAAATCAGTGTGTAATTGCGCCCAATGATTTCGTAATACGTGCTTATGAGCCTCATTCATGGGCAAAGAGGCCAACATTTCAGGCCATGTTTGACGCGCAATAATAATCGCATCGTCTAAATGGGCCTTAATAGCCGGGTAAGATGCACTTATCCGCAATATTATTCGTATCTATTTGTATTAATTCTATTTTATCATGCGCGAAAAGTGCCCATAGGGGGATATCTCCCTTCATCAATGGGCGGGTTATCAATGCACCGGCGAGATTACCGCCAGCTCGCGCCAACAACGGAAATTCATTATCCTCATGAATTTTTAATTGCCCTGCCATCATCTGCCGCAACGCCCCTTCAGGTAATAAGTTCGACAGTACCGGAGGTAGCTTTTGTTTATTAATCTGCGTCCTTTGCAGGTAACCGTGATCAATCTGCTGAGTTAAGGTAAAGGTCGGTCGCTGTGTATCCGGCATCGCGATATAATCAGGATCGAACGATAGAGCATTCTGGCCGCCGGTATAGTGCACCAGAACACCCCACACGGATTTCCCCCAGATAAAGCGCCAGCCCTTCGACACTCTCAAGCTGTTGCGACATCGGCTAGTCCTCCAGATCTTTATATTTCTGTGTCCAGGGATCATCATTGGCCGTGATATTCTCCTTATTGACCACGCGTTCTGCCCCCATAGTCAAACGTATATCCTGCTCCTGTTCCCGGGTGAGCAGCAGCATTTCCAGATCCAAACCGGCCAATATCCGCAGAAAAGTAGAAAGGTGAATATCCCCCCTTTCTCAAACTTGGAAACTTGCTGTTGCGTCATGCCATTGATAAGACGCATATCAGACTGTGTAAATTGTTTCTGTTGGCGAATTTCTTTTATCTGCTCGGCCACATCTAACAGCGATTTCATATCATCCCCAGCTACATGTCTTTTGATGTATCTATAGCCAACAATGTATTTTAGGGATTAAACATCGGATATGATGTAAAAAAATCAAAATACACCTTATGAGATGTAATTTGACCACGTTACATCACTTTAGATGTATTTTAACCGAATTACATATTAGGAGATGTATTAAGAAATAGCCCACTGTCACGCAATAAATGGTCATTTCCCCGACGGCGAGTAAATCCACTGCGGTCAAAGAATTCCAGGATTTGAATCGCCAGCTTGCGGCCAATACCCAGCCGATCGCGAAAATCTGCTGCACTGGCACTGCCTTGACTGACATCCAATTCACGAATCAAAGCAGCAAACTGCTCAATACGTTGGCTCAGATAGTAGCGGTCAGGAACAATTGCCGTGATGTAGCCCAGTTGTGCCGCTTTACGTAGCAAGCTGCGCATCTCACTTTCATCCATTGCCAATTCCGCCGCTAAATCACGAACCCACCACGGATCGTCAGAGAAATAGGGGGCAACCTGTTGCCATCGTGCTTGTTCTTGCGCGGTAAATCCCAATCCATGATCGGGCAGATGCAACCAGCCACGGGTATTTTTTAGCGCACCCTGCGCCACCAGGTTATCGACCAAACGGAATACCAGCCCTTCGTCCAGTGTCGGCAGCGCCATGCGCCGCAAGCGCGCCCGCCCTAATCCTAACTGATCACTATGCTGTTGATGGTAGAGACATAAAACATGCAATAAGGTTTGTTGTGCTTGCTGAGCATGGGGGCTAGACAGAGCAATATCACCGGCGACCACACAATCAGTACCGGCCAGCAATGCTGCCATATCATGGTTGTTAAGCTGACGCGCCCAACTGAATTTATGCAGAGAAATTGGCCCTTGTGCCAAATGCAACGCCAGCACCTCAGGATCGTTCTTCGCTTGCGCTAACGCGGTTAACCACGCCAAAAATGCCGGTTGTCGTTTCCCCCGTTTTGGCACCGCCAGATGAATAACACGCGCCCCACCCAATGTCTTTTTCGCGGCAATATCCCGCAGAATCAGCCGATCATTCTCAGCCAACCACAGGGGGTTATCCAGCAGTAGCTCGGCCAGTATCAATTGAGATTGGCAGCCCTCCGGTTGAGGGGTGTTAAGTAATGAAAAGCGGCCGGTAATATGGCTGGCGGCATGATGCAAATGCAGCGGTTGCCAGTGCTGTATGGGTTCATCTGCATCGACGACGACCAGCACTCTATCAACGAATTCCGCTGGCTGTTGGGCTAATAGCCAGTCACCACGATTGATCTGTTGTTTGCTAGTATCACCGGAGAGATTCAGGGCAATGCGCTGGCCGGCCTGCGCGTGCTGGGTATCCTGGTTTTGAGCGTGTATACCTCGCACCCGCACAGGGCAATTGCTGCCCGTGAGCCATAAGGTATCACCCACCGCCACTTTGCCCGCTAACGCCGTCCCCGTGACCACTAACCCTGCGCCTTTCACACTGAATGCGCGGTCAATAGCCAGACGAAACCGCCGTGATAACCGGTGACTATTTTCATCTTGCTGATGGCATTGCGCCAGATGCTCACGCAATTGGCTGATACCACTATCTATTGTGGCGGCAGTGACAAACAGAGTGACTTGCTCGATTTCCCAGCCTTGGGCTAGCAGCTCCGCCATCACTTGCTGGCGTACTTGCGCAATACACTCGTCATCCACTCTATCGGATTTAGTCAGCGCCACCGTCAATGTCGGGCGGCCCGTCAGCCGCAGGATGGCCAGATGCTCGCGGGTTTGTGCCATCACGCCATCATCACAGGCCACCACCAGCAAAGCATGGTCGATACCACCGACGCCAGCCAACATATTGGCAAGAAATTTCTCATGTCCGGGGACATCAATAAACCCAATAATGCTGCCATCTGATTGCGGCCAATAGGCATAACCCAAATCAATGGTCATCCCGCGCTGTTTTTCTTCCGGCAAGCGGTCTGCATTAACCCCGGTAATTGCCTGTAACAGCGTGGTTTTACCGTGATCGACATGACCCGCGGTTGCAATAATCATGGTGCCAACTCCCTGAGCAACGCTGCCTCATCCTCCAAACAGCGCAAATCTAACCATACACGCCCATCGGCCACGCGGCCAATGATGGGTTTAGCCAATCCACGCCAACGCCCTGTGAGTGCTTCCAGAGCGCTTCCACGTCCCTCTTTAGGGGTAAATGTTACTGCCCAACTGGGTAACCGGTCTACAGGTAATGAGCCACTGCCAATCTGCGACCAGCATGTCTCTACCGCCAGCGTAAACTCAGCGCCATAGCTGTCATTAAGGGCTGCCAGCACCCGCTGCGCACTCTCGGCAATATCCTGCGCCGGACGCGTCAGCAACCGCATTGTCGGTAACAATTCGGTCAAACGATCGGGCTGCTGATAGAGACGCAAGGTCGCATCCAGTGCAGCCAGTGTCATTTTATCGGCGCGAAGTACCCGCTTGAGCGGATGTTGCTGCAATTGGTCAATCCACCGTTTTTTACCGAGAATGATCCCTGCCTGAGGGCCGCCGAGCAGCTTATCCCCTGAAAAAGTCACCAAATCGACGCCTGCTGCAATTAACTGCTGCGGCATCGGTTCCGCCGGTAAGCCGTAGCGGGTCATATCCACCAGCGAACCACTGCCCAGATCTGTTGCGGTCGGAATCGCAAATTCATGCCCCAACGCAGCCAGTTGCTGCTCCGCAACTGCGGCCGTAAAGCCCTCAATACTGTAATTGCTGGTATGCACTTTCATCAGCAAACCAGTATGTTCGCTAATAGCCTGACGGTAATCTTTCAGATGAGTGCGGTTGGTGGTACCGACTTCAACCAGCTCACAACCGGCCTGACGCATCACATCCGGGATACGAAAAGCGCCGCCAATTTCCACCAATTCACCCCGGGAAACCACCACCTGCTTCCCAGCAGCCATGACAGTCAGCAGCAAAAATACCGCAGCAGCATTATTATTAACGATGCAGGCATCTTCCGCGCCAGTCAGTTCGCAGAGTAAATCGGCTACCGCGCGATCACGATGGCCACGACCTGCACCACTCAAGGAATATTCGAGGGTAACCGCACCACGCATCGCGTCATTCACTGCAGCAATGGCTGATTCCGCTAAAGGTGCTCGCCCTAGATTGGTGTGTAAAACGGTGCCGGAGAGGTTAAAGACGGGTTTTAACGCGGATTGGCGGTTATGTAGACGCTGCTTCAATGCCATTGGCCAGTCACTGCACCAATCAGCCAGCGAATGAAATTGGCTGATATATTCACGAGCCTCAACCTGCATTTGACGCAAAGTATCAGTCAATAAAACAGGGCCGTATTCAGCCACCAAAGGGGCAACGTCTGGCTCGCGTAACAAGCGATCAATTGCGGGAAGCTGACTGTATAACAGATGGAGTTCTACGCTCATACTCACTCAGGTAATAGGGTCGAAAGAGCGCCATAATAACGGCACGGCGCTCTGTCTGAGTAATTAGTGTAGCGCGATAGGGTTCACCACGCTGTTAACTAACGTTTACTGTTGCTTGGTATCCAACAATTCAACGCCCGGCGGGTTAGTCGCCACCGTAACTACCATTGGTTACCAGGGAGCCTATTCCCCTGGAAACACAAAGGGATTGATACTGCTGCGGGCGAATCCTTCACCTTCCATCTTAGCATCAAGGATAAGCGAGGCCAGATCATCAGCGACCGCCTCTACTTGCGGGTCTTTTTCCTGATAGAGAATTTTCAGGTAAGTGCCGCAATCACCGCAACTTTCCGCTTTTACTGCCGCCAGTTCGCTGTCCAGTGACCAGTAGTTCAAATCACGGGTCTGCTCGCAATTACTGCATTTAATCCGCACCACATGCCATTCACTTTCACACAAGTTGCAGTGCAAATAACGTAAACCGTTTTGCGTGCCGATATGTACCACACTGGAAACCGGAATACTGCCGCACACCGGGCAGAATTGGCGATGTTCACCATATTCGGCCCGCGCTTTACCCGGAATTTGGCTCGCCATCTGCGCCCAATACAAGGATAGCGCAGCCCAGATAAATGGCGCTTTTTCGCTACCAACATCGGCAAATTCGCGGTTTAACAGTGCGTCTGCGTACAATTCCAGCTCATGTACTGACGACTTATCCAGATTATCCAGCACCGCCACGATATGATCGGGGGCATCATGGCGTAATTCGGCAATCAATGCTGATAACAGCTTGCGCCAGTGATCGGTGCGCGGAAAAACACTCAAATCTAGCGGCGGTTTACCACTGGCCGCAGATTGTGCCAACTCAGCCTGCATATCCAACACCAGCGGGTGGTCATGCAGTGCTTTTTGCTGCGCTTGGGTAATTTTGGCAGCAAAATCCAGATAATCCGCTAACGGGTTATCCAGCGCTAACTGCTGCAAACGTTCGGTTCGCCGGGTATACAGGCTTTTTAAATTCGCGAAAAGTAACGGCGGGATATTCCCCGCCGTTGTACCTTTTTCGCTCTGTTTTCCTAATTGATCTTTAGGGACAATGCGAATACTCATCAGGGTTTCTCTTCCTGTTTGTTCTGAAGCTGCCGTTTGGCATTGACCTCGCGATACCAACGCGGATGGTGCTTTTTAGCCCATGCTGCGGGTACCCAACCTTCTACCATCGCGGTAATAGTGCCTTTCACCCACAGGGCGGCATAAATATGCACCATAATCACGATAATCAATCCTACTGCGGCCAGCGAATGCACCAGCAGCGCCAGACGAATCAGTGGGATCGGGAAAGAGGGCGCAAAATAAGGCCGCCAAATTACCACACCACTGGCCAGCAATAACACCAGGCTGATAATAGCAGCCCAGAATACGCATTTCTGGCCAAAATTATAGCGCCCCGTGTCACCCACTTCCTCATTCATGGCAATTTTATGGATATTTTTAGCCCACTCCAGGTCTTCCTTGTTGATTAGGTTATGTTTCCAGTAACGGAAAAACATGATCAGGAAGGCGGCGAACATAATCACCCCGGCGAAGGGGTGAAGGATGCGCGCCAACTGCGGCGTACCAAAAATATTCATCAACCAGTTAAATGATGGGAAGAAGAACCCCAGACCACTGATGGCAGCTAATATAAAACAAAAAGCCACTATCCAGTGGTTGATTCGCTCCGGCGCACTGTAGCGCTGGATACGCTTTTCTTTTCTCATTTGGGCGTCTCCCCATCGTCTGAGTGTTCAGCGGTGGTAGGCTCAGGAGCCTTGGATGCGGTATCGGAAGGGGTAGAGTCCGGTTTATCGTCTTCGTCCTCTTCTTCTTCAACCCGATTCGGGCCGACACCCACGTAGTGGAAGATACTGGCGGCAAAGGTCGCGGCAAAGCCAATTGCGGCCAGTGGTTTCCAGATCCCCTTCCAGAAGGTGATCGTCGGACTGATGGTCGGGTTCTCCGGTAAGCCATGATAGAGCTGCGGTTTATCCGCATGATGCAGTACATACATCACATGGGTGCCCCCCACGCCTGCGGGGTCATATAACCCGGCGTTATCAAAGCCACGCGTTTTCAGTTCGCTAACCCGGCCTGCGGCCACCTCTTTCATCGCTTCTTTGGTACCAAAGTGAATCGCTCCGGTCGGGCAGGTTTTCACACAGGCAGGTTCCTGGCCAACACCAACGCGATCGACGCACAGAGTACATTTGTACACCCGATTATCGTCTTTGTTCATGCGCGGGACATCAAACGGGCAACCGGCGATGCAGTAACCACAACCGATACAGTGCTCTGATTGGAAATCGACGATGCCATTCGCATACTGAATGATAGCGCCTTCTGACGGACAGGCTTTCAAACAGCCCGGATCAGCACAATGCATGCAGCCATCCTTACGGATCAGCCACTCCAGCTTGCCGCTCTCTTCGTCTTCAACTTCAGAAAAACGCATTACCGTCCATGACTTGGCAGTCAAATCGGCGGGGTTATCGTACACCCCGACGTTATGACCGACTTCATCACGGATATCATTCCACTCCGAACAGGCCACCTGACAGGCTTTACAACCGATACAGGTGGTGACGTCGATAAGCTTGGCCACCTCTTGCTGGTGGTTACGATCCTGTGGCGGCGGCGTAAGGGAGTTGGTGCCGGAGCGCCGGATAATGTCTTGGGTTTGCAGTGACATAGGTTCTCTCCGTTACACCTTTTCCACGTTGACCAGGAACGCCTTAAACTCTGGCGTTTGCGTATTAGCATCACCGACAAACGGTGTCAGGGTATTGGCCAGGAAGCCTTTTTTCGCCACCCCTTCGTATCCCCAGTGGATCGGGATACCAATAGTGTCAACTTCCTGCCCATGAACATTCAGCGTACGAATACGTTTGGTCACCACGGCCTTGGCTTTGATATAGCCACGGTTGGAGCTGACTTTCACGGTATCGCCCTGCTTAATGCCCTTTTTCGCTGCCAGTTTTTCGCCAATTTCCACAAACTGTTCTGGCTGGGCGATAGCATTGAGCAGCACATGCTTAGTCCAGTAGTGGAAATGCTCGGTCAGACGATAAGTGGTTCCGACATACGGGAACTGCTCATGAGAACCCATTGCGGCCAAATCGTCTTTAAAGACACGAGCGGCCGGGTTGGATATCACATTCGGGTGCAGCGGGTTGGTGCCCAGCGGCGTTTCAAATGGCTCATAATGTTCCGGGAATGGCCCTTCCGCCATTTTGTCGATGGCAAACAGACGTCCCATGCCTTCAGGCTGCATAATGAACGGCCCGACATCGCTACCCGGTGCCGCGGCACTGTAATCTGGGATATCAACGCCGCCCCATTTGGCACCATCCCACTCCAGTAACTGGCGTTTCGGATCCCAAGGTTTACCCTGTGGGTCAGCAGAGGCACGGTTGTACAGAATGCGGCGGTTAAGCGGCCACGCCCACGCCCAGCCCAGTGTATTGCCAAGGCCGGATGGGTCAGCGTTATCACGGCGTGCCATCTGGTTACCGGCCGGTGTCCAGCTACCGGCAAAGATCCAGCATCCACTGGCGGTAGTACCATCATCACGCAGATGAGCAAAGGTACTGAGCTGCTCGCCTTTTTTGACCAGCACTTTGCCGTCAGCATCGGTGATATCAGCCAGTGCTTTACCATTGCTTTCCTGTGCCACTTCTTCTGGCTCTGGATTGTCTGGCGTCAGATAATCCCAGGTCATATTGAGCACCTGTTCTGGCACTGCACCACCGTCCCGATGGTACATATCACGCAAACGACTAAAGATCCCGGCCAAAATGGCACCATCGTTCAATGCTTCGCCCGGTGAATCAGCACCTTTCCAGTGCCATTGCAGCCAACGGCTGGAGTTAACAATTGAACCGTTTTCTTCAGCAAAACAACTGGATGGCAAACGGAATACCTCGGTTTGAATTTTCGCTGGATCGACATCGTTAAATTCACCGTGGTTTTGCCAGAAATTCGCGGTTTCAGTATTGAGTGGGTCAATAGTCACCAAGAATTTCAGTTTCGACAGTGATGCCACTACTTTGTTTTTGTTCGGGAACGACGCGACCGGGTTAAAGCCCTGGCAAATATAGCCATTCACTTTGCCCTGCGACATCATCTCGAAATACTGCAAGACGTCGTAGCCTTTATCCCACTTCGGCAACCAGTCGTAGCCCCAGCCGTTCTCTTTCTGGGCTTTGTCACCGTAGAAACTTTTCATCAGACTGACGAAGAATTTCGGGTAATTGCTCCAGTAGTTAACCTGGCCCGGTAACAAGGTTTTCGGGGTATTGGCCTTCAGATAGGTATCAATATCCGGCTGCTTTTCTGACGGCAGATTCAGGTAGCCCGGCAAGCTTTGTGACAGTAAGCCCAGGTCAGTTAAGCCTTGAATATTAGAGTGACCGCGCAAGGCGTTAATACCGCCCCCGGCCATCCCCATATTGCCCAGCAGCAACTGGATCATCGCCATAGTACGGATGTTCTGCGCACCAACCGAGTGTTGTGTCCAGCCCAGCGCATACAGGAACGTGGCGGTTTTATTGGACGCACTGGTTTCGGCGAGATATTCGCAAACCTGCAAGAAATCTTCTTTTGGCGTACCGCAAATGTTGGAAACCACCTCTGGCGTGTAACGGCTGACGTGTTCTTTCAGCAAGTTCCACACACAGCGCGGGTCTTGTAAGGTGACATCGCGTTTAGCAAAGCCGTTTTCATCCAGCTGGTAATTCCAGGTGGTTTTGTCGTATTTGCGGTTTTCGGCGTCATAACCACTGAACAGGCCATCATCAAAGGTAAAGTCTTCCCGCACCAGCAAGCTGGCGTTGGTATAAGCTTCGACGTATTCGCGGTTAATTTTGTTGTGGGTCATCAGATACAACAACACGCCGGACAGGAACGCGATATCGCTACCGGAGCGGATTGGCGTATAGAAGTCAGCCACCGATGCAGTACGGGTAAAGCGTGGGTCTATCACCAGCAACTTGGCATTGTTGTGGATTTTGGCTTCCATCGCCCAGCGGAACCCCACCGGATGCGCTTCTGCCGCATTACCGCCCATGACGATAATTAAGTCTGCGTTCTTGATGTCAACCCAGTGGTTGGTCATCGCACCGCGACCAAATGTTGGAGCAAGACTTGCTACCGTTGGTCCGTGTCAGACACGTGCTTGGTTGTCTACGGCAAGCATGCCGAGAGCGCGACTAAATTTCTGGGTCAGATAACCCGTCTCATTACTGGATGCCGAAGCACACAGCATACCGGTGCTCAGCCAACGGTTGACGGTCACACCCGCCTCGTTGGTCTTAATAAAGTTAGCATCGCGGTCTTCTTTCATCAGCTTGGCAATGCGGTCAAATGCATCATTCCAAGTGATGCGCTGCCATTTGTCTGAACCTGGCGCGCGGTATTCCGGGTATTTCAAGCGGCTTTCGCTGTGAATAAAATCCACCAACCCCGCGCCTTTAGGGCACAGCGCACCACGGTTGACCGGATGATCCGGGTCCCCTTCAATGTGGAAAATACTCTCTTTGGCGTTTTTTGCGCCATCGCCGAGGCTATACATCAAAAGCCCGCAACCGACGGAGCAATATGTACAGGTATTCCGCGTTTCACGGGCGCGCAGCAACTTATAATTGCGCGTTTCCGCCAGCGCCACCGACGGCGTAAAGCCGAGTGCCGCGACCGTGGTTCCTGCCATACCGCCAGCGCAGATCTTAAAGAACTGCCTTCTGCTGACCTGCATGGGTCTCTCCTTCATTCATTGTCACATTATTTCCAGTTCACGCTTCCCTCAACAAAACGGGAAGCGTTAAAATCGCTCATGCGATATCACGCTTTTCAGTGTGGGATACATTTCTGTAATAACGGAATATAGCCACACTATTCTTAATGTGAATGTTACCACATTGTGATTATGGGTTATAACTTTCAGGGCCGCATAGTGAGCCAGATCAAACCTTCAGATATTGACCTCTCCACCGAAATTTGCGGTGCCAGGCAACTTCACGTGCTACAGCGCCATCAAATGGCAGAGCCACAATTGGATTGGCTGGCAGAAGAAGTGCCGGTCGCTCTGGTTTATAACGGTATTTCCCATGTGGTGATGATGGCGACTCCTAAGGATTTAGAGGCTTTCGCACTGGGGTTTTCGCTATCAGAAGGCATTATCAGCGCGCCACAAGATATTTATGCCATTGATGTCACGCCTGGCTGTAATGGCATAGAAGTTAACATTGAGCTATCCAGCCGGAAGTTTGCCGGTTTGAAAGAGCGGCGTCGGGCAATGGCTGGACGTACCGGATGTGGTGTCTGCGGCATCGAACAACTGGCCGATATCTTCCGCCCAATCGCCCCCCTGCCGTTCACCCAAACCTATAGCCTGAATCAATTGGATAGTGCGCTGGCACAGCTCAAGCAGGTACAAACAGTGGGTCAACTGACCGGTTGTACCCATGCTGCCGCCTGGATTACCCCTCAAGGTGAGTTATTAGGTGGCTGTGAAGATGTGGGCCGCCATGTGGCACTGGATAAACTGCTGGGGATTCGGGCCAAACAGCCGTGGCAGCAAGGTGCGGTGCTGGTTTCCAGCCGTGCCAGCTATGAGATGGTACAGAAAACCGCGATGTGCGGCGCAGAGATTTTATTTGCTGTTTCTGCTGCAACAACCTTAGCTGTTGAAGTCGCCGAGCGTTGTAATCTCACCCTGGTTGGCTTCAGTAAACCCGGCCGGGCAACGGTGTATACCCATCCCCAACGGGTCAGTGAATAAAAAGACCACACAATAAGTACGGTATTGATAATCATTTTCAATATCATTTAATTAACTATAATGATCCGAATGCTTACGCGGTGCTTACTTTTTTGCGCCGCCCTACACCTACGGAGACGATGATTATGAGTTACTCACTGCCATCCCTGCCTTACGCTTATGACGCCCTGGAACCCCACTTCGATAAGCAGACGATGGAAATCCATCACACCAAACACCACCAAACTTATGTTAATAATGCAAACACGGTGTTGGAGAGCTTCCCTGAGCTGGCTAAATTCAGCGTTGAAGATCTGATTAAAGATCTGGACAAAGTCCCTGCTGAAAAACGCACCTTTATGCGTAACAATGCTGGCGGCCACGCTAACCACAGCCTGTTCTGGAAAGGCCTGAAACTGGACACCACGTTGACCGGCGACCTGAAAGCGGCTATCGAGCGCGATTTTGGCAGCGTTGACAGCTTTAAAAGAAAAAATTTGAACAAGCTGCGGCAACGCGTTTCGGTTCAGGCTGGGCCTGGCTGGTACTGAAAGACGACGGCAAACTGGCGGTTGTTTCGACTGCTAACCAAGACAGCCCACTGATGGGTGAAGCGGTTTCTGGCGCATCAGGCTTCCCGATTGTGGGCCTGGATGTGTGGGAACACGCTTACTATCTGAAATTCCAAAACCGCCGCCCAGACTACATCAAAGCATTCTGGAACGTAGTTAACTGGGACGAAGCAGCCGCGCGTTTCGCTCAGGCTAAGTAACGAAAGCAGCTATACCCCCATAGCTCCAAGTACGAAAGATACATGCCAGCAAGGCTACTTGCTGGCATTTTTTATTGTTAAAGTTTAACCATTTTCTGCCGATAGATTATACAGAAGGCGGTTGGCATTCATGAGGTAAGCCCATGAATGTAGATTTGAAACAGCGCTCTTGCCAGGGCTGCCCCACATACCGCCAATCTCGTGAAATCCTCTAATAACTAGACCTCCCCCAATTTACCTAAGCTGATTGATTTGCAGCAAAACACCACATAACGGAGAAGAACATGGCAGCATTTAGCAAAGTTTTTAGTCACTTTGAAAACGCAAAAGTCGGCAAAAAGCTAGGATTAAGCTTTTTCCTGATGTTGTTGTTAGTGGGGATCATTGCTGGCACCACCGCATATCATTTCTCCGTGATTGAAGAACATGCTTATAAAGTCAACTTGAGTTACAAAATTAATGATGAAGCCAACCAAGCCAAATATAACCGTGCGCTATATGAACGCACCTATGACTTGAAATATATCAAGGAAAACTCAGGATATATCAATAAGATAAAAACCTTACTGATTCAAAGTGAAGAGCTTGACTGGTCGGAAAATAATCGCAAAACAATCAATAGCATTGCTGATGTGGTAGAAGAATATCTGCAACAACAAAGCAATTTTGTGAATGCTGTGGCCCATAAAGACGATGTACGTAAAAGTTGGAATATCTCTGAAACACAGAAGAACCTCAATGAATTACAGCAAAATTTGCTCAATGAAGGCGCGGATACCCATACTCAAATTCTACTGGCAGAAATGAATCAAAAACTCATGACCGTGCGCTATAACGCGCGAGGTTTATTACTGGATCGCAACCAGGATGCAGAGTCTTCATTGATTACCTCAATCAATATTGCCAACAGTGCAGCAAATGCTTTCATGCCGGTGTTATCAGCCGATCAGCAAAAACTATTAGCTCCGGTCATCTCCAGCCTCAGCGCCTATAAAGACAACGTATTAGCCTACTTACCGGCTTATCAGCAAGAGCTGGCAGTGGGTAAAGTGATGGAATATAATGCAAATGAATTGAATAAGTTAGCCACTCACCTGTTCACCCAAGAGCTGCAAGGCACGCATGACGAAATCAATAATGCACAGTTACAGTTAACCATTACGGCTATTGTCGCACTGCTATTGGGCTTATTGATTTCATGGCGCATGACCCGTCAAATTACTGTGCCACTGCGCACCACGTTAGCGATGGCAGAGCGCATTGCCACTGGCGATTTAACTGCGGCGGCAACCTCAACTCGTACCGATGAACTGGGCCTGCTAATGAATGCCGTTGCCCGCATGAATGAAAACCTGCGCGCTATGATTGATGAAATTCGCGTCGGCGTTAGTCAGGTATCTCATGCCTCTGGCGAAATTGCGGCAGGCAATACTGACCTCTCCTCGCGTACCGAGCAGCAAGCCGCCGCCGTAGAAGAAACAGCCGCCAGCATGGAGCAACTGAACGCGACGGTGAAACAAAATGCAGATAATGCACATCACGCCAATCAGCTGGCAACAGAGGCCTCAGATACCGCACAACAGGGCGGCAAACTGGTTAACGATGTGGTGCGCACCATGAACGACATCTCCGGCAGCTCCAAACGCATCGCTGAGATTACCTCGGTAATTAACAGTATCGCTTTCCAGACCAATATTCTGGCGCTAAATGCGGCGGTTGAAGCGGCGCGTGCCGGTGAGCAAGGCCGTGGTTTTGCCGTCGTCGCCAGCGAAGTTCGTAATTTGGCACAACGCAGTGCGCAAGCCGCCAAAGAGATTGAAGGGCTGATTGGTGAATCCGTAAGCCAGGTGAATAGCGGAACCACGCTAGTGCAAAATGCCGGGCAAACAATGGAAAACATCGTTCGTTCAGTGACCCATGTGCGCGATATCATGGCGGAAATCGCATCAGCATCAGATGAGCAAAGCCGTGGTATCACACAGGTCAGCCTGGCTATTTCAGAAATGGACAGCACCACTCAGCAAAATGCCGCATTAGTGGAAGAATCGGCTGCCGCAGCTAATTCACTGGCAGAACAAGCCATTTTGCTGGCGCAGGCGGTGGCAGTGTTCCGCCTAACTGATACCGAAACCGAAACTGTTGCTGCCCAGCATAAGGGTACACCTTCTCCCCGCACTGGCTCGCAAAGCAGCAGAGTGACCCAGCAAGATAATTGGGAAACCTTCTAATTACCCGGCGGGAATAGCCCTGACAGCTATTCCTGCACTTCCCATTACTTTTCTCAATCCCATCGATAACTCCTTTTATCTTGGAACCTTGTCATCGGGCAGGGTATTCTGACTCTCCCTTCCACGCCCAGACAAGGAGAGCAAATGAAGTATCCACAGGTTTATATCGGTAAAATTGAACCCTACAGCGGCAGTTCCCCAAGTGCCATTGGTAAACGCCAGGTGCAGGGTGGCATCATGCTGACAACTCTGGGATTGGAAGGGGATCAGCAGGCAGAAACACGCTTTCACGGCGGGCCGGACCGCGCCTTATGCCATTACCCACGCGAGCATTACACTCACTGGGCACAGCAATTCCCCGCACAAGAAGATATTTTCTCTACCCCGGCCTATGGCGAGAACATTTCAACCCTCGGTATGACTGAACAAAACGTCTATATGGGGGATATCTACCGCTGGGGAGGTGCCATTATTCAGGTGACGCAACCGCGCTCACCTTGCTATAAACTCAATTTCCATTTTGCTATCGAGGATATGTCGGTGCTGATGCAGCAAACTGGCTACTGCGGTTGGCTATATCGCGTGATTTCCGCAGGCATTGTCAGTGAGGGCCATCCATTAGAGCTACTGGCTCGCACCAGTGACGTCTCCGTGGCACAAGCTATCGCCATTGCCTGGCACATGCCATTCGACGAAGAGCAGTATCGCCGCTTGTTGTCGGTATCGGGCTTATCGGCCAGTTGGAGTAAAACCATGCTGACCCGCCTTTCCCTGGGAAAAATAGAAGACTTTAATCGGCGGTTGCGCGGCTCTTGATAGATTAATTATCAAACGATAAAAATACGCTGTTGCCAAGGATGGCAAATTATCTGAAAAACCTTTCTAAAGAGAATTAATTAAATAGGCTATTGAAATTAGCACCCTGAATATATGACTCCATTGTATTAAACTGTTTGTATTCGAAATAGTGGCTATTGAGTCCAATCTTCAATTCGTAGATTTTTAACTCGTTCAAACTCTCTAATATTATTAGTCACTAATATTGCTCCAGCAGAAACTGCATGTCCGGCTATTGCGGCATCATTTCCGCCAATTGGTGTCCCCTGCTTTGCCAGCTCAACTTTAATATTAGTGGTGGCATCAACAGCTGCGGCATCCCACGGCAAGATGGCATCTAATCGTTTCACAAATTCATCCACTAAGTAATTATGCTTTGGTGATGCCTTCTTACCAATAGCACCGAAACGCATTTCTGAGTATGTAATTGCTGAAACAACTATTTTATTCTGATGCTCAATACATTGTTGTAATTTTATAATTAATTCCGCTGGCCGCTCCCGCATAATAAAAGAACAAATATTCGTATCAAGCATGTATATTTTTTTTGTCATAATTCGAAGCGTCCCTCTTCGATAACGTCTTGTCTTTCTGCAAGAAAGTCATTATCCGCTTTATCTTCATCCATGAATGATACCCATGTCGGGCGTATGGGTCGTAAAATAATACTATCACCGTCTCTGAGTATTTCCAGCTCGGTCACGCCATCAAAATCCATATCTTTTGGCAAACGAATTGCTCGATTCTGCCCATTTTTGAAAATAGATACCGTTCTCATATTTTTACTCCTGATGCTCGTGTCATTAAAAACACTAGCATATGCCAAGCATATGTCAAGAGTAGTGTCAAAGCTAGAAAACAAGCCGGGCGGCGGCCATGCCACACACCCGGTTTTATCGAAGGCGTCAATCAGAAGGTTTTTTTAGCGTAACCGGTCACTTCTTTCAAGCCCATTTCACGGCCTAATGCAGTCATTGGGTGAACCACCACAATACCGCGCGCTGCTTTCTTTAACGTGCCCATATCCGCCTGTTCTTTTTTGGTGATGGCACGACTAAAGGGCAGTTGAGCCAGCTTCTGTGCTTCTACGCTCAAGTTTTTTACTCGCACTTCTTTCAGCCGCTGAATTTCAGCGGCCAGTTTCTCTTTTTCTTTCATGTGCTGTGCGATTAAATCCATATTACCCTGCTGGATCACGGTAGGGTCTTTGTGGTTCAACGCATCCAGCATATCGCTCAGACGTTTGATTTCTGCGTGTTCTTTCATGATATTTGCCCGTACATGCCGCTGATAGGCACGATGTTTCGCTAAAGTTGGAGATAGAATAGCACTGATTGCGCATCAAGATAGAGAGTGTATCACAGCAGACTCCTGTCGCGGTTGCCACTGCATTCCGGCAGGCAAGCCGCTGACTTCACAAGCGGCTGCACCGAGCCTCGCCAATGCTTCGCTATAGCGGCTGTTGAAGGGGTAACAGCATGACAGCCGCAGCGCATTGCGATAGCGCCCACTGGGTGAATAAAGCGTTCCGGGGGTCAGGCAAATCTGCTCTTGTAGCAATTGATGAAATAGCGCCACCGTATCTATGCTGTCAGGGAGTTCGACCCAGAAAACAAAACCCCCTGCCGGTTGGGTCACTTGAGTACCGCGCGGGAAATATTGCGTGATCAGTTGCTGTGCCTGCTGCACCTGTTGCGCATAACGGCGACGCAAACTGCGCAAATGGTGATCATAGCCGCCAGATTCCAGAAATAGCGCTAAGGTTTCCGATAATAACGCCGATTCCGCCATCGAAGAAACGGCTTTTAGCTTGTGTAATGCCTCAGCGAAGCGGCCACCATCAACCCAGCCGATACGGAAATCGGGGGCCAACGTTTTGGTAAAACTGGAGCAAAACAGCACCCAACCATCACGATCAAACGATTTCACCGCCGGAGACAGTGTGCTACCAAACTGAATCTCGGCATATAAACCGTCTTCAATTAATGGCACCTGATGATCGTTCATCAGCGTTGCCAACCGTTTTTTCGCTGCCAACGGCATCGTGTAACCCAAGGGGTTCTGCACCGTCGGCATGGCAATCAGTGCGTTTAAGCGCCCTTCCTCAAGCAGCAGTTCCAGCACATCGAGCGACAACCCTTGCTGCGGATCGGTCGGGATTTCCACGGCTTTCAATCCGAGGCTTGCCAGTAATGGCATCAGATAGAAATAAGTTGGCGACTCCAACCCCACACAGTCGCCGGGTTTAGTGGTGACGCGCAAGGCCAGTTGCAGCGCCTCCATACAGCCGTGGGTAATGGTGATATCTGACGGGTTGGCCAGCATCCCTAGCGTCATGGCGCGGCGGGCGATTTGCTGTCGTAGCCGTTGGCTGCCAGGCGGCAATGCATATTGGCTGATCAACTGCGGCTGACGGCGCAACAGCGAGGCCATGATGCGGCCCAACTTGGCGCTGGGATAGAAATCGCCGGTCTGCGGGCAGGCCAGCGAGATGTTGGTAAAGTGCGGATTTTGTTGCGCAGCAAAGACGGTATCAATCAGATCCAGCACTTCGTCCACCGGTTTCCCGACCGTGGCCGTTGGCACCACTGCCATTGACGGGCTACAGACATAAAACCCTGACTGCGGGCGAGCCTCTATCAGGCCGCGGTCTTCCAACGTGCGATACGCCGCGACCACGGTATTGATACTCATCTGATGGCTCTGTGCGTAACCCCGTACCGAGGGCAAGCGGCTACCCGCCAGTAAACTGCCGTTCTTGATGGCCTGTGTCAGGCTATCTGCCACCTGCAAATAGCGAATTTCATTTATAACGAGGGACATGGTGACAGTTCTCCACAGCTTCAATGGGTACAGTTTAGAATCATGCAAACTGTACCCATTACAATAGATAACTTCTGCTTCTGACGCCATCACGGATTGATCTTTATGCTGAACATCTTGATAACATCAATAGGACCTACCGCCCATGTTGGACAGTGCCTTTATCAGTTATGTTACCGTGATGTCGATCACTCCCGGCCCGAACAACCTGCTATTAGCGGCGTCTGGCGTCAATTTTGGTATCCGCCGCACCTTCCCGATGATGCTGGGGATTACCTTTGGCTGCGCGTTGCAATGCGCGCTAATGACCACACTGCTGGCCTTAATTCTCAGTTGGGTGGGTGTCATTCGATTGCCACTGGTGACGCTGGGATGTGCCTATTTACTGTGGCTATCGTGGAAGATTTTTATCTCTGGCAGCCCGAATGCTAAAAACAGTCAACAACCGATGGGGTTTGTACAAGGGGCACTGTTTCAGGCTATCAATCCAAAAGCCTGGTTGATGGCAATGAATATCGCTATTTTATTCACGCCACGCGACGGTGCGACACTTAGCTATACCTTATTGATTGTTCTCGGATTTGCCTTACTGAATCTGCCTTGTGTTGCCGTTTGGGCGATTATGGGCGATCAGTTACGCCATGCCCTGCGAGTTAACTGGAAATTGCGGTTATTCAATGGCGTGATGGGGGGATTAATGGCTATCACCGCACTCTGGCTGCTGGCTGATGAGTGGTTAAGCGCGTTGGCGTAATCAGACGTGGCCTAACGGCGAGAGCCTGGAGACTTGTTTTAAGCTGATGCGGGAGAGTAATTCAGTAATAGACAACACCATCGTCGAGCGCACCATTTGCTGATAACGCTGGCGCTGCATGGCAATCAGTGAAGCATCTGCCTCATCCGGGCGCAGGAAGGTTGGCACTGGCGGCAAGTCAGCCACACAATGTAATTCACCAAATGGCCCGAGGATTTCGTCATCGGTAAAGCGATACTCGGTGCCATCATGATTTAGCTCTTCACGCAGCGCCATCAATAGCTCGGCATCTTCATATTCATGACGGGTAATCACCCCCAACGCATAAACCAGTTTTAGACGCACAGATAACTCACCCAGCGGCCCATCCCCGACCAATAAAGGCTCGACGGCATATTTCACCGCATAGTCATCTTTACGAAAAACCTGCACCACGAGAATATTCAATGCTTCTGCCAATAACTCGACAGCGGCCATCAAGAAACTCCGAACCGTCTTCCCGGCGTTCAGATGTTCAAGTACTCGATTCTCAAATGCCTGTGTCTTTTCAATCATCGCTTGTCACTGGGGTGGTTGGTGAATGCTGAATGCGTAATCATTGGCCCGATAGTAATACCAGGCCAATACTGAGAATCAGTGCGCCCGCTTATCCTGCATGGCGTTATACACATTCACCGCCTGTTCGACAACCTCGCCATCAACGGGTAGTCCTGAAATTTGCGCGAGCGCAGCTTTCGGCCCTAACTTCGCCAGTAATTCAATCCATTCCTGCGCTTGCGGGTCTTGCTCGCTGCGATAGCTCATCGCGGCAGCAATACCGGTGACCAAATTATTGTGCGGCAACTTATATTCCAAAGTCCCCAACAGCGGTTTGATCAAACGGTCACCGGCACTCAGTTTACGCAGTGGCTGACGGCCAACGCGCTCAACATCGTCATGCAGATAAGGGTTCTCAAAACGGGAGAGAATTTTATTAATATAAGCGGCATGTTTTTGTGGATCAAACGCATAGCGCTTAATCAGCACCGCACCGCTCTCTTCCATTGCGCCTTTGACGGTCTGGCGTACTGCTGGGTCAAGGATGGCATCACGGATAGTTTGATGACCGGCCAGTTGGCCCAGATAGGCGGTAATAGCGTGCCCGGTGTTCAAAGTGAAGAGTTTACGCTCCACAAACGCCATCAGGTTGTCGGTCAGTTCCATACCGGCAATTTGCGGCGGCGGCCCTTTAAACTGGGTACCATCAACAATCCACTCGCTGAATGTTTCAACGGTTACAGCCAGAATATCCGTGCTGCCCGCTTCCGATGGCGGCACAATGCGGTCTACCGCTGAATCAACAAATCCAACATGCTGCTCAACCCACGCCTGCTCACTTTCCGGTAAGGCGGCGAAGACATGCTGTTTTAACTGGCTGGTGCCACGCACCATATTCTCGCAAGCAATAATATTCAGTGGGCGGGTATTAGCTTGTTGATGACGAGCAACCAGGCCTTGTGCCACGGTGCCAGCGATGCGCGCCAGAATTTGTGGGCCAACCGCGGTGGTGACAATATCGGCGTTTGCAATCAGCGCCACCACTTCCGGACTACCACTGTTGACGGCGCTGACATTGTTGACTTCTTCAACCCTTGCTTGCTCACCGACCACATTCACTTGGTAACTTTTACGTTGGTTCAGTTCATCCAGCAACGGTTGGTTAACATCGGCGAAAGTGAGTTGTGCACCGGCATCAGCAAGAAGTTTGCCGATAAAACCCCGGCCAATATTACCTGCGCCAAAATGTAATGCTTTCATATTCTTTACCTTTAACTGTGTGACTGTGAAAGGGCCGCGTTCTCCCCACGGCCCTATACTCGTCATACTGCAAGCTGCATGTGCGTTGGCTTCTCTCTTGCACCCGAATCATTGACTAGCGTCAACTCATCGGGATTTACTCGCTTGCCGCCTTCCTGCAACTCGAATTATTTAGAGTATATTTAGTATTACTGGGTTATTTTTACCGCTTGGTTACTTTTTACCGCCCAATAAATCCAGCACTTCTTGCACACTAGTGGTTTTGCTTAAGCGCTCAATGACTGACTCATCATCCAGTGCGTTGGTCAGGCTGGTAATGACGTGAATATGCTCATTGTTACGGGCAGCAATACCAATCACCAGACGAGCCACTTCATCCTCTTCTTCGCCAAAGCGCACACCTTCAGGATATTGACAGAACACCACGCCAGTCTTGAGTACACGATCTTTGGCTTCAATGGTGCCATGTGGCACGGCGATAGATTCGCCCAGATAAGTGGAAGTCAGTTTCTCACGTTCCAACATCGCTTCAACATATTCAGGCTCAACATAACCACCTTTGACCAACTGCTCACCGGCAAAGCGGATAGCCTGCTCTTTGGTCGCCGCATGTTGATTCAGGAAGATGTTCTCCGCACCCAGTTTGAACAGATTGGCTTCCGATGGCTCAAAGCTATCATCCAGTGTTTCAATCACTTTCTGAGTGGTTGCCAACGAGTTGGCCGCTTCCACCAAACGTACTGTCAGGTTGGTATAAAGTTGGCTGTCGAGGAAGTTGCTCAACGAGATATGCTGAGCCTGTGGTGCATGGCGCATGGCGCGCTCAGTTAAATCACGGTGGGTAATGACCAAGTCTACATCTTCTGGCAAGTTGTTGATGGCGCAGTTAGTCACAGAGATATGCTTCAGGCCCGCATCTTGTACTTTTTTACGCAGCACACCGGCCCCCATCGCACTGGAACCCATGCCAGCATCACAAGCCACGATGATTTTACGTACTGTGCTCAAGTCACCGGCGGCAGCGGCAGCATTGGCGGCTTGTGCACCTTTAGATTGCGCTTTCATATCTTGCATACGACGAGTGGCATCTTCCAGAGTGTCCTCCTCGTCATCTTTAACTTTAGAGGTCTTCAGAAGTATGGCTGATACGACGAATGACACCGCAAACGCAGCAGCAACCGCAGCAATGTTGGCAAAATAAGCGCCTTTAGGTGTCATCGCCAGTACCGCCAGAATAGAGCCTGGAGACGCTGGTGATACCAGACCGCCGTTCAGCACAGTCAGCGTGAACACACCGGTCATACCGCCCAGAATCACCGCCAGCAATAAGCGTGGGTTCATCAAAACGTATGGGAAATAGATTTCGTGGATACCACCAAAGAAGTGGATGATAGCCGCGCCGCCAGCAGATTGCTTCGCGTTACCTCTACCGAAAAACATATAAGCCATCAACACACCCATACCTGGGCCTGGGTTCGCTTCGATCAGGAAGAAGATAGACTTACCGGTTTCAGTTGCCTGCTGGATACCCAGCGGTGAGAAGATACCATGGTTAATCGCGTTATTCAGGAACAGGATTTTGGCCGGTTCGACGAAGATAGACGTGAGTGGCAGCAGGTTGAGCTGCACCATGATATGCACGCCTTTCGCCAACACTTGGGATAACACTTCTACCAAGGGGCCAATTGCCATAAAGGCCAGAATAGCCAACAGCATACCGATGATACCGGCTGAGAAGTTGTTAACCAGCATCTCAAAGCCGCTTTTGATTTTACCTTCAACCCAGCGGTCAAAGTGTTTGATTGCCCAGCCACCCAGTGGGCCAACAATCATCGCACCGAGGAACATCGGCATATCGGCACCAACGATAACCCCCATCGTGGTGATAGCACCGACCACACCACCGCGATCCCCCCCCACCAAACGGCCACCGGTAAAACCGATCAGCAGTGGTAGCAGGTAGGTGATCATCGGGCCAACCAGTTTGGCTAGCGTCTCATTCGGCAACCAACCCGTTGGAATAAACAGCGCGGTAATAATACCCCAAGCAATAAATGCGCCGATATTGGGCATAACCATGTTACTGAGGAATCGGCCAAAATTTTGAATTCTGACCTTTGCGTCTGGTGAAAACATAAAACACCCCTATTGATACGCGCTAACAATAAGAGCGCGATATAATTGTTTCGTTGAAGCAGTTTTGCAAAACCCACCGATGTTACCGAATACGATTCAGTTACCGAGTGCAAATATGCTGTATGCAAAACAAACTCTAGCACGCTCTTTTAATCACGCGTAGCTCATGGCATTTATGTGACTCATATCACACTAAACACCTGGGTACAGGGGTTCGTTTGTTGATATAGATCACACTATTTGGCTGTAAGAAAGGCACGGAGGATAATTTTTAAGCTGCAAACACTCATTACAGTGACTTGAGTCACACTTAAGAGGCATCTCTTTGTTTTTAAAATGTGATGTTAATCACAAGTTATTTTTTGTTCGCGGAAGCAGGATGAGACATTCACCCATCCAATACATCGATATTGAGCCACTGACTGGTAAATGTGTAATAAAACAACAGGAGGAAGGAGGCACACGATTGGAGCGGGTTTCAGGTAAAATTTATTCAGAGATGAGGTTCAGTTGTTAGAGCTGGCTGAGTCACTGTTTCGGTTGATATTAGTTCAGTGGTCATTTTAGCTCAGTCGCCTCAACCGAGTTAAGGCCCATAAGCGTGGGCCTTAACAATCCGCGCTTGCGCACGTATCGCTTGCCTGCTGCGCAGGTTCCCTCGACTCATCATTACGCTGGCGGGACGGCTTTATTCGCATCCCTGCTCATGACGCCTAAATCCGCCGTCCATGGCGGATTTCCCTGGCTTCATTCTTCACTCGGCAGCTCAAATGTGCTTTTAAACATCAAAACCTAAAACCATGGTGTTGACTTTGAGCGCAATCAGGAATATTGCCGACAAGGAGTGAGGGTAGAGTGAGCGGGCATGGACGCCCGCGAAAAGCGCGCTTGGGCAGGAGCGAATCGCGCTGGCTCGTGAGCCCGAAAGACGCTGACGGTTTACCCGCAGGGCAATATTTCGCGCAAGTGCGGGATTGCACAAGGGGCCACGCTTATGGCCCCTTTGCCGGTTGGTTCATCGCAGATTAAGTAAGCTCAGTTGCTTTAACAACCGAACTTATTCACTTATCAAATACCAACCGAACCGATCACCAAATCAAATCAACCTAAATCAACCAAAACCATCACTGTATGACACTCATCGCACTCTTCTGTGCTGCCATCATCGCCGGATACTTAGCGACCAAATTAGCCATCATCGTGTTGTACAGCGCAGCTTGCTGTGCCGTTTGGAATTGAATGCCGCCATTGTTAAAGGTGACCTGCGTACCCTGCTGTTGCAGGAAATCACCCACTTGCGCCAGATCCTGCACAAAGGCAGAAATCACCGGTACGGCGGGGATCAACACATTGGCAGGTTGAGTCACAATATTATCAAAGGCTTTATTAAATACGACTTTCAAATCATCAGGTTGCTTCAACGCAGCGACAGCGCTATCGGCCTGAGCTTTGACAGTATGAATCTGCTGCACCAACAGGTTCAAAGCACCTGCTGACTGCTGTAGAGCATCACGTTTAGCGAGATAATCCTGCGCTACACGAATCTCATTAATTTGCGCCATAGCCGGAGTTAGGCTGGCATCAACAGATTTGGTCAGTTGTTGCGAAAAACTCACTAAAATTGCGTAATCGCTGACATAAGGGCCGAATTTCTGCTTTTGATCTTCACTCAGTGTTGGCAGTTTCATCCCGCTGCGCATCACAGTGTTTTGTAGATAATCAATAAAAGCCTTACGTTGCTCCGGCTCTTTATCCCCACAGGCGGTCAATTGGAAGACCACCAGTAACGCCAATAATGGCGCGAACCAACGTGAATATCGGGTCGTATTCAGTGCAAAAGTCATGTGAAACTACTCCTGTAGTAAGTACTTATTTTCACAACATTCTATTCTTATCACTCAATTCCAGTATTAAGAATAGCTAAGGGGAGCGATATACCCTTCTTACTTGAGGTTGCAGGGGTGTTCGCCGCTCTCACTTACCCGAATCACTTACTTGAGTAAGCTCATCGGGATTCGCTCGTTTGCAGCCTACCTGCAACACCAAATTCTTTGGGTAACTACGCTCCCCTATTGCCAAGCAAGAGCAGGGTTACTGCAACAGCGAAATATCAGCAACCTGCAAGAACAATTCGCGCAGTTTACTCAACAATGTCAGTCGGTTAACCCGTACCGCATCATCTTCAGCCATCACCATAACACTGTCAAAGAACTCATCGACGGTTTCCCGCAGTGCAGCCAGTTCAACCAGTGCTTCCTGGTATTGACCTGCCGCAAACACAGGCTCGAGCTTATCGCGTAACACCACTAAATGCGTGGCCAGTTTCAGCTCTGCCGGTTCTTTTAACACCGAGGCTCGCACATGGTCATTCAGGGTATCAGTGGATTTCGCCAGAATGTTCGACACGCGTTTGTTCGCCGCAGCCAGTGCCGCAGCCGCGTCCAATGTGCGGAAATAGGTTACCGCTTTCACCCGTGCATCAAAATCAGCCGGACGGGTTGGACGGCGCGCCAGAACAGCCTGGATAGTATCAACGCTATGACCTTCATCCTGATACCAGGCACGGAAGCGGCCCAGCATGAATTCAATCACTTCGTCGACCACTTTACTGTTGGTTAACTTGCTACCATATAGGCGCACAGCCTCTTCGGTCAGCGTTTGCAGATCCAGCGGCAAATTCTTCTCGACGATAATACGCAACACACCCAACGCCGCACGGCGCAGAGCAAATGGGTCTTTATCGCCTTTTGGATGTTGACCGATACCGAAAATACCCGCCAACGTGTCCATTTTATCGGCAATGGCTAATGCGCAGGCAACCGGATTCGATGGCAAATCATCACCGGCAAAACGTGGCTGATACTGCTCGTTCAGAGCAACAGCAACATCTTCTGCCTCACCGTCGTGACGAGCATAGTGCATCCCCATCACGCCTTGGGTATCGGTGAATTCAAACACCATATTGGTCATCAGGTCACATTTGGACAGCAGACCTGCACGGGTGGCATGGTTAACATCGGCACCAATCTGTGCTGCAACCCAACCGGCCAGCGCCTGAATACGATCAGTCTTATGGCGCAGAGTGCCCAATTGCTGTTGGAACAGCACGGTTTCCAGACGCGGTAGATTATCTTCCAGGCGTTTTTTACGGTCAGTTTTAAAGAAGAACTCGGCATCCGCCAGACGTGGGCGCACCACTTTCTCATTACCCGAGATAATCTGCTGAGGATCTTTCGATTCAATATTGGCAACAAAGATGAAGTTTGGCATCAAGTTACCGGCAGCATCGTAAACCGGGAAATACTTTTGGTCACCTTTCATGGTGTACACCAGTGCTTCCGCAGGAACTGCCAGGAATTTCTCTTCAAATTTTGCCGTCAGCACTACCGGCCATTCCACCAGTGAAGCCACTTCTTCCAGCAAACTTTCACTCAGATCAGCGATACCGCCAATCTGCTGCGCGGCCAGTTCTGCATCACGCTTAATGATAGTTTTGCGCAATTCATAATCAGCGATGACTTTACCGCGCTCCAGCAGGATTTGCGGGTATTGGTCAGCGTTATCAATGGTGAATTCAGCTTCGCCCATAAAGCGGTGACCACGGATAATACGGTCTGAATCGATACCTAATACCGTGCCAGGAATGACTTCAGAACCTAACAGCAGGGTCACGGTATGAACCGGACGAACGAATTGGGTTTCTTTATCACCCCAACGCATCAATTTAGGTATTGGCAGTTTGCTCAGGGCGGTATTCACCATCCCCGCCAGCAACAACTGCGCTGATTGCCCTTTGACGTGCGCGCGATACAGCAACCACTCGCCTTTGTCGGTAACCAGACGCTCTGCTTGATCGACAGTAATACCACAGCCGCGCGCCCAACCTTCAGCCGCTTTGCTGGGTTTACCTTCAGTATCAAATGCTTGTGCAATCGCCGGGCCACGTTTTTCGACTTCACGATCAGCCTGAGCAGCACTTAAATTAATGACTTTTAATGCCAAACGACGTGGTGCGGCGTACCAAACCACCTCGCCATGCGGCAAATTGGCACTATCGAGTTCAGCCGTAAAATTGGCGGCAAAAGATTCGGCCAGAGAACGAAGAGCCTTCGGCGGCAGCTCTTCCGTGCCGATTTCCACCAGGAAAGTCTGTTGAGTCATGACAGCCTCTTAGTTCTGATTCTTTTTGCACATAGGGAAGCCCAATGCCTCGCGGGAAGCATAATAAGCCTCGGCGACAGCTTTGGTCAGCGTACGAATGCGCAGAATATAACGCTGGCGCTCAGTCACCGAGATGGCTTTACGGGCGTCGAGCAGGTTAAAGGTGTGACCAGCTTTGAGAATACGTTCATAAGCCGGCAGTGGCAGCGGAGCTTCCAGCGCCAGCAGTGACTGGGCTTCTTTCTCATATTGCTCGAAGCAGGAGAACAGGAAGTCCACATCGGCGTATTCAAAGTTATAGGTGGATTGCTCCACTTCATTTTGATGATAAATATCGCCGTAGGTGGTGGTACCCAATGGGCCGTCACACCAAATCAGGTCATAAACGCTGTCTACGCCCTGAATGTACATCGCCAGACGTTCCAGGCCGTAGGTTATCTCGCCGGTGACCGGTTTACATTCCAAACCGCCGACTTGCTGGAAGTAAGTGAACTGCGTCACTTCCATGCCGTTTAGCCACACTTCCCAGCCCAGACCCCAGGCACCCAGCGTTGGGTTCTCCCAGTTATCTTCGACAAAGCGAATGTCGTGAATCAACGGGTCCAGACCCAGCTCTTGCAATGAACCTAAATAGAGTTCCTGAATGTTGTCTGGTGAAGGTTTGATAATCACCTGGAACTGATAATAGTGTTGCAGGCGATTGGGGTTCTCACCATAGCGACCATCGGTCGGGCGGCGTGAAGGTTGTACATAAGCGGCAGCGATTGGCTCGGGGCCAAGTGCGCGCAGGCAGGTCATTGGGTGGGAGGTACCCGCGCCGACTTCCATGTCCAGTGGTTGAACAATGGTGCAGCCTTGGCGCGCCCAATAGTCCTGTAACGTCAGGATCAGGCCCTGAAAGGTCTTGGTATCAAACTTTTGCATGTTGGATTCGCACGCGATACAAGTGAATTAAAATGGAATGGGTCAGTATACCCGTTGACCGTAAGATATACAGCCAGAATCCAGTAAGATGCAACAATCAGCGAGGATTTGTTGATAAAACCTGCCGTTAAATTGAATACAAACGGCTAAATCGGCTCGATACCCGCCAAGGTAAAGAGTCCGTCGATAGGTTGCTAATCCGTCCATGAACAGCGATCATCCCCTGTTGAGACAGATAATAAAAAGGAAGAAGAGTTATGAGTCTACAACGCTGCGGTTGGGTCACCTCTGATCCACTTTATCTGGCTTATCACGACAGTGAATGGGGCATCCCACAGACCGACAATCAGGCGCTGTTTGAAATGATCTGCCTTGAAGGGCAACAGGCAGGGCTTTCGTGGATAACGGTGCTGAAAAAACGTGAACACTATCGCAAGTGCTTCCATAACTTTGATCCGATTCGTGTGGCGAAAATGGGGCCAGAAGAGGTAGAAAAACTGGTGCTGGACAGCGGCATTATCCGCCACCGCGGTAAAATTCAGGCCATTATCACTAATGCACAGGCTTACCTGGCGATGGAAGCTAACGGTGAAGATTTTTCGCGCTTTATCTGGAGTTTTGTTGATGGTGAACCCAAAATTAACCATTGGTGGTGTTTGGCTGAATCGCCAGCAACCACACCAACCTCTGATGCGATGTCTAAAGAATTGAAAAACGGGGTTTTAAGTTTATCGGATCCACCATCTGTTATGCATTTATGCAAGCCAGTGGGCTGGTGAACGATCATCTGGCGAGCTGCTTTTGCCATCCGGATAATGCAGCAAAATGATTAGTGCGTATCAACCCGGCGATCTTGATGCCGTGATGCGATTGTGGCTCACCAGCACTATTGCCGCGCACCCTTTTATTGCCGAACCATATTGGCACGAGAGCGCCCCGTTGGTACGAAACACTTACCTGCCAGCGGCGAAAACTTGGGTGTATTTACACCCAACAGCCACCGGCGATGAGAATCCGATTGCTGGATTTATCAGTATCTTGGAAGAGCAACTGGTGGGGGCACTGTTTGTCGCCCAGCCTTTTCACGGGCAGGGTATCGGTAAGGCATTGATGGAACATGTTCAGCAGCATTACCGCGCCCTGACGCTGGAGGTCTATCAGCAAAACCAACGTGCCTGCCACTTCTACCGTAAACAGGGATTTACCGTAATAGGAAAAGCGTATAATACCGAAACTAAAAATACGATTATGACCCTACATTGGCAGAGGCCAATTTATTAACGTCGCTTGATTTCATCTATTACCTGACAAATTTTGATAGCGGTATCGAACAGACAATCGCATTACTCTATTCCCAAATCTATTTCTGGCAAGAAGAAGTGAGGGATTTATTATGCCAAGGATATTGATAAGCACCCAAGTAGCGTTAATTCTCTTAATAGCATGGTCGCCATTAGCCATTGCCGATAATTCTAACAAACGATGGTCTTATTTACATCCTGAAGACCAATATCAAAGCGAAACCGGAATAACAGACCATAGTGAATACATCGTTCACAGAATAATTGAACGGGATGCCGCCAGAATATTAAGCTGTACCTTCATCCCTGCATTGGCAATTTATAATTATATCACTCATAGCCATTGTGATCAGGCGGAGAAATTATGGCGTCAAATATCGCATTGGTTTTCTGATGATAACAAAGACAACGCAGTATTGATCGTCGGCAACTCGCCATTACTTGAACCACAACCGTCCCTCCCCAAGAATAGGGATAACGAACCCCACCCGATCACGCTAACATTAAATAAACTCAATACGCAGTTGCATCATCAGGCACTGACATTACCCGCCACAGCACGATTCTGTAAGAAACCAATCGATTATATCCTCGCTGCGCGCTATCCACGTAGCCCGGATGATAATTGTCCGCAGTGGGTATCACGCATATTAGCTGACTTTACGACATTATTCGGTCATTCCGTGCAGAGCTGGACACCACAGCAACTACAGGATGTTATTACGCGGATTGATGGGCAACAGGCGACCGGCTATGCCGGTAGCGACCAGGCCACTGAGGATCATCTGGTCGGTGAAGTCAGGCAAGCCGTAGAACGGCTGGGTTTGGTTGAAACAATTCGGCAAATCACTCATGCATTGCAGTATACCCAATTAAATTATGCTAATTATATCGAGCATAATCCCAGCGCTACCGAATCCCCTGTTGCCGCACAAAGTCTTCCCTTAGGGGAATATTCACTCTCGCTGGAATCATATCACTACCCCGCTGAACCAGTGGCGGTTCGCATTCGTGAGAATAATGAATGGGTAGCCAGACCTGACTTACATTTTGCAGTTGAGATCATCGATGCCAGCACAACTGACCGATCGGCCATTACCCTTGCTCATGCCGTGATGGCTCGCTGGTTTAATACTTACCTTTTCACCCCGTTAAAATCAGACCCGCATGGCAATCCCCTCACTGACCTTGATCGCACCATCAGCGCGGCACGCACCACCAGCACCTCACTATTGCTCGAATTGGAAAACACCACCAGTAACTATCTGTTCGTGGTGGTAAAGCTTGAGGGAGAGATTGTTAGTATGCTGGGAGCCGCCAGAGGGAACGCTACAGATGAGTTCTATATTGATGTTTCGGTAAGCGATCCCCGTTTTGTGCTAACGCCAATCGCGGAAGGCAATGTACGCGGGGCAGGTACCGCAGCCGTGCATGAATTGGCCCGTTATCTGAAAGAAAAAGGGATAAATAAATTACGTTCTACCGTGATTTCACAGCCCTCCGCTCGCGTAAAAATAAAGCTCGGTTTCCAGCATGATGAGTTTTAATATTTTCTCAAATAGTTGATGAGAATATTTATTACTAAATTAACGCCACTATTTTTATTAACACATTCACCTCATAAAAAAGGAGTTAATTATGAAGCTGAATTTTATAATTAAGATTTTAACAATATTATTTTTTATAATAACCGCTACCACTGCAACTTCTAAAGTAATGGGGAATATTTTTTCCACATCACCAAAGGTATGCTTATATTCAGAAGATAAATTACAGGGTAAATCAAAATGTTTTTCCAACCAAGAGAAGTCTGATCTTTTTAACGAAGACGATGTCATGATAGGAAATGATAACACCTCATCAATTTATATTCCGGACGGAATGTTAGCTACCATATATAAAAATGATGATTATAGCCCCCCTTATTTTAATTTAACTGAATCAATCGGGCAACGCGCTTTAGCCGACTTGCACATGGATAATGAAATCAGCAGTGTTGAAGTTGCTTATTCGCCGATTGAAAGTTGTAGTGAACGCTGTGTTATTCTAAAACGAATGCAACTGCCTTTATCCGATATTTTTGCGCATCAATGGAGTAATCCTGGCTATCCAAATAAACAGGTTTTATTAAGTTTTGATATTAATGATCACAGTGTTTTTATGACAGAATTAACTTTAGGGCCACTAATATGGTTTTCTAACCGAGAACTGTTCATCTTTACTAATCCGCAGAATAATGAACCGCTGGCATTTCGTATTCACCCCGATGCAAATCGATTCTCTCTGTTATTCCATATCAACAGCAATAATATTGCCGTAGATTATATGGAAAGCCGTGGCACCGAACAGATAGCCTTATCCCCCACTATAACGATGGCTAAAGCGCCCTTTGATCGCCCAATAGAAACCTCAGCCATCATGATTAATAACACCAGTAAGCATCCGCTGGTCATCGACCAAATCGTGATGGCAGCCAATAATGAAGATATTCAGTCTGTACACCACAGAAGCGAACGGGATACCGCCGGAACATTAGGCTGTACCTTTATTCCCGCACTGGCGATTTATAATTACATCACTCACAGCCGTTGTAATCAGGGCGATAAATTATGGGACAAGATGAAGCGCTGGTTTTCCAGTGAAAATAAAGACCAAGTGGTGCTTGTTAGTGCGGCCACCCCCTTACTCCAACCGCATCCGCAAGCGACTAACAATAGCCACCACCCACTGCTGACATTAACCAAAATCGACACCCAATTACATAATCAAGCCCTGACGCTACCGGCTACCGCACAGTTTTGCAAAACAACAATGGAGAATATCCTCGCTACCCGCTATCCCCGCGATGTGGACATGCACTGTTCGCTATGGGTATCCCGCATATTAGCGGACTTTACCTTGCTATTTGGTGATTCAATGCGCGACTGGACTATTGATGTTCTGCGTCGGGTATTACAACAAATTTATGAGAATGATACGACAGGTTACGCAGCTAGCGATCCGGCAGCAGAAAGCCGCCTGGTGAATGAAGTTCGGGAAGTGATACGTAACCTGGGGCAGGACGAGGCCATCCGTCAAATCTCTCAGGCATTCGAATATACGCGCTTAAATTACGCACGCTATCTGACACACAACCCCACCACGGCGGCAACTCCCGCGGCTGCCCAGCGCTTGCCATTAGGAACCTATTCACTCTCATTAGCTTCTTATCATTACCCCACTGACCGGCCCACGGCACGGGTACGTGAAAATGGCGAGTGGGTGACCCACCCCGATTTATATTTTGATATCGATATCCTTGATACTACAATTCCGGGCCAGCCAGGGATTGATGGCCCTTTGATGGACGATGCCAGGGCAGCACTGACTGCCTGGTCTGATATTTATCATGCAGTTCCTGTGCATTACTACACCACCAATGAATTCTGGTCAGAGTCTGACAGGACTCTTGATGCGGGGCGATCCAACAGTTACTTCCTGTATAGCGAATTGCTCTCGCCCGAAGATGACTATGTCTATGTGGCTGTCCGGCTACAAGGAGATATTGTCAGTATTCTGGCCGCCAGAAGAGATGAATCTTTCGAAAACAGCCATGAAAACTACCGTATTGCGTTTTTTGTCACTGACCCAAACTATGTACTGGAACCGGATAATGAAGGAAGTGTACGCGGTGCTGGAAGCGCAGCATTACACGGGTTGGCGCATTATCTACAACAACACGGGGTGAAAATGATACGTTCTCGTGTTATTTCTCAGCCCGCAGCCCGGGTAAGCACAAAACTTGGCTTTCATCATGATGAGTTTTGAGAGTATCCCAGCTCGATATAAAGCGCTTTTCTGTGCTTTTTTCGTCGATAAACCCAACATTCACGCTAAATACCTAACACTATGAGAGTTTTCTCAATGGTATTCACCGCTATTTTGCCGGATAACGATGGCAGGTAAATACCTGCTACTGTACTTAACGCTGGTTAATCATTTTTATTATTTACTATTGGGCGACATTATCCACTTTTCGCCGAAATAGAATGCCATTTAAGGGAAATTCAATGAAAAAACGCATTCTGGTCACGGTGACCGCCATTTCTGTCGCGCTGACACTCTCCGCTTGTACCACCAATCCCTATACCGGCGAATCACAGGCCGGAAAATCCGGTTACGGTGCCGGTATCGGTGCGGCCTTAGGTGCAGGGATCGGCATGTTGTCATCATCCAAACACGACCGGGGCAAAGGGGCGTTAATTGGTGCAGCTGCCGGTGCCGCGTTGGGAGGTGGGGCGGGGTATTACATGGATGTGCAGGAAGCCAAACTGCGTGAAAAAATGAGTGGTACCGGTGTTAGCGTCACGCGTCAAGGCGACAATATCGTATTGAATATGCCCAATAATGTCACGTTTGATACCGACAGCAGCAACCTAAAACCGGCAGGTGCCAATACCTTAACTGGCGTGGCGATGGTGCTGAAAGAGTATGATAAAACCGCCGTCAATGTGACCGGCTATACCGACAGCACCGGTGCCAGAGCGCATAACATGACCCTTTCGCAACAGCGCGCCGATAGCGTAGGCAGTACGCTCATCGTACAGGGCGTGGCGGCTAACCGTATTCGTACCAGTGGTGCTGGGCCGGACAATCCGGTAGCAACTAACAGCACCGCCGCCGGTAAAGCGCAAAATCGCCGAGTTGAAATCACCTTAAGCCCGCTGTAACACCAGCAGCCTCTATGCGGATAATACTTTTGGTTTTATCCGCATTCTCTTCATGGTGACAACCTTCCGGTCATCATAATTATTCCAGCTTGATACGATAAGTGCAACGACGGGAGCCGGATAATATATGCTCCACACGCTCGACGGGCACCCCTAGTACCTGCTGAAACACCGCTAACTCTGCTCGGCAAAAACCCTGACAATGAGTGGCCGCCGCGCAAATCGGGCAATGATTTTCAATTAATAACAACGATCCGTCGGCTTCCACCTGTGATTCTGCCATGTACCCTTCACGACTACGGATAGCCACCAACCGCTCGACGCGCTCCGCGACATTGCTGATTCCCACCATCGCCTGACAATATTGGCTGCACGTTTCCTGCTCACGGCTATCGATCAGCGCATCCAAAGCACTCTCCCCCAATTGCGTGCGGATTAAACGCAACAGTTGCACGGTCAATTCACCGTGCGCATCAGGAAAACGTACGTTACCGGCCTCGGTTAATCGCCATAACTGGATCGGCCTGCCCACCCCGCGCGTTTGCGCCTCAGACACCACCAGCCCCTCTTTCGCCAATTTGACAAACTGCTGGCGCGCCGCTTCGCCGGTGGTACCAAGGATATTTCCGGCATCACTCGCTTGCAGTGGGCCACGGGTTTTGAGCAGCATCAGCAGGCGTTCACCGACAGATTGCGGCTGACTGGTAGTATGGTCGGTATTCATATCTTCCCCGGCGTTATTGATGCGTTTTATCTCTGGTCAATGACGGTTCACTTTCTATTTTCCAAGCATATGCTTGACTTATTATTGCTGACTGGCCTAAGTTATTCCAAGAATTAACTTGTTTAACTTTATCGTAACAATGAAACTAACTCAACAACCAGACTTCTGGCAGGAAAGAAACGTGATAATAAATGATGCAAGCCGTTGGCGTGACCTGTTTTCCGGTAAAAATGCGGCTTTTGCGATCGCACTATCCGGTGGCGTAGTGTTACATGCGATCAATATCTATATTGCTACGACCATTCTGCCTTCGGTGGTGTTGGATATCGGTGGGCTGAATCTGTACGCCTGGAACACCACATTATTTGTCACAGCATCCATTCTCGGCTCCGCCCTTTCCGCCCGTTTACTCAGTGGTTACGGCCCGCGCAGCGCCTATCTTGTGGCTTCATTAGCTTTTATGTTAGGCAGCGCCCTGTGTGCGCTGGCACCGAATATGCCGCTGATGTTGGTGGGCCGAACCGTTCAGGGATTAGGCGGCGGTTTCCTGTTTGCGCTTTCTTACGCCATGATTAATCTGGTTTTCCCGCAATCGCTATGGCCGCGAGCAATGGCGCTCATCTCCGGCATGTGGGGGGTTGCCACGCTGATTGGCCCGGCAATTGGCGGGATTTTTGCTGAATTGGATGCCTGGCGCTTCGCTTTTTGGACATTACTGCCCATCACACTGATTTATGCCATTTTTACCTGGCGCATTCTGCCAGCGGGCCGTGCCAGCACTGCCGCTACCGCCACTCTGCCAGTGACGCAGTTAGTGCTGCTGACGGCAATTGTGCTGACCATTTCCGCCAGCAGCATTGCCAATAGTGGGCTGACCAATATCGCGGGGATGGTGGTGGCAGCCCTGCTGCTGCTGCTGTTATTGCGTATCGAGTCCCGCGCCACCTCGCGTTTACTGCCAAGAGATGCCCTGCGCCTCAACTCCCCTCTGGCGGCACTTTATATCACTATTTCATTATTGGTGATCGGTATGACCAGTGAGATTTTTGTGCCTTATTTCTTGCAAACCCTGCACGGCCAATCACCGTTGATTTCTGGTTATATTGCTGCCGCTATGGCTGCGGGCTGGACAATATCTGAAGTAATGAGTGCCGGTTGGAAAAAAGCGGGTATTCGCTGGGCGATTATCAGCGGCCCCATCATTGTATTGGTGGGATTAGTGGTGCTGTCTATGCTGATGCCAGCAGGATCAGTCGGCGGTTGGGCACATATGGCCCCGATCGCAATCGCACTGACATTGGTGGGTTTTGGTATCGGTTTCGGCTGGCCACACTTGTTGACGCGCATTTTGCAAGTGGCAGCGGAAGAAGATAAGGATATCGCCGGAGCCTCGATTACCACGGTGCAGATGTTTGCCACCGCAGTAGGCGCAGCGCTGGCAGGCATGGTCGCGAACCTGTCTGGCCTGAATGACCCCGGCGGTGTCATTGGCGCAGAGAATACAGCCCACTGGCTGTTTACCCTGTATGCCATTGCGCCAGCTCTCGCCATCATTACCGCGCTACGTTGTGCTGCTATCCGCCCAGAATCAGTTGTGGTTAACACCAGAACCCGCAGTGACGCGCTATAAAACACGGCAGCCAACCTGCCAAAGTGGGTTGGCTTTTCATGCGCCATCACATGATGGTGCAGATTAGTGCTTGATCCCGCATTGGTATTCGCTGGTATGCTGGCTTTAAATCTTAATCTTATTTACCCAAAGTCATTGAGGTTGCAATGAAGCCATCTATTGTTCTGTACAAAAGTATTCCTACCGATCTGCATCAGCGTTTAGAACAACATTTCACCGTAAACAGCTTTGATGGTTTAACACCGGATAATCAGTCGGAGCTATTGACTGCGCTGCAACAAACGGAGGGGCTTATCGGTTCTGGTGGAAAAATCGATCACGACTTTTTACAGCTCACACCGCGTTTACGTGCCGTTTCAACCATTTCTGTCGGTTATGACAACGTTGATGTTGATGCCCTAAACCAACGTGGCGTACTGCTGATGCATACCCCAACCGCGCTGACGGAAACCGTCGCTGACACCCTGATGGCGCTGGTACTCTCTTGTGCACGTCGGGTCGTAGAATTAGCCGAGCGCGTAAAAGCCGGTGAGTGGCAGGATAGCATTGGAGATGACTGGTATGGCGTTGATGTTCATCATAAAACCATCGGTATCCTTGGTATGGGCCGGATTGGATTGGCACTGGCGCAACGCGCACATTTTGGTTTCAACATGCCAGTATTGTACACCAGCCGCCGGCCACACGAAGAAGCCGAACAGCGCTTTGGTGCGCGCCATTGTTCATTGGATACCTTATTGGAGGAAGTGGATTTCCTTTGTATCACCCTGCCACTGACCAAGCAGACTTACCATATGATTGGCCGTGACCAATTAGCTAAAATGAAATCCAGTGCAATTCTGATTAATACTGGCCGTGGGCCGGTGGTGGATGAGCAAGCGCTGATTGCTGCGCTGCAAGATGGCACGATCCACGCCGCCGGGTTAGATGTGTTTGAGCAAGAACCGCTGGCGGTAGGTTCACCATTACTCAAGTTACGCAATGTGGTTGCCGTGCCTCATATTGGCTCCGCCACGCGTGAAACCCGTTACAACATGGCAGCCAGTGCCGTGAATAACCTGATTGCCGCACTGACCGGCACCGTCACTGAAAACTGCGTGAATCCACAGGTGTTAAAGCAAGTTTAAACACATCCACGGGCCTGATCGCAGGCTAAAAACCCGCCACCGCAGCCCTCCTCCCTATAGCGGGGGTTTACTGCTTCTTGAGTCAGCCCGAACCCAACAGGCACGCCCTTTAGCGGGCAAAATGCCACCGTTTATTTTGCGCTATTCTATGGTGATGAAAGTGGTCGAGAGTTCGCCCCACCGGATCAGACTCCCCGTAAGGAACCCGTTCGGATATGAACTGGAACGAACTAACAGGAGAAAAAGGCGCACTGTTGACGCATTGGCAGAAAGTGAGTCAATTCAGCGACCATCACCCGGCGATCGGTTCAGGCATTCAAAATACTCAGCAACATACTGATTAATATGATTTTATCCGTCAGTATCCAGCAGATAAAATAGTGGCAATTTGGGGGGGCAAAAAAGAGTAGCGCAGTGTATTATCCCGCAATAGTGCTTTTTGTCGCTATTTTCACATGAAAGGAAGAAAAACTTCCGCATTGCGTCCGCTTTTATCTGCGAGTATGGTGCTTGTTCACTTACGGATAACAATAAATTTTCATTTATGAAGTTTTCACTTTTCGGCGATAAATTCACCCGCTACGCGGGTATTACCAGACTGATGGATGACCTCAACGATGGCCTGAGAACACCAGGCTCCATCATGCTTGGTGGTGGCAATCCGGCCCATATTCCAGAGATGGATGCCTACTTCCAGCAATTGTGTCAGGAGATGCTGGAACGCGGCCAATTGACCGAGGCATTGTGTAATTATGACGGGCCACAAGGTAAGGATTTACTGCTAAAATCGCTGGCAAAAATGCTGCGCGACGAGCTGGGTTGGCAAATTGAGCCACAGAATATTGCACTGACAAATGGTAGTCAGAGCGCATTTTTCTACTTATTTAACTTATTCGCTGGCCGGTACGCTGATGGCACCCGCCGTCGAGTGCTATTCCCACTGGCACCAGAGTATCTCGGTTATGCCGATGCCGGGCTGGACGAAGATTTATTTGTTTCTGCCAAACCGAACATCGAATTACTGCCAGAAGGGCAATTCAAATATCACGTCGATTTTGAACACCTCAACATTAGCGATGATATTGGCCTGATATGTGTATCGCGGCCGACCAACCCGACCGGCAATGTGATTACCGACGAAGAGCTAATTCGCCTTGATGCTATCGCCCAGCAGCATGACATTCCGCTATTAATTGATAACGCTTATGGCGTACCGTTCCCTGGCATTATCTTTTCCGATGCAACACCGTTGTGGAATCCGAATATCATTCTGTGCATGAGCTTGTCGAAACTGGGTCTGCCGGGTTCGCGCTGCGGAATTGTGATTGCCGATGAGAAAGTGATTTCGGCTATCACCAATATGAATGGCATTATCAGCTTATCACCGGGCAGCATGGGGCCAGCGATTGCCGCCGAAATGATTGAGCGCGGTGATTTATTGCGATTATCCAACGAGGTTATCCGGCCATTCTATTTTGAGCGGGTACAGCAAACTATCGCTATTGTGCGCAAATACTTGCCACCAGAACGTTGCCTGATCCACAAACCGGAAGGGGCGATATTCCTCTGGCTGTGGTTTAAAGATTTGCCAATCAGCACCGAGCTGTTGTATCAACGCCTGAAAAAACGCGGCGTGTTGATGGTACCGGGCCACTATTTCTTCCCCGGTTTGGGTTATGACTGGCCGCATACCCATCAATGTATGCGGATGAACTATGTTCCCGCACCAGAGCAGATCGAAAAAGGTGTGGCGATTCTGGCCGAAGAGATTGAGTTGGCATTTCAGGAAGCGCAGTAAAACAGCCATTCTTAGCTTCAATAACAGAGTATGAGTGGAGAGAACAGGTCGATCGTAAAGACGCCATACTTCTTTTGTTAAAACAAGCTTCCCTGGAGGCTCGAGCCGCGCCATCCTTGGCGCGGACGCTTTACTCTTCGGCCTATCCTTTCCACTTAGTCATTGACGTCGCTGACGAAATAAAAACCATACCCAAAGGCATTGGAGTTGCAGGTAGGCAGCCAGCAAACACATCCCGATGAGCTTACTCAAGTAAGTGATTCGGGTGGGTGCGTGCAGCTAACACCCCTGCAACTTCAAGGAAAAAGGGTAGCTACAGTGTCCAAAACAGCACGGCGAGTATCTGCGGCGACATGATTCGTAAGAACATTGCCAGCGGGTAAACCGTGGCATAAGAGAGTGCCGCCGCGCCACTGGTTGGGTGTAAACCATTAGCAAAAGCCAATGCCGGTGGATCAGTCATTGAACCGGCTAACATGCCGCACAGTGTCAGATAGTTCATTTTGGCCAACATGCGCGCCAGAATCCCCACCGTCAGCAACGGGATACCGGTAATCATTGCCCCGTAACCAATCCATGCCAGCCCATCGCCGTTAACCAGCGTATTGATAAAATCACCGCCAGACTTCAGCCCAACCACTGATAAGAACAGCACAATCCCCAATTCACGCAACGCCAGGTTAGCACTCGGCGGCATAAACCAATACAGCTTACCGATACTGCCGATACGGCCAAGAATAAGTGCGACCACCAGTGGGCCACCGGCAAGCCCGAGCCGTAATGCCGCCGGAAACCCCGGAATAAACAAGGGAATTGACCCTAACAATACCCCCAGACCGACACCAATAAAGACCGGCAGCATCTGAACTTGTTGTAGTTTCTGATGTGCGTTTCCCACAACAGCAGAAACAGCCTCAATAGCTTCCGGACGACCGACCAGATTGAGAATGTCACCGAATTGCAGGCTGGCGCTGTTACTGGCTACCAGCTCGATACCCGCTCGGTTAAGTCGAGTGATCGCCACGTCATACTTCTGTTTCAGATTAAGATCGCGGATTTTTTTACCTAATACCGCTTCGTTGGTCACCACCACACGGGCGGTTTGTAATGCCGTGCCGGAGGTCGACAAGGTGACATCCACCTCTTCCCCCACCACCAGTCGCACTTTCTCCAAGGCTTCGCGCTGCCCGACTAAATGCAGATAGTCACCCAGTTCAATCACGGTGGTCGACAACGGCACCATCAGCAAGTCACCGCGCTTCAAGCGGGAACAGACCACTTCATCACTGTTTAGCAGCGGCACATCCTGCATCGATAATCCATGCAGATTGGGGTTACGTACCGCCACATTCATGGTTTGCAGCAACTCACGGTTCTGCCCATGACTGCTATCAAACTCTTTCGCTTCACGATCAACGTTGATTTTAAAGAATAAACGGATCAGCCACATTACCAGCAAAATACCGCAAATGCCGAATGGATAGGCCATCGCGTAGCCCATCCCCATCTGGCTGACCAACTGGGGTGGCGAACCTAAATCGGTCAAAATTTGCTGTGCCGCCCCCAGCGCCGGTGTATTGGTAACCGCACCTGAGAACACGCCCAAAATAATCGGCAGCGGCACGGCAAATAATTTATGAATAATTGCCGTCACCAACCCACCGACAATCACCATCAGGATAGCAAAGCAATTAAGCCGCAACCCCGATACCCGCAGTGAGGAGAAGAACCCCGGCCCGACTTGAATCCCTATCGTGTAAACAAACAGAATCAGGCCAAATTCCTGGATGAAATGCAGCATATCTCCGTTAAGAACAACGCCATAGGTTTGTGCAAAATGGCCCACAATAATGCCGCCAAATAGCACCCCGCCGATACCTAACCCCACACCATATATCTTCCAATTACCGATCCATAACCCCAATACGGCGACCAGCGCCAACATACTGACGGTGAGGGCGATAGCACTCATAGATCACTTCCTTGCCCAAGTTTAAAAACCGGTCGGTCACATATGTTGCTACAAAAACCATACGTTACGAAATTCACATGTGGCCTTAAATTCTTACAATTAGTAGGGATTCTGTCAGAAGGAGAGGCGGTTGAATGTGGGATACACCACAAAATGCACCGGAGAGTGGGGAAACTCTCCGGTGAAAAAATAAACACGGAAAAGTTTAATACTAATAAGGACAAAACAAGGAGAGGAGGATTCGTTACCGGCACCTCAGGCAGAGGCACCGGTCATCATAATTACTGCTGTTCTGTGTGCTCGGTCGCGGCCGGGCTATCCAATACCTGACGCTCCGCAGGTGCTGCATTACCGATAGTAATACGCTGAGGTTGCAGTGCCTCCGGCACCTGGCGCAGCAGATCAATGTGCAGCAAACCATTGTCAAACTGAGCATTATCGACATTCAGATGCTCCGCCAGCGTAAAGGTCAGTGAGAACTCTTTACGTACCAGGCCTTGGTGCAGGTATTCAACCTGTCTTTCTACTGGTGCAGGCTTACCGCGCACCGTCAGACGTGGGCCTTCCACTTCGATGTCCAGCTCGTTCTGTTTAAAACCGGCTAATGCCAGTGAGATGCGATAGTGGTTATCATCAGTTTTCTCAATATTATATGGCGGGAACCCTTGAGGCTCCTGACCGCCTTGCATTGAACTGGCCAGTTTATCAAAACCAATCCACTGACGAAGTAAAGGTGACAAATCATAATTACGCATAAATATAACTCCTTCCAGGAAGCGAGATAATAGAAAGCCGATCAGCCCCCGATTACGGCAAGCTTGGCTCAGTTATTAATAATGTGACTCGATCACATTATTGAAAAGCATTTATTAACCTGATTATTTAATCTCAATACGCCGTGGTTTCATACTTTCAGGCACCAGCCGCTCGAGATCGATATACAGTAAGCCATTCACTAAGTTGGCCCCTTTAATTTTGATATGTTCAGCCAACTGGAATTTACGCTCAAAGTTACGTTCGGCGATACCTTGATATAAATAAGTCCGTTGTACAGGTTCACCTGCACGAGAACCACGAATAATCAACAGGTTATCCTGGGTGACTATCTCCAGTTCTTGTTCTGCAAAGCCCGCCACCGCGATCGCAATGCGGTAGTTATTTTCGTCGACCAACTCGACATTATAGGGAGGATAACCGCCATTACTCTGGTTCTGGCCGGATTCTAATAGATTGAACAACCGGTCGAAACCGATAGCTGAGCGATACAATGGAGCAAGCTCGGAATTACGCATAAAAACTGCCTCCTAAATATATTAGCAAGGATGTTGTCATATTTTGTATTAAGCCTTCCATTCTGGACAGGCTGTTGGTCTGAATACCCTGTCGGCATATTCTCTCTGACCTGATAATAAAATGAGGTCGGTAATCTTCTTTTCAAGAGCAAAATCAAAAAAAGTTCACAAGAAAAATCTTAATAAGAAGTTTATTAATTTCATTATTCGATAAATGCGCTGCTATAACTTACACTTAGATAAATTTACCTCATAAGACTGAATCTTTCACCATAGGAACTGTCTGTAAGGTTGTGTAAAATCATGTCAAAACCTGGCATAGATGGTGGGTTGAAAGTTGTAACCTGTAACTCCCCGGTATAATGAGAGCTGAAAAGAACAATGAAAAATACAGTTATCCCTTTTGTTACCGGTTTTTCATTGCTGTTCGTTAGTGGTTGTTCAAGTATCATGACCCACACCAGCAGCAGTCAGGGTTATTACTCCGGCACTGAAGCCAATGTCGCCATGCTTAAAGATGACAATACCGGCTGGGCACTGCGCCCCTTGCTGGCGGTAGATTTGCCGTTATCCGCAGTGATGGACACCCTGTTACTGCCGTATGATTACTTGCGCTCGGACAGTGAGGATAAAATGGCCAGTTCCCCGCGTGAACGCATCCGCCAGTCGGAAGCACAAAATCAGCAGTCGGCACAGACGGTCAGCGCACCGATACAGTAAACCACCGCCCCACCAGCCTCTATAAGCATAACCTTAAGGGGCTAGCACACATTCACAGTGAAGATTTGCGCCAAGCCATCTATTTCTCGCATAAATGCTACTTTATTACCATCGGGTGAGAACACGACCGCATCGGCCAACGGCGTAGCGACACTACGGGCCGTCAGGCGGTGCAATTGACCGGAGCGGCTCTCACATAGCATCACACTGTTATCACACACAAATGCCAGGCAATCCCCCTGTGGCCGCCAGCTAAACGCAGATTGAATCCCCCCCTGGCACGATGTGAGCTGTCGCGGCTCGCCACCATTGGGGGAAACCAACCATAGCTGCACCATTCCGTTATCGTCTTTCATCAAGCAGGCAATGGCGCTGCCATCCGGCGATGAGCGTAACCAATGGCGCGGGTGGGTCGTGAGGCCAGGAAAACGCCGTTCGGCGGTGCAGGTTATCCGCCGCTGAGTCACTCCCGCAGGTGGCGCAGGCAGTGTGGTTTCTGTTCCTTGCAGTGGTTTTTCACCTGCTCGGGCGTAGTCTCTGTCATGTTCGGGCAAATCAACAATAAAGATTTCCGGGACTTTCTCACCCTGCGCTGAGAGGGTGTCACCGATAAATGCCAATGCCCAACGCTGGCGGGTACCGTCTGCTTTCAGATAGCCTTGCGATCCAACCCACCCTTCTTCATAAGCGCGGTTTATCTGGTCAGTTCCAGCCTGAGGTGTCGGCGTGGTACTGCTGACCAAAACACAAAAGTGGCTGCCATCATATTCACGCGGATGTTGTTTTGGCGGATTGACACCATGCAGAGGCAGGGCTACACCGACATTGCGACAATCCAACTCCGGATCTCGCTCGTGTAGCACATGGTCGTTATAGGTAAAGCTAAGGCGACTACCATCGGGGCTAAAAACATGCACATGGCTACCACCACGCAATGCGCCGGAAGTATAGGGCGGGCTGATATCCATCGCATCCAACGTGACGGCCAGTTCTCTGTCTGGTTCAGTGACAATCACACCTCGCCGATGATGGAAATCATAATGCCAGTGGCTATCCGGGTGTTCTGGCCCGTGAATAAACACATAGCGCGCTGGCATATCAGGGCTAACGGTCACCACGCCAACATGAGCGCCATGCTGAGCGCGATAAATAACCTCAATCTCACCGGTTATGCAATTCACCCGCTCAATCGTTAATCCACTAAACGTACTGCCATTAGGCCGCACATCATAAGCCAGCCATTGGCTGTCCGGCGTCCAGACATTGATGTTGGTAAGCTGATGACTTCTGGGATCAAAGGTGAGTTGCTGCTCCTGTGTGAAATCGTGTTTTTGCATGTTCATGCTATCAACTCTTTTATGTTAGGTTGCAATAACGTTTTTTTGCTAAATCTGTATGTCATTATGGCATACAGATTCCCTGAGGGCTGCCCGCAGTTTGTTGCAAGTAATCTATTGAAAAATAAAACTATAAAGGAACCAAGATGACCACCTTATTCGATGCGATTAAAGAAGCTCACCAAGTATTACGCCCACAAGTGAGAGTAACGCCACTGGAATACAGCCCGTTACTATCACAACACAGTGGCTGCGAGATCTATCTCAAGTGTGAGCACTTACAACACACCGGTTCTTTTAAGTTTCGCGGAGCCAGTAACAAGCTGCGTTTATTAACCGATGAACAGCGCCAAAAAGGGGTTATCACGGCCTCTACCGGTAACCACGGGCAGGCGATGGCGCTAGCGGGGAAACTGGCTGGGGTGAAATCCACCATTTATGCACCAGAGCAGGCGGCAGCTATCAAATTGGACGTTATTCGTGCACTGGGTGGAGATATTGAGCTGATACCTGGGGATGCCTTAAATGCGGAACTCGCTGCCAGTACCGCGGCGGATCAGCAGGGAAAAGTTTATATTTCCCCTTATAACGATCAACAGGTTATTGCTGGGCAAGGCACCTGTGGCATGGAGATAGTTGAGCAGCAACCGGATCTCGATGCTGTATTTGTGGCAGTCGGTGGCGGTGGCCTGATTTCCGGAGTTGCGACGGTTTTGAAGACGTTATCGGATAAAACAAAAGTGATTGGTTGCTGGCCTGCCAATGCCACTAGCATGTACACCTGCCTGAAAAATGGTCAAGTTCAGGAAGTGGCTGAACAAGAAACCCTGTCCGACGGTACTGCCGGTGGTGTTGAACCCGGCGCGATTACCTTCGCGCTTTGCCAGACGTTAATCGACCAAAAAGTGTTGATAAGCGAGCAGGAAATCAAAGATGCCATGCGCTTGATTGCCCGCACTGACCGCTGGATGATTGAAGGTGCCGCCGGCGTAGCCTTAGCGGCAGCGCTGAAGTTAGCCCCCGATTGGCAAGGTAAGAAGGTCGCGGTGGTGCTGTGTGGTAAAAATATCGTATTGGAGAAATATCTGGGAGCCATCAGCGAATGCTAATCCTGAACAAACAACAGATTCTCGACAAATTCGATGCAGATGCCGTCACATTGCTGCTTAAAGAGGGGTTTATCGCGTTTAGCCAAAAACAGGTACAAATGCCACCGGTACAGCATTTATCGTTTGAGCAAGCCAACGGCGATTGCTGTATTAAAAGTGGCTATTTGCAGGGTGATAACCAGTTTGTAGTGAAGGTTTCAGGCGGTTTTTATGATAACCCAGCCCAAGGGCTAGCCAGCAACCAAGGGCTGATGATGGCCTTTTCCGCCCTTACAGGCGAGGCTCAAGCGATATTGCTCGATGAGGGGTGGCTAACAGCTTTGCGTACTGCACTGGCCGGGCGTATCGTCGCCGAACTTTGCGCACCACAACATATCAACGCCATCGGTATCATCGGTACCGGTATGCAGGCACGGTTACACCTGATGTATCTGAAAAGTGTGATTTCATGCCGCCAGCTATGGGTTTGGGGGCGCAGTGAAACCGCATTAGAAGAATACCGCCAATATGCTGAAGAGGAAGGTTTTGGAGTCAATACCACCTTGGATGCTGCGGAGTTAGGCCATCACTGTCAGTTTATTGTCACCACCACTCCTAGCCGGGAGGCTATTTTACAAGCTACGGATGTTCAGCCCGGCACTCACATTACCGCCGTCGGAGCTGATGGCGCAGGTAAACACGAACTGGCACCGGAGCTGGTGGCAAAAGCGGATAAAATTTTGGTAGATTCATGGGCGCAATGTACTGAATTTGGTGAAATTTCATCCGCATTTCAACAGCGGCTATTAGCGCATCACATCTTAACCGAGATGGGTACAGTTTTAGCTCAGGGCATACCTTTCAGAGACAATGATCAGCAGATTACCTTAGCGGATTTAACCGGATTAGGGATTCAGGATGTGCAAATAGTGAAAGGGATTCTGGGGTGATAAAAGAGAGGGTAGGCTTTTAGATTCTCTCTGTTAACCTTGAGCGCAATCAGGAATATTGCCGACAAAGTTTACAGGCCGAATGAGCCGCATGGACGCGGCGAAAGGTGCTGTCGAGCTGGGAGCGAGTCAGCACCGGTTCGATTAGCCGGTAAGCTGCCGGAGGGTATGGCGAAACCACAATATTTCGTGCAAGCCACAGGTGCAGGAGGGCCGGCCAGCCCTCTTGCTCGGTTGAGGCATCGGAAGTAAGCTGAGCGCC